>NZ_CP016474.1:2400000-3057091 GCF_001693255.1 Picosynechococcus sp. PCC 7003
CATGGCAGGGCGCACTTCTGAGGTACGACCCCGAATGACAACGATAAAATTACCTCTTTCGGCTTTGTCAAAAAACACAATGGTGACACGGCCCGCTTTGACCATGGCATCAGCGGCGGCAAGGACGGCGGGAAAACCTAGGGTTTCAATGACTCCCACGGCTTCTTGCATAATCTCGACTCCTGGGGGCAAGGGATAGGGCTATATTCTCCCACATTGGTTCCCTTCTGCTATAGGAAATTTTTTGGAATGGTCTTGACTGGTTCTTTACTGCCACTGTCTCCAGAGATTTTAGGTTATCCCCAGGCGACAACAACGGAGATCGCACGGCGGCGATCGCATTTGGCAGAGTGGGGCATTGAGGCCATGGTTGCGGTGGGGCCGAAAAATCTAGGGGCCTTACCCATTCTCGGCCTTGGTTATGTTGGCGCGGTTGTGCTGGTGCTTTGGGAAGGGCGGCCCTGTGCCCTAAAAATTCGCCGCTTAGATAGTAATCACGATAGCTTGTTGCCAGAAATTGATTGTTTAGCAAAGGCCAATCAGATCGGCATTGGCCCCCGTTTGCTCAAGGGATCAGCGGATTTTCTCTTAATGGAATTTGTGCCGGGGCGATCGCTCCTGACTTGGTTACAGACTCACCAAGGTCAAGAACACCAAATTTTGAGACGGACGGTGATGGAAAATATCCTCTCCCAAGCCTTTGCCCTCGATCAGTTGGGGTTAGATCGTGGCGACATGGGCCGTTTGACCCAGGATGTGATTGTTAACGAACAAGGCCAGCCCGTGCTCTTGGATTTTAGTGGCGCCAGCCTGAACCGTCGCCCCCAAAACCTGACCAGTGCGCTCCAGGGACTGCTGTGGGGAAGTGCTTTGGCAGACTATTTTGCTCCTGATTTTCCGGCGAACCAGCGACAACTATTAATGCTGCATCTGAGGCTCTATAAACAAAGGCTCAATTCTGAGCGATTTCAGGCGATTATGGCGGCCCTGGGTTGCAAACAACGGTAATAATCGACCCTGGGATAAAAAATTTTTGTCATACTCAGAGGACAGCCTGTTGCAGTTGGGGCCTTTGATATGACTTCCCGTTCTCTTTCTCCCGAATCGCGCCTTGCGCCGCAAACCACGACGACCTTTGATGTCCAGGGGATGCGCTGTGCGGGTTGTGTCAAAGCTGTAGAACGCCAGTTAACACAACAGCCTGGGGTGCTCTCGGCGGTGGTGAATCTGATTACGGAGGTAGCGGTGGTCACCTATGAACCAGAGAAAATTCAACCAGAGGCGATCGCCAACCGTTTATCCCAAGCTGGCTTTCCGAGCGAACCCCGCATAGCGAAAGTCGAAACCTTTAACCAATACCAAGAAAAACGCGCCCAATCCCAGCGAGAACAATATTGGCGTTTGGGGGCGGCGATTGTCTTGCTCCTCGCGTCGAGCCTGGGCCATTTGCATCATCTGACGGGCCTCAAAATTCCTCTGCTTCATTTGATGGGTGTCCATTGGGCGATCGCCACCTTGGCCTTATTTATTCCGGGGTTGCCGATTTTGCGGGACGGTTGGACGGGGCTGATTAAAGGCCATGCCAATATGAATACTCTGGTGGGTCTCGGAACATTGAGCGCCTACCTGACAAGCTGTGTGGCTTGGCTGATGCCCCAGTTGGGTTGGGAATGTTTCTTTGATGAACCCGTGATGTTACTGGGTTTTATCTTCCTTGGCCGCACCCTCGAAGGTAATGCCAGACTTAAGGCGATCGCCGCCCTCGAATCTCTCCTCGCTCTGCAACCCCAGGGGGCGCGCCTGATGGGTCGAGAACAAAAGGGCGAAACTGAAGAAATTACAATTCCCGTGGCCCAGGTACAGATTGGTGAATGGGTGCGCATTTTACCCGGCGAAAAAATTCCCGTGGATGGAGCGATTATTCGGGGTGAAACCACTGTGGATGAATCGATGTTGACAGGGGAAGCGATGCCCCAGGAAAAAACGGTCGGCGCAGCCGTGAAGGCCGGCACCCTCAACCAACTGGGGGTGATCATTGTGCAAGCGACGCAAACAGCCCAAAACACCATTCTCGCCCAGATTATCCGCACCGTAGAGGCGGCCCAGACCCGCAAGGCTCCCGTGCAAAAAATGGCGGATACCATTGCAGGATATTTTGCCTATGGGGTAATGGCCTTGGCAGTCTTGGTCTTTTTGTTTTGGGATCTGATCGGCACCCAACTCTGGTTAGACCCAGGGACGATGAACTCAGAAATATTAAGCCTCAAATTGGCGATCGCCGTTTTGGTGGTGGCCTGTCCCTGTGCCTTGGGGTTGGCGACGCCGACAGCCCTCCTGGTGGGCACAAGCCTTGGCGCTGAACAAGGCATCTTGATCAAAGGGGGGGATATTCTCGAACGCCTCAATCAACTGACCACCGTTGTTTTCGATAAAACGGGCACTCTCACCCAGGGCAAACCGCAGATTGTCGAGTGGGTGAGCTTTGAACCTTGGTCGGAACCTGCCCTGTTGCAATGGGCCGCGAGCCTTGAACAGCGCAGCACCCATCCCTATGGCCAAGCGTTTGTGGCGATCGCCCAGCAGCAAAACCTAGAACTCTTTGCCCCCGATCAAGTTGAAACTGCCTTGGGTAAAGGCATTGTCGGTCAGGTGAACGGCCAACAGGTACACATTGGCAACCAAGCCTGGCTCACAGCGGCCCAAATTACGATCCCTGAAGCCTGCCATCACCATCTCGAAACCTGGTCAGCCGCGGGTAAAACCACCATTTTCATTGCAGTCGATCACCAGGTGGCGGGTTTAGTGGCGATCGCCGATCCGACTCGTCCCGATGCCGCTGCCCTAATCGAAAATCTGCGTGCGAGAAATCTAGAAGTAATCCTTCTCAGCGGTGATCAAACGCCCGTCGTGAAACATCTCGCCCAGACTCTCCAGCTTGATCACTACAAAGGCAGCCTTTCCCCCATCGAAAAAGCCGCAGAGCTCCGTACCCTCCAGGCCCAGCAAAAAGTAGTCGCGATGATTGGCGATGGCATTAATGATGCCCCGGCCCTCGCCACCGCCGATATTGGCATTTCCCTCCAGGGGAGTACCGACGTTGCCCTCGCCACCGCCGACATTATTCTCATGGGTGATCGCCTGATGGATTTTGCCCAGACTCTCCATCTCAGCCAAACCACCGTTAAAGTGATTCGTCAAAATTTGATCTGGGCCTTTGGCTACAATCTCATTGCAATTCCCTTGGCAGCAGGGATTCTCTTACCAGCATTTAACTTTACCCTCAGTCCCGCCGTGGCCGCAGGCTTAATGGCCATGAGTTCTGTGCTAGTTGTCACCAATTCTCTCACCTTGAAAAAGTCGTTCCAAAAACCAAATCAGAATGTCCAATAAAGCCTCACATCAATATTTTTAAACCACTGGACTTGCATCTAAATATTCATCCCATAATGAATGAGATGCCAAACAAAAATAAACATCATCATGCTTAAAATGCTAGCTTTAGCCTTCTTGGGAATTACCAGTTCCATGACCTTCCCAACCATTGCTAAGGCGCTTCCCCATCAAAAAATCAATCAATATTTAGAAGAACACCATACCCAATATCAAGCATTAGAATATTTCTCTGGGATTCAATTATCCGTTAAAGTCAGCGATCGCCAAACCCAAACTTATGTCATCGGCCAAGAAAGTCATGACCCCAATAGTTCACCCATTACAGCCGAAAGCCTATTTCACATCGGTAGCATCACGAAATCTTTCACAGCGACGTTACTTCTCCAAAACGAAAACAATCAAATCCTTGATCTAGATACTGATTTCACCCAATATCTACCCGAATATTCTCACTGGTCTGGAATTACGACCACACAGCTTCTGAATATGACATCCGGTTTACCCAATTATTCAGATAGTCCTACGGTTAATTATTTATTTTCCCAAGACCTAGAACAATTTTGGGAAGAACGCAGTTTAATTGATCTCGTTTATCCACAAAATTCTGCCGCTAAACCACCCCTGAGAAGCGGGTACGACTACAACAATACAGGCTATCTATTAAGTGCTCTGCTTTTGGAAACAGTTACCGGAGAATCTTTTGCCGATCTGATCACAAACCAGCTTTTGCAACCCTACCAATTGGAAAACACATTTTATCCTGTGCCTAACCCCAGTGCCGCTGTTCAGCAACGTCTCGTCAGGGGCTACAATTTCAATCCATATACCAACCCGGAACTTGCAGGACAAGATGTTAGCCGTAACAATTTGTCTTGGGCCGGGGCTGCAGGAGCCTTAATTTCCAATACAGAAGATATTATCCACTGGGTACAAACATTATTTATTGAAGATCAGCTATTGTCTGCTGTAGAAAAAGAGAAAATGCAGCAAGTTGTTTCTTTAAAAACAGGTGAACCGATTGCCAAAACTACAGCGGCGGATCCCTATGGTTTTGGTTTGGGGATTATTCAAGGTTACGATGAGACCTGGGGGAATTATTGGTTTTATCAGGGAGAAACCCTGGGCTATCGCTCATTTTATGTTTACTTCCCTTGTAATCAAGTAATTATTTCTGCTTTATTTAATAGCGCTGTGGACGCTCAAAATAACCATGCCCGCAGTTTAATCCAGCAGGTCTACGGTGCCATTTTAGAAGACGATCCCACCTTGACATGCCGGACTTGAGTCTTGAAAAAAAATCATTGGCCAATCATGAACAAGTAAATTTAGCCTGAGTTTAGACTCAAGTAGATTTTGTTTGTTTGATGTCGTCTTTAACTATCTTTAGCCAGGGGTAAAAAAAGCCTCCCGATGCTTAAACTTTGTGGTGTTTTCTCGTTAGAAAGCTTAAACATGAGGGAGGCAGAAATTCATGATTGTCCTAGATTTGTTGCTGGTTAGCGCACCGTAAAGGCATAACGATCTTGGACGACATAACCACCCGCAGACCAGTTGTAATAGACCCGTACTTCATAGTTGCCGGGGGCGAGACCTCTGAATTGGCGGGAACCAGAGCGTTGTCCTTGGGTATAAAACCATTCACCGTAGCTATCGTCAGGGGCATTGGCCGCAACAATGGTGATCCAATCCTGGCGATTACCAGGGAGATTAGCATAGTTCACCATAATTGGTTCATTGGCTTGGTAGACAGTCTTATTTGTCGAGATATGACGGTTGTTAATTGGTGTTACCGTTTGCGCTCCGACAGTGAAGCGATACCGATCCTGGACGACATAACCACCATTGGGCCAGTTGTGGTAAACCCGCACTTCGTAGCTGCCAGCAGCGAGACCTTTGAATTGACGGGAGCCAGAGCGCTGACCATCGGTATAAAACCATTCTTCGTAGCTATTGTCTGGGGCATTGGCCGGAACGATGGTAATCCAATCGCCAGAGTTGCCCGGTAGATTGGCGTAGTTCACCATAATTGGCTCGCTGGGGGCGTAGGTTGTTTTTTGGGTGGCAACCTGTCGTCCCACTGGAACTTGACTCACTAGCACAGGGTAAGCGCTAGGGGTTGTGCCAGGGATAGTGGGACTGGGATTGGCGATCGCCCCCTCAACCCAAAAGCCGAGGAGGACAGGCAAACAAGAGAGCAGGGGCCGTAATGTGGATTTCATGGGAGTTTTTAGAGGGAAAAATTAGGGAAAAAGCAGTGTGCGAAGTATGTTCAGTTGGGTCTTGGGCAAACAAGTCCGTTAAATAGAGATAGTTGCTGAGGCCAAGAACTGATGCAGATTTTCTCGGAATAGCCGACTCTAGCTGAATTATAGGCAGCTCTTGGGGAGGTGACCTAGGTTTTCTGGCTGATTACAAGAAATTTTTCCCCCAAAAAAGTATTGATCAATCTCGGTAATTCCGGGTTGGGGGATATTCCCCATCAAAAAACCGGCGTTCTAGGCGATGGAGCTGCCACCAAAGTCCCGCTAAGAGGATGATCACCGTGGCGATCGCCCCAAGGCTCCAAGTTGGCAAACCATAAAAAATTGCGAAGGGCAAACCCAACCACAGGAGAAATCCGAGGCCAATTACAATCTTTTGACCCTGTTGAATTCGATTGAGAGCTTGGGTGCAACTGGCACAATTTTTGGTGTGGGAATGGTAGCGCTCTAGTAACTGACTTTGTTGTGGTTCTGCGGGTGAAAAATCTTTGTCCGGGAAAGGTTCCCCGTACCGCTCTACCCACTGGCGATAGGCCAACACAAACAAATCTGAACTAGTCGGCAGATAACAGGTTTTGGCGTAGTTTTGGGTTGATTTTGCCAGTTCCCGTTCCTGGAGGTGCAAAAAGATTTGATCATCTTCGAGGATGCCCATTTGATTGAGATGGGAAAACCAGCGGGGGGTAAATTTAAATGCCAAGCGCGGTATGGCGGCTTTAAAGCGGAAGGGTAAGCGCACAATCGCCCGGCAGCGACCTTTTTCGGTGGGGGTCGCGTAGACAACGGTCATCACCTGACCAAAGGGACTTTCGGGGATGTCGTGCCACATGGCAGCCGGCGCAAAAAAGGTTGTTTTCTGGGAGCCGAGGGTGCCGCGTCGGGGGCCTTCCTCCCAATTGCCCGTGAAGCCGGTTTTCTCAATGTCAGAAACATCCAGGATAAATTCTTTAGCATTTTTACGGTTGCCGACCCGGGGATGGTGGGTAAAGGCCACATGGCTAGTATCCAGGACATTTTCTAATAGGGTTGTCGCATCATAGGGAATATCGCGAAACACATCGGCCATCACCCATTCGCCCGGATGTTGGTCTAACTGGGGCACCGTCGGAACAGGAGTTTGGGCTGCCTGATGGCGATCGCCACCGTAGACAAATAACAGCCCTTGTTTAACGCAACTGGCATAGGTTTTTACCTGGGCTCTGGGGCTGTGGTGGGCTTCACCGTCTGGGGCTTGGAAGGGAATTTTGCTACAGGCCCCGGTGTCGGCAAATTGCCAGCCATGGTAAGGACACTCTAAACAGCCATCGACAATGCGACCTTCGGATAAAGGAGCGAGGCGGTGGGGACAGATATCACTAAAGACTTGCCATTGTTGGGTTTTAGGCTGCCACCAAATGACGAGGGGTTCCCCCAGCAGCACAAAGCGAGTGGGTTTGGTTTTGTCGAGATCCTGTACAAAGTGAATCGGATACCAAGCCTCATGCCAATCAAAGGCAGGGGTCGTATCGGCAGTTGGCTCAGGGAGGGGCGTTGCAACCATAGATAGAAAAGAAAACTTCAGACGAAATGATTGGGGTCAGTATCTTTAGCTTAACGAATTGTTACATTTCCTTGGGGCGATCGCCTTGAGCTTAACCCTTTGCCTCCTGGTTGGCTTCACTACAATGGGATGGGTAACTGAGTCGCTTGAACTGAATTTGGAGACCAAGACCGCGTGCGTAACATTACACCCAACCAAAATTTTTCCCTCTCACTGATTGGGGTGGCGATCGCCCTGTTATTTTTCATCGTGCTCAATGCATTTATCATCATCAACCCCGGCCAAGCCGGCGTGTTGAGCGTCCTTGGGAAAGCCCAGGACGGTGCTCTCCTCGAAGGGATCCACTTTAAACCGCCCCTGATTGCCAGCGTGGATGTTTATGATGTGACCGTCCAAAAATTTGAAGTCCCGGCCCAAAGCTCCACCAAGGATTTACAAGATTTGACGGCCCGTTTCGCCATTAACTTTCGCCTCGATCCCGTGAAAGTCGTCGAAATTCGTCGCACCCAGGGCACATTGCAAAATATCGTCTCGAAAATTATTGCCCCCCAAACCCAAGAATCCTTTAAAATTGCTGCCGCCAAGCGCACCGTCGAAGAAGCAATCACCAAACGTACCGAGCTTAAGGATGACTTTGATAACGCCCTCGAAACCCGCCTCGAAAAATATGGCATTCTTGTCCTCGATACCAGCGTCGTTGATTTAAACTTCTCCGCAGAATTTTCCCGCGCCGTCGAAGAAAAACAAATCGCCGAACAGCGTGCACAGCGGGCCATCTATGTCGCCCAAGAAGCAGAACAACAGGCCCAAGCAGATATCAACCGAGCCAAAGGGAAAGCCGAGGCCCAACGCTTACTCGCCGAAACCCTCAAGGCCCAGGGGGGTGAACTGGTGCTCCAAAAAGAAGCCATCGAAGCTTGGAAAGAAGGGGGATCACAAATGCCCAAAGTTCTCGTTATGGGCGATCAACGCTCAAGTGTCCCCTTTATCTTTGATCTCCACGATATGCCGAAATAGTTCCCTAACCCAATCAAACTTGCCGCAAGATTATCATCGGGCGATCCAGAGGCGATCGCCTTTTTTTGCGTTTTACTACCTGGAAACATTTTTTAAGTAGGGCTAGTCTTCAATAATCCCTGCATAAATTTAGTAATCCCCATTATTGTTCAGAACATTTCCAAGCAGTTGAAAACGGAAAAATCAGCGGAACATTTGCGGGAACAAGTCGTCTTAAACTCTAGTAAATTTAGCTTAAATGCTTTAATTTAAGCATTTTTTAAGTGAGAAGTGACGGTAACAACGCTAACCTGAAGTTAAGCAGTCATCCTAATCTGAAACGCAAGGAAAAATAATATGCCTTCTATGAAGCGAGCCCAGCAATCCACCGCTCTTCTTTTAGCCTTATCCCTCGGACTGGGGAGTACATTACCCTTCCAAGGATCATTGTTGCAACCCGCAGCAGTAGTCGCCCAAACAAGCCAATTTCCCGATGTGCCGAGTAACTATTGGGCCACAGGATTTATTAATGAATTGGTCAACCGGGGAATTATTGCCGGTTTTCCTGACGGTTCTTTTCGGCCTGACGCCCCAGTGACCCGCGCCCAATTTGCGGCCATGGTGCAGAAAGCTCTCCCCAAGAGTCAAGACCGCAATGCCATTGCTTTTGTGGATGTCCCCAGCAGCTACTGGGCCTTTAATGCGATTAATAATGCCTACGAGATGGGCTTTCTTTCGGGATATCCAGGCCAGGTTTTTCGACCCGAACAAAATATTCCCCGGGAACAGGTTTTAGTGGCCTTGGCCAATGGTTTAAATTATTCAGCCCGTAACAATATCAATACTACCCTCGGCTACTACCAGGACGCGGCGAATATTGCTGACTTTGCCCGCAGTCCCATTGCTGCTGCGACGGAGCAAAAGATGGTGGTGAACTATGCCAATTTGCAACAACTAAATCCAAAGCGTAATGCAACCCGGGCCGAGGTGGCAGCGTTTATTTATCAGGCCCTCTTTTCCCAGGGTCAGGTACAGGCGATGAATTCTCCTTATATCGTCACCCAGGATGTGGTGTCTGTGGACTATCGCATCACAGCCGGCACGATTATTCCGATCAGCTACACCGCCGACAAAATCCTCTTAACCCAGGATGAAATTTTACCGGTGACTCTCACGGTGGATGCCAATATCGTCAATACCCAAGGCTTGGTACTGATCCCCCAGGGCAGTGAAATTCAAGGGGAATTCCAACCGTCAGGGAATGGGACCCGCTTTGTTGCCCAGCAGTTAGTGTTACCCAACGGCCAAATGTACAATATCAACGCTACCTCCCAGGTGATTACGGATACAGAGAGTGTGCGCCGGGGTACGGATGTGGGTAATCTGTTGAGAAATGCTGCTTTAGGGACAGGGGCAGCCGCGGCGATCGCCGCCATTACCGGAGACCGGGCGATCGCCACAGAGGAACTGTTAATTGGCGCTGGGGCCGGCATCCTCGCCACCTTGATTCCCCAATTTTTGGGCCTTGATCGGGTAGATCTGTTGGTCGTAGAAACCAATACAGATCTTGATCTCACCCTGAATAATGACCTGATTCTGCAAGTCAATCCCTAGGAAAAAGATTGTTTTAGGGTTTTTGAAAATTTGGCGATCGCCAGGGGAGATAATGGGGCTGGTTGGCTAGGGTTTGAGAAACATCACCATGCTCGCACTTTTACAACAGTCCGGTTTGCTGGCGATCGCCTTTATTTTTCTATTCATCTGGGGAGCCTGTTTCGGCAGTTTCCTCAACGTGGTGGTTTATCGGCTGCCGGCGGGTTTATCCCTGGCACATCCCCCCTCCCGCTGTCCCCAGTGCGGCCACCAACTAGGGGCACGGGAAAATATTCCGGTGTTGGGTTGGCTCCTGTTGGGGGGTAAATGCCGCTGGTGCAAAACGCCTATTTCACCCCGGTATCCCCTCGTCGAAGCGCTGATGGGCTTGCTTTGTGTTGCCACAGTGGTTCAATTCGGGTTGACCATAGAGGCGATCGCCGCCTTTACCCTGCTGTTTTGGTTGGTGGCCCTGGCTTTAATTGATTACGACACCTTTACCCTGCCCAACCCCTTGACCCAATCGGGTCTCGTGCTCGGTTTACTCTTCCAGATGGGGCTCGGCTTCCAGGCGAACGGCTTCACCGGGGCGATTTATAGCCTCCTGGGTGGCATTGGGGCGGCAGTATTGGGGCTTTGGCTACTAGATGGCATTGGTGTCATTGGTTCGGCGATGCTGGGTCAAGAGGCCATGGGCGGCGGCGATCCGAAGCTTTTGGCGATGATTGGCGCTTGGTTGGGCTGGCAAAATGTCCTCTTAACTGTGATTTTGGCCTGCGCCCTGGGCACGATGATTATTGGTGGTGCCATGGGTCTCGGCAAACACCAGCGGGGGCAACATTTACCCTTTGGGCCGTTTCTTGCCTTGGGGGCAATCATTAGTCTGTTTTGGGGCGATCGCCTGATCGAACTCTACCGAAACGCGTTTTTGGGTTGAAGCTTTTCTGTATGATGAGGGATGGTCGAAATCTAGGGCAAAATCAATCGTGAAAACTCCCCGCTGGCAACGGCGCAAACTGAGTCTCAGGCAACGGCAACTGGAAATCTTTACCGTGGCCGCCCAGTTTATCTTCCGGCTCGGCAAAGACCGACTCCCCGGTGGCAACCCCGCCCGCAAACGCCATCGCCAAGCCCGCTGGCTCGTGAATCACCTTTTGGATTTGGGGCCAACTTTCATCAAAATTGGCCAGGCCATGTCCACCCGCCCGGATCTATTTCCCATCGAATACATCGAGGAACTGAGCCAACTCCAAGACCGGGTGCCGCCCTTTCGGGGTCAAGCGGCGATCGCCGTCATCGAACAAGAATTTAACAAATCCATTTACGCCCTCTTCAAGGATTTTGAATCAGAACCCCTTGCCTCCGCCAGCCTGGGCCAAGTCCACCGGGCCACCCTCTACAGTGGCGAAGAAGTGGCCGTAAAGGTTCAGCGTCCCGGCCTGAGTCGCCTGTTCCAAGTGGATATGCAAGTCCTCGAAAAGCTCTTGCATTGGGCCAGTTATTTTTTTAAAGACCTCAAGAAATATAATCTCAAGCAAATTTACCGGGAATTTTTCGATCTTCTCCACCAAGAAATTGACTACATCCACGAAGGCAAAAATGGCGATCATTTCCGGCAAAATTTCGCCGACGATCAGCAAATTCTCGTGCCCAAGGTTTATTGGCAATACACCACCCGCAAGGTCTTAACCCTTGAATATCTACCGGGCATTAAAATTGATGACCGAGCCGCCCTCGAAGCGAGCAATATTGACCCAGACCACGTCATCAGCCTCGGCATTTCTTCTTATCTTAAACAACTGCTCCAGGATGGCTTTTTTCAGTCCGATCCCCACCCCGGCAATATGGCCGTCGATGCCACAGGGAGGCTGATTTTCTATGATTTCGGCACGATGACCGAAGTCAAATCCATGGAGAAAACCCAGATGATGCGCACCTTTTTCGCGGTGCTGCGCAAGGATACAGACGAGGTAGTCGAAACTTTGGTTTATATGGGTCTCATCGAGCCGATGGCAGATATGACCCCAGTAAAGCGGATGATTGCGTTTCTTTTAGACCGCTTCCGCGATCGCCCCATTGATCTCCAGGAATTTGAGCAGATTAGTAATGAGATCTACCTGATGTTTGAGCAGCAACCCTTTCGTCTGCCGCCCCAAATGACTTTCATTATCAAGGCTCTCACCACCCTCGATGGCATTGCCCGCGCCCTCGACCCCCAATACAATCTCATGGCGGCGGCCCAACCATTTATTCGCAGTTTAGCCGTGAGCGCTAAACCTGGGGAAAATCGCCTGGGGAGCCTGGCCCAACAAACCAAAGAATTCGTCCTGTACCAATTTCAGAAACCCAGCCGCACTGAAATGGCCATTAAGCGCCTCGAATCACGCATCGAGTTAGGGGAACTGCAATTTCGCGTTAAATCCGTCGAAGGCGATCGCCAATTGCGCCGCATCTACCTCGCGATCAAAACTATGATGTACGGCATCCTCTGGGGTTTCAGCAGTGTAGTGGGGATTTTAGTCTGGAGCCAAGCAGCCTCTCTATTTCTCATTGGGGCGATCGCCCTCACAATATTTTTCTTTGGCCTCCAAACCCTCCGCGCCCTCCTACAACTCATCATTCAAGAGCGCCTCGATCACTTAATCCGTCGTTAACGAGCCTCCCTGGCCTAATTTAGACTTCCCTTGCAAGATCACTAGGTTAAAAAACGAATGCCTTGCTACGTATAGATTTGAACCGTATCAGTTGGCGGTCAAGAGAGGTGTAATCAAAGTTTTTTCGTAGCTAAACATACTACTTTTAACCAATTCTTTATGGTAAGAAAATAATCTCTTTCTGTGGCATTAGTATTGCTCAGATTAACTAATAGAGTTGCCCCCAAGCACCATGAATTTTCAATCTTGCCCTAGCCCCATTTATTCAAGCTCTTTGTCCTGCGGTTCGAGCCTAATCGTCATATTTGACGCGACTATCAGGCAGCCCGATAAAACTGATGAAACTTATATTTTTCAGGCGATAAAGTCGATCTAGAATAAATTGTCCCTGACATATTTCGCCGCTGTGTTTATCCACTACCCTCCCTAATGATTTTTCCCAGCCGTGGGTAGAGACCAACAGCGCTAACGCCTGTCCAAATCAATTCCCGCTAGTGTGTTTCATATGAAAGTGCAAGATGCAAT
The DNA here is from genome assembly GCF_001693255.1 of Picosynechococcus sp. PCC 7003. Classification (NCBI taxonomy): domain Bacteria; kingdom Bacillati; phylum Cyanobacteriota; class Cyanophyceae; order Chroococcales; family Geminocystaceae; genus Picosynechococcus; species Picosynechococcus sp. PCC 7003. The sequence continues at coordinate 2,412,963 of NZ_CP016474.1, forward strand.
CACCAAAAACGTTGTTATTCCGGGCCAAGTTCTCCAATCCCTGATTCACCGTCAAATGTCGGGGACAATGACCATTTACGATCCCTTAGATGAATCGATATTTTGGCAGCTTTATTTTGGGGGCGGGAAATTGCATTTTGCCACCAGCGGCATGGGCAAACGGGAGCGCTTAACGTATCTCTTGGGGCAGTTGTTTCCAAAAGCGAAATTTCCCATGGGGGATACCTTCTCCCAAGATTACGATTACATTTGTCAAATTTGGAAAGCCGGAAAATTATCCCTCCAGCAGGTCCGCCAGGTTTTGTTTTTTACCACCCAAGAGGCGATCGCTCAATTTTTATCCCTGCCCCGGGCCGCCGTTAAATTTGAACGCTCCCTGAACCTTGATCCCCTGCTATTGTCCCTGTCCCTCAAAGAAATGGTGCGTCCCATCCAGCCTACCGTTCGCCAATGGGTACAGCTCCGACCGGAGATCGCTTCCCCCTTCCAGCGCCTCCAAATCAAAGATTTCCGTGAAATCCGGAGCCGCTCCTGGCTTAACCTCCAGGACTACCAACTGATGGAAAGCCTCCGGGAGCTCCTCGACCAAAAAGTCACCCTCTATGAGCTGAGTCACCACACCCGCCGCTCCACCCTCGAACTTAGCCAGCTTTTCCATCCCCTCGTCAAAACGGGCTTAATTGAAGTTATTCCCTATGCCGCTGTTCCGCAAAAACCCAAGCCCCGCATCGCCTGTATTGATGACAGTAAATCAATTCAACGGGTTGTCAAGATGACCCTAGAAGCCAGTGGGTTTGAGGTCATTGGCGTCACCGAACCTGCTTTGTCCCTCAGTACCTTCGCCCGCCAAAGACCAGAATTAATTTTGATGGATATCAACATGCCCGAAATCGACGGTTACGAGCTTTGTCGCCTGTTTAACCAATCCGAAATGCTTAGGGATATCCCCGTGGTCATGCTCACGGGGCGCGATGGAATTATTGATCGCCTCCGTGCCAAGATGGTGGGTGCTTCTGACTACATCGCTAAACCGTTCAATCCCCAAGATTTGATTCGGATGGTGCAGTCCTATGTGGAGCAAACATCAGCGCAATCTACGCCCTAGAGATTGCATTTCATAATCTCTAAACTAAATTTTCAAAAGAAATTGCGCTAAGTTCTCGTACTGAATCAAGGAAAATAAGATGAAAAAAGTTTTAGTTGTTGATGATTCTAAATCAGAACAAACCCTTGTCCGGGCACTCCTGGAAAAAATGAGCCTGGAGGTGAGCCTCGCGGACAATGGTGATGAGGCCTTAACTTGGCTGCGCAACCATGATCAACCGGATCTGATTTTCCTCGATATTGTGATGCCTGGGCTCAATGGCCTCGATTTATGCCGAGAAATTCGTGAAAGTCTGGGTTATGAAGAAGTGCCGATTATTTTTTGCTCAAACAAAAGCCAGGACTTCGACCGGTTTTGGGCGTTACGCCAGGGGGGTAATGCTTATTTAACCAAACCCTACAGTCCAATGGAATTCATGAAAACGGTCAAAGAGTATTTGGCTTAGATAGTGCTGTTTTTTCTTCGATAAAGGTCTGATTTAGCCATGGTCACTTCCTCTACTCAAGCTGATTTCTTCCGGGTTCAACTGTATCCTGCTGGGGCTAACTCCCTTGCCCAAACGCGACTGTTGATTCCCCTAGACAATATGTTGGAAGTGATGACGCTGCCTCGCCAAGCTATTTGTCCGGTACCGGGGGTCGCTCCAGGGGTGCTGGGGGTCACGAACCAACGGGGGCAGTTGATTTGGGTGGTGGATCGGCGATCGCCAAAGGGATTAGGGACATCGGCAGCGCGGCCCAATCCCCAGGAAAAGTTAACGGTGGTGCTATTAAGCCAAGGGGATGGAGGGCAAGTGGGCTTTGTGGTAAGCCAGCTTGAGGGCATTGCTCCGTTTGACTTGGGGGTGGCGGCTCCGGTGGCGACGGCTTGGCAGGGATTTTATCCCCATTGCGATCGCCAACTGGTCAGGGGGCCAGAGAAGGGATTTACGTTGGCCATGGCCCATTTATCCCAATACCTCCAGGGCACCCTGGTCAATCAATAAGCTTTGAGTTTTTCAACGTCAATTTCACCGAATCACTACCTATGGGCACAACAGAACAGACCATGAACACGGCAACTTCTCCGGCTTTTTCTGAGGAAATTAAAGAACTCCAGGCGGCGATCGCCCTTGACCCCACGGACATCGTGATGAAAATCAGTCTGGCGAGTCAACTGGAAACGGAAGGCTTTTTGCCGGAGGCGGCGGAAGTTTACCGCGACATTATGGCCTCGGATCAAGACGGTGTCTTTGCGGCCAGTGCCCACCAAGCGCTCCTTGCCCTAGGGGAAACAATTGAGTTACCGACTAATGGCAACGGGAACAATGGCGATCGCCCAGCAGAAGCAACCAACGGGAACGGGACAGCGGCGACAGCAAGCCCGCCGGAACCCGCAATTGCAGAAGTCTCAGAGATCAGGGAATACAGCCCAGAGATTTTGGCATTGCAAGGGGCGATCGCCGCTGACCCCACGGACATGGTTGCCCAAATTAGCCTTGCCAGTGCCCTCGAAAGTGAAGGCTTTTTTGCAGAGGCGATCGCCACTTACCAGCAAATTATTGATCAAGATTCCGAAGGCATTTTTGCAGCCAGTGCCACCAAGGCCCTTGCGGATCTCCAGGATCAGGTTGCCTCCCAGGCAGATCTAGATGCAGATGAACTAGATACAGATGGCAATGAGACCGCCGCGATCGCCCTCCCAGACCAGACGCCCAAGCCCGTCTCCCTGGTTTACGACGATGTTGACTACACCAATGTTGATGTCACTTCCCCTCCCCTCAAGCGGCTACAAAACCTCTCCATTGCCCAGAAACAATTCATCGGTATTTTTGTCTCCAGTGCCGTTGCCATCGCTGGGGTTGTGGCCGCAGGGGCGGTGATTATCGTCACTTCCGGGCGATCGCAGCTCCGGGAACAGGCCACCTCAGAGCTAGCGGTCAACGACATTAACTACAACGTCAAAATTGACCAGATGGGTTTCGGGTTCCGGGGCCAATCCGATAACGCCGCGATCATTGCAGCGGCGGCGGCCTACCAAAGCACAGGCACCGTCCCCCCTGAACAGCTCGCCCAAGTGCAAGCCATTCTCCAAAACGAAATCCAAGCCCGCAACATTGAATATGCCACCCTGGTCAGTACAAATCTCCGGATTATTACCAATGGCAATGGCGATCGCCAAGGGGAAGTGTTTGACCCCAATGGCCTCGTGACCCAAGCCCTCCAGACCAGACAACAACTCAAAACCAGCGAATTACTCTCTTGGGATGATCTCAATCGAGAAGTCACAAAATTCCCCATTGGCACCAAAAAAGGTGGATTTGCCCTTGTTCGTTATACCGTCACCCCCGTCATCGGCAGCAACGATAACCTCCTTGGAGCCTTAGTTTCAGGGGATGTAATTTTCAATGCCAAACTGGATATTGCTGCGAATACCGTCAGCGCCTTCAATGGTGGTTATAGTGCGATTTATCAAGTCAACCCCGACGGCGGTTTCCAGCTCGCCAGTGCTCTCTACCAACAGGATGCCCAGGCAGAAGGGGAAGACAGTGACCGTAAGGTGATCCAGACCTCCCTCAATGCCCCTGATCTGCTCACCCTACCGGATTTCTCCTTCCTGACAGCCGCCGTTAATGCCAAGGGCGAAACCGTCGTTGATACCCAGGTGATCGATGGCATCCCCTACACCCTCGCGGCTGAATCCATTCTCAATAGCGCCGGGGAACCCGTGGCGATCATTGTCCGGGGCACCGATGAAAATACCCTCAATGCCCTAATCCAGGACAGCTTACTGCTCCAGACAACGGTGGGTTTGATTGGGGTCTTTGTGGCGGCGGGTCTAGCGTGGCTCCTGGGACGAACAATCACAAGACCGATCAAGCGTCTGCAAAAAGTAACCACCGAGTTTGGGGCCGGGAACCTTGATGCGCGGGCCGAAATCTTTGCGGAAGATGAAGTGGGTCAACTCGCCACCACATTTAATAATATGGCGGCCCAAATTCGTTCCATTACCGACGCCGTCGAAGCCCAAGCCCAGGCAAAAGATCAAGAGGCGGCCTTCCAACGCCAGGAACGGGAACGTCTCCAGGAAGGGGTAATTCGGTTGCTGCTCCAAATTGAGGAAGTGCGCCAGGGGAACCTCACGGTACAGGCGATGGTAGACGAAGGGGAAGTCGGCTCCATTGCCGATGCGTTTAATGCCACCCTCCGGAGTCTGCGGGCCTTGGTCTCCCAGGTAAAATCCTCGGCGGATGAGGTCTATGATTTGGCGATCGTGAACAATGACCTGATCACGCGCCTCTCCACGGAAGCTACAGTCCAGGAACGGGCGATTCAATCGGCAGAACGGTCGGTGCAAGGTATTGCTCAATCCATTCAAGCGGTGGCGAAATCGGCCCAGGGGGCGGCCCAAATTGCGCGGAAATCCCGTTTAGCGGCCCAGGAAGGTCAGGCGACGATGGACGAAACGGTGACGAGCATTGATCTGATTCGGGGGTCTGTGGCAGATACCTCGAAGAAAGCGAAACGTCTGGCGGAATCTTCCCAGGAAATTTCAAAGATCGTCAACATTATTTCTGACATTTCGGAAAAGACGAACCTCCTGGCGTTTAATGCCTCCATTGAGGCAACGCGAGCCGGGGAAAATGGCCAGGGTTTCCGGGTGGTTGCCGATGAGGTACGACGCTTGGCAGAACAGGTTACCACAGCGGCCCAGGAAGTGGAACAGTTGATCGGCGGGATCCAGGAAGAAACGGCCCAGATGATGCAGATGATGGAGGAAAGTACTTCCCAGGTAGTCACGGGGACGGAATTGGTGAAAAAGACGAAAACAACGCTCCAGAGTGTGTCCCGCATTAGTGAGGAAATTGATAAGGTGCTGGCGCGGATCTCGAAGGCGATGGTCTCCCAGCGGGATGTGTCTGGGAAGGTCACTAAAATTATGCAATCGGCGGCGGAGGTGGCCCAAAAAACGGCGGCGGAATCCCAAACGATGTCTGGCCAATTAGAATCGCTGACCCAGGTGGCGATCGCCCTGAAGGATTCTTCGTCCCGCTTTGAGATTGAGTAACGCTTGTATTTTTTGGATCTTTAATGTTCTTTTATTATCTTTGCCATGTTGGATGCCGCTAGTTTAAAGGCGATCGCCCTCGAAGCCCGCCACTGTTTTTTGCTGGAAGATGCCCCGGATTTTGTTGAGTTGTTCCACCAAAGTATGGGGCTGTTGCAGGCAGAATTCCAACAACCCGGAGGTCAGGATAAGGCAAAGCTATATCAAGATTTGGTGCGTGCGGCCCATTCGATCAAAGGGGGGGCTGGCATCGCAGAACTGACAACGTTGCACAATCTGGCCCACCAGATGGAGGATCTCCTTGAGGCGATCGCCGCTGGCCGCATTGAACAAGAACAAGTTGGCCTAGATTTGATCAGTCTCGCCATGGAGGAGGTGCAACATTGCCTCGACCTAGCCGCCCGGGATGATGACCACCCAGGGGATAGTCCAGAAGCCGCCAAAATGGCCACCACTCTCCAGGAATTTCTCGGCCAAGCCCAGTCTGCTGACCCCCAAGCCATGGCCCCCGCTGGCAATGCTCCCAGTAAATTTGTCGCCACGGCCCTCAAGGTGGACCTCGAAGCCTGTGTCCAACGCCTCGAAAAACTACTCACCCACGATCCCACCCCCCGCAGTGCCGCCCGCCAACTCAAAACCCTCGAAGAAGAATGCCGCCTCCTGGGGGATGCCCTTGGGGTGCCCTGGCTTAAGACCCTGGCGAGTCTCCTCCAAACAGCCCTCGCAGACAGCAAAGTGGATCCTGTTACCCTCAGCCAAGGGGCGATCGCCGAGATCCGTCGTCTGATCCAGGCATACCTAGCCAACCCTGACGAGGCAAACATTAGCGAATCATTCCAAGCTCTCCTGGCGGCTCCAGAACCACCAAAACTTGATACGCCCCCTGAGGCTAACCTCAGTCCTGATCCTGATCCGGTTCCCCCCACGCCAGTAAGGGCCACGCCACAACCCGTTCCTAAACAAACCTCTAGCCTGCAAATCCGGATGCCGATCCAACAACTCAACCGCATGGGCAATGCCGTTGGGGAACTCTTTATCGGCTACGAAAAGCTCACCCGGCACCAAGAGCAACTCCTCCGGGCCAGCCGCAATCTCAAAAAAAGAACCCAGCAACTCAACCCGATTCGCGATGAAGTGACGGCCCTCTATGACAAATTGGCTGTGGCCACCGCTGGTTCCGGGCAAAATGGTGGCAGTCAGAAACCCTCCCTAGAATTGGCCACCACGACCCACACGGAATTTGACACCCTCCACTTTGACCAATACACCCAGGCCCATTCCCAACTCCAGCAGTTCCAGGAACTAATGGTACAGGTGCAGGAGATCCAGGAAGATCTAGAACTCATGCGCTGGGAATTCCAAGAATCTTTAGAAGGGGTGCGGCAACAGTTAGAGTATCTCAACCAGGATCTGACCCAATCGCGCCTGATGCCCTTTGGGAACTTGGCCCGCCGCTTCCGCCGGTCCCTTGAGACCCTAAGTAAACGCTATCCCCAGAGAGCTCAGCTCGTTATTGAGGGCGAACAAGTCTTGGTGGATCAAGCGATCCTTGAACAATTGCGTACGCCCCTGACCCACTTAATCCGGAATGCCTTTGACCATGGTATTGAGCCGCCCCAGGAACGCCGCCAAGCCCAAAAAATCGAGGTAGGCACAATTCGCCTCAGTGCCCAACTGCGCGGCAATATGGTGGAAATTTTAGTGCAGGATGATGGCCGGGGCATCGATCTAAAGCGGGTTCAACAAAAGGCGATCGCCAAGGGACTCTGTGCGCCAGAGCATCAACCAACCGAGGCAGAAATCCTTGAATATTTGTTTTCTCCAGGCTTTTCGACCCGGGATACCGTCAGCGATCTTTCGGGTCGGGGGCTGGGCCTGGATATTGTCCGGCTAGAACTGGCCCAACTCAAGGGCACCATTACCGCCAGTAGTCAGCGGCACCAGGGGACAAATTTCACGATCCGCATTCCCCTGAGCTTCAATATTTTGCCCTTGCTCCTCTGCCGCTGCCAGCAACAGGCGATCGCCTTTCCTTCGGTCACTGTCCAGGCGGTACTCTCACTTGTTAATAAAGACAATTTAGAGTATCCAGAATTTCTCGATTGGCAGGGCACCCCCCTCAAACTCCATGCCCTCGATCAACTGCTGCCCTATCCCCAAAGCAATCTCCTCTTGCCTCCGGAACAGCGGCCCGCCCCTACCATTGGTCTGATCGTGCGCCAGGGGAAAAAATCCTTGGCGATCGCCGTAGATGAAATCCTTGGGGAACGGGAACTGGTGCTGAAATCCCTGGATAACGCCGTGGCTTATCCCCCCTACGTTGCGGGGTGTACCGTCTTGGGTTCTGGAGAGGTAATTCCGGTGCTTTTACCCGATGCCTTTGATCAACTCTTGGCTAGCCCAGACCAGCCCCAAACTCCCAGTTCCACCTCTGAACAGCCGAAGCGTCAACCAACGATTCTGGTCATTGATGATTCGGTCGCCGTTCGCCGTACCCTCAATAAACTGTTGAGTCAAGTAGGATACCAGGTGCAACAATGCCGTGATGGGAAGGAAGCCTGGAACCTCCTCAACCGCTCGAAGCAAACCTTTGAACTCGCCATTTGTGACCTGGAAATGCCTGGCTATGATGGCTTTACTCTATTGCAAATGGTGCGGGGCCAAAGGCAATGGGATCAGCTACCCTTCGTGATGCTTACCTCCCGCGACAATGATCTTCACCGTCAGAAAGCGCAGGATCTCGGCGCCAATGACTATTTCACAAAACCATTTCACCCGGTGCGCTTCCTCCAGGCGATCGCCAAATATGTTGAAGCTTAACCAACCAGACCAGACTTTCTCAGATGGCGGGAATCAAAATGGTTTGCAATAGCTCCTCTACCCGTTGCCGGAGCTTGCGGTTGTGGGGATCAGCCAGGAGTGCTTTGTGGAGATAGGTGCGGGCTTTGTGGTGCTGCTTCTGTTGGAGTAAATGGCGGCCCCAACTGAGGTAAGTAATCCCTTGCCATTGGCGCACCTCTAGATCCTGGGGAAGACGCTGGGCCAACCCTTCCATTAAGGTGATCGCCCTGGCATAGCGTTGTTGTTGTAGACAGTCCTGGAGCCGCTGGTAACTTTCCCACTTCAGCCGCTGATCCAAAGGAGAAAGGATCGCATTCCCCTTGGGTTGACTCGGTTCTGGGGAAGGGAGCCAGGTTTGTTTGTCCGGGGAACGGTGGATTTCGGCTAGGACTTTATAGGCTTGGGTAATTTGGATAAATTTATATTCTGCTTGGCGATCGCCGCGATTAACATCCGGGTGACATTGCCGCGCCAAACGACGATAGGCCGCCTTCACTGCCCCCAGCTCTGCATCAACCCGTAACCCTAAAATTTTGTAGCACTCAAGGAGATTCATCGATGGTTGTTATCTGGAAGGAGGCGAAATTTAACCCAAGGATACCCCAAAAAAATCCTGTCAGCGTGATTCCTTTGGCGAAACCCCAGCAACACCGCTATGATCCTCTGAAACTATCCCAACCACTCTCCTTAGTCCGAAAAAATTAGATGTCTGCGTTCCAAATCACCATCAAGCTCTTCGCGATCTACCAAGAAACCTACGGCACCGAAGTTTTACATTGGCAAGTTGCTCCTGGTAGCACTGTCGCAGATGTTTTCCAGCGCATTTTAGATGAACATCCCAATTTGGCAGAATGGCAGTCTGTCACCCGGTTTGGGGTCAATTTAGAATTTGTCTCCCCAGAAACAGTACTCCAAGAAGGCGATGAAGTGGTTTTGATTCCCCCCGTCAGTGGTGGTTAGTCGTTGAGTACACCACCCCACTTGAAAAAATTCCACTACAATACAAAACGACTTTTGTTCTGCTTTTTTTAAGCCTATTACCGTTATTTCGTTGGTGCCGCCGATGATTATGCACGTTGCCAATCTCCGCCAAAATTACACCAAAGCGGGTCTCCATGAAGATGATGTGAGCGATGACCCAATGGCGCAATTCGCCACCTGGTTTCAACAGGCAACGGAAATTGATGAAATTCGCGAACCCAATGCAATGGTCCTCAGTTCAGTTGGCTCTGACGGCAGACCCAGTTCACGGGTCGTGCTTCTAAAAGATTTTAGTGAAGCTGGATTTACTTTTTTTACCAACTACACCAGCCAAAAGGCCACAGAATTAGTCGCTTCCGGTCACACAGCCTTAGTCTTTTGGTGGGAACCCCTAGAACGGCAAGTGCGCATCGAAGGCACCGTCGAAAAACTACCCCCAGAGCGCTCCGATGAATATTTCGCCAGTCGCCCCCGCAAATCCCAAATTGGGGCCTGGGCTTCTCCCCAGAGTGAGGCGATCACCAACCGTGAAGTACTCGAACAACGTTTCAAAGACCTCGAAGCTGAATATGCCGACAAAGATATTCCCCGGCCAGACCATTGGGGCGGTTTTTTGGTGAAGCCCGAAAAAATTGAGTTTTGGCAAGGGCGTCCCAGTCGACTCCATGATCGCCTAGTCTTTACGCTGCAAGATGATGGGAGTTGGCAACGGCAACGGTTAGCGCCTTAAATTTCGATCTTCCCCCCGAAGCGACTTAAGATTTGTACTGAGTGATTTAGCGGAACCCAGTACATGAAAAGCCTTTGGAATGATCAAGAAGCAGCCACCTACCAGGGGGATTTAGCCCTGCGGGTTTATACTTCTCGTCTGTTGGGGCGGGATCCCTCTTTGGTGCTTCACGGCGGCGGTAATACCTCGGTCAAGGTCACGGAAACCAACCTCGTCGGCGAAGCAGAAGAAATTCTCTATGTGAAAGGTAGTGGTTGGGATTTAGCGACTATCGAGGCGGCAGGTTTTGCCCCTGTGCGGATGAATCATTTGTTGAAATTGGCCCAACTTCCCAGCCTGAGTGACCCCCAGATGGTCAACGAACTGAAGACCCAAATGACCGTCGCCACGGCCCCGACCCCCTCGGTGGAAACGATTTTACACGCGATCCTGCCCTATAAATATGTCGATCACACCCACGCCGATGCGATTGTGACGATTACCAACACACCAGAAGGACTGGATCGAATCAAGGAAATTTATGGCGATCGCCTGGTGATTATTCCCTACATCATGCCGGGGTTTGATCTGGCCCGTCTCTGTGCCGAAAGGTTTGCCGCCGAAGCCAATGCCCAAACCGAGGGGATGATTTTGCTAAACCACGGCATTTTCTCCTTTGGGGCGACGGCCAAAGAATCCTACGAACGGATGATCGCCCTCGTCCAGGAAGCAGAAACTTATCTTCAGAATCAAGAGGCTTGGGAAATTCCCCAACGTTCTGTAAAAACTAGTGATGCTCCCATCGCGAAAACCCTAGCGCAGCTCCGTTACGACGTTTCCCAGGTGGCGGGTTTCCCGGTGATTCTCAAAGGCGATCGCCGCCCGGAAATTTTGAACTTTACCCAACGGGAAGATTTAGACCGCATCTCCCAACAAAATCCAGCCACCCCTGACCATGTGATTCGCACCAAACCTGTGCCTCTGATTGGCCGCGATGTGCAAGGGTTTGCCGCCGCTTACAAAGACTATTTCGCCAACCAAGTACCCCAGGCCAAGGAACCGAAAACCATGCTCGATCCAGCGCCACGGGTAATCCTCGATCCAGAATTAGGCTTGCTCACCGTCGGCCAAACCGCCAAAGCCGCCAACATTGTCGCGGATATTTATCGCCACACCATCGAGATTATTTCCCGCGCCGAATTGCTCAGTCGTTACCAAGCCCTTTCCCAAAAGGACATTTTTGACATGGAATATTGGGATTTAGAACAAGCCAAACTGAAAAAAGGTGGCAATCCGCCAGAATTTACTGGGGAGATTGCCCTGGTCACAGGAGCGGCCTCTGGTATTGGGCAAGCCTGCGTCGAATCCCTCCTGAAACGGGGGGCAGCGGTGGTCGCCCTAGATATCAACCCAACCATTGAAACCCTCTGCGATCGCCCCGATTTTTTGGGTCTGACTTGCGATCTCACAGACGAAACCCAAATCAAAAACGCCCTAGAGCAAGCTGTGCAATATTTTGGCGGCCTGGACATGGTGATCCTCAACGCTGGCATTTTCCCCCCCAGCGAGGCGATCGCCAATCTCGCCACCGACCATTGGCGACAGGTACTCGGCATTAACCTCGACAGTAATTTAATCCTGTTGCGGGAATGCCATCCTTTCTTGAAACTTGCTCCCAATGGGGGTCGAGTGGCGATCATCGGCTCAAAAAATGTTGCTGCTCCAGGCCAAGGGGTCGCTGCCTATTCCGTCTCAAAAGCGGCCCTCAACCAACTGGCACGGGTGGCCGCCCTCGAATGGGGTTCAGATGGAATTCGGATCAATACCGTCCATCCCAATGCCGTTTTTGATACTGGGATTTGGACAACTGAAGTGCTCAAAAAACGCGCGCAAGCCTATGGCCTGACCATTGAAGAATACAAGAAAAATAATCTCCTCCAAGTGGAAATTACCAGCCAGGATGTCGCCGAATGTGCCGCAGCCCTTTGTAGTGATTTGTTCGCCAAAACAACAGCCGCCCAAATTCCCCTCGATGGCGGCAACGAGCGAGTCATCTAACTACAAACAAAGTCCCCCTTCCGAAGGGGGATTTTGGGGGATGTCACTTCCGAAGGGGGATTTAGGGGGATGTCAATTACATAATGCCCACAAAATGGAGGGGACCTTGGCCGCTAATAAGCTCTAATAACAACGCCAAAAAGCCGATCATCGCGAGGCGACCATTTAAGACCTCGGCGCTGGTATTCATCCCCCAGGACAATTCTTGGGGGTACATTTTCATATTTTCTTTGGGGTGGGTCACTTGGGCGAAGGTGCGCGGACATTGCTCAAGGGACTCAGTCACCAAATTAGCAAGGGACTCAATAAACAGAGGATGGGTATTCAGGGCCGGGACACGGCGGAAATTTTCGATGCCAGCTTCCTCGGCCACCTCACGGTATTCAATGTCGATTTCCTGGAGGGTTTCGATGTGCTCAGACACAAAACTAATGGGAATCACCACCAGATCTTTGATGCCTTTTTCCCCTAGGGCAATGAGGGAATCTTCGGTATAGGGTTGGAGCCATTCCACGGGGCCAACACGACTTTGATAGGCCAAGGTGTAGTCATTGGGACGACCAAGAGATTCCATAATTAACTTGGTGCATTCCTCGATTTCCCGTTGGTAGGGATCCCCCGCTTCGTCCACATAGCTTTGGGGTACCCCATGGGCACTAAAGAAAATGTGGGCCTGGTCGGGATTTTCAAATTGGTCGAGTTCCTGGCGAATCAGATCCACCATCGCCGCAACGTACTGGGGATGGTCATACCAGGAGGGGATCAGAGTGTAATCGAGCTGACTGAGGTCTTTGTCGGTGCGCCACATTTCTTCGAGCACCCGGAAGCTAGACCCACTGGTACTAATGGAAAACTGGGGATAAAGGGGCAATACCACAAGCTGATCAAGGTCATCTTGTTTGATTTCGGCGATCGCCTCTTCGGTAAAAGGGTGCCAGTAGCGCATCCCCACATAAACTTTGACCTCTTGACCCCAGTCCGCCAACTTTTGGGCGAGGGCTGCCCCTTGGGCTTCGGTGATCTGTCGGAGGGGCGAACCGCCGCCAATTTCTTTATAGTTTTCTTGGGATTTGCCGGCCCGGAGCGTGGAAATGAGCCAAGCAAGCGGCTTTTGCATCCATGGCGCGGGTAAACGAATAATTTCGGGGTCAGCAAACAAATTAAACAAAAAAGGACGAACATCCTCTAATTTGTCTGGCCCACCTAAGTTAAGTAATAAGACCCCAACACGACCCATAGCTGATACAAATTAAATTTACTGGTATTTTCTTTAAGTTATTGTAACAATATATCTCTTTGGGACGGCTTGCCTGTCGTGGTGGCTACCAGAAAGTCGAAAAAGTTTACATTTCACCACTTTGTTTTTCAGGTTTTTGGGCAGCCCAGGGAGTGTCTTTTCAAACGACTCGCTTGAGGCCTTCGGCGGAGAATCGATGTACCTGTTCGGCCCTTTGGGGACGTCCCAAAAAATATCCTTGGGCAATGTCGCAGCCCATTTCTTTGAGTAAATCCAGGATTGCCTGATTTTCCACCCCTTCTGCCACGACTTCTAGGCCGAGGCTATGGGCTAAATTAATCGTCGAGCGGACAATCACCAGGCTTTGTTCATTAGTGAGCATATCCACCACAAAGGATTGGTCAATTTTTAGGGCATGTACCGGAAACCGCTGGAGATAACTCAGGGAAGAATACCCGGTACCAAAGTCATCAATGGATAAATGCACCCCTAGATTAGCGAAGCATTGCAATAGCTCTAGGGCATAGCGTGGATCGCTCATGAGGGTGGTTTCGGTAATTTCGAGTTCAACTTGCCCAGGGATGATGTCATATTGCTGGAGTAGGGATTCAAAGGTGGTGAGACAGTTTGGGTCTAACAGGCTACGGGCCGATAGATTAAGGGCGATCGCCAAATCCAGACCTTGGTTCTGCCAGATTTTTTTTTGCTGAAAGGCTTCTTCCCAAATCCAGTAGGTCAGCGCGTGGATCGCATCGCTTTGTTCGGCGAGGGGGACAAATTCAGCGGGGGGAATCAGCCCAAACGTCGGGTGATGCCAACGGGCCAAAGCCTCTACGCCGATGAGCTTTTTTTGCCGGAGATCAAACTTCGGTTGATAGCACAAAAAGAATTGTTGGCGGGCACTCGGTTTCCCCAGGCTAGACAAAATGGCGAGGCGACGCGGGGTGTAGTGGTCAATATCTTCGTGATAAATCTCATAGGTCGTGCGTTTTTGTTTCGCCGCATACATCGCGACTTCGGCACTGCGGAGGGCGGCATGGCTGTCTGTACCGTGGTTGGGGAACATCGCAATCCCCAGGCTCGCCGTAATATGAATCACATTGCCCGCCGTGACAAAGGGTTGTTGGATCGCCGCTTGTAAAATATCCGCTAGTTCCACCGCATGCTGACAAGCTTCTTCCCATTCACTGTGCATCATCGGACAGGCAACCGCGAATTCGTCTCCCCCCAAACGACAGACGATCCCCTGGTAGGGACTGAGGGCCGAGAGCAAGCGCAGGGCAATTTGTTGTAAGAAGGTATTACCGAGCTTATGGCCTAGGGTGTCATTGAGATCCTTGAAGCGGTCTAGGTCAATGAGCATCACAATGATTAATTCGTACCCCAAGGACGGCGCATTTAACCATTCCTGAATCGTGTCATGGAATAAATTGCGATTGCCGATGGTGGTCAAACTATCGTAGCGGGCTTGGTAGCGCAGTTCTTTGAAATGGTGCGCATTGGCGATCGCCAAAGAAATCGATTGACCCAGGGCGCGGAGGGTATCAACTTCATAGGAAGCTAGGGTTTTATCCTCCTCGAATAGCATCAATAGCAAGCCAAACTGTTGTTCATGGAAAACCAGCGGAATCGTCAACACCTTCGCTGCATTACCCAGGGCAATACTTTGGGGACTGAGATCATCACAAAAACAAGCCAACTCCGCAGCGTCTAAAATTTGTAACGTTTTGTCCTGCAAAGCATGGCGAAAGAGACGATGGGTTGTTGTCAGTTGATTGAGAGCAACGCGCCTTTCCGACGAAAAACCCGCATGGCTCTGCAACTTAAGTAAGCCATCTTCAAAGGTTGTGCCTTCTAACAAATAAAAACCGATACAGGTTTCCGCATAATGTTGATGTAGGGTTGCAGTGGTTTCCCGGGCGATATCTTCAATTTCTAAGGAGCCATGTAAACGCTGGGTGAGGGCATGGGCCAAGGTCAAGAAGCAATTGTGCATCTGCAAAGACCGCTGGGAGCGCCGCAGTTCCGCTTCAACCTGCTTAAGGGCAGAAATATCAACTGCAATGCCCGTAAACCCCGAAGCATTTTGATCGAGATCAAGCTCGACCCGAGACGCAAAGCCATATAGCCTCAAGGTGTTGCCCTGTTTTGTCCGGACACGAAATTCCCCTTCCGCATAGCCTTGACTAAACACTTGCAGTAACTGTTGCTGCACAAAATCTTGATCTTCGGGCACAACTGTATCGATCGCCTTCAGACAGGACATATCTGTATCACTAAACCCAAGCACTTCTTGATAGAAACGGTTCCAACGGATAAAATTTCCCGCACCATCACAGACAAATAAGGCTCCTTGGAGGCTATTAAATAATCCTTGCAGAATATTGCGTTCAGATTCTAAGGCTTCACTGGTCTGTCTGTAGGCAGAGGCCCGCCGCTGGAATGCGCTTAAAGTTGGTAACCACCGCACCAGTCCAACGCTCACAAAGATCAACCCAAAACCGTCACCAATGAATCGCTCACCAAACTGCCATACCATTGCTAAGGATTGCCACTGGGCGCCGAGGTATTGGGAGACCTGAAAAAAAGATAACCAACGTCCTAAAGCTAACAGGATGCAACCAACGATAATGTAGCGATAGTCCCGTTGCCGAATCGCGATTTTCTGATCATGTTTGACTAGGACATAGACAATGCCCGTTAACATCAAAGCGGCACATAGGGCAGCAAAGGACTGGTACATAGATATGGCTAGAGATGTAAGAAATGGTGTGCAGAAAAAAGTTGCAATCTACATATATTTTATCGGTGACAAACTCCCCAGATGATAGAAATAATCCTTTACAGGTTAACGGAATTTCACTGAACCTATTTCTGAATTTTGGGCCATTTTCCTAGGGTTCAAGCAGGTGCCGAGGCATAACAATCAAAGTTGTGCCCTCTCGACGTAGAACATAAACGGTCTGGTGGGGCTCAATGGTGACGGTTTCGTCGGCGCAGCGGGCTCGCCAGGAGTTACCTTCGTACAAAACGCGGCCAGCTTCACCGGGGGCGATCGCCGTTAGGGTTTCTGCATCGGCGGCATCACTGAGGGTACGAATAGAAGTTTTTGGTGTAAAAAAACGACGGGAACTCACAATGGCGATGGTGGAAAACAGCAGCCACAGAAAAATTTGTATATTTGGATTTAGGCTCGGAATGAGATACACAACGATGGCCACCGCCACGGCCCCAAGCCCCAACATAAATTCCATGAAGGCGGTGGGAAAAATAAACTCTAGGGAGCAAAGCACCGCGCCAATAATTAGCCAGATCATTAAAGGATTGAGCATTCACCGAGACCCTAATACTGGGATTTTTCGCCATATAATTTCGATCAGGGATGGCCTCCGTTGGTCAGCACCATCGACCGCTGACTTCATCATAGCTTGACTACTGGGCCTGGGCTGTTTGTGCGCTGTACTGTTTTATAAAGTTTATGTCTATTACTCTTCCTTATCTCCGAGCATCGGGTTCCTTGGCGTTAACCTTTCAGGCAGCGGATCTCGTCGGCGATCGCTACTGGGTGGTAGCGCCGCAAATTTGGCAAGACACCAAGCCCGAAGCCCCCCCGGACTGTGCAGACCCCAATGACCTAGCCCAACGCTATGGCAAGCTATACCTCCGTCAACTACACCTACCCCGAATTTACGACATCCTGTCCCTACCGGAGGGGGAAATTTTACTCCTCGACAATATCCCGATCAATGGCCAAGGGGAACTGCTGCCCGCCCTCGGATCGTTATGGGGAAAAGCTTCTCCCCTGCAACAGTTAAATTGGCTGTGGCAAATGCTCGATCTCTGGGAAGATCTCGCGGCCGTTACCATGGGCACCAGTCTTTTACCGTTAGAAAATATCCGGGTCGATGGTTGGCGGCTCCGACTGATGGAATTGTTAGCAGATCCCCCTGGTGAACCCGTCACTTTGGCGGCCCTGGCAACCCCCTGGCGATCGCTCCTGGCCGAAAGCACGCCGCCAGCCCAAGCAATTCTGACGGAACTAATTGAAAGTTTCAGCGAACCGGATGCTGATCTAGAGATTATTTTGCCCCGGTTAAATCAGCTCCTTTTAGAGCAGTCTAGCCAGCAACATCTGCAAATGGCGATCGCCAGTGCCACCGCCCAGGGAGAACTTCCCACGAGCAACCAAGATGCCCACTACCCCACGACCCAGGATTTAGCGGCTCCCCCTACAGCGACCCTGGCGTTGAGCGATCATTTATTAATGGTGTGCGACGGGGTGGAAGGCCATGGCCAGGGGGAAGTGGCGAGTCAATTGGCGATTCAATCCCTCAAGTTGCAACTGACGGGTTTTTTCCAAGGGCTATTTGATACCAATGAAGTGGTTTCCCCGGAAGTCATTGAACAACAATTGGCGGCCTACATTCGCATTACGAATAATCTGATCGCCGAACGTAACGATCAAGAAGGACGCACGGGGGGCGATCGCATGGCCACCACCTTGACCCTCGCCCTCCAGGTACCCCAAAGACCTCAAGCCGACGAACTCCAGGATCGCCACAGCCATGAACTTTACATTGCCCAGGTAGGAGACAGCCGGGCCTATTGGCTCACAAAAGATCAATGCGTTTGTCTAACCGTAGATGATGATGTGGTCAGTCGAGAAGTCCAGGCGGGCCGGGCTATTTATCGTCAAGGGTTACAGCGTCCTGATCACATGGCCCTCACCCAAGCCCTTGGGATCAAAGCAGGCGATCGCCTCCATCCTGCGATTCGTCGTTTTGTGTTCGCTGAAGATGGGGTTTTGGTGGTGTGTTCCGATGGCCTGAGTGACCATGAATTTTTAGAATCCCAGTGGCAGACCTTTGCCCCGGTGATTATCCAAGGTCATTTGCCTCCAGGGGCGATGCTCCAGAGCTTGATCGACCAGGCGATCGCCAAAAATCCTGGGGATAATATTACGGCGGCGATCGCTTTCTACCGTTTCACAACGGATACCTTCACCCAGGCCCCAGAAGTTGAAATGGCTCCCTCCCCTGAAGACTTTGAGCCAGAATTTGTCCCCCCGGATCTGGCCCTAGACACGACCCTTGAAGCAGAATTAGAGTCGGAACCAGAAGCGGAAAATAGTCTGTCCCAATTCACCCTGATTCTGGTGAGCTTAGTGGCAATTCTTGTGATGTTAGTTTTGGCGGCCTTCGGCTTGAACTGGCTGTTAAACCGTGAACCTGGGCCGACGCAACCGGGTGATCCGAATTTTGAAACCCCTACAAGCGGAGAGTAGTACGCAGGAAATAAGCAATTTTTTCGGCACTTTCTGGCATCCCTAAAGCGGCGACATTGGCGGCGATCGCCTCCCGTTTCCCTGGTGCTTCCAATAGACCCAAGACCATCGCTGTGAGGGATTCGGGAGTTAATTCAGCTTGGGGCGCTAACAGTGCGGCTTCATGTTTCGCAAAAACCTGGGCATTGAGGGTTTGGTGGTCCTCGGCGGCATAGGGATAGGGAATAAGAATAGCGGGCGTTTTGGTAATAGTTAACTCCGTCAGGGCGCTGGCACCAGAGCGACTAATCACCACATCGGCCCGTTGCAGGAGGGGAGCAATATCTTCAACAAAGGGCAAGGTGAGATAGTTCTCGGCTTGGAACTGCCCCACGTCAGGGTCATTTTTCCCGGTGATGTGGACGATAAAGGCCCCGGCTTCGAGCCAGCGGCTTGCACATTGACGCACCAATTGATTAATCCCCACGGCCCCCTGGGAGCCTCCCATCGCCAAAATCAAAGGGCGATCGCCCGGAATATCCAGATCTAGGGGTTGGGGCGTGAGAAACTCTGAGCGGACGGGGGTACCGAGATGAATGGTTTTCGCCTTGGGTAAATATTGGGCCGACTCCTGAAAGCCCACAATGACAGCAGTGGCATATTGCCCCAACAGGCGGGTCACTTTACCGGGGAGGACATTCGACTCATGGAGAACCACCGGGATGCGCCGCAGTCGCGCCGCCAGGATTGCCGGGGCCGCAATGTATCCCCCGGTGGTAAACACCAGATCAATGTGGCGATCGCCCAAAATTTTGTAGGTTTGAAAGATAGATGCCAGCAACTGCAATCCATTTAGGAGCTTTTGGAGGGGGTTGCCCTGGAGTCCTTTTGCCGTGACCGCATGGCGGCGATATTGATCCGGCACCAAGTCCGTTTCGAGGCGATCGCGGACTCCCAACCACTCAATCTCACAGTCCGTTAATTTTTCTGCCACCGCCAGGGCCGGAAAGAGATGTCCCCCGGTGCCGCTGGCCGCCATCAAGATTCGGGTCACTGCCTTTGCCACAATTTCAGTCGTTTTTCGTCTCAGGTTCTAGAATAGATTACACGTTCTGATCAACTGATGGGAACTTGTCCGCTTGAAGGAGTGATAAAAAATTTATGGGCTACTGGCAATCTTGGCAACGGTTTTTTGGCGTGGCGATCGCCACGGGAGTTTTAACCCTGGGATTTGGTCTACGCAGCGAGGCTCGCACTCCGGCCACCGCCCCAGCCTCCCTCACGGATCTTTTGGTAGACATTGACCAAACCGCCAATGATCAACAACTAGAGCAACTCTTGAATTTCTACGGTGACAATTTCACCCATAGCGATGGACTCACTAAAACTGACCTTCAGGATCTGTTAACGCAACTGTGGGAAGAATATCCCCGCCTGAGCTACAACACCAAGCTCCTTAATTGGGAACAAACAGGCGATCGCCTCGTGGCCGAAACCGAAACCCAAGTGCGGGGCCTCAAGAAACAAGCAGGCCGCTGGGTTCATTACGAAAGTACAATTCGTTCCCAACAGACATTCCAAGGGGACAAACTGATTAGCCAAGATATTCTGTCTGAAGCTTCAACCCTCACCAGTGGCGATAACCCCCCGGCTCTGAAAGTCCTGATCCCAGAAACCGTCGCCCCAGCCGCTGATTTTGGCTTTGATGTGATTGTGCAGGATCCCTTAGGGGAAGAAATTTTATTGGGTGGTGCCCTCGAAGAGCCGATCACCAGCAGCACCTATACCAATCCTGAGGCTTTTGACTTAGATATTCTCCCTGCTGGCGGTATTTTTAAACGGGTAGAAGCCCCCACCGAAACGGGTGACATGTGGTACTCAGCCCTGGTGGTTCGCAGTGATGGCATGGTGCTCACCACCCACCGGGTCAAGGTTGAGGCAGCGCCCCTCCAGGCCAACGGTCTATAGTTTATCGGGCTAATATTCAATCTCAACTAACGCTAAAACCGCTCCATGTTCAACTTTTTGGGACGCTAATGGGGCGGTTTTTGATCTTTGCTTGGGTCTGGGTCGGCAGGTAAGGCATCATCGGGGTGGCTTTGTTTCATAAAGTAATAGCCCACCGTGAGGGAGAGAATAATCGCGGCGATGCCAAATAAACTCACGCTATCGGTAGTTTTGATGTCTAGGATGATCACCTTCCGGGCAATCGCAATAATAGCGACGGATAAAACCACCTCAAAATGGGGACGTCCTTTCGACAAGTAGGTGTTGATAATGCTCTCTAGGAGTTCGATGCCGATGATGATCAGCATAAAGAGACTAAAGACCTCTAGCAATTGGTCCGCGTTTAACAGCAGTATCGGGGGAGCGGCGATACTTTGGAACAGGAACCAGCCAAAATCCAGGGTTGCTAAGCCAATGGCGATCGCCATCATCGCCAGCAGAACTTGAATCATTAATTTTTCGTAGCGTTTAAAAAGCTTGAGCATTGAGTCCCTAGGGCTAGAGTGGTGTTCTGGTACAGAATGGTTCCCAGGGAAATATTGTAGTATGCGGCCTTCCTAGGAAAAATAAGCCAGGGTGACGCCAGCCCCTCCTTCCTTTTGCTCGGCGAGTTCGTATCGCTGAATTTGGGGATGGTATTTCAAAAACTCATGGACGCCTTCCCGGAGCTTGCCGGTACCTTTACCGTGGATGATCCAAATGACCTGGGATCCCGCAGCGGTGGCAGTGGCGATCGCCTGTTCGAGACTACTTTCTGCTTGGTGCATCCGTTGCCCCCGGATATCGATGGTATTGCGTGTGGTGCGCACCGTCACGGTTTCGGGGGTTTTGGCTTTGGGGGGCGCTTGTTTTTTCGGAGGTTTTTGCTTGGGTTCTGCTTCGACTTTTTGGCCCTGGAGTGATTCAATTTCCGTCCAATCGAGGGACATTTTCATCACCCCAAACCGGGCAACGAGGGTTTTATTTTCAGGATCCAGTTCAATGACCTCGGCAGTTTGTCCCAGTTTAGAAATGCGGATTTTTTCCCCCAGTTGCGGTTGGTAACCCGGTTTTTTTCGTTTGGGTTGACTCATTTTGCTGGCGGCAATGCCTCCCAGGGCTTCGGTGGCGGCCTGGGCTTTTTGGGCGGTGGGCTGACCCTTTTGCAGGGTACGGATCACCTGGGCGATTTCGGATTTGGCTTCGGCGATCGCCGCTTGCACCTGTTGGTCTTGGGCCAGTTTGAGTTCTGCTTCCCGGCGTTGGAGATCGGCGGCCTTACTGGAGACTTCCGTATAAAAACGTTCGGTCTGTTTCAGGAGGGCTTCGGCTTCCTTTGCTTTTTGTTCCTGTTCCCGCCGCTGGGCTTCGAGGGCGGCAATCACTTCGTTCACGTTGGTATTGGTATTTCCCAACAAATCCTGGGCTGTTTCGACAATCTCTGCATCTAAACCTAAACGCTGGGCGATCGCCAGGGCATTGGAACGCCCTGGAATCCCCCAGAGCAACTTGTAGGTGGGCCGCAGGGAATATTCATCAAATTCGACCGAGGCATTTTCAAAGCGCTCATCCTCGTACTTCAGGGCCTTTAGTTCTCCGTAATGGGTGGTGGCCACCGTGAGCTGGGTCTGGTCTGCTAAATATTTCAACAGGGCGATCGCCAGGGCGCTGCCTTCGGTGGGATCGGTGCCGGCCCCCACTTCATCGAGGAGCACAAGATTATTTTGATTATCCTGGTCTAAAGCTTCGATAATCCGACCCACACGGCGGATATGTCCGGAAAAGGTTGATAAACTCTGCTGGAGAGATTGTTCATCGCCAATATCGGCTAAGACCTGGTCAAACCAAGGAATTTCTACCGGGGCGATCGCCGGGATAAACAAACCCACTTTCGCCATGAGCGCAGCCATTCCCATGGTCTTCAGGGTGACGGTTTTACCGCCGGTATTGGGGCCTGTGATTGCCA
This sequence comes from Picosynechococcus sp. PCC 7003, assembly GCF_001693255.1. Lineage (NCBI taxonomy): Bacteria > Bacillati > Cyanobacteriota > Cyanophyceae > Chroococcales > Geminocystaceae > Picosynechococcus > Picosynechococcus sp. PCC 7003. The sequence goes on from NZ_CP016474.1 coordinate 2,435,156, forward strand.
CAACGCGGATTTCTGGGCGGATTTGCACATTAATCGGTATCACTTCCAGGCTTGCTTCTTGTTTCTCTTGCCACACCAGCAGAGGATGGCGCAACTGGCGCAGTACCGTCGGTTGATCTGGGGCAATGAATTTGGGCGGGTGTCCATCGAGCCAAAGGCTATAGCGGGCGCGGGTCATGGCTAGATCGAGGGTGGTGGCGATCGCCAAGAGTTTTTCGAGATCCTCGACCACCTCAGCTACTTTTTCAGTGAGTTGCCGCAGCACAATTTCAATTTCTCGCTCCTCTTGTTTGACGGCCTGACGGAGACGATTGCCCAACTCCACAATTCCTTTAGGTTCGATATAAAAGGTCGAGCCAGTGCTAGAAATGTCGTGGACGATGCCAGGAATCTGTTCTTTTTGTCCTGCTTTAACGGGCAACACAAAGCGATCGCCCCGTTGGGTAATCACCGCTTCTTGGATCGAACCACTGTGCCGCTGCATGATCCGCTGCAGGGTTTGGTAAATCTGCTCCCTGGCCCCTTTGATTTTGACGCGAATTCCTTCGAGCTTCGGGCTAGCTCGGTCTGTAACATCCCCCCGGTCATCGATGCAATGGTGAATGTCTTGTTCTAATTCTGGGTAGGTGCGTACCTGTTCTACTAGGCGCGTCAATTGGGGGAGTTCTAATTCGGCATTTTCCACCAAGCGCCGCAAACGACGCACTCCAGCTAAGGTGGTGGCAATGAGCAATAGATCTTTCCCTGCGATCAGCCCGGTCGGCAGCTTCTTCCGTGGTCGCTTGCTGCTGGGCAAACCAAGTGTGGAACTGCTGTTTAAGGGAATCAACAAAAAGAGGCGCCATGGCATTGTTGGGGAAAAGCTGCGGGGCGATCGCCTGCCACTTCCCGGAGAAAGGATCGTGATCAAGCCCACTTGCTTACAATTTGTCCGCCATTCTAGGGGATATTTGCGGGGTAGCCGACTTTTTCATCAAGACTGCGGCGTTTTATCCCATGATCCCCTAGGCGATCGCCACTACCCAGTTTCTGAAATTAATATCTTTGTCGTCTTTAAGAAATATAGAAAAAAACCCTGATCTTCGGCGTCATTCGTTATCACAGAAGATAGAATCCGAGGTCATCCCATGGGATCTCAGCGCCGCTTTCTCAAATTTTTCTTATTAGCTTGCCTCACTTGTTTTTTGACAATTACAAGCCTATCCGGCTGCAACCCAATCCTCCAGATCAGCCAGGTCACAAACCAAGTCACCCCTTTTCCCACCGTTGCCGCCCTCCCCTTACCGGAACGACCCGACTGGATCACAGAAATTAGCCCCACCGGAGATGCCGCCGACCTCGCTCAAATTCGGATTCTGTTTAAACATCCCCTGATCCCCGTTGAACGCATCGATACCCCCAAACAAGAAGATATTCTCAAGCAAATTCAAATTATTCCGCCGATTTCAGGGCAATTTCGCTTCTTAACACCGAAAATGATTGGTTTTCAAGCAGATCAGCCCCTCCCCAAAGCCACCCGTTTCCAAGTCACCTTAAAGGCTGGCCTCCAAGACTTAGAAAATCACCAACTTGCCCAAGACCTGGCCTGGACATTTCAGACAACCCAAATTCGCCTCAGTAATTTACCCGGTGTGGTCGGCACTTTACCTGAAGAGGCAGAACCCCTGGGCCTAGAAGAAGAAAGCACGATCACTAGCAACACCCAACTCGATCTCGATTCCCTGAAGCAACACACCGTTTTTGTGAGCGGTCAAAGCAGAGTGAAAGCGGTTGTGACGCCTCAAACGCCTCCAGAAGATCCCATTGCAGACGGTCAATTCGATCCCGAAAAAACCTGGCAATACATTGTTAAACCCCGTCAACCTTTACAGAAAGCAAGTCAATACACCCTAGAATTTCAACCCGGCATCGCCCCTGACCAAGGTAATCTACCCACGGAAAAAAGTTTTCGCTCTGTCTTTAAAACCTATGCACCACTGCAATATGAAAAAATCGCTTTCTACGGACAGCCCGACGCGGGGGGAGCCTATGGCAGATTTGAAAAAGGGAGTGCGCAACTGGTTTTTAATAATGGTTTGGATGCCGATTCTGCCGTGGAAAATATTAGCCTCAGTCCGAAACCGGAGGGGGATGATCTCGCCATTCGCACCTATCCCGGTAGCCGTTCGGTGGATCTGAATCCGTGGGTATTGAAACCGAATACCGATTACACCATTACCATCAGCAAAAATCTTAAGGATCAATACGGACAAACCCTCGGCAAGGATCAAACCCTTACCTATAACCCCGGTGATGTGGCGGCGGATATTTGGGCGCAACGGGATCTCAATATTTTTCCGGCGGGGACGGATTTAAATCTTGATATTGAAACAATTAATTTACCAGAAGGAAAATTTCAGGCGGGTTATCGGGTCGTCCAACCGACGGATTTGGTTTACGCGGACACTGCTTATCCGCAAAGTAACAGCACTGATTTAGTGCCGCCAGAAAGCAATTGGGAAACCATTACGGTTAAACAACCGAAAAATCAGTTGGTGAAAACGCCGATTCCGATTCAGGAAAAATTGAAAGGGAATACGGGTTTACTCGCCTACGGGATTACGGCAAAAACGAACACCTACAAGGATCAGAATAATCAAACCCAATGGCGATCGCCGCAATATTATGGCTTGGTGCAGCTCACGAATTTAGGGGTGTTTGCCCAGTGGTTTCCGGAGTCGGGGATTGTGCGGGTACATCATCTGGATACGGGGGAAGCGGTGCGTAATGCCAGGGTGGAAATTTATCAGTCGCAGTTAGACAAGAAAACAAAGGGCAATCCCACCGCTTGTTTTACGGGACAGACCGATGGGGGTGGCAATGTGGTGGTGACGGGGCGCGGTTGGCGCAGTTGTTTGCGGGGTCAGGATTACGCGCCGAAATTACTCGTGATTGCCCGCGAAAACTCAGATTGGGCATTTACGCGCACCGATGAATATAGCGGTTCCTATGGTTACGGGATTTATGCCGATTGGGATAATGGGGAAAGCCAAGCGCGGGGCACAATTTTTAGCGATCGCCAACTCTATCAACCGGGCGAGAAAGCCTATTTTACGGGGGTTGCCTATTATTTGAAAAATGGGAAATTGCGGCAGGATATCAACCAAAATTACAAGGTAATCCTGAGTAATCCTGAGGGGAAAGAGACGACGTTAGGGACGTTTCAGACGAATCGTTATGGCACATTTACCGCAGAATGGGATGTGCCCAAAACGCAGGATTTAGGCAATTACTACCTCCGCGCCGAAGCGTCGAATGGGGTGAATATTTACGGGGATTTTCGGGTCGCTGAATTCCGTCCGCCCAATTTCAAAGTGGATCTCAAGCTGGATCAAAAATTTGCCACGCTGGGCGATCGCCTCACTGCCACCACCCAGAGCGATTATTTGTTTGGTGCGCCCGTGAGCAACAGCAAAGTGAATTATTACGTCACCCGCAGTCGCGGTTATTTCCAGCCAGAGGGGTGGGACGAATTCCAGTTTGGGCGGCAGTGGCACTGGTCGGAAACGGAGCCGTCCATCAGTAGCGATGTGTTGCAAACAGAAAAAACCCTCAACGATGCGGGGAAAAGTTCCCAAACTATTGACGTGGCGCGGGATCTGCCCTATCCGGTGACCTATCGCGTGGAAACGGAAGTGACCGATGCAGCAAATCTATCCGTGTCCAATACCCAAACCTTTACCGCGTTGCCCGGCGATCGCCTGATTGGGATTAACCATGATTTTGTTGCCGATGCTGAGAAACCCTTTAAAACCCAAGTGATTGTCACCAGCCCCGACGGCAAAGCGATGGAAGGGCAAACGGTCAAATTAGAACTCCAAAAAGTCAATTACAGCGAAGTGGCCCAAATTATTGAGGGATCTCAAGTCAAACGCCCGCAGGTGGAATACGAGGCGATCGCCAGCCAAAGCATTAAATCTGCCGCCAAACCCCAAACCGTTGAACTGACTGCCCCCGAAAGCGGTTCCTATCGCCTCCATGCCACGATCAACGGGCAACCCGCTGCCGCTGCCACCGATAGTTTTATTTGGGTCAGTGGTGCCGGTTGGTTCGATTGGGGCGATCGCTTTGACAATAACCGCGTCGAAGTGACCCTCGACAAAGACGAATACAAAATTGGCGACACCGCAACCGCATTGATTCAATCCCCCTATCCCGAAGCAGAACTGTATTTTTCCGTGATTCGCCACGGCGTGCTGTATGAAACCCAGCAAACCGTTACTGGAGCCGCCCCCCAAGTGCAATTTACCGTGACACCGGAGATGTTGCCCAATGCTGCCATCGAAGCCGTTTTAATTCACAAAGGGGAATCCATCGAAGCCGCCCGCAAAAATGGTGTGGATAAGCTGATGAAAATTGGCTTTGACGATTTCCGCACCAGCCTCGCCGAAAAAAAATTAACGGTCGAAATTCAGCCGCAACAGGATCAGGTGATGCCCGGTAACAAACAAACCTTAAATCTGCAACTCAAGGATCAAACCGATCAACCCGTAGCCGGACAATTGACGGTGATGGTGGTCAATGAAGCGATTTTGCAATTGACGGGCTATCGTCCCCCCGATCTGCTGGATGAAATTTATCGCGACCAACCGATCACCACCCGCTGGGCAGATAATCGCCCCGATGTGACCATTGCGCCCATCAGTTCGACGGAACAAAAAGGTTGGGGCTATGACGGGGGGGCTTCCTCTGCGTTAGCCAATACCCGCACTCGCACTGATTTCAAGGCGATCGCCTTTTATGATGGTTCCGTTTTAACGGACAGCAACGGTCAAGCGGCAGTCTCCTTTACCCTGCCCGATGACCTGACCACATGGCGCGTCTTAGTTGTTGCGACGGATGATCAAATGCGCTTTGGGAATGGCGACGCAACCTTTATCGCCACCCAACCCCTATTAACCAATCCTGTGTTACCTCAATTTGCGCGGGTAGGCGATCGCCTTGAGGGGGGCATAATGGTGACGAATACGACGGGTGCCAAAGGTCGTTTAAACATCGAAGCTCAAGTACAAGGGGTGATGGAATTTGCCCAAGGCAATAAACAACGGCAAAGTCAAACCGCCGAAATTGGCAATAATACTGAGGTGTACCGTTTCCCGATGGTCGCCAACGCCGCTGGCACTGCCACCTTTAAATTTACAACCCAGAAAAATGGGGTCGCCGATGCCTTTGAAATGCCCCTCGAAGTCAAACAGTTAAGCGTTCAAGAACAGGCGATCGCCACGGGGATTTTGACCGAGGCTGAAGTGAAGATTCCCCTGAACATTGATCGGCAAGTCGTTCCCAACCAAGGCGGCTTAACGGTCACCGTTGCCAGTACCCTGATCCCAGAGTTAACGGCTCCTGCCCACGATACCTTTAACGACGATGATTTCCCATTCCTCGAACCCACCGCCAGCCAGTTGCTCATCGCCGCGAATTTAGAAATCCTCAAACAGCGGTATGGTCAAGCTTTCGAGAATTTTGACAGCCAAGCTGAAGCGAGCCAATCCCTCACCCATCTCACCCAATTGCAACTTGCCAGTGGCGGATTTGCGACCTTCCCCGGAGACGACACCCCCGATCCCTACGTCACTCCCTACGCCGCCGAGGCGATCGCCCTTGCCCAGCAAGCCGGATTATCCGTTGATGAAAATTTGGTGAATAAACTGAAAACCTATCTTGATCAAACCCTTGCCAATCCCGCCCAATTTAGCGAATGCAGCAGCACTGATTGTAAAAATACCGTCCGCCTCGAAACCCTCTTAGCCCTCGATCAATTTGGGGATGTGCGCGGCGATTTTGCGGCGACTCTGTATGATGCCCGCGCAGACTTTGATACCGTCGGCAAAATTAAATTAGCCCGCCACCTGTCCCAACTGCTCGATTGGCAAATCCAAGCCCAAGACCTCGCCGCAGAGGTGAAAGAACTAGTCTACGAAACCGGACGCACCGCCCAGATTAACTTGCCCCAACGCTGGTTCTGGTATCACTCCAACACCACCGCCCAGTCCCAAGCCCTCCGGCTTTTTGTGGACATTGAGCAAACCCCCGCCACCCTCAGCCAAGTTTTACAAGGGTTGCTCGATCAACGGCGCGATGGCACCTGGCGTAATAGTTATGACAACGCCCAAGCCCTCACCGCACTAACCGCTTATAGCGAAACCGAAGCCACGCCGCCCAGTTTTACCACCACCGTCAAACTCGATCGCCAACAATTGGGTGAATTTAACTTCCAAGGCTACGAAAACCCCAGTGCCACCGTTGATGTGCCGATGCAGGATCTCCCCAAAGGCAATAGAGATCTGATCATTCAAAAAGATGGCGACGGCAAACTCCATTACCTGAGCGAATTTCACTATCGCCTCCCCGGCAGCCAACCCGGCAAACTAAACGGACTGCGGGTCACCCGTTACATTCGTCCCGCCAACCAAACCGAAGTCGTCCGCCAATATGGACTGTACGACCTCAAAGAACCCTTTAGCGTCGAAGCCGGACAGGTCTTTGACGTTGGTTTAGAAGTGATTACCGATCATCCCGTAGATCATGTGTTGATTAGTGATCCCCTGCCCGCCGGCTTTGAAGCAATTGACAGTGATTTTCAAACCGCTACTACCTATTACCAACCCCAACAGGACGCCTGGCAACTCAGCTACCAAAAAATCTATAAAGATAAAGTCGTTGCCTATGGCGATCGCCTAAATGCGGGGGTTTACAATTTGCATTATTTGGTGCGTGCGATCACCCCCGGCAGTTTCGATTACCCTGGGGCAGAGGTTTCGTTGCAATACAACCCCGAAACCTTTGGCAGAAGCACCTCTTCAATATTGCAGGTGAATTAGGCTGGAAAAATCCGCAGGCGGCGGTTGGGTTCCTCCCCAAAGCTGGAAGATTGTAAACGGTAATGTTCGATTAGTTCGTGCTGCATTTTGCGAATTTTGGCCGAACGGGGCAACAGTTCCACCGGTTGACCCTGGGGAATGACTATCTGCTCCACCGCTAAACGGGCTTCTTCGAGGGCATCGATTTCATCGTCACTGTTGCTCTGGGCAAATAACCGTAAATCCGTCGGTTCTTGGTTTTGGGGATCATCTAAATTCAAAATGCGCCGCAAACCCCGTGTGATTTGGGGGATTGTATTAGACTTCACCGCATGGATCGGCACATGGCAAGTTTGGGCGATTTGACGCAATTTAGAATGATTTTTCAACTGCGATCGCAGGGCTAAAACCGCATCGGCCCCTTCGAGGTCTTTAGTGAGTTCGATGGGCAGCCGCAAAATTTCGATCACCTGCTCTAGCTGCGATCGCCCGACGCCGTAGGGATAGACATAAACCGGATAATCTTCGCCGTTGGGGCCAGGCACCCGAACTTTTTCCTGCTGTTGCGGATCGCGGGCAATCCAGGACTGATCAATGAGGGGCTCAAGGGCGTTGCTTCTAGGGGAAACTAATTTTTTTTTCTGGCTACCGAAGGGGAGAGGGGCCATTTTTCCAGAAGCCCGTAATCCCCTCGGCCGACTAGGTTCCGGGGCCATGGGTGTTTGGGGGTTCCAGTTGGGAATTTCAACGGGATGCTCCATTTCTTCGGAGATCTTCACATTGCCCTGATCATCGACGGTGCGCACTTCCAATAGCGGTTGGTGGCCCCGCAAGAGGGTATCAATGGTGATCGACACATCACTATGAACAACCCAGCGTTGCCGTTCCAGCATTTCTACGGCCACATCAAAGGTTGGGGGCGCTTTTCGTTCAAGGACAGTTTTTTGCGATCGCCGTTTACGGGCTTCCTCATCTCCGAGGGTTACCGCTTGAATACCCCCGACGAGATCCGAGAGGGTGGGGTTTTTAATTAGGTTTTCGATGCGATTGCCGTGGGCCGTCCCAACGAGTTGTACCCCCCGCTCCGCAATAGTTCTGGCGGCCTGGGCTTCGAGTTCGGTGCCAATTTCATCGATGATAATCACTTCGGGCATATGGTTTTCCACCGCCTCGATCATCACCTTATGTTGCAGTTCCGGGGTGGCCACCTGCATCCGGCGGGCGCGACCAATGGCGGAATGGGGAATATCACCGTCCCCGGCAATTTCGTTGGAGGTATCAATAATCACGACCCGTTTGCCAAAATCATCGGCCAAGACCCGCGCAATTTCCCGCAGGGCTGTGGTTTTACCGACCCCAGGCCGTCCCAAGAGCAGAATAGACTTTCCACTTTCCACTAGCTCCTGAATCATCAAAATCGTGCCAAAAACGGCACGACCGATGCGGCAGGTTAAACCGACAATGTCTCCCTGGCGGTTGCGCATGGCACTGATCCGGTGCAGGGTGCGTTCAATGCCTGCCCGGTTGTCGCCACTAAACATCCCCACCCGCTCTACGGAATATTGCAAATCTTCGCGGCTAATGGGGCGATCGCCCAGGTCTTCGGTACTGCTTTCAAAGCGAGCTTCGGGGATGCGACCGAGATCCATCACTACTTCGATGAGGGCATTTTTATCGGGGTGGTCGGCGAGGCGATCGCGGATCGAATCGGGCAAAATCGTCAGCAATTTTTCGAGATCGTCCGTTACGAGGCGACGGTGGGCCGGAAAAGTCGGGGATTGGGGTGCGGTCATAGACTCAGGCTTGGGTTTAACGAAGATTTTAATGGATTTATCAACTGGGTGGCGTGGGCGATCGCCGACCAAAACCGTTCGGGATCGCTTTCGAGGGGTTGCGGGTTCATTTCAGCACCATTTTCTAAAATTGGCTGGAGGATTTTTCGGGCATAACCGCCAAAGGCAATTCCAGCAATAAACGGCGTTTGACCGTCATTCAGCAGGCCGAGCCGTTGCAGCTTTTCAATGGTGTGATTATTCGTGCCACCCGCCAGTTGCACATACCCCGGTAAATCGCTCTGGAGAACCTTTTGGGCAAACTGAATGCTGGCATGGATCGTTCCTTTGCCGATGTCGCCACTCATGGGACGTCCATCGGTCTGCCAGAGGAGGAGGCAGTCGAGGGGTTGAATTTCGGTGAGCAGTCGCCGCAAATAGGGCAAAACGTCAGGATGATCCTGGCAACTGATCGCCAACAGCTTCAAATGATGATGAACCGGTTTGAGGGTCTGCCAAAGCCGTTGAAAATCGGCAAAATGGCCCACTTGGGTATGGATTTCCACCGCATCGATCGCCATGGTCGTGATCATCTCGGCAGCACTTTGAGGACTAGACAGATAATTTTTCGCTTCAATCAGACCCAGGGGACAAATGGGCAGACAGCGACCACAGCCATAACAGCGATCGCCAATTACGCCCTTGTGATCAATCGCTAACGCCGGACAAACCGTTTCGCAGGGGCGTGGACAATCGGCGGGACAACAGCTCGGATCAAAAAAAGCCTTACGAAAATGGGGATCTTCGGCATCATTGAGGCTGATCATCAACCAGGGTTTCCCCTGCCATTGGGAAAATTTTGCTGAATTTTGACAGGCGATCGCCTCGGCTTGGACTAGGGCTTCTTGGGCCATGGTCACCACCGCCGGATCCGCTGCCACATCAATACAATCGGCGCCCACTAAGCTGTAAACAAGGGTCAAATCACGGATGGCGGGGAGATGCTGAAAACTGGCACCACAGATGAGTTTAAACCAGTGGCCAGCAGCGAGGGATTGGGCAGGAAAAGAATGGTGCTTCACCCCTTTATCGTAACGCTCTCATTTTCCCTTTGGAAAGTCTTGCTCAAGCGGCAGAGATGTAAAAAACCGTAAGGGCGATCGCCTTTCTTTCTGACCGCTGACCCACAATAGAAAGAATACCCCCTGAGCTTTGTGGATATGTTGCAACACGACGTCATTATTGTTGGTGGTGGTTTAGCCGGCTGCCGCGCTGCCCTTGAGATTAAAAAAAAGAATCCTAACTTTGATGTGGGACTCGTCGCAAAAACCCATCCGATCCGCTCCCATTCCGTTGCCGCTCAGGGGGGGATTGCCGCCAGCTTAAAAAATGTTGACCCAGAAGATAATTGGGAAGCCCACGCCTTCGATACGGTCAAAGGTTCCGATTACCTCGCCGATCAAGATGCCGTCGAAATCTTAGCGAAAGAAGCCCCGGACGTGATTATCGAGTTGGAACATTTAGGGGTTTTGTTTTCTCGCCTAGAGGATGGTCGCATTGCCCAGCGCGCCTTTGGGGGCCACTCCCATAAACGGACTTGCTACGCCGCCGATAAAACGGGCCACGCCATTTTGCACGAACTGGTGAATAATTTGCGGCGCAGTGGGGTCACAATCTACGACGAATGGTACGTGATGAACCTGATTTTTGAGGAGAATCAGGCGAAGGGCATCGTCATGTACCACATCGAAACAGGGCACCTAGAAATTGTTCAAGCAAAGGCGGTGATGTTTGCGACGGGGGGTTATGGCCGGGTGTTTAATACCACTTCTAATGATTTCGCCTCCACGGGGGATGGTCTGGCGATGACGGCGGCGGTGGGTTTACCCCTGGAAGATATGGAATTTGTGCAGTTTCATCCGACCGGACTTTTTCCCGTCGGTGTTTTGATTTCTGAGGCGGTGCGGGGAGAAGGAGCTTACCTAAGAAATAGTGAAGGCGATCGCTTTATGGAAAAGTATGCACCGAAGCAGATGGAATTGGCCCCTAGGGATATTACCTCCCGGGCGATCACCCTAGAAATTCGGGCTGGACGGGGTATTCATCCCGATGGCAGTGCCGGGGGAAATTTTGTCCATCTCGATCTGACCCACATGGGCAAAGAAAAAATTATGGAGCGGGTGCCCTTTTGTTGGGAAGAAGCCCACCGTCTTGTCGGCGTTGATGCGATTCGTGAACCGATGCCTGTACGGCCTACGGCTCACTATTCCATGGGCGGCATTCCCGTTAATACCGATGGTCGGGTGCGGCGCAATGGCACGGAACTCACCGAAGGCTTTTTTGCGGCGGGGGAATGTGCCTGTGTCTCAGTTCATGGCGCGAATCGCCTGGGCAGTAATTCCCTCTTAGAGTGTGTGGTCTATGGCCAGCGGGTCGGTGGCAAGATTGCTGATTATCTTGGCGATCGCCCTTTCCCCGAGATTAACGAACAACAATATCTAGACGAAGCCAAAAATCGTATTGGTCAACTTTTAAATCAATCTGGAAATCTGCGCATCCATGACCTCAGGCAGCAGTTTCAAGACACCATGAGCGACCATTGCGGTGTCTTTAGAACTGAGGCAACCATGGCGGCAGGACTAGAACAAATTCAACACCTGAAAGACCAATACAACCATCTTTTTCTGGATGATAAAGATATCCATTGGAATACGGAACTCATTGAAGCCCTAGAGTTGCAAAGCATTTTAAAAGTTGGGGAAGCCATTCTCACTTCTGCCTACCACCGCAAAGAAAGCCGGGGAGCGCACTCCAGGGAAGATTTCCCCACCAGAGATGATCAAACCTACTTAGCCCATACCCTGAGTTTTTGCAACGACGCAGGTGTGACGATTGAGTATATGCCTGTCGTCATCAACCGTTTTGAACCTAAAGAGCGCAAGTATTAAAGCCCTCAGCCTTTCTCAAGGATGGTGCTGTGAAAATTGCCAAAGGATACAGATTGAGGTTCCTTAAAAAGAAACCTACCACGTCAGGGGAAGCGTCACCGTTGCGGGACGTTGGCTGGCCGTCTCTAAATCCAAAGCTTGCTCGACCTGCTGATAAATTTGGGCTGCTTCTTCGGGGGAGTTGCCAATGCTAGTCAGCCCTAATTTACCAAATTCTGAAAGGGTGCCCATCAGGTGAAACACGCTCCCTGTTTTGGTGCTGCTGTCGAAATGAAGACCATGGGCGGCGATGATATCCATCAAATCACTGGGCAGGAGGCCTTGGTATTGGGGTTTCTGGAGATTGTCGGAGGCAATGTAATATTTTTTCTGGTGTTGGGGCGTGAAAAATGACCCTGTGGCGCAGTCATAAAAGCCGTTGGTTAACAGTTGCAATGTCATCAACGGATGGGTGGTGCCCCCTTTGCGGAGGTTGATTTCAATGGCCTGGAGATCCCAACTGTGATCAGGATTTTCGGTGGCGATGAAATCGACGCCATAGCGCTCCATTGCCCCTTTTTCGGCGAGGATTTTACCGACTTTTAGGCCCAATTCCTGTAACTGTAGGCGATATTCGCTGGCGGCGGGGAAATGGCATCCCAAGTAAATTTGGCCATCTTTTCCCCCTAGGATTTGGTCGTGGGTCGAGAGAATTTGTACTTCGCCACTGGGTGTGATTAACCCCTGGACACTGGGCGATCGCTTTATTTCTCCTTCCACAAAGGCTTCGGCGATCGCCCCTAATTCGGGAATGCGCGAGGCAAAATTATCCCAGGTTTCGCCGCTGGCCTGGAAACTGAGCTTGGGCAAAGCAGCGGCAATCTGCTCACAACGTTCCGTAAAACTGGCACCTGGAGACTGAGCAGGCAAATTCAACACCGCATTCCCTTCCCCCGAAAACCCCTCGTTTAGCTTAATCACGATCCGTTTGAGGTGGGGTTGCCGCTCCCACAGTTGCGCCGTGACCTGGATCAATTCCGGTACCGTTTTCACTAAAGCACTGCCATCGGGAAACGGAACGCCCGCCGTTTGAAAGATCTCACGACTGCCACTTTTTGAACCCCAATAGTTCAGGCTGGGGCTAGCGGCAAAGAGGGGAATTTGTAGTTTTTCCGATAGCTCCTGTTCTAGGGGCGTTGAGTTATAACACACCATGTAAGACTGGTTCGGACGCAGGGCGCGGCGAATTCTTTCCACCAGGCGGGGCCGCTCCAAAATCTTTTGGGTTAAAGGCTTGTAGGAGTTGTCATAGGTGGTCACCAACAACAGGCGATCGCGGGCGTGGGAAAACGGAATCCCCGATAGAAGCTGGAGATAATAATCAATAATTAAGGGAGCCAGGGGTTGGGCGGTGACATAAATCAGGCGCGTATGGGGATTGCGTAGGCGAATCAGCGAGAACAGTAACCGCTCCTCATAATGCAAAAATCCAGGCACCTTTTGGCCGACCCGCTGATCCACACTAAAAGAAGGCACCACTAAAATATCCTGATCGTCCGCCTCAAAATCAGCAGAATCTTGCCAACGTTGGCGCAGTTGCTGTTGTAATGCCGCAAAGGTCTGGAAAGAAGGATTATTCACCGTTTTTTGCCCAGATCGAACTCATAGGATCGTTTTTGACTACCCTACGTCTGATCTTAAATTTTTCCGTCCAGCTTACAAAAAAGCTAAACAACACTTAAACCAAGCATTGCCCGCAGGGTGAAGTAGAGAAACGCAAAGAGACCCACCAAAAGCCCAATCGTTGCGGTGGCAGTCGCTTTATTTTTAAAAAATAACGGCTTCAGCCATTCAAACACGCTGATGAAAATCCCTAGGATCAAACTGATCATGTAACGGGGATAGCGGAGGACATTCTCAAAAAACTCTTGCATAGCACCGGAGGGGGAATTATAGATTTAATTTTATCGGTTTAAACAGGGAAGATTTTATGGCTTCAAATTGTAGCATTCCCCTCTGCGTTCCCAGTTTTCCCCTGCCAAGGTAGGCTTGGTAAGATTAATTCATTTTTTATTCCCTTAGCCCTTAGCTTCACCCTCACCATGGACACCCTTCAACTCGTTCTCAATGGTTTGTCGGTCGGGAGTATCCTGGCCCTTGCTGCCGTGGGACTGACCCTGACCTACGGGATTCTGCGCTTATCCAACTTTGCCCATGGGGATTACATGACATTAGGCGCCTACATTACCTGGTTAAGTAATTCCCTGGGGTTAAATATTTGGCTCTCGATGGTGGTAGGGGCGTTTGGCACCATTGGCGGGATGCTCGTGGCAGAAAAATTGCTCTGGCAGCCGATGCGGGATAAGCGGGCGACACCGACAACCTTGATCATTATCTCTATTGGTTTGGCACTATTTATCCGTAGTGCTGTGCTGTTTATTTGGGGGAGTGGCAATCAACAATACGATCTCCCGGTAGTGCGGGCCATTAACTTAACCGACCTTGTGGGACTCCCGGAAACGGTGCCAGATTTGCGCATTGCCTACTATCGGGTCGTGGTGATGGTGCTGACGGTCTTGGTAATTTTAGGGCTGCATTTCATCCTGCAAAACAGCAAGATTGGCAAGGCCATGCGGGCGGTGGCAGACAATATTGACCTGGCACGGGTGTCTGGCATTGATGTGGAACGGGTGGTGCTCTGGACTTGGATTATTACAGGGACTTTAACGGCGATCGCCGGCAGTATGTATGGGCTGATCACCACGGTGCGACCGAATATGGGCTGGTTTTTGATTTTGCCGATGTTTGCCTCGGTGATCCTGGGGGGCATTGGTAATCCCTACGGGGCGATCGCCGGTGCTTTTGTGATTGGCATCGCCCAGGAACTCAGTGTCTCTTGGCTTGGCCCAGACTACAAGCTGGGGGTCGCGCTGTTCATTATGGTGGTCTTATTGTTGGTGCGGCCCCAGGGTCTCTTTAAGGGCACCATGTAAAAGCATTTCAAGGTTCATACCGATGAATCCTGTTCTAAAATTGCTCTTGTTAACTGATATGTTGAGAAAACACGAGCTCCATGGGTAATCGAAAGGCATTGGTAACGGGGATCACTGGACAAGATGGTTCCTATTTAGCGGAACTACTCCTCGACAAGGGTTATGAAGTCCATGGCATCATTCGCCGTGCTTCTACCTTTAATACCGACCGCATTGATCATCTCTATGTCGATCCCCATACCCCCGATGCTCGGTTTTTTCTCCATTATGGGGATCTCACCGATGGCACATCCCTGGGCAAATTAATCGAAAAAATTCAACCCCATGAAGTTTACAATCTGGGCGCCCAATCCCATGTGCGGGTGAGCTTTGATTCACCGGAATATACCGTAGACACCGTGGCGATGGGCACGCTGCGCATCCTAGAAGCCATTCGGGACTACCAGGAGCGGACGGGCAATGAGGTGCGTTTCTACCAGGCGGGCTCCTCGGAAATGTTTGGCCTCGTGCAAGAGGTGCCCCAGAAGGAAACAACTCCCTTTTATCCCCGCAGTCCCTATGCCTGTGCCAAAGTCTATGGCTACTGGCAAACGGTAAACTACCGCGAATCCTATGATCTATTCGCTTGCAATGGCATTTTGTTTAACCATGAAGGGCCGCGCCGGGGGGAAACCTTCGTGACTCGGAAAATCACCAGGGCGATCGCCAGAATTATCGCCGGACAGCAGGACAAACTTTACCTCGGCAACCTCGACTCCAAACGGGACTGGGGTTATGCCAAAGACTATGTCCGGGCAATGTGGTTAATGTTGCAGCAGGACAAACCCGACGATTATGTCATTGCCACAGGGGAAACCTATTCCGTCCGCCAATTTTTAGAAACGGCCTTCGCTTACGTTAATTTAAACTGGGCAGATTATGTGGCCTTTGACCGCCGCTATCTCCGCCCTGCTGAGGTGGACTTGCTCATTGGCGATCCCACGAAGGCTAAAAAACAACTGAACTGGGAGCCGAGCATTGATTTTCCGACCCTTGTCGGGATCATGGTCGAAGCAGATCTTGCCATTCTGGGTTTACCCCCCCAAAATCCAGCGATGGGCAAACTTTATGAAGCAGATCAAGCCTATATCCGCCAAGCAACCGGAAGTCGCGTTGATTAGTGGGTGTGCCCGTCCTCTGGTTCATCTAAATGCTCTGAGGCATCACGATAGAGATTGAGAATGTGGTGATCCTTGAGGCGATAAATCACATTTCGTCCTTCCTTGCGATAGCTTACTAAACGCGCTGTGCGCAGGGTTCTTAGTTGGTGAGAGACGGCAGATTCACTCATCTCTACGGCGGCGGCAAGTTCCCCCACTCGCATCTCTCCGGTGGCCAGGGCCGAAAGAATACGCCAGCGGTTGGCATCTCCTAAGACACCAAAAAATTCAGCCATCCGTTGGGCCTTGGCTTGGTTCAAAATCTTGCCACTGTGGTCTGTCATAGTTCGTTAATTTAAAAAATACCTGAGTAGTTGTTCATGTGTTAATCTAAAAGTGTGAACAATTGTTCAGCTATTTAAGAAAATACCTTGGAGGTTTAAACTATGGTAACTGTGACCCAAATGAAGTGTGCCTGTGAATCTTGCCTTTGCATTGTGGATCTCAATAACGCTATCCAAAAAGCAGGCAAGAGCTATTGCAGCCAAGCCTGCGCCGACGGTCATCCGGCAGGGAGTGAGGGCTGTGGCCACGAGGGCTGTACTTGTCACCAGTAGGAAACTTGATCAAACCCATAGTCTAAAGAAATACCTGTCGCGCAAGATGGGGATTTTTTGTAAAAGGCTGACTTCTCTTAAAGTTACTCTAGGGCAGTTTGGGCGCTTTCTCGGTTGATCAAAGCGTCTTCGTAGTCTGGATCAATGGCGAGGGCTTGGTCATAGCTGGCGATCGCCTCAGCATAGCGCCCCAGTGCTTCTAGGGAAATACCGTGATTATTCCAAGCTTCGGCGTCGTTAGGATTTAAGGCTAGCAGAGCATCATAGCTGAGAATGGCTTCTTCATGACGATCCAAATCAGCAAGAGCAAGTCCCTTATTGAATAAAGCATCTTCATGGCTAGGGTCAATAGTGAGAGCCTGATTATAACTATTGAGTTCTTCTTCGTATTGTTCGATTTCACCTAACGCGACGCCATGATTATTCCAGATGTAGGCATAGTTGGGGTCAATGGTTAGTGCTTGCTCATAGCTAGCAATAGCTTCTTCGTAACGACCCAACCCTTCAAGAGAGACACCACGGTTATTCCACGCATCAATATCTCCTGGATTGAGGGCGATCGCCTGATCGTAGCTGCCAATAGCTGCTTCATGGCGATCCAGTTTACCGAAGATAACTCCCTGGTTATACCAAGCATCCGCATCTTCTGGATCCAAAACCAAAACTTGCTCATAACCAACGAGGGCCTCTTCGTAGCGCTCTAACTCTTCAAAAGCAAGACTTTGGTTAAACCAGGCATCGGCATCTTCTGGATTCAGAGCAAGGGCCTGGTCATAGCTGGCGATTTCTTCCTCATAACGATTCAGTTCCCCTAGAGCAATGCCTCGGTTATACCAAATATCAGCATCTTCCGGATTCAGGGCGAGGGCCTGGTCATAGCTGGCGATTTCTTCCTCATAGCGACCCAGTTTCCCTAGAGCAATACCTCGGTTGTACCAAGCACCAACATCTTCAGGATCAAGGGCAAGGGCCTGGTCATAGCTAGCAATTTCTTCTTCATAATGACCTAATTCTCCTAAAGCGATGCCTCGGTTATACCAGGCATTGACATACCTTGGATCACGGGCAAGGGCTTGGTCATAGCTAGCAATTTCTTCTTCATAACGACCTAGTTTACCGAAAGCAACTCCCCGGTTGTACCAAACTATGTGGTTGTTTTGATCTGTATCAAGGGCGATCGCCTGATCATAGCTAGCTAATTCTTCTTCATAACGCTCTAAAGCCCCTAGGGCAATGCCCCGCCAGATCCAAAGTTCTGCATCGTTCGCATTCAAAATTAAAGCAGCATCGTAGGCGGCGAGGGCCAGTTCGTATTGCCCTTGGTCATAATATTCATTGCCTTGAAATACCAGTTCATCCACTGAATCGGCTGTGATACCAGCGCTTTGGGCTAATAAAAGACAGGGAGTGGCACCACAGGGGCGAGCTTGGGCGATCGCCGGCGTTAGCGTTCCTCCCAAAGCCAAGGCTAGACCCACACCACCCAACAGCCCAGAGAAAATACGCACCATGGGAAAACTCCACCAAATATTGCCGTTCACTTGATATTTTCCATGATAGTCAGAATTACTATTACCGCTGCTTTTTCTGGGGAGAGATGTTTACAATCAACAATCGTCCCAGGGAGGTTAGCCTGACTAAATTTTTTGAATGCCAGTGAGGAGAAGCTGTTTCTTAAGGGTTTGAATGGTCTGTTGGGTGCGGGGATCACGCCAATGGGGCGCAATTTCTGCTAGGGGCACCAATACAAAGGCCCGTTCCTGCATCCGGGGGTGGGGCACCTGCAAATAGGGCAAATGAATAATTTCTTGGCCATACAAAAGCAAATCCAAATCCAACGTGCGCGCTCCCCAACGTTCCCGCCGCTCCCGCCCAAACAGTTGCTCTACTTTCAACAAGATTTCGAGGAGGGCTTCAGGACTAAGATTTTCAACCTGAACCGTCACACAGCCATTGATATAGTCCGGTTGGGGGGGGCCGACCGGGGCAGTACGATACCAAGCTGACCGAGCCGTTAGGGCGATCGCCGGATGTTCGCTTAAGTGTTTAATGGCATTTTCTAAGATTTCCAAGGAGTTGCCCAGGTTACTCCCAAGGGCGATCGCCACATCCACTACCCGTCCCATTACCAAAAATTTTCCTATATTAATGCCCCAAAATCATAGCCTGAACTTTACCTTTTCCCTTGACCCCGAACCAGATACTATGGTGTAGGCAAAAATCCCCCCCGCAACACCACACCCAAATAATGGAGGAAACCAAGGTGGCAACCCGCGTCATAATCGTGCGTCACGGACAAAGTAGCTATAACGCCCTCAAAATGATCCAGGGCCGTTGTGATGAATCAGTGCTCACCGATAAAGGTTGTGCCGACGCCGCCACCGTAGGCCAAACTCTCCAGGGCATCAACTTTGCTGCGATCTACTGCAGCCCTCTCCAACGGGCCAAGCAAACCGCCGAAATCATTCACCAGCACCTCGACAACGCCCCCGCCCCTATCACCAGTGAGGGCCTTTTAGAGATCAATTTACCCCAGTGGGAAAAACTCCTCAAAAGTGACGTCAAAGAACAATATCCAGAAGCCTATCGCCTCTGGCACGAAAATCCTGCTGAGTTTGTGATGACCCACGCCGATGGGAGCGAGCATTCCCCCGTCAAAGATCTCTACGACCAAGCCCGGCAATTTTGGCAAGAAATCCTCGCAAAACACCAAGGGGAGACTATCTTAATCGTCGCCCACAATGGCATCAACCGCTGTTTATTGATGAGTGCGGCGGGTATCCCCCCCAGTAAATACCAGAGCATTCAGCAATCCAACTGCTGCATCAATGTGCTGAACTTTGTCGGCCAATTAGGAGACATTGTTCAATTCGAATCAATTAACCAAACGGCCCACCTCGGCCTCCCCCTCCCCACCTATCGTCCTGGCCACAAAGGCCTCCGTTTACTACTGGTGCGCCACGGGGAAACCAACTGGAATAAAGAAGGGCGTTTCCAAGGCACGATGGATATTCCTTTAAACGAGAATGGCCAAGCCCAGGCGATGAAAGCCCAAGAGTTTCTCAAGGATGTGACCCTGCATTTTGCCATGACTAGCCCCATGAGTCGGCCCAAGGAAACCGCTGAAATTATTCTGCAAGCCCATCCTGGGGTAGTGTTGGGCACCCATCCCAAATTAGAGGAAATTGGCCATGGTCTCTGGGAAGGCAAACTAGAAGCTGACATTGAAGCTGGTTTCCCCGGAATGCTGGCCCAGTGGAAAACGAAGCCAGAAACCGTCCAGATGCCAGAGGGAGAAAATCTCCAACAGGTGTGGGACCGGGCCAACGAAGCCTGGGATGAGATTGTGGCGCAGTATAGCCAAACCCCGAACCAAGTGGGTTTAGTCGTCGCCCATGATGCCATCAACAAGGTGATTCTTTGCCGCTTGATGGGGTTAGAACCCAAGGATATTTGGGCGGTAAAACAGGGTAACTGTGCAGTGACAGTGATCGACTACCTCCAGGGGGCAGACAGTGAACCTGTGCTCCAGGCGTTAAATATTACGTCGCACCTCGGCTTTGGGGTGATTGATCAAACGGCAGCCGGGGCCTTGTAAGTCTCAGAAAAAATGAGGGGCGATCGCCATCCCCTATAATCAAGTCTGGAAAATTTTTGTAGCAACAATAACGAGCGTGTGTAATGGGTAAAATTGCGTGGGTCTTTCCGGGCCAAGGATCTCAAACGGTGGGCATGGGCGTTGATCTCGCCGAACATCCCGTCGCCAAAGCAAGATTTGCCGAGGCAGAGGCGATCCTCGGCTGGTCGATTTTGGAAAAATGCCAGGGAGACGAAACAATCCTCTCCCGCACCCTTTACACCCAACCCTGTCTCTATGTACTGGAGGCAATTCTCTGTGATCTTTACCGGGAAAAAGCCTCTCAAGTGGACTTTGTGGCGGGCCATAGCCTCGGTGAATATTCCGCCCTCTATGCGGCTGGGGTCTATGATTTCGCCGCTGGTTTGCAATTAGTCCAAAAGCGCGCCCAACTGATGGATCAAGCTTCTGGGGGAAAAATGGCGGCCCTAATGAAGTTTGACCGCACCGAATTGCTAGAAAAAATTGCGGCGACCGAAGGCGTCACCCTCGCCAACGACAACAGCGAACAGCAGGTGGTCATCTCTGGTACCCCAGAAGCCGTTGATGCGATTATGAATGGCGTCAAAACCAAACGGGCGATCGCCCTAAATGTTTCCGGGGCGTTCCATTCTCCGTTTATGGCCGAAGCCGCTGCCCAATTTGAAGCAGTCCTGGCTGCCGTTGAATTTTCTGATGCTAGAATCCCCGTACTGTCTAATGTCGATCCCCAACCAGAAACCCAGGCAGCCACCCTCAAAGCTCGACTCCAAAAGCAAATGACGGGTTCTGTGCGCTGGCTCGAAATTATGCAGCAGTTGAGCGCCCTAGAAGTCGCAGAGGCAGTAGAAATTGGCCCCGGCAAAGTGTTGACGGGCCTGATTAAACGCACCTGCAAGGACATGGCCACAGAGAATATTGATACCCTCGCCAGTATTGGCTAGGCTCAAGGGGAAGTTACAACAGCGCCCATGATTTATTTAGATTCGGCGATCGCCACCGAAGCCACCGAGGCCATGGCCTGGGGTTGGGTCAAAGGCATTACGACCAATCCCACCCTCCTGGCCAAAAGTGACGCGCCCCCGGAAGTGACCCTAAAAACCCTGGCAGCCATCACTCCCGGAGAACTGTATTACCAGTTAGTCAGTGAAGACTATGAGGGTATGATCCGCGAGGCCCACCGGGCGCGGGAAATCATTGGCGATAAACTTGTGCTCAAAATTCCCGCTACCTTCAACGGCTTTCAAGCTTTGCCCAGGCTCGCCCCAGAAATTAGCTGCTCTGTCACCGCCATCTATCAACCGACCCAGGCGTTAATTGCGGCAGAAGGTGGCGCCAAATATGCGATCGCCTATGTGAACCGTGCCACGAACCTCCAGGGTGATGGTGGTGCCCTCCTCCGCTCCATGAAAGCTCTGTTACAAGGGAGTGAAACCACGATCCTGGCCGCAAGCCTCAAATCCGCCGCTGAAATTACCTACGCGATGGTCTCCGGGGCAGACCACATTACCGTCCCCTTTGCCCTGCTGAAAACCTTGACCACACACCCTCTATCAGAAGAAACCAAAGCCGAATTTAATCGCTTAGGGTGCGGTTTACGCTAAACAGATTTCAGAAAAGGTTGTCTATACTGAGAAAAGACTTTACAAAACTTCATCATAAGCGTTCCCTTGATGACCTTTCTCGACAATCTCAAAAAACCAACCCTCTTCGGCCATGCTGTCACCCCAGAGTTGTTTGCCCTGCTGACGGTCTATTTCGTCCAGGGGATTCTCAATCTCTCGCGGCTTGCGGTGAGCTTTTTCCTCAAAGATGACCTCGGCCTGACCCCGGCAGAAGTGGCGGCCCTCACAGGCCTGGCGGCATTTCCCTGGGTCGTGAAGCCCCTCTTCGGCTTTTTGTCGGATGGCTTTCCGATCTTTGGGTATCGACGCCGCTCCTACCTCATTTTGGCGGGCTTGCTCGGTTGTGGTGCTTGGGCGGCAATGGCAACCATTGTCCAAGCGCCTTGGTTGGCCGCGACGATGATTGTCTTGAGTTCCATCTCTGTGGCGATTAGTGATGTGATTGTTGATTCGGTGGTGGTCGAACGCGCCCGGGCTGAATCTTTAGATAAGGTGGGCTCGCTCCAATCCTTAACCTGGGCTGTGGCGGCGGTAGGGAGTTTGACAACGGCCTATCTGAGCGGCTGGTTACTAGAGCAGTTTAGTACCCGGGTTGTGTTTGGGATTACGGCCATTTTTCCGTTGTTGGTATCGGCGATCGCCTTGTTAATTATTGAGCAACCCCGTGAAGCCATATCCATCAAAGCCACCACAGATAATATTGGCAACCAGATGAAAACCCTCTGGGGAGCAGTACGGCAGAAAAAAATTCTGTTGCCCACGGCCTTTGTTTTCCTCTGGCAAGCAACCCCCAGCGCAGACTCTGCCTTTTTCTTTTTTGTCACCAACGAGCTGGACTTTAACCCCGAATTTTTAGGGCGGGTGCGCTTAGTCACTAGCTTTGCGGCCCTGGCAGGCATCGCCATCTACCAAAAATATCTCAAGCAAGTTTCGTTCCGAAAAATGTTGGGTTGGAGTACTGTCATTTCCGCTGTGCTTGGTTTTACTACCCTCATTCTCGTAACCCATGCCAACCGTGCCCTGGGCATTGACGATCGCTGGTTTAGCTTGGGGGACAACTTGATTTTGACCGTGACTGGCGAAATTGCCCTGATGCCCATTCTGGTGCTATCGGCGCGTCTTTGTCCGCCCGGTGTCGAGGCGACTATGTTTGCCCTGTTGATGTCGAGTTGGAACCTGGCGGGTTTGCTCTCCCATGAGTTGGGTGCCCTCCTCACCCAATGGCTCGGGGTGACAGAAACCAATTTTGACCGGCTTTGGCTTTTAGTCACCATCACAAATCTGACGACCCTACTACCCCTGGTCTTCTTAAAATGGCTCCCGGCAGGCGATCCCCAGGCTGATCTTGAAGAACACACGACGCCCCCTGTGGAGCTTTATGAACATCATGCGGCGATTTCGGGAACAGAATCGGCCCTTTTCCCGACGGTAGAACCAAATTTGGTGAGTTCCCAGCCAGAAAAACAATCTTAAAAAATGTCGTGCCAGCAGTGGTGCGGGTCAAAAATCTGTGAAACAAAAGTGCGCAGACTAAAGACTAGACTTACAATGGTTTGTCAACATGATCTTTTTTGTCTGGGACATCCCCTTACCATGGATTTTAGGCTTTGATGTAAATGCTTAACCTACAGTTTTATCTTCGTCGCGCTCGCCGCTGGATTAAACCAATCCTGCTGGGAGTTGTGACTTTGGCCCTTGTGTTGGGGTTTAATCTCCTGCCTCAGCCCCAATCAACGCCCCTGGCGATCGCCCAGGCCCAAACCCGCATTAGTATCAACAACAGTTGGCGTCAGGCTTCCTTTCCCGTCGAAAATTTCCAAAGCTACACATCTGGGTTTGGCTACCGCACTTCTCCCACCAGTGGCCAACGCCAATTTCACCAAGGCTTAGACATTGCCGCCCCCCTCGGAAGTTACATCCGTAACTGGTGGAGTGGTAAAGTTGTGGGCCTCTCGGATAACACCGCCTGCGGCACAATGATCCAAATTAAATCCGGTGATTGGGAACATATCTACTGTCACCTCAGTGGCTATGTTTCTTCCTCTGGTCAAGGGACTTTCCTCATGGATCGCAACGGTGGCATTCAGCTTTGGCTTGGTCAGGAAGTGAGCGCTGGCACTCGCATTGGTCGTGTTGGCATGACTGGACGCACCACTGGCCCCCATCTCCATTGGGGTTTAAAACATGCAGGCAAGTATATCGATCCAGCCCTTGTGCTCCAGGCCATGTACAACCAGCCCACGGCTTCCCTGGATGATTTGGTACAGCCCACGTAGTTAGTTTTTTGCTTATTCAAATGGGGTGATCGCCCTTTGTGATAAATCCCCCCGTGCCGCCACTGAGGCTAACAATTGCAGGGGGGTTAATTTTTTCAGCAAGCTCAACTGCATCTGATTGCGCACCAATAAAGCTCCTGCAAAACCCAAGGAATTCACCGGAATTTTTTCATACTGATCCTGGGCCCGTTGCACCAGCAACATCCAACGGCGAGTGACAAGCAGATTGTAGGCTTGGGTTTGCCAACCGGGGTTGAACGGCCCGTCAATAAAGCGGAGGAAACGCAGCAGGGCACGGTAACAATCGAACAAAATTTTGCCGTCGTAATCCTGGGGCAGCGGCACAATGCCATGCACAAAAGGAAAGAGGGAAATCTGCTGGGGCTGCATATCTTCCTTAAGGTGGGACAGCACTTGGTCGATGGGCACCGCAAAAGTCTCCCCATTGCTCTGGAAGGGAATCAATTGCAGATGTTTGTGGGGTTGACTCGCCCCGGCGATCGCCCCGGCATTATAAAAAGCCAGCCCATCAAGGCGTTGGAGACAATGGGCCAGGGCGGTAAAATCCGCCTCCATTAACCAAGTTTCCTGGGGCTGAAACTCCCGGGTAATAATCAAAATGTGGTGATCGACGACGTTGAATTTATTCAGCAGACAGACATGGTGGGGCGTCAGATCACAAACAAATAAATCCTGCTCGTAGGGCAAAAAAGGATTCACTTTCGCTTTTTCTTGCTTTGCTTGGTAATTTTCCTTGCGGTCGAGTTGCTCTAAAATGCGCACCACAAAAGGAATTCCATGGTCAACAATCACTTCCTGGGCCGTGGTTAGGGAGTGAAGCGCCCCTACCTGTTTGGCGTGGCGCGTGGTGTGTTGAATTTTGGTCAGCAGTTCATTCATACGGTGCTGGGGCGATCGCCACACGACTCAACATCCCAAAGTTTAACGGATCAGTTGTTCCGCTTCACCCTTGGGGTGGGGTTGGCCGAGGCTAAATTCCGTCTCTGGATCAAAAAAGTGGAGTTGTTCTCGATCAAAGGCCAGCCAAACTTTTTCCTGGGGGATCACCTTCGCCTTGGGGGGAATGCGCACCTTGAGATTCAGCAGCGGCAAGTCAACGGGGTGGGCTGAGAGAAAGGTCTCATTGCCAAGGGCTTCGACAAGATCAATGGCCACTTCAAGGTTTTGGGGGGCGGCGGTGCTGAGGCTGAGGTGTTCGGGTCGGATGCCGAGGAGGAGCGATCGCCCCTGGTAGGGCTGGAGTAAGGGCCGCCAACCTTCTGGGATAGGAAAGCGAAATTGGGGATGTTCAATGACACTCTCAGTGGTCACCTGCACGGGCAGAAAGTTCATCGGTGGAGAGCCAATAAATTCCGCCACAAAGCGATTTACCGGGCGGTTGTAGACCTCAAGGGGTGGGGCCACCTGGAGAATTTCCCCTTGGTGCATCACCGCAATGCGATCGCCCATGGTCATTGCTTCGGTTTGGTCATGGGTCACGTAGATGGTGGTGATCCCCAGTTGACGTTGGAGTTGGACGATCTGAGCGCGGGTTTCACTGCGGAGGGCCGCATCCAAATTAGAAAGGGGTTCGTCCATGAGAAAAACCTGGGGATTACGGGCGATCGCCCGCCCCAGAGCGACCCGTTGTTTTTGGCCGCCGGACAATTGTTTCGGGAGCCGCGTCAGAAGATGATCAATTTGCAGCAGTTGGGCGACCTGCTGTACCTTTTGGCGAATTTGTAATTCGGCAGTCGGTTGATAACGCAGGGATTGCGGGAGTGGTCTGGTGACGCCCCGCCAGGTATTTTGCAGCCAATGGCTTTTGGTTTCTGCTGTAGGCATCCGCCGCAACCCAAAGGCAATGTTGTCATAGACATTGAGGTGGGGATACAGGGCGTAATTTTGGAACACCATGGCAATGTCGCGCTGTTTAGACGGGAGATCATTAACCGGGCGATCGCCAATGGCAATTTGTCCCGTTGTCACCGTTTCGAGGCCCGCAATGAGGCGCAGTAATGTGCTTTTGCCACAGCCTGAGGCCCCCACCAGCACCATGAATTCACCGGCCTGAATTTGGAGGTTAATCCCTCGCAAGACGGCGGTCATTTTCCCGGTGGAGCGATCCGCAAAGGATTTGTGAATATCGTTAAGTAGAACCTGGGCCACGGCAATGTTTTCCCATCAACAGAGAAGCAAGTGATGCTTATGGTATCGCACCCTTGTCCCTAGGGTTCCATCTCCGGTTGAAATGCCCGGCGGTCGAGTTCTGTGAAAAAAGCTTGGACGGTTGGCGTATCAAACACAGCCTGGGTGGCCTGGATCAACTTTTCACCCCAGAGGTTTTCGATAAGGAAATCAATTTCGCCATAGCGACCATCGAGATCCAGGGCGCTGCGGGTTAGTTCTAAGCCCTTCGCGCGATCGCCTTTGGTGTAGGTAGCCACCGCAACGGCGAGTTGGGGTTCTGCGGCGGTGGGGTCGAGGGCGATCGCCTTTTGCCAACTGTCAATGGCCGCATCAACTTTGCCCTGCTCGTACTGAATCAAGCCAATGTTATTAATTCCCGGCCAAAAGGTGGCATCGATGGCAACGGCTTGGTTGTAGGTGGCGATCGCCGCGTCATATTGCTTGAGCTTGTATTGGGTATTGCCAAGATCAAAAAGGGTTTCAATGGAATTATCGCCAAGCTGGGTAGCTGTTTTCAGAGACCGGAGCGCCCCTTCGTAGTCTCCCTGCTGGAAATAGGCCGAGCCTAAAATACTATGGACGCCACTTTCGCGGGGGTTGAGTCGTTTTGCGGTGGTGAGGGCTTGAATCCCGGCATCAAGGTCTCGCTCTTGTACTAAAAGAGTGCCAAGGATATACCAGGCTTCAAAACGTTCTGGTACCAGTTGGGTGGCGAGTTTTGCCCGGGGAATCGCCCATTCATACTGTTGGAAACGGGAAAGCTGAATTGCATCTTCAATAAGCATGAGCCCCTGTTGTTCCATTTGGTCCTGGTCAAAATCTCGCCTTAGGGGGAGTACCGCCTGCGATCGCACAGGACTTCCCATCGACAACACACTAATACAGGCTCCAAGGGCAACTAACCAACGATGTTTAGGCACGGTTCAACTCTTCACGAAACAACGATTCTTAAAATCAAGTCTAGCGACTTTCCCCCGCAATTGACGTAAAACCATTGTAAAAAGATTCCCTACTAGGGGCTATTTCAATTTTTGAGGATTACAGTAGACTACGGATTAGTCCTATTTACCCAACCCCCCGCAAAAATTCCTATGATTGGTGCCCTTGTCACCCCGAAAAAAGTTGTTTTGTCTTTGGTTGCCTTAGCTGGTGGGGTACTACTCATTGGTCTGCCGGTGGCCAGAATATTTGGCGATCGCCGAGAAGGGGTGAGTGAAGAACAACTCGTGGCCCTCACCGTTCCGGTTGAAGTAGAGAATTTAGCGGTACGCATTGAGGCCAACGGCATTGTTGAACCCATCCAGAGCGTCAACATCAGCCCCAAAACCCCCGGTCGTCTAGCGCAATTGCTCGTCGAACAGGGTGATACCGTCACCGAAGGCCAAGAACTGGCAATTATGGACAATAGTGAGCTGTATGCCGAGGGGATTCGCACCGAGTCACTGATTAAACAGCGCATTGCCGAACTCCGGGCCACAGAAACCCGCATCCAAGGAGAAATCGAAGAGGCCCGTGCTCGCTACATCCGCACCCAGGCCCAACTCCAGCAGGCGGAACAACGCATCCCCAAGGACATCGACCAAGCCAACGCGCAACTGGCGGCAGCCCAGGCTAATCTCCAACGTACTCAGGATAAAGTCCAACGCTTTGAGACGCTCCTCGACAGTGGGGCGATCGCCCAGGAAACCTATGACGATGTCCGCAACGAATTTGACAACGCCAATGCTCGCTTCTTTGAAGCCCAGCAACGGTTAGCCCAGGTCAGAAATACCGCCAATCCCGAACTCGAAGCCCTTACCGCTGCCACCGTCGAGGCCAAAGTAACCCTAGATCGCCTCGAACGCAACACCGAACCCCAACTCACTCAACTAACGGCAGCTCTCGAACAAGCCCAAGCCCAGCGGCAAATCGCATCGGTACAGTTTCAAGACACGATTATTCGGGCGCCCTTTGATGGGGTAATCACCCAAAAATTCGCCACCGAGGGGGCCTTTGTGACGCCAACCACTTCCGCTTCGAGCACCGCCTCTGCCACTTCTTCGTCGATTCTGGCCCTGGCACGGGGTTTGGAGGTGGTTGCCAAGGTGCCAGAAGTAGATATTCAGCAGATTGAACCGGGCCAGGATGTGGAAATTGTCGCTGATGCAGATCCTTCCCAGGTGTTCCGGGGGCGAGTGCTATTGGTGGCCCCAGAGGCGATTGTGGAAAATAATGTCACTTCTTTTGAGGTACGCATTGCCCTGTTGTCGGGTCGGGAGTTTTTACGCTCGAAGATGAATACCGACGTTACTTTCATCGGCCAAAATTTAACCAATGTGATGACTGTGCCCACGGTGGCGATCGCCACAGAAAATGGCGAAACTGGGGTACTCATTCCCGATGCCAATAACACCCCCCAATTTAAGCCTGTGATCATTGGGGCTACCGTCGGCGATCGCACCCAAATTGTCCGGGGCGTTACCCCAGAAGACCGTGTATTCATTGATCTCCCAGAAAACCTAGAGCGCCCTGAATAATTTTTGAGCTACTGGGGCAGAGAATCTGATAAATCGATACCGCACTGGCGGCAAAATTCGGTGTATTTGTAAGTTTTTGCGGCACAGTTTGGGCAGCTAATCCATTGGTCAAACCCACAAAAAGGACAAAATTGGTCTCCTTTGCGGAGGTGACTACTACATTGAATGCAGCGCTGTTTTTGGATGCGACTTTTCGCCTGAACCTTGGGATTAAAAACAAACCGCTGGAGAAACTTAATCAAGCCAAAGCCCAACAGCGGAATAATCAGAATTAGTAGATAGCTAGAAATAAAAACTAAGCCGCCAAAAATCGCAATCAAAACATCAAAAATTGCCCGCACCAGATTGCCAAACTGGATAAATTGGAGGATTTTAATCAGGAGGGGGATCAGGAAAATAAGTAATAAATGCCAACTTAAAAGCGCCTGGGTTCCCCGGTGTCGATCTACCGCCTGACGATGCCAAAAATAGCCAATGAGGATCAGTGGTAATAGGAAAAGGGTCTGCAAAAAGAATTGCCGATTGGGATGCCAAAATTCGGCCCGCTCAAAATCCTGTTTCAGGGAGGCAAAAAATTGGCGATCGCCGATGGCGGTTAAGTAGGCTTGTACCTCTGATTGACTGAGAAGCTCAGCTTTTTTACTGTCTAGGGTTTCAGTTAGGGCTGCTTTTTGGGCCTCGGCGGCCTCAATGTCTGCCTTTGTTTGGGCTGCCGCTGTTTCATTGATCGATTGACTCGGATCTTGCCCCGCAATTTCTTCTAAAAGCGTCGAATCATATTGCGCTTTGTAGGTAGCAATGCGTTGATTGACTTCATTGATTTGGGTCTGTAGATTTTGAATATCCTGGGATAAAGCCAGAGTTTCAGGGTTTTTTACCGTTGGTGTGAGGGCCAAGAGGCGATCGCACTGGCCAGAAACTTCCCCCAAACGTCCTTCTGTTTCGACGGGTTGAATCGTCTGGGAAGGATAATCCCCCAGCATTTCCATCACCCAAGTGAAGTCTTTATCAGAGTTATCGTTATTTTGATAGGTCTGATAAACGCGGTAGCAAGGATACCGTTCCTGGGGCGACAGAGGCCAGTTGCCAACATTATCAATGCCTTGAAATACATTAATCAACACAAAAATGTCGATCAAAATCAGGATCACAATACTAACTTTATTGAGTGGCTCCTGACGGACATGGGTCGATTTACGGACAAAATTCCGCAAGAAACGCTTCAGCCAACGCACCATAAAATAAGTCCCCCGTCTTTTTCTCTACTCTAGGAAAAGAAACCTCAACGGGGGAGCCTTAGTTATAAATCTTTGCTCCGGTGGAATAACGGGAAAATAGTTACTTTAAATCATTCAAACTAATGCGAGGGTCGGCAAACTTTAACATCAAATCCGCCAGGAGGTTGCCCACAATGAGCATGGTTGCACTCATCATCAGGGCCGCCATGACTAAATATAAATCCTGGGATTGCACCGCTTGTAAAGTTAATGTCCCTAGGCCAGGCCAATTAAAGAAAAATTCAGAAATAAACGATCCACTTAAGA
Organism: Picosynechococcus sp. PCC 7003; assembly: GCF_001693255.1. Classification (NCBI taxonomy): domain Bacteria; kingdom Bacillati; phylum Cyanobacteriota; class Cyanophyceae; order Chroococcales; family Geminocystaceae; genus Picosynechococcus; species Picosynechococcus sp. PCC 7003. Next base: position 2,465,210 of record NZ_CP016474.1, read on the forward strand.
GACTGGCAAATTCAAAGCCCAGCAGGGTAATCAGGGGGTTGATCGCATTGCGTAGGGCATGGACATAGATCACCCGATTTTCTGGTAAGCCCTTGGCCCGTGCCGTTTGAATATAATCTTGCCGCAATACATCCAGAAGTTGCCCCCGGGTGAGCCGTTGCAGCCCCGCAAAGCCCGTTAAGCTCAGGGCGATGGTGGGCAGGATCATATGCCAGCCAATATCTAGAATTTTGCTGTACCAGGGGAGATCCACGAAATTAATACTGGTCATGCCCCCCACCGGGAGCAAAGGGGAAACCTGTTGGGCCACCATCAGCAACGCCAGGGCTGTGATAAAGCTAGGCAAACCCTGGCCGAGGTAACTGATCACCCGCAAAAATTTATCGAGGACGGTATTTTGCTTCACGGCACTGAGAATCCCCAAAGGAATGGCGATCGCCCAGGTGCCGACAATTGACGTAATCGCTAGGAGCAGAGTCGCAGGCATCCGTTCTAGGAGCAGCTCGTGGACAGGCCGGAAAGACTCAAAACTAATGCCAAAATCGAAGTAGCGTACCACCCGCCACAACCAACGGCCATATTGGGTCAGAATCGGTTGATCGAGGCCAAAACGACTTTGGAGATCTAAGAGTGTCTCTTCGGTCATCTTGGGGTTTTGCCTGAGGGCATCAAGGTAATCCCCTGGAGCCAGTTGGATGATCACAAAGCTCAGGATTGAAGCCAAAAACAGAGTAAAGATCGCCTGGAGCAGGCGCTTCAAAACATAAAGAATTGTTTCTCGGTCGAAGATCGTCAGGGGATTACGAATGCTCATTTGGGGTTAAATCGAGTTTTCCAAATCATGCCTAGTATTGTATGAGGGAAAGCACAGGGGCGTCTGGCAGGCGATCACGGCCCTTGAGATCTAGCAGTTCGACGATAAACACAAAGCCAATAATGTCACAGCCAATTTTTTTTAGCAGTTCAGCAGTGGCTTTGGCGGTGCCCCCGGTGGCGATGAGGTCATCGACGATGACAATTTTGTCCCCAGGCCCCACGGCATCCTGGTGAATTTCGAGGGTGTCGGTGCCGTATTCGAGTTCGTATTCGACGGTGTGGACGGCGGCAGGGAGTTTGCCTGGTTTACGCACGGGAACAAAGCCAGCATTGAGGTTATAGGCGAGGGTTGGCCCAAAGATAAACCCCCTAGACTCCATCCCCACCACATGATTAGGCTTGAGGTTTGCTTCAAGGCAGAGTTGCACCAGGGCGTCCATGGTATAGCGCATTCCTTCGGGGTGATTGAGGAGGGTGGTAATGTCGCGGAAAAGGATGCCAGGTTTGGGGAAATCGGGGATGTCACGAATCAGGGATTTTAGATCCATAGTTTTTAAGGCAGTTTAACAAGAATAAAAGGCGATCGCCCCTCATCTTAGCGATTTCTGGAGCCTTAAAGCACAGCATCATGATTTCCATTTTTTCTGCGTCCTCTTGAAGAGTATCTCCAGAGTTTCTTTCTCAACCCTAATTCTATTGTCGAATGCTACTTGCCAAAATGTTGCCGAACCTTTGCCGCAATTTGACGATCCGTCATCTTGTCCGTCGTTTCAATGCCGACAATGCGTCCATTAAGATTATTTTTTTCAAGACGTTTTTTTAGCTCACCCTTTGCTTCACCAGGACCAAATATCAAAACAGACTCTGCATCACGAATAGATGCGATAACAGCATCATAATACATGTTCAAATGTCCTGTTAAAGCCTTTTGACGACTATCACTTTTTGGTACTTGCTGAGATTCATAGGCACCACTCAGTGGTGCATCCCCGGAACGACGGAGCTGTTTTTCTACCTGAGATATTATTAGTCCTAGCTCTTCCCCTTGGTCTGTAATGGAGACCACAATAGCCTGCCGATGATCGATCCATAAACCTATTTGCATGCCCATTAGTTTCTCCTTTTTTTATGGATATTACTCAAAATCTGCAATGAGATGATTGGTCACGCAAAGAAGTAAGAAATGACAACTTTACTTCTTGGATTTTGACTTAGGTCACTCGCTAACAATTCCAAGCTTGCTAGTTGCTTGTGCCTTTGATCGAGAACATTCAAAAACGACTATATCTCTAATCTGGAACAGCATGATTTTTATGTGACAAATTATCTGTGAGTATACTTAGCTATACTTGTCTCTCACAGAAGTAAAAGCGTAAATCGCGTCGTGATCCTTATATCTCTTATTATAACCTTGTCGTATTTGGTCAGAAAATATTGTAATGTTCTGGTACCTACTTTTGCCTAAGCATCTCAGCTAAGTTTCAAATTATGTGATTTACAAGTAAGCATCAGCTAGGCAATATATCTTTTATCCATCATTTTTTGACTCTTAGTAATCATCAAATATCTTCGAGCGACTTCCCAAAATCGTTGACAACCGATCAAAACTGTACGGGTCATGTCGTTTTCCTAGCGGAATTCTTTTCCCATGCTAATCAAAACCCCCCACCAATTTCGGCAGAGGGTGATGATCTTGAACTGTAAATGTTGTTTTGCTGTGGCTTAATGATCGGCGATCGCCACTTCAACCATTTCACTTTCTACTTGGGCAACGACCTGTTCCGTGGGATGATTCGCTGCTTGCAACATTGGGGTACTGGTCACAGATTGATCCGCAATCACAAACAACGGATTCGAGAGAATCCCTGCCAAAGAGGTGATAATCACTGATAGCACCAGACCCACTTGTAAGGGCTTCATCCCTACAGCAGTCCAAGTCACAGCCGGATAATTACGCACAGAATCAGACATTTCCTGGGGCTCTTTGACCACCATCATCTTGATGACGCGGATATAGTAATAGATCGAAATCACACTGGTGATCAAACCCAACAGCACTAGACCATAGAGTCCCGCTTGCCAGCCAGCCCAGAACAGATAAATTTTCCCGAAGAACCCAGCCAATGGTGGAATTCCCCCAAGGGATAATAGACAAACACTGAGGCCGAGGGTTAGTAACGGATCTTTTTGGTAAAGTCCCGCGTACTCCGCGATTTGGTCTGTGCCAGTCCGGAGGGAGAAGAGAATCACACAGGTAAACGCGCCGAGGTTCATGAACAGATACACCAGCAGATAGAAAATTACGCTGGAGTAGCCCGCATCAGTTCCGGCAACGAGGCCAATCATCACAAAACCCGCCTGGGCAATGGAAGAATAGGCGAGCATCCGCTTCATACTGGTTTGCGCCAGGGCAACTACGTTCCCCAAGACCATACTGAGGATCGCGAGCGCCGTAAAAATGAAGTGCCATTCTTCGCTCACGGGGTTGAAGACAGTCACTAACAAACGAATCGCCAGGGCAAAACCGGCCGCTTTAGATCCGACTGAGAGGAAGGCAACAACGGGGGTGGGTGAACCCTCGTAAACGTCAGGGGTCCATTGGTGGAACGGTACTGCTGAAATCTTAAAGGCGATCCCGGCGATCGCAAACACTAGGGCGATCGCCAAGGCGAGGGATTGTCCCCCCTGGGGATCTGTAAAGCCAACGGCAATTTCCGACAAGATTGTTTTGCCACCCGATAGGCCATAGAGCAAAGACACACCATAGAGGAAAATGGCAGAGCTGGCAGCACCGATTAACAAATACTTGAGGGCGGCCTCATTGGAACGGGGGTCTCGTTTCATATAACCCGTCAATAAATAAGACGAGATACTGAGCATTTCGAGGGAGACAAAAATCATCACCAACTCATTTGCCCCAGAGAGGAACATCCCCCCCAATGTGGCCGTGAGCAAGATGCAGATAAATTCAGAGAGGGCGGTGCCGGAACGTTCGACATAACGCACCGACATCATGATCGTGAAGGCCGTAGACAGGACAATGATGCCCCGGAATAAAATACTGAGGTTATCGCTGTTAAATGCCCCCAAAAATGCAACGGGATGAGGGTTATCCCAACCCAGGTATAAGGCGAATACTGACCCCAACAGTCCGGCGATCGCCGCGTAGGGAATCCAACCCGAACGGGTGCGCCCGACAATTAAATCCCCCACCAAGACGACGATGAGGGTCAAAATAACGATACTTTCCGGCAGAATTGCCCCAGTGTATAACTGGCTTGCCACAGTGCTTGAAAAATCCATCTTTGCTCTTCGGCTTAGTGAACCAACTTCCAGTGAACTACCCCACCGTAAACGGAAGGGGCTTCCTGATTCGACGGCAATGGCCTCTAGATCTTAGTCGTTCCTTCGGTCTTACATTGCCTCCACAGGCAGGCGTCCGGGTTCCCCAGACCCAATACTTTTTCTTGGGACACGACCCGCTGCGCTTAAGTTTGCGCTTTGGGATGCAGTGGTCAAGATGTATCAACCCATGGTACGCCCCAAAGGACGGGGATTTCAACCCGTTGCCGTTAAACAAAGCCATGAAAAATAGGGCAAACGCCTGTATTTCCAGTTCTATCCCGGAGACTTAGAAAAATTTAATCCTTGACGAAACAGGGGCTTATGGGCCATTGATTAGATATGTAAGGTATATCAGAAGCCTAAACACCTAAACCCTCACTTTTTTTGACAGCCCATGTCTACCCTTGTCATTGTTGAATCCCCGACTAAAGCCCGCACCATTCGGAACTATTTACCGAAGGGGTATCATGTGACGGCATCCATGGGCCATATCCGCGATTTGCCCTCCTCGGCGGAGGAAATCCCCAAGGATCAAAAAGGACAGCCTTGGTCCCAGCTTGGGGTCAACGTGGAAAACAACTTCGCGCCCCTCTACATCGTGCCGAAGAAAAAAAAGAAAGTCGTTACCGAACTCAAGCAAGCCCTCAAAGAAGCCGACGAGTTAATTCTGGCGACGGACGAAGACCGCGAAGGGGAAAGTATTAGCTGGCATTTGCTGGAAGTGCTTAAACCCAAGGTGCCGATTAAACGGATGGTCTTCCATGAGATTACCCAAGAAGCCATCCAAAAGGCTTTAACTAACTGTCGGGAAATTGACGAAAATCTTGTCCATGCCCAGGAAACCCGCCGCATTTTAGACCGTTTAGTGGGCTATACCCTTTCTCCTTTGCTCTGGCGCAAAATTGCCAAGGGTCTCTCAGCGGGACGAGTACAGTCGGTATCGGTGCGTTTATTGGTGCAACGGGAACGGGAACGGCAAGCTTTCCAATCGGCCAATTATTGGGATCTCAAGGCAGAACTGCTCCAGAAAAAATCGAAATTTGAGGCGAAATTAATCACCCTCGGCGGTAAAAAGCTGGCCTCAGGGAGTGATTTTGATGCGGCAACGGGGAAACTCAGCAAGGGCAAAAAGGTCGTTGTTCTCTCCCAAGCAGAGGCGATCGCCCTCAAGGATCGTCTCAAAGATCAACCTTGGACGGTGAGCAAAACCGAGGAGAAACCCAGCACCCGCAAACCCTCTGCCCCCTTCACCACCTCTACTCTGCAACAGGAAGCGAACCGCAAACTCGGTATTTCGGCGCGGGACACCATGCGCACTGCCCAGAAGCTCTACGAAGAGGGCTACATTACCTACATGCGGACGGATTCGGTGCATCTCTCGGAACAGGCGATCGCCGCGGCGCGTAGTTGTGTTGAAGAAAAATACGGCAAAGAATACCTCAGCCCCAAGGTGCGCCAATACAAAACCAAGAGCAAAGGTGCCCAGGAAGCCCACGAAGCGATCCGGCCCGCGGGCAACAGCTTTCGTACGCCCCAGGAAACCGGCCTTAGTGGTCGGGAGTTAGCCCTCTATGACCTCATTTGGAAACGAACCGTTGCCTGTCAGATGGCCGATGCCCGTCTCACCCAATTGTCGGTCATTCTTAAAGTCGATGATGCCGAGTTTCGCTCCGCTGGTAAACGCATTGATTTTCCGGGTTTTTTCCGGGCCTATGTGGAAGGGTCTGATGATCCCGATGCCGCCCTCGAAAACCAAGAAGTGGTGCTCCCTGATCTCAAGGAAGGCGATCAGCCCACCTGCAAAAAATTAGAGGAAGTCGATCACAATACCCAACCCCCGGCCCGTTATACCGAGGCCAGTTTGGTCAAAGCTCTTGAAAGTAAAGGTATTGGTCGCCCCAGTACCTACGCCACAATCATCGGCACCATTGTTGATCGCGGTTATGTCCAAATTCGTGACAAGGCATTAACCCCTACCTTTACTGCCTTTGCGGTGACGGCTCTTCTGGAGGAACATTTTCCTAACTTAGTAGATACAGATTTCACCTCCCAAATGGAGCAGACCCTCGATGAAATTGCCACCGGGAAAGCCCAATGGTTACCCTATCTGAAGAATTTCTACCTCGGAGATGATGGCCTAGGCACCCAAGTCAAAGTGCGTGAAGAAAATATTGATCCGGCCACCGCAAAGGCGATCGCCATCGAAAATCTCCCCGTCAAAGTTAAAATCGGCCGCTTTGGCCCCTACATTGAGGCAGCTAACGGCGAAGAAACAATCACTGCTTCCCTACCAGCGGACTTAACCCCCGCTGATCTCGATCCTGAGCAAGTCGAAACAATCCTCAAACAAAAAACCGAAGGCCCCGAACAATTGGGGACGCACCCTGAAACAGGCGATCCGATCTATTTACTCGTCGGCAGCTATGGCCCCTACGTCCAACTGGGCGAAGTCACCGAAGAAAAGAAAAAGCCCAAGCGTGCTTCCCTCCCCAAAACCGTTAAACCCGAAGAACTCACTCTACAAATGGCGGTGGATCTATTAGCGTTACCGCGCCTATTGGGGGAACATCCCGAAACTGGCAAACCCGTCAAAGTGGGCCTCGGTCGCTTTGGCCCCTACGTTGTCCACGACCAAGGGAAAGAAGGCAAAGATTACCGCTCTCTCAAAAAAGAAGACAATCTTTTTGCGATCGACTTTGAACGGGCGATGGAACTGTTAGCGCAACCTAAACGTTCCCGCGGCCGGGGTAAAACAAAGACTCCCCTCAAGGAATTAGGGCAACATCCTGCTGATAACGAGCCAGTTAATGTTTACGAAGGCCCCTACGGCATTTACGTGAATCACCTGAAAGTTAATGCAGGTTTGCCAGAAGGAGAAACGGTAGAAACAATCACCCTCGAAAAAGCCCTCGAGCTGATCGCGGAAAAAGCCGGTAGCAAAGCAACCAAGAAACGTTCAACCTCCAAGAAAAAGAGCACCACGAAAAAAACAGCGGCAAAGAAAACTACCAGCCGTAAAACAAAAACTTCTTCATGAGCCATAGCAAGTGCTGTTGGGAAGGTTGGGGTCAAGCCCTTGGCGATCGCCAAATTATTCTCGGCTTAAGTCTGGCGGCCCTTTTTTTGTTTTGCCTGAATCTGGGAAATATGCCCCTACGAGATTGGGATGAAGGCACCAGGGCAATGGTGGCGCGGGAAATTTTCCGTACTGGCAACTGGTTGCATCCCACCCAATTTGGTGCCCCTTATCTGCTGAAGCCTCCCTTAATGGATTGGTTGGTAGCCAGCAGCTATGCCCTTGGCGGCGTTAATGAATGGACAAGTCGCTTACCGGGGGCTGTGGGAAGTGCTCTAGGAGTGCCTCTCCTTTACTGTCTTGGGCGGCAATTATTCCAGGGGCGATCGCCTGCTTTGTGGAGTGCGCTAGTTTATCTCACCCTCCTCCCAGTAGTGCGTCATGGTCGTCTGTTGATGCTCGATGGTCTGGTTTTAACGGCCCTCATCTTGAGTCTCTGGTGTTTACTCAAGGCGCAAAAATCCCCCATCTGGGGGCTGGGCTTCGGTCTTGGCTTGGGTATCATTGCCTTTGTCAAAGGGTTATTAATGCTTCCCCTAGGGGCGATCGCCCTATTGTTTGTGATTTGGGATCGCCGCTGGTTTGTGTTTACAATTCCCTACATTTGGCTGGGTTTGGGCCTAGGAGTTTTTCCGGTACTTCTCTGGTATGGGGCGCAAATTCAGCATTATGGTGCAACTTTTATTCAGGTTCATTTTCTCAATCAAGGGTTTGATCGGGTTGCCAGTACCGTTGAGAGTCACCAAGAGCCCCCCTGGTTTTATTTACTAGAGATTGCAAAATATACGGCCCCTTGGTTATTTTTCCTTCCCCAAAGCTATCAATACCTTTGGCAGGCCCGCCAAAGGTCCAGCAGCAAATTAATTTTGACGGGCAGTATCTTTTATCTGGGGTTAATTTCTGTGATGGGAACCAAGTTGCCCTGGTATGTGATGCCTGTTTACCCCTTTGTTGCCCTTGCTCTAGGCAACTATTTAGCACAGCTCTGGGTGAAACCACCACGTAAGTCGATGTTTCTGCGGGGGCTATTTGGGCTGTTGGCGATCGCTGCTTTGGGGGGAGGCATTTATCTCTACTTCACAGATCCCCAAATCCCCTTGATTTTGATGGCCTTGACCCTAGGGGGGATGTTTGCTGTCACTACCTGGCTTTGGCCCCGACCCCAGGCTCTTTATGCTTTGGTAGGGGGAATGTACTGCGGCTTAATTCTATTGTTTTGCTCCCAGGCTTGGGTCTGGGAAATTAACGAAGCTTTTCCTGTCAAACCCATCGCTGCGATCATTCGGACGGAAACCCCAGAAGATGCCGTTATTTTTACGACCTTTGATTACAGTCGGCCCAGTTTAGATTTTTATGGCGATCGCCCTGTGCGGCCCCAGACCCTCGAAGCTCCCGTGGGCGATCAATATTGGCTCATTCACCAAGATCTTTTGACAGAACAATCGGCCCTAAAAGAAGAATTGCCTCCCTTTGAACTGCTGGGACAAGCTTCAGGATTTAACCTGGTGCATTTTTTCCCGGACTAAAGGAGGCAATTGCTCGATAATTTGATTATTTTGGGTGCTAAGTCTGCGTTAAAAAATATTAAAAGAATCGACTTCTAAAGCCTTTGAGCCACCTTCCCGGAGAATCATAAAGACCCGCTCCAATTGCTTCCACAAAAGCCCCACAGTACCGATGGTTAGGGGCAAGGACAAACTATAGGCAAACCAAGCGGGGATAAAAAAGACTTCTAAACCACTGGCAAGAAAAATACTCATTCCCATACCAATGCCAAAGAGAGGGAGTTGCAAATCAATAACAGATAATTGTTTGCGAATACTTTCGTTGTTGGCGACGATCCCCCGTGCTTTAAGTTTGAGGGTGCTCTGGAACGCGAGGCCGCTGGTTAGGGCAATAAACAAGCCAAGGCCCACCAACAAAAACGGCGGCTGAGGAATGTAGTAGTAATAATATTCTTCCATGAACTTTTTAACAAAACTTTATTAACTAGCCTTCATTATGACCGAGATTGGGCGAAACTCGGTAAAACAGCCGTTAAACGCTCACCGGAAAATTGGCGGAGGTTTGACCAGGCAGCCCCCAGTAATTTTTGGGGTTGAAATTCGTCCTTTAGAAGTGCCCAGATCCGTTGCACTTCTTCGGTGTGGAGACGATCGTCTTCCGTTAAGGCCAAGAGGATCATCCGCCGGATTTCTGCACCCTCTTCGGACATTAAATATTGGAAACCCATTTGGGCCGTGGGTAAAATATCAAACTGATTATCGGCCTGGGCGATCGCCAACATATTTTCGAGGCGATGCCACTGGAATTTCCCGTCTTTAAAGAGCACTTCTAACAACTTGCGGCGTAGTTCTGGGGTTTCAGCAGTTAACAAACGCCGAGAAACATAAGGATAAGAAATTTCAACAATCTTAAAATCTGGATTCAAACTCAGGGCCAGTCCCTCCTGGGTCACAAGGGAGCGAATAATCAGCGCAAATTTGGCCGGTACCCGGAACGGATATTCGTACATCAGCGCCGAAAATTCATCGGTAATCGTCTTAAAGTTAAAATCACCAACGCTTTCTCCCACCGCTTTCCCCAATACCTTTTCTAAGGCCGGAATAATCGGGCGGATATCCGTTTTCGGCGCGAGGAAACCCAATTCCACAAAGTCCTTCGCTAGGGTTTGATAATCCTGGTTGATCAACTGCACGACGGAACTAGCAATGGTCTCTTTGGTGGTGTTATCCAACTGATCCATCATGCCGAAGTCAATGTAAGCCATGCGTCCGTCAAAGGTGGCAAACAAATTACCAGGGTGGGGATCGGCATGGAAAAACCCATGTTCTAGCAATTGTCGCAGTCCCGTGGTCACACCAATTTCAATGATTCTGTTCGGGTCGAGGCCAGCGGCGCGGATGCGGTCTAATTCGTTGAGTTTGTAACCTTGAATCCACTCCAAAGTGAGGAGGCGATGGCTCGTATATTCCCAATAAATAGCGGGCACTTTAACGGTGGGATCATCACGAAAATTAGCGGCAAATTTCTCGGCGTTGCGACCTTCGTTAATGTAGTCAATTTCTTCGAAAAGTTTGGTGCCAAATTCATCCACAATCAAGGTCAGGTCATGGCCCAAGTTGAGGGGAAGATAGGGCGCAAACAAACTCGCCCCTAAACGCATCAAATACAGATCAAGGGTTAAAACAGGCAGTAATTTAGGCCGTTGTACCTTAACCGCAACTTCTTCACCGCTATAAAGGCGCGCCCGATACACCTGGGCTAAGCTCGCGGCAGCCACGGGATGGGGGGAAATTTCTTGGTAAACGTCATCGACGGGGCGACCGAGGTCTTTTTCGATGATCGCAAAGGCAATCTCATTATCAAAGGAAGGGAGTTGGTCTTGGAGCTTGATTAATTCTTCGAGAAAGTCGGGACGAATCAGGTCAGGCCGGGTCGAAAGGGCTTGCCCCACTTTGATAAATGTCGGCCCTAGGCGGGTCAGAATTTCACGCAATTCGTTGGCGCGACGGACCCGGGTTACTGGCTCCTCTTCCCGTTTGCTGTCTAGCCACAATTTGAGGGAAAACCACCCAAATAACCAAATAATCGTAAAGGCACGCCACAGGGATTGCCAGGGTCGCCAACGGTAATGTTTGGCGATCGCCTTGGCGTCATAGCGGGTCAAGGTGGTAGAACCAAGTTTATGGTCGGGGGCAACGGAAGGAGACTGGGTCACAGTGGTTTCGCCGTCAATGAATTGTGTGGTTTTGTAAAGTAAATCACACTATATTGTATCGAAATTTTTCGCAGCAACACCAACCCAAACCTTCGCCTGGGATCAAGTGCCGCGATTTTCTGGCTCAATTAAGGGGATTGTCGTGGGGTGATTTGGGTGGCAAGGGCTTGGAGGAGGGCAAACCGATCGTCTGTTGCTGGTGGTTCAGGGGTCTCGTCTGTGGGCACTGATGATGGCATTAATTTTTGTAAAGCAACCTGAGCAGCGACTTTTTGGGCTTGCTTTTTTGAGGCGGCTTGACCCCGGCCCCATTCTTGCCCTTGCAGATAAACGGCCACCGTAAAAGTTTTGGCGTGATCGGCCCCAGATTCATCTAGGGTTTTGTATTTTGGAATTTTGCCATGGTTGGCCAAGGCCCATTCCTGCAATTGGCCTTTGAAGTTTTGGGCCAGGGGATCGCTTGGTTGCTGCACCAGGCGATCAGCCACGGGAATGACTAAGGTTTCGACAAAGGCGATCGCCGCTTCGATCCCTGCATCCAAAAAATAAGCCCCGACGACCGCCTCAAAGGTATTGCTCAAAATTTCCGGGTTTTGTCTAGCCCCTTCCTTTTCCGCCCCTTTCCCAAGACGCAAGATCTGATCGAGGCCCAACGCCTGGGCAAATTCCGCTAACTGATGGCGATTATTTTCTAAGCTGGCCCGCAGTCGGCTCAGTTCCCCTTCCTGAAAGTCCGGATAACGCTCATACAGCAGCTTCCCCATGATGAACTTGAGCACCGCATCTCCCAAAAATTCAAGGCGCTCATTATCTTGGATTGTCTCTGGTTGTTCGTTGGCAAAGGAGCGGTGGGTCAACGCCTGTAACAGGAGAGGCGATCGCCGAAAGGGAGGCAAGCTTGTCATGGTTAAGCGAAACTTTATAATGTTCAGAGAATAAATAAACCTAGCGTCAAACCAGCCGAAAACCCACCACTCATAAGCGACGGTGATTCAGGAGATTGGAAAAACGCAATTCACGAACGCACCATCTAACCCCATCACCAGATTTAATTTAAATAAGCATAACGGAAGACCTGCGGATCCATGACAAGAATTGAAACTCGTACCGAACCTATGGTGATTAACATGGGGCCTCACCACCCCTCCATGCACGGCGTATTGCGCTTGATCGTCACCCTTGACGGGGAAGACGTCGTTGATTGCGAACCCGTCATCGGCTATCTACACCGGGGCATGGAAAAAATTGCCGAAAATCGCACCAATGTCATGTACGTCCCCTATGTGAGTCGTTGGGACTATGCCGCAGGGATGTTCAATGAAGCGATTACCGTCAATGCCCCCGAAAAGCTTGCTGATATCGAAGTGCCCAAGCGCGCCCAGTATATCCGAGTGATTATGCTGGAGCTGAACCGCATTGCCAATCACCTCCTTTGGCTTGGCCCTTTCCTCGCTGATGTGGGGGCCCAGACTCCCTTCTTCTACATCTTCCGGGAACGGGAAATGATCTATGACCTGTGGGAAGCGGCGACAGGAATGCGCCTGATCAATAACAACTACTTCCGCATTGGTGGTGTGGCCGTCGATCTGCCCTACGGCTGGAACGATAAATGTTTAGATTTCTGCGACTATTTCGATCCCAAAATTGACGAATACGAAAAACTAATCACCAATAACCCCATTTTCCGCCGCCGGGTAGAAGGGGTCGGCACGATTACCCGCGATGAAGCGATTAACTGGAGTCTGTCGGGGCCAATGCTCCGGGCCTCTGGAGTGAAGTGGGACCTCCGCAAAGTTGATCATTATGAGTGCTATGACGATTTCGATTGGGATGTGCAGTGGGAAACCGCTGGCGATTGCTTTGCCCGCTATCTGGTGCGGATTCGGGAAATGCGCGAGTCGGTGAAAATTATTCGTCAGGCCCTCAAGGGAATGCCCGGTGGCCCCTACGAAAACCTCGAAGCCAAGCGGATGTTAGAAGGGAAAAAGTCTGAATGGAACGACTTTGATTACCAATACATCGCGAAGAAAGTTGCGCCTACCTTTAAAATTCCCGATGGCGAACATTATGTCCGTCTCGAAAGCGGCAAGGGAGAAATCGGCATTTTCATCCAGGGTAATAACAATGTGTTCCCCTGGCGCTGGAAAATTCGTTCGGCGGATTTCAACAACCTGCAAATTCTCCCTCACCTGCTGAAAGGCGTGAAGGTGGCGGACATTATGGCAATTCTCGGTAGCATTGACGTGATTATGGGTTCGGTTGACCGTTAATTGTTTGGAATGAGAAAGGTGAAAGAGGGCTGTGGTGGCTCTCTTTTTTTGTTTGCAGTATTGAGTTCATTGGAAATTTGGAGAATAGAAAAAATGGCGATCGCCCCGTTAGAAAGTTTAGAGTTTGCCAACTGCCCAGCGGAGACCGCGCAATATTTGGTGGTGATGCTCCATGGCTGGGGGGCCAACTACCACGACCTAAAGCCCTTGGCCCGGATGCTGGATTTGCCCCACTGCCGCTTTCTTTTCCCCAATGCGCCTTTCCCCCATTACCAAAGTCCCCAGGGACGGGCTTGGTATGCCCTGGAACGGGAAGATTTTCAAGGTTTACCAGAAGCGCGCGATCGCCTTTTTCGGTGGTTACAAACCTTGCCAGAAAGTACGGATATTCCTCCGGAACGGACGGCGATGATTGGCTTTTCTCAGGGAGGTGCCATGACCCTCGATGTCGGTTTACAGTTTAATTTTGCGGCCCTTTGTAGTTGTAGTGGTTATCTCCATTACGAACCCCAAAGACGGCCGGGGAATTTTTCGCCAACGCTACTGATCCATGGCACCCAAGATCCCGTTGTGCCGATCCAAGCAGCCCACCAAGCCAAAACCCAACTGGGTCAAGTGGGCGTCCCCCTCGATTATTTTGAATTTTCCGGGGGCCACGAAATTCCGGCGATCGCCTTGGCCCAAATATCACAGTTTCTCAACCAGCATTTGTTTCAAAAAGAAACCTAATTTTGTTTGCCACTTTCGACGGGAATTTTACTGTCCTGGGGCGCACTTACCTCTGCGACAGCTTCGGCTTGGGAAAACCAGGCCGCAATTTTTTCCCGTTGGTTAATTAAATAAATGCTCACCAAGGTCAAACCTACACCGACCCATTGCAGGGGGCTTAATTTTTCGTTGAGGAGAACATTGCCGAAAATTAAGGCGAAAACAGGGGTAAGAAAGGTCAGAGCACTAAGGCTTGTCAAATTGCCCTCGGAGGCAAGGTAGAAAAATAAACCATAGGCGATCGCACTCCCAAAAATCGTCGCATAGGCGAGAGACCACCAGCCTGAGGTGTTAATAAATTGCCATTGCAACGTTTCCAATTGATCCGAAGCGATAAAGAGGGGGATGCCGCCGAGAACCATGTGCCAGCCCGTTGCCATCACCGGATCCGCGTGACGACTGACATAGCGAATTAAAATCGTGCCCACCGCCATCGATAGGGAAGCCCCCAGCATTAACACCTCACCACTAACGCCGAGGTTTTCCCACTGAAAAAAAGAAAAATCTCCCTGCAGCAGCGCCAAAATCCAAGCATCGGGGATCCCAATTAAGCTAATCCCTAAAATCCCGAAACCGAGACCCAACCAACCCCAGAGCCCGATCACTTCCCCAAATAACCAACTCGATAAAAGGGCCACAGCAAGGGGTTGCGAGTCAATCATCACGGAACCTAACCCCGCCCCCGTTTTTACCAAACCCTCTGCCAAAAAGCCCTGGAACATGAGGCCATCGACCAGGGCAAAGAGACCAATCCAGAGCCAACCTTGCCAGGAAATGTGGCGATCGCGTCCCGACAGGAGTCCAAACAGTAGCACCAATAACCCCGCTGGTAGTAAACGCAAACCGCCTAGAAATAGGGGGGTCGTTTGGGGAATCACGCCCTTCATGGCCACCATGGCTGTACCCCACAGAAAAAAGGGCGCAATCAGTACCAAGGGAAATTGATTAAAGTTCGACTTCGAGAGATTGAGGGCCATAAATTTAGGGCAACGATAAGGACTCACTGTAATGTGTAGTAATGTTAAGCATAGGGGAAATTTATAATTTTTGTTGTTCTTTCCCGTACAGTCCCCCCGCCGCTGGCCCCAAAAACTTGCCCATTTCCGCCCCGAAAAACACGGTAAGACCCAGAGGATCAGTTAGCATAGGGGATTAGTGCCCTCAAAGTCTAACCTGCGGGGCCTGCTAACATTTCGTTATTTATTTTTGACAAATCCCTATGGTGTGGCCGTTTCCTCCGAAAACCCGTAAACAAGTTGCGCGTATTGAAATCACCGGGGCGATCGCCGCTGATACCCGAAAACGAGTCCTTAAAGCCCTCGAAGAAGTCGAAGAAAAAAAATATCCGGCCCTGCTGTTGCGGATCGATTCCCCTGGGGGCACCGTGGGCGACTCCCAAGAAATTTATTACGCCCTGAAAAAACTTCAAGAAAAAACCAAAATCGTCGCCAGCTTTGGGAATATTTCGGCGTCTGGGGGCGTTTACATTGGCATGGGGGCGCAACACATCGTTGCAAATCCGGGGACAATCACAGGCAGTATTGGCGTCATTTTGCGGGGCAATAACCTAGAGCGGCTCCTCGAAAAAGTGGGTGTCTCTTTTAAGGTGATTAAATCTGGCCCCTACAAAGATATTTTGTCCTTTGATCGGGAGTTAACCGAGGCGGAAGAAAATATTCTCCAGGAAATGATCGACATCAGCTATGGCCAGTTTATAAACACCGTCGCCGAAGCCCGCAGTCTAGATGTAGAAACGGTGAAAACCTTTGCCGATGGCCGCATTTTTACTGGAGAGCAGGCCAAGGAGCTGGGGGTCGTTGATCGCCTCGGCACCGAGGAAGATGCCCGCATTTGGGCCGCAAAATTAGCAGGCTTGGATCCAGACAAAGCAGAATGCCGCACCATCGAAGAACCCAAACCCCTGATTACTCGCCTTTTGAGCCGCAATCAATTGAGTTCACCCGTGGGGAACGCCCTTAATTGGGTAGAATTTGAACTGGCAACGGCGGGACAACCCCTGTGGCTCTATCGACCCTAATTTCGAAAAAATTTTGATGCTTGAGGCGGAGGAAACCAACGTGGACTGGAAGGTGCGGGCTATTCGAGGTGCAATTACAGCAACGGCCAATACCAAGGAGGCGATCGCCGATGCGGTGCGGGAACTACTCGATGACATTGAAGTCCGCAACCAACTAGACCCCGAAGAAATTATCAGTGTGGTGTTTACGGCTACCGCTGATTTGGACGCAATTTTTCCGGCGGCGATCGCCCGGCAACGACCCAACTGGGATAATGTCCCCCTCTTGGATGTGCAGCAGATGGCCGTCCAAGGGAGCCTAGAGCGTTGTATCCGTGTTTTAATTCACCTCAATACCCCCAAACCCCAGGCCGAAATTTACCACTCCTACCTACGCTACGCCCAAAACCTCCGCCCCGATTGGCACCTCGCCCAAATTGCGAGCCGTTAAGGCTGAACTGTACTTGGAAAAACAGTCCAGTACAATGAAGAAGCAATGAAGCTGTTTCTCTGAAGAAACCTCCGTCCATGGTTGCCACCTCGACAAACCGTTATAGCTTTGAAGCGTATTGCCAATATGATGACGGCACCGATACCCGCTATGAACTTGAGGATGGCGATTTAGTTGCGATGACGCCCCCCACCTTTCGCCATATTTTACTTGCGGAAAAACTCAGCGATCGCCTGAAACAAGAAATCGCGCGCTTAAACCTGCCTCTATATTGCCTCCGGGAAACCGGGTTGCGGGTCGGTTACGCAAAATCAAGGATTGCCGATTTGATGGTGGTTGATCAACAAAAGGTTGCCGCTGCAATGGATCAAGCGGGTATCTATCAAGCGACCCCCAACTTGGTTGTGGAAATTGTCAGTCCAGAGTCGGTAACTCGAGATTACCGTTATAAACGTTCTGAATATGCGGCGATCGCCATTCCAGAATATTGGCTCATTGATCCCAGCGCCAAAAAAATTACGATTCTGACTTTCAATGAAGGTCTATACGATGAACGTGTTTTCACTAGCGAAGAGAAGATTATTTCACAACAGTTTCCTGAACTGACCCTGACCCCATACGATCTTTTCAATCTCTAAGCTTTAATGACAACGCTTTTTTCTCTGTCAAGACCCTAGCCGAGTACAGTAACGCTCCCTGCCAAGGATAGAATAGAGGCTATCGATTTTTGTACGTTTCCTAAAATAAAAAGTCCTATGGCAGTTGCAGCACCCCGCAAAACCGAGTATGAAGCGATTATTGGACTAGAAACCCATTGTCAACTCAATACCGCCAGCAAAATTTTTTGTCATTGTTCCACTAAGTTTGACAGCGACCCCAACAGCAACGTTTGTCCCGTCTGCCTAGGCTATCCTGGAGTTTTGCCCGTTCTTAACGAAAAAGTGCTTGAATCGGCGGTAAAAATGGGCCTGGCCCTCAAGGCAAAAATCAGCCCCTACAGCAAATTTGACCGGAAACAATATTTTTATCCTGATCTGCCGAAAAATTACCAAATCTCTCAATTTGATCTCCCCATTGTTGAACAGGGTCACCTAGAGATTGAGATCGCCGACAAACCCAGTGACCCTCCAGTCAAGAAAACCATCGGTGTGACTCGCCTCCACATGGAAGAAGACGCCGGAAAATTAGTCCATGCCGGGAGCGATCGCCTCGCGGGTTCGACCTACTCCAAAGTAGATTTCAATCGTACTGGGATTCCCCTCTTAGAAATTGTCTCAGAACCGGATATCCGTTCTGGCAAAGAAGCCGCTGAATATGCCCAGGAACTACGCCGCCTCGTCCGCTATCTTGGCGTCGGTGATGGCAACATGCAGGAAGGGTCTCTCCGCTGTGATGTGAATATTTCCATTCGTCCCGTCGGCCAGGAAGAATTTGGCACTAAGGTCGAAATCAAAAACATGAACTCCTTCAGCGCGATCCAAAAGGCGATTGACTACGAAATCGAGCGACAAATCAAAGCTGTTGAAGCCGGCGAACCCATATACCAAGAAACGCGCCTCTGGGATGAAAGCAGTCAACGCACCTTCAGCATGCGTAAAAAAGAAGGCTCTAGCGATTACCGTTATTTCCCGGAACCGGATTTGCCCCCCATCGAAGTGACCCCAGCGCAACTGGAAAAATGGGCCGCCGAACTTCCCGAAACCCCCGCCCAAAAACGAGAGCGTTATGAAACTGAGTATGGTTTATCTTCCTATGACACGAGGGTTTTAACCGATGATCGTGACGTGGCGGAATACTTTGAAGCGGCAGTGGCGGCTGGGGCAGATCCCAAACAAGTGACGAACTGGGTTACCCAAGACATCGCGGCTCACCTCAATAAAAATGTCGGTCTAACGATTGTCGAGCTTCCCCTAAAAGCAACGCAACTAGCCGAACTCGTCAATTTAATTAATGACGGTACCATTAGTGGCAAAATTGCCAAGGAAATTCTCCCGGAACTTCTGGAGCAAGGCGGTTCGCCCAAGGCAATTGTGGAAAGCCGGGGTCTGACTCAGATTTCTGACACCAGTGCCCTCGAAGCAATGATTGATGAAGTGCTGGCTGCTAATCCGGAGAAGGTGGAGCAATTCCGCGCCGGGAAAACGAAGCTACAGGGCTTTTTTGTGGGGCAACTGATGAAGAAAACCAGCGGTCGCGCTGATCCGAAACTACTCAACCAAATCCTGGCGCAGAAACTGCGTGGCTAGGAATTTTCTTGGGGTGAGGGGATTGTCCCCCCAGGTGGACTGGGCTATATTAAAAGTAGTAGATGCACCCTGATGATTGGGGGAGTCACAAGGTGGCTCTCCTTTTTTTCGTGGGTTAGAAAAAATTGCTCTTTAGGCGATGCCAGCCTCGCTCAGGTATCGCTGCATCTTTTCTAGGGAAAGGTTTTGTTCGAGAAAAATAGGCTGGTTTGGATTGTAGGGACTTTGGAGACGATCAATCCTGAGAATTGGCATCTCTGCTAGAACTGGGTTATCGGGATTAAAGTCTGTCGGCTGCATTAGAGAACTGGAAAAGCCTTTAAAGATGATAATTTGGTCTTCTATTTCCCCGTGGCCGAGGTGCAGTAATAAAACTTCATGGGCATACTTACGGGTATAGGCTTCTAATTGTTTGGCTAAATGGGAAAAATCTGTACTGTGGTGTGTCATGGTGATGATACAGACGGAATAAATGGCTTAGTATTGAGTATTAGTGTAGACAATCACTGCGGTTTATTTGTCAACTAATATTGCAGTGGTGTTTCTATTTTGCAGCTTAAGGGTTATGCGATGACAAAGGCCAATTTACCCCCTGAAATTCCGATTCGCAATTTTGATGCCGCGAAACAGACAACCCTTTTTCAGACCCTTAAAATGCCGCAGTTTACGGGTCGCTTGATCTTGACGGATCCGCGATCGCATCAGTGGTCTTTTTTCTTGTATTTTGGTCGCCTGGTCTATGCGTCGGGGGGAACCCACTCGGTAAGGCGCTGGCGGCGTCATTTGACGGCTCAAATGCCTCATATTGCGGCCAATACGCAACTGTTGCAACAGAGTTTATCGGCTATTACATCCCATACAATTAAACTGCACTGGGAATATGATTTGATTCAAACTTGGCATTCGCAACAACGCATTACGCGGGATCAAATTCGCCGCATGATTGAGGCGATCGCCACCGAGATTTTTTTCGAAATGAGCCAGAGCACCCAAATCACCTACCATTTCGACCCCGTCACAGAACAACAGGAAGATCCGCTCATTTTAATTGACCCCGCCCAAAGTATTTTGCGATCTTGGCGGCTCTTTGAGCAGTGGAATAATCTAGAGATTGCTCACCTCTCGCCCCAAGTAGCCCCGGTCATCGTCAAACCCGATCTATTAAAAGCGCGTTCTTCTGAGACCAATTACCAGTTACTGACGAGTTTGATCACGGGACGGCGAACTTTTTGGGATTTATCGATCCGTCTGAAACAGGAGGTTGCCCAGGTCGCCCGACTCCTGATGCCCTACATGAAACTAGGATTTATTGATGTGAAAATGTTAGAGGATCTGGCGTCACCACTGACGAATGCTCCCCCACAACCGACGGCTGCCGCACCCGTGATTGTTGAAAATAAGCCGCTCATCGCCTATCTAAGCCTAGACCCCAAACAACATCAAGACTTCAGTCAAATCCTTAAGCAACAACGTTATCGTTATTTGGCGATCGCCGATCTCACGAAGGCACTGCCCAATTTATTAACAGAAAAACCAAACCTCATTCTTTTAGATCTAGAGCTTGATGGCAATACAGACGGCCTTGAATTTTGTACCCAACTGAAAAAGTTATCACTGTTTCGTCAAACACCAGTCTTGATCATGACCGATAACAACCGTCTTTTTGATCGCGTTAAAGGACGCCTAACTGGAGTCACAGATTTTATTTCAAAAACGAGTACACCAGACGAATTACTCAAAGCACTACAAAAATATCTTCGTTAGAGGAAGTAAATGAATTTCTTAATTTCCCCCAAATCTCCTCACTAAAGTTCCGGCAAAATAGTGGATTGTGATCTAAAAAATCTCCCCCAGACCGGGGGCCGGGGGGCTTTATGAATCAGCTATTAGGTTATTTATAGCAGAAGATTATAAAAAATTGAGTTAACCAAGCTTCGGATAATAATAATGCAACACTGAATCATCTATCCGCTCATTAATCATACTAGCAATGTCATCAGTGATGGGTTCAAGGGGTTTTTGAGGGGCACTAGAATTACTGGCATCCACTGGGAATTGGAGCCAATGTTGATAAATAAGCTTGTCAATTGTGCGATTTGTTAAGGTCAAATTCCAGCCAACACCACCATGCATATATTGGTTAAAGATTTCCGGTTTTTCTGGCCGAGGTAACCACTGATATAAATCTTGGAGAACAGCTAATTGATCTTTTTTAAAATCTTCGTATCGAATAACTTTTACATAGGGCACCAGATCGATAAACTTTCGGTAGCTAGCATATTTTTGATTCCACATATCTAAAATACTTGCGTAGTCTTCAATGGGATAGTCTAAGAATCGCTTGAAGCTATACCGGTGAATGACTGCATCAGAATCACAGTATGGCCAACGGTGCATTGCCGCCGCCCACTCATAGGGATGGCGTACCGTAATAATAAATAATGTACGCGCAACTAAGGGCTTATTTTGTAGTTCCTCTGCATTAGGGGCTTTTCGATGTTTCCAGCCAAGGAAATCGTAGTAAGGATAATCTAAATCAAAGTTTTGTATCAGTAATCTTGCAATCGCATTGGTCGCCGTGTGACGTTCCCCAAAAATTTTAAATTGAATAATTTGATTTTGATATTTATTCATTATATTGGTTGGTACTAATAAGAGCTTTGTTTAGTGGATATACCAAACTACTTTGGCACAATAACGGTCTATGCTTGGTATCAGTATCGATAAGTTATTACTTTACAAAAAATAAACCCCATACCTAAAGACATAAAGTACGAGGTTTATCTTGCTTAAAGTAGAGAAAAAACTCTACTAAATCAACAGGATGTGATCTTAGAAACTAATACCAATACCAGCACCTGCTGAGAATGTATCTTCATTCAATCCCCACCCAGCACTACCTTTAAAGGTAACAGCTGTGCCAGTACTGTTTGGATCTGTAAAGAGGAATTTTGCAGCAGCGCCAAGTGCTGTTTCATCTTGGAATGTACCAAAACCAACACCAATACCAAAGCGGTGACCAGGACGTAGTTCAGGTTCAGCATTATCCATTGCAATGACGCTCGCTACACCAGCTCTGAGCTCTTTGACATCTTGCTTGAGATCCGCGATATCAGTCGCGTTACTCACGATGTTGGTGGAGTTGGTCGCGATGTCAGTCGCGTTACTCACGATGTTGGTGGAGTTGGTCGCGATATCAGTCGCGTTACTCACGATGTTGGTGGAGTTGGTCGCGATGTCAGTCGCGTTACTCACGATATTGGTGGAGTTGGTCGCGATGTCAGTCGCGTTACTCACGATATTGGTGGAGTTGGTCGCGATATCAGTCGCGTTACTCACGATATTGGTGGAGTTGGTCGCGATATCAGTCGCGTTACTCACGATGTTGGTGGAGTTGGTCGCGATATCAGTCGCGTTACTCACGATGTTGGTGGAGTTGGTCGCGATATCAGTCGCGTTACTCACGATGTTGGTGGAGTTGACATTGTTACAACTAACTAAATTATCAACAGCAGTTTGAGTGGAACCTTCAGTTGCCACTTCTGTAGTAGTGATGTTTAGACCAGTCTGAAACGAGAAAGAAACAGTACTAATCACAGTAACACCGTCAATTGCTTGGGCAGGACAAGCTTGTGCCGCTGCGCGAGGCGATGCAAAAGACCAACCACTGAGGAGGACGGCAAGTCCAAGGATGTTGTTGAATACGAGACTATAATTTTTGATTTTCATTGGAGAATTGTTTCCCTAGTTGTACTGGCTAGACTAGTCACTTGTTAATGCCTTGGTTTTACAACCCAAGGTGCTAAATTTTCGAACCACAGAGGATTTTGCATGGATCCTTGGGTGATCATCTAGATTCCAAGGACTAGTCTAAGTGAGCGCAATTCGGAGGAGACGAAACAAAAGTGTGAACTGATTGCTACCAAAGTATAATTCAAAACCTTCCGGAAAACATTAAAATGTTTCTGTATTGATTTATTTGTTTCACCTAGCTTTTTTTTGTGATGCATAAATATATCTTATGTTTTTGTTGGTGTAAATCTTATGGCTTTCTGGTGTTGAGCATCATGAATTCAATCTGCTTTCGAAATACACATGAAACACAAACGTATTTTTTGTGCTTACTTAAGTTAAGCATTAACTAAATTTTGGATAATGTTTCGGTAGCCACGAACATTGTCTGGATTCTTGGTACTGTACCGATACAACGTTTTTTTTGCTTGTTCTTTGTATTCATCCAATCTCAGATCATGTTCTGTCAGAGCTTGTCTGAGTGCCTGCGCCCCTTTTTTGACATCAAATTCCGGATAATAGTAGCCACAGTCTTGTAATAAAGGGGAGTTGTGAACTAGAGGAATATCGTAATACAAAGCATCAAGGTAAAGATAATTTAGTTCACAAAGATGTTGGTGACTGATCACCAGACTGCAGTCAGAATGAAAGATGTCAATTACTGGATAGCGTTTTTCAGAAGATAAAATCTTTTGGCAACTTAGGTAGCCATAAAAGTGTTTGAAAGCCTGACGTTCAATGATATGGTTAGAGCAATAAATTCGAGCGTTTTTGCGGCCAAAAATAGATGCATTTTGAGAATATAAAGATTCCACAATTGTTGTTGGAATGACAAAATTTTTTACAAGATTAATATTGGGTTCTAATATACCAATATGCTTATTGTTATTCTTTTGGTAACGAGGATTAAAAGTGGGATTGACCGTTGTTCGATCAATCTCTAGTTTCTGCAAAAACCAAGGTTCATACAGATAAGGGCTAATTGTCACCCGGGATTTGGAGACGGTCTCGACATAGGATTTATGATAAGCATGGTGAGGTGACATCCAAATCTCATCAACCAGGCCGGGTTCGCGTTTTAGAAGTGCGCCACTAAAACGGTTCTCGATGTTATAAATAACATCCTCCATCAGTCCCCACATGATAATTCCAGCATGAAATTCAACAATTTTAGTGGAGTACTTTTCTTTGATTTTTTTCATCAAGTCAGGCGCAAGATAAGCCTCTGTCGTGATCAAAACATCATAGATTAAGTGATTATCTAAATCTGGGTTGAGGTCTTTTTGTTCGATTAATGGTGTATCTTCCCCAACCTCGGTACGATTTTTTAGAGATTCCTCCAGGACATTTTCCTCACAAATGACATAGGAAACATCAAACTCTGGAATAGAGCGAAATAACTGCACCAGAAAATAAGTGTTTTGTTCTAGCCCATAATTATATTTGGTAGCTAGTCCTTTGTACTTAGAAATGATAAATCCAATTTTGATTTTTTTCATTGCTTACTTATTGATTATTTTGGAGATTTGATCGATTTAATCAATTAAAAGTATAGAGGATTTCAATGAGGCCATAGTCCTAATGAGGTCATTGCTTTCCTTCTTTATTTTATTTCTTAGTAAAACAAAAAAGGAATCAACATAACTATCTGTCAATTCCTTACATATTTTTTAAGATGATTAAGTGAACCACCCCGCCAGGGGCTACGCATCTAATTTGCGAAAAGCAGGCTATACAAGCTTTTCAGAGATGGTCGTAATTTTCACTAAATTCTCAAACCTTTATCTGGTAAAGGTTTGAGAATTTAGATGCGTTTACCCTGACCACCCCGCCGCAAGTGGACGGAGCTTCCTGTTTCAATGGGATGCGCTTTTTACCCCTAAAGATAGCAAGTCTTATCATCCCTCACCAGGCAGAAGTCCTAGTTCCTAAGACCCATACTTTTTCTTGCAACACGTCCCTTTAGCTTGGTTTTCACTTTGGGAGTTGGTGGTCAAGATGATCATATTGTACGCCACAAGCGGCGGGGAATTTACCCTGAGAGATTAAAGGAAACCTCGAAAAATTTAAAATTTCGCTAGATCAGTAACGTATTTTTGTTGTTTCAGGCTTAAAAAATTATGAACTACTCCAGCCTAAGAGGCATGGAGTTTCCGTCGTTTCATCACCCCAAGTTGCCTCATGCTTCCGCAATCGGTAGAGCTTGGCGGCTCCGCGACTGAAGAGGCCAGTTCCTGACCCCTTGCCCAGGCTAAATTAACCTGAGCTGCATTGATATCTCTATCCTCCCTGTGGCCACAGTTTGGGTTTGAGCAAATATGTACCCTGTCTGCCAATGTCTTTGGCGTTAGCTCCCAACATTTAGCGCAACGCTGAGAGGGCTTAAGCGTCCTTGTCGGGGACTCCACATAAAATCCTCCTGCCTCTGCCAGCTTGTATTCCAGCATTGAACCAATCATGCCGAAGCCAACCGAGAGAATGGAGCGGTTAAGCCCTGTTTTTTGAGCTTTCCGTTTGCTGCCTTTTTTGGCTTTGCGGGTCATGTTTTTGACGTTTAACTGCTCACCTGCAACCAGGCTATTACCGCTGACTATGTCGCTTGTGATTTGATGCAGCCAATCTTCGCGCTGACGGGTAATTTTGCGTTGCCGCATTGATACCTGCCGTCTCGCTTTTTGCCACCGCCGCGATGCTTTAACTCGCTTATTTCGGTTTGGTGCACGCTTTCGTCTGAGTTGCTTGGATGCTTGCTTAACCTGTTGTTCTCCCTCCTTAATAAAATCTGGCTTGCTGATTTGCTCCCCTGTCGAAAGGGCAATTGCTTCCTTGCAACCTAAATCAATCCCCACAGACCCACCCTCGGTTTCCCGCTTGGGTTCACATTTGACGGTGATTGAGGCGTACCACTTACCCTGGCGGAAGAATATCGTGCAGGTTGTTGGCTTTCCCCAGGTACGGGCCTTGCCCCTCATCTGCAACCTTCCCACATTGCTCAACTTGAGAAAGCCATGGTGACCTCCTGTTTCTACCTTCCAGCCTGCACCACAAGGATATGTCCACCCCGAATACTTCCGAGATGCCTTGAACTTTGGATATCCCCCCAATCCCTTAAAAAATCGGTTGAAGGCAAAGTCCACTCGCTTTAACGTTGCCTGTAGGGCATGGGAACCCAGTTCTTTAAATTCTGGCCATACTTGCTTGAACCCTGGCAGACTATTTTGCTGCTCAAAGTAATCGACTGCATGGTTGAACTTTTGGTACTGGGTTTTACGGTTAGCGATTGCTGCGTTGTACAAACTGCAATGTAAACGCCGCCAATAGTGCAGCTTTTTTTGCTGTTGGCGACTTGGATAGAGCCTGTAAGTGATTCGGCGTGTTACCATACTCTTATTGTAGTCTATTGTACCCACAATGAACAAGTCAGAAGTACTAAAAATAAGGCTAACATCAGAGGATCTGGCAAGACTCAAGGCGTTCGCGTCCAACAAGGATGTCAGCATGGCTCAAATTATCAGAGAGTACATAAGGCGATTGCCTAAGCCTGATTGATTTGGCTACTTCCGTTTCTCTTCAGTAGCTGCGCTATCCTTCCCTACCCTAAAGAGGGATAGGGACTGCCGCGCCCAAGTTCAAAGAAGCAATTAATCGAGGTTCCCTAAATTCCACGCTTAACAGCAATATCAGCCTTTTCAAATTCAGTCGCTAAACGAGTTTTGAGCTTTTCAGGTAAGGGGCGACTCCCGAAAGAACTGTAATAACCAGCCAAAGCATTCAACGCAGTCTGCATCGTGGTAAAAGAACGCAACCCAGAGGTTTTGGGGTCACGACGGTAGCGGGACATATATTCATTCATCTGTAGGCGAGCCGCTTCCTGGACTTCGGTACGGTTGGGGGCATCGGCAGGGAGTTGAATCGCTTCGGTCAGATTTTCGACGACGAGTAAAGTATCATCAACATATCTCCCGGTAAGGCCACTGGCACTGGCGCCACTACAGGCAGTTAGTCCGGTAACACTCACCATAACCACCAGGGCGATCGCCACGAGGCGAGATAAAAATTTCTTTAACATAGTTTTTCGGTATAAAAAAGCACGCTTAAAGCTAACTGCTATCCTACCGCGAAACTTTGACCAATGCTTGTGACTCCGCCTAGGGTATTTGTTAACCGATCAGCACTGCCCCATCTGCTGTCACTGAGTATTGATCTGTTACCTGTAAGTTCGCACCCACTTGGCCTTGGGGATCGAGGCGTTGTTCAAAAAAAGTCTGGCAGCGGTTTTCTTCATCGGTCAGGATCACCTTTGCCGTGTGACCTTGCGCTAAAACACTGGCGCGATCGCGTAATTCATAGGCTGCGACAATTAGGCGATCGCCTGGGGTACAAAGATGGGCCGCCGCTCCGTTGAGACAAACAACCCCACTATTGCGTTCGCCAGGGAGCACATAGGTCGTTAAACGATTACCGTTTTCGACATTCCAAATATTCACTTCTTCGAGGGGCAAGATTCCCACTTTTTCGATGAGGGCCTGGTCGATGGTGATGCTGCCCACATAATCTAGCTCAGCCTGGGTCACCCGCAAATGGTGTAGTTTCGCGTGCATCAGTTTGATTTGAGCCATGGTAAAGGAGAACGGTAAAGGTAAAGAAAGTTGCTTGGGAAGGGGACATCCCTCTAAATCTCCCTTCGGAAGGGAGACTTTAATAAATCTCTAAATCATTGTTCTGTAGGAGACTTAAAGAGTTTCACTGTTGCTTAATCCAGTGCACAAAATTTTCGAGGATTTTTAGGCCAATTGCTGATGATTTCTCGGGGTGAAATTGCATCGCAACTAAATTATCTTTGGCGATCGCCGCCGTGACAGTTTGCTTACCATGGGTGACGGTGGCGGCATTTACTTTAGGATCTGTTGGGACAACATAAAAAGAGTGCACAAAATAAACGAAAGGATCTTTGGGCAAATCTTGCCAAATGGGGTGAGCGGGCTGAGTCAGTTGCAGTTGGTTCCAGCCCATGTGGGGAATGGTAATCTCTGGTTCTGGCTGAAATCGCTTCACGGTGCCGGGAATGACCCCCAAGCCTTTTTCTGTCCCTTCGGCGGAACTGTCGAATAAAATTTGCATCCCCAAACAAATGCCGAGGAAGGGTTTGCCGCTGGCGATCGCCTGGTGAATCGAGGCTTCGAGGTGGCGATCGCGGAGATGTTGCATTGCCGGATCAAAGGCACCAACCCCAGGCAGAAGTACCGCATCGGCCCCAAGGATTTGCTCTGGTTGATCCGTGATTGTGGGAGTTGCCCCCGCTTTTTCTAGGGCTTTGCAGGCGGAGTGGAGATTCCCCATGTCGTAGTCAACAACCGCAATATTCACCATCTTCTCATTGCCCGAACGTTCACGTTAGAAACCCCTAACATACACCACAAAAGGAATTTCATCCTAACAATTTCTTTAGAATTTTGGCGCTTAACTGCCCTCGACCCATTCCGAAAACTGCCGGGTTACACCATGGCGAAATTCTAGCGGTAAGACCAGAACGATATTTTCATCATTCAAGCGACCATAGATTTTGGTTTGGTCAAAATTTTCTGTGCCGAGGCTCAGTTGGTAGGGTTGTGCTGCCGATGTTTGGAGCGTGATCACGGCCTTGGGTGCAAGCAAGCCATAATCAGCGAGTTCTTCAGCAGCGACGGGAAAACTATCGTAACGCTGGGGTTCGATGAGTAAATTTAACAGAAAGGCGATCGCCCCTCGATTAGCGGGTTTTTCAACGGGACTGGTTAGCCACCATTGAGCTACGGGTTCAAAGCGTTGCTCAAAGTTGAGGGTCTCGCCCTGGATTTCTAGAGACAAAGAACGGATCGCTGCTGCCTGGACAGGGAAAAGAATCTCAGCATCGGCGGCGACAAACTCTGATTCTGAGGTTGTTAAGGTATTTTGTCGCTGTGTAACGACCCACGCGATGCCTCCAAGCACCAAGGCGATCGCCAACCAAATTCCTGTACTCTGCTGCACCATGGCAATTTTTATCAAGGGCTTAGGAACGGATGTGGTTTACCAAAGCCCGTAAGCCGAGATAGTAACTTTCGGCCCCAAAGCCACAGATCTGACCCACCGCAATGGGCGCGATGTAGGAATGGTGGCGGAAAGTTTCGCGCTGGTGAATATTGCTGAGATGCACTTCTACGGTGGGTAAATTCACCGCCGCTAAAGCATCCCTGAGGGCAACGCTGGTGTGGGTATAGGCCGCCGGATTGATCAAAATGCCAGAAAACTTGCCGAGGGCGGCTTGGATCTGATCGATTAACGCGCCCTCATGGTTGGATTGGAAACATTGCAGAGAAACATCAAGTCTTTGGGCCTCCTTTTCGAGGCGGGCATTGATGTCTTTGAGCGTTGTAGCGCCGTAGATTTCAGGCTCCCGTAAGCCCAACAAATTCAAATTGGGCCCGTGGAGCACAAGGATATTCAAAGTGGACAACGGTGGTGAACCTAAAGCAGATTAACTAATAAGGTTAGCATCCCAACGCCCAAGACCTTTAGTAGCGGCGACGTTGACGGTCGTGGACAGGGATCGGGATGAGTTCAGGCTCAGGTTCGGCCGCTGGCCCAAGGAGGGTTTCAACGACTTTTTCCGCCCACTCTCTGAGTTTTTCCAGTACTTTTTCGATATAGCCCATCAAAAAGACGACTCCTGTAAACTCGATGTACCACGCTCTGATTTATTCATCATAGATCTTGGCGTCTTTGGTACGTTGTTCTTATAGATATATTAAGAATAACATAAGCTTTTCGGGGGGCGATCGCCCAATCCTGAGTTCCGGCTTAGACTTTCCCCTCAGAAACCACCGATTTTCGTAACAAAACTTTAAGGTTTGTCGCTCTTGAAATACCGTCTGAGGCCATCGAGGGCATCACAGGCACTCAGATAACGAATCAATTCCCGGTCTCGGTCTGTGCCGTAGCGGTAGGTGTGGCTAAATACTTGATTTTGGGGATCGGCCCAGGCGACACAAACCAAGCCGACAGGTTTTGCGGAGTCATCACTCTTGGGGCCAGCAATGCCTGTAATGCCAATACCCCAATCGCTACCGATGGCTTGCTTGACCCCCAGGGCCATCTGTTGGGCAACGGTTTCACTGACAGCCCCTTGGTTTTGCAAGTCGGCAGAATTCACGCCCAAAAGGTTTATTTTTACGGCATTGGCATAAGCGGTAATGCCCCCCAAAAAGTAGTCGGAGCTTCCGGAAACGCTTGTAATCAATGCGCCTAGGCCGCCCCCTGTGCAAGATTCGGCAACAGCTAGGGTTTCCTGACGTGTCCGGAGGAAGTCGCCGATGACTTGGGGGAGACTAGCCCCATCGGAACCAAAGTAATCCAACCCGGCGATCGCCTTAATTTCTGCGACCACCGGATCCATTAATTTTTTTGCTGCCTCAACGGATTCTGCCCGGGCAGCCACCCGTAGTTTGACTTCTCCCTTAGAGGCGTAGGGGGCTACGGTCGGGTTTGTTAACTCAAAAAGGTGGTCAACTTTGGCGGCTAGACTCGACTCACCAATGCCCCGGAAGCGCATCATTTCGCTATGAATCACAATTTGCCCATAGCCCTGGGCCTTGAGGTAGGGCACGGCGGTGTCTTGCCACATCCGCTTCATTTCCCCAGGGACACCCGGAAACGTAAAAATCGTCAGTCCTGCAATGGGCTGCCAAATCAGACCAGGGGCAGTCCCCGTCGGGTTCGGGAGGATATCGGCCCCTTCCGGCAAAAGGGCTTGTTTGCGGTTGTTGGGGGTCATAACGCGCCCCCGTTGGGCAAATTTTGTGGTGATATCGGTGATAATCTCTGGCCGCTCGACGAGGGGGGTTTTGAAATAGGTGGCGATCGCCTCGGTGGTGAGGTCATCGGGGGTGGGGCCAAGGCCCCCTGTAAACACTAAAATTTTCGTTCCCCGTTGTACCGCAATCTCTAGCAGGGAATGGATGCGGGAAATATTGTCTCCCACCACAGACTGAAAGTAATGGGTGATGCCGAGTTTTGCGAACTCCCGGGCAAGGTACTGACTATTGCTATTAACGATATCTCCCAAGAGAATCTCGGTGCCGACACAGATAATTTCCGCCGCCATGGTACTCCTTCAGCAGAAGGCGATCGCCTTCCCTCGTGATGTTTGATAAACGCCTAATTTTAGAAGCCCACAACAGGACTTGAACCTGCGACCGGCTGATTACAAATCAGCTGCTCTACCAACTGAGCTACGTGGGCATTGGTCTCTAAACCGTATGCAAGTATAGCAAAAGCGCACCGGAAATTGTCAAGCCTTTTAGACCAATCGACTGTCCATGGCCCACCGCGCCAGTTCTGTACGGTTATTTAAGCTGGTTTTGTTCAACATATTTGACACATGGCTTTCGATGGTGCGCTGGCTCACATTGAGCTTTTCGGCGATTTCCCGGTTAGACAGTCCCTGGGCGACAAAGCCCACGACTTTGGTTTCCGTGGGGGTAAGCTCTACATGGCTCGGTACCTGGAAGGCCATTGAGGCGGTCGTCGCCCCCGAATGGCTGAGGATGCGCCGCGCCTGGTTTAAGGAGGATTCCACCTGAGCGACTAATTCTTCTGGCTCAAAAGGTTTCACGATGTACACATCAGCCCCCTGGTTAAGACCCTCGATGCGATCGCGGGTTTGTCCTTTTGCCGATAGGAAAATCACAGGGATCCAACTAATTTGCGGATTTTGACGGACATTTTGGATGAAAGTATAACCATCCATTTCCGGCATCATCACATCACAAATAATCAAGTCAGGGGTTGTTTCTTCGAGGATTTGCAGTCCTTCTGCACCATTGGCCGCAGTCAGCATGTCATAACCGCGAAATTCGAGATAATCACGCACCAGCAAAATTAGATTGGGATCATCATCAATCAAGAGTAGAGTCGTACCTTGGGGATGCGGGAAATCGCTCATGGTAGGAATGGGGTCGCAAAGGTCAGGGTTAGCCAAATCTTAGCAAAGGAATTTTCGCTGGGATTACGAATTTGGGATGGGGTTCGCTGGTGATGGCTCGGGTAGGGGATGGGCCATAAACACATAGTCCTGGACGGGGCGATCGCCGATTAAATGCTCTTGAATAATCCGTTCAATGACTGCTGGTGTCGCGCTGTGATACCAAATACCATCAGGATAGACCACCAAAATTGGCCCCTGACTACAGACCCGGAGACAGTTTGCTTTGGTGCGGAAAATGTGCGGTGAAGTGTCACTGGGGGCATCTAATCCCAATTCTTTCAGTCGTTTTTTGAGATAGTTCCAGGCGTCGATGCTGGCCTGCTTATCACAACATTTGGGCTTCGTTTGGTCAGCACAAATAAACACATGGCGATCAATTCGATCTAGGCCAAGATTTTGCGCACAGACCCTTAAGGTTGCATCACATTGTTCTGCCATTACCAAGATTCTCTAGAGGGACTCGAACAATTCTACCGAGTCATGCCCGCCAGCGACGAAGGAAGGAACATTGAAGGATACACTAGAGGGAAGCAAAAATTTTGAATAACTGTTTGATTCTATGGATCCCATGCTCAAAGATGCCTTTGCTCAACGTCGGGCATTAAAGGTCATTAGTGGTTTGAATAACTTTGATGCGGCCAATGTTCTCGCCGTGGCCCGTGCAGCCGAAGCCGGTGGCGCAACCTTTGTCGATATTGCCGCCGATGCAGATTTGATTCGTCAGGTGAAAGAAGCTATTTCTCTACCTGTATGTGTCTCTGGGGTTGATGCTCAAGTTTTAGCTGATGCGGTTGAAGCGGGGGCTGATCTCGTGGAAATTGGTAACTTCGATGCGTTCTACGCCCAAGGAATTCGGTTTGAGGCTGAGGAAGTTCTCGCGATCACGAAAGCAACCCGTGCGTTATTACCCAACGTAACCCTTTCGGTGACGGTTCCCCATATCCTTGCCCTCGATGAGCAGGTTGCCCTCGCCGAACAACTCGTGGCAGCGGGTGCAGACATTATCCAAACAGAAGGGGGGACTTCTAGCCATCCGATCAGTGCTGGCACCCTTGGTTTAATCGAAAAAGCAGCGCCCACCTTGGCGGCAGCCCATGCCATTTCCCGGGCGGTAGATGTTCCTGTGATGTGTGCGTCTGGGTTGTCTGATGTGACGGCTCCCATGGCGATCGCCGCTGGTGCTGCTGGGATTGGCGTCGGCTCTGCAATCAACAAGCTCAACGATCCCCTGGCGATGGTGGCAACGGTGCGCCAATTAGTCGAGGCCCTCGATGGTGCCGTTGTGGGCATAGAAGCTTAAAATTTCGTTTCAACATTTTCAAGTTGAGACCAAAATAAAACCCTCCATTGTGCATGGGGGGCTTTATGTTAGGGGTTTTATTTTTTGCTTCTCAGGACAACAACAATTGGTGGAGACAGTTGTTCATCAAAAAGTACACAACCATCATGGCAGCCGCTGCTGCTGCAACTAAGGTTCCCGCCAACATTAGAGAAAACTCCTGTTGGTCAAATGCCTGTTGCATCAGGTGGAGTGACCACGCAACTAAGGCAACATCAAAGATGAGAATCGGAACCAGCATATTTTAATTTTTGTTAACTTGGCTCTATTCTAATACATTGTCTGGCGAATCAGCGGGAAAAGTTCAGGGTGTTTTAAGATTTGTGGGGTTGGCTAAAGCCTTATTTTATCGAAGCTTGCGGGGATCACCGCCAAAAACAACTTGAAAATTCACTGTTTTTTATTTTTGTCAAGTACAAATTGACAGACATCAAGTCCGGGGTTTGCCTGGGTTTAAGGCGATCGCCAAAGCAGTGACTTGGGTTGTTAGCCTAGGGGCGTGCGGCGATTGGGGAAGTTCCCAAGAAAAAGAAACAATGCTACAACAATTGGGTAGCAAAAACTCTCGATAATTATTCTGTAATTCTTTGGGCATGATCAGCAGTAGCCAACTTGTTCTCGGTAGTGGCCTGATTTTTGGGTCTGTCTTTTGGGTGGAGCTGGTGCGGGATTTGTACCATGTCCTTGCCCATATGTGGGAGCCGGTGGGTCGCCTCCATGGATGGCACCATCGGGTTTTCCGGCGGGATCTAACGCCTGTCAACGAGGACATTTATCGTAAAGCCCATTGGTACAATGATGTGCCAGAGGCGTTGGTGATGCTCAGTTTTGGGTTATTGCTTTGGGGGCTGTTGGTGGCTTTGGCGGTACCCACGGCTTGGCTCGGTTTAGCGGGCTGTCTGTATACGCTCTCGTTCTTGGGGGCGGCGATCGCCAGGGGCTTGGGTTTACCCTACGTGGATGAACTGACGGATCTAACCCACCGCCCCGGAGCTTTTACGGAGTTGCCAGGGGATTGGTTTGTGAATCGTCCTTACCACTGGCGGCACCATTTTGATAATCAAGAGGCTTATTATTGTGGCACCTTTACCCTCGTCGATAAATTAATGGGCACCGCACTTTCTTTAAAAGGTAAACGCATTGCTGTGACCGGGGCTTCGGGTACCCTGGGCCATGCTCTCCTCACGGAATTACATCAGGCTGGGGCCAAGGTGATCGCCTTCACTTCTAGCCATGAAACAATTTCCCTGACCATTCAACAGCAAGAGGTTCCCCTGCAAACGGTGCCTTGGCAGATTGGCGCGGAAGCAGATTTATTAGAAACCTTAAAAAAAGTTGACATTCTTGTCCTGAACCATGGGATCAACGTCCATGGCGATCGCACTCCCGCAGCAATCCACAAATCCTACGCCATCAATACTTTTTCCCAGCAGCGTTTAATTGAGCTGTTCCTCAGCACCGTTGAAACCAACCAAGACCGGGTTCGCAAAGAAATTTGGGTAAACACCTCCGAGGCGGAAGTGAGCCCCGCCGTCAGTCCCCTCTACGAACTCAGTAAGCGAGCCTTGGGCGACCTCGTTACCCTCCAGCGTTTAGATTCTCCCATTGTGATCCGTAAGCTCATTTTGGGGCCGTTTAAGAGTGCCTTAAATCCTGTGGGCGTGATGTCGGCCCGCTGGGTCGCTAAAGGAATTGTCGGTGGCGCCAGACGAGATTTTCGCAACATCATTGTCACTATCAACCCCTTCACCTATCTGTTGTTTCCCATCAAGGAATTTTTTGTGGCAAGCTATTTCAAGCTGTTTAGTCGCGGAGCATAACCGATGCAGACCCTAGGCCGCTTGATTGCCATGTCTCTCCTGGCCGCTGTGATTGTGGTGGTGGCGGTGGTGTCGATCCAAAATATTGAACTGGTGTCGATCCGGTTTCTCCTGTGGCAATCGGTGCGTTTACCCTTCGGTATCCTACTCGCCCTTGGGGTCGGACTGGGTCTCATCTTGGGCAGCTTAATTCCCTTGGGCTCCCGTCGTTAGGGGAGTGGGAAAAAACCCTTTATGATGGTGTTTTTGTCGGTTCGGACTTGCTAACCCATGGATGATTTGCTCAAAGGTTTAAATATTTATCTCATCGGCATGATGGGCACGGGAAAAAGTACCCTCGCAGAAATCATTGCGGAGTTGATGAACTACCGCAGTTTGGATTCGGACAGCATCATTGAAACCCTAGCAAAACAGTCCATCAGTGAGATTTTTGCGGAGATGGGAGAGGCCGAATTTCGAAAACTAGAAACCCAAGTCCTCAAGCAAATTGCGGTACAAACACGGACGGTCGTGGCGACGGGGGGCGGCATTGTTGTGTCCCAAGCCAATTGGTATTATCTGCGCCAGGGTTTGACCATTTGGTTAGATGTGCCAGTGCCGATTTTGGTAGAACGGCTGCGGAGTGATACGTCGCGCCCCCTTTTGCAAAATGTTGATCTTGAGCGCAAATTAACGCAACTGCTCCAACAACGGCGATCGCGTTATGCCGAGGCAGATTTACATATTCAAATTCCGGGTAATCGTCCCCCCCGGGCCGTTGCAGAGGATATCATCGCCCAAATTCCTTCGGTTCTCCGCAAACCCCCAGAATTTATTGGCGATCGCCCTTAACGGGAGCCAAACCTAAAAATTCGTTAAAAATGCTAATTGGGAACAAATGGGGCGATCGCCGATCCCGTACAATACCGACCCATGTCGAGCCGCATCACCGCGCTCAGTCCATCCTTAGAAACGACAACAATTCATGGAAAGCGAATACATCAGAGAAGCCGAAGCCACCCGCGTCCGCATCCTTAGCGAAGCCCTCCCCTATATGCAGCAATTTGCGGGGCGTACCATTGTCGTGAAATATGGTGGCGCCGCGATGAAAGACAGCACCCTCAAAGATAAAGTCATTCGCGACATTGTCTTTCTCTCCTGTATCGGCATGCGGCCCATTGTTGTCCACGGCGGTGGCCCAGAGATCAATACCTGGCTGGCCAAACTAAACATTGAACCCCAATTTAAAGATGGCCTGCGGGTCACCGATGCCGACACCATGGACGTGGTGGAAATGGTGCTTGTGGGTCGGGTGAATAAAGAAATTGTCTCTTTGATCAACCAAGAAGGTGGCGCTGCTGTGGGTCTCTGTGGCAAAGATGGCAACATGATCCAAGCCCGCCACGTCGGGAAAGAAGGGGTTGGTTTTGTCGGGGAAGTGACCACCATTGATACGAAATTGATTCAATCCCTCGTTGAAAATGGCTATGTACCTGTTATTTCCAGTGTGGCCGCCGACGAAACAGGTCAAGCCCACAATATCAATGCCGACACCGTCGCTGGCGAGTTAGCGGCTGCCCTCAGCGCCGAAAAACTGATCCTACTCACCGATACCCCTGGCATTTTGGAGGATTACCATAACCCCGCGACCTTGATTCCCCGCTTGAACCTGCAGCAGGCGCGAGAGTTAATTGACCAAGGTGTTGTGTCCGGGGGGATGATCCCGAAGGTAAGCTGTTGTGTGCGATCGCTAGCCCAAGGCGTTAAGGCGGCCCACATCATCGACGGACGGATTCCCCATGCCCTCCTCCTCGAAATTTTTACCAACGATGGCATTGGGTCGATGATCGTCGCTTCGGACTACCTCAGCCAGTTCCCCATGTCGCCTTTTTCTTAGCCTTTTACACACAAAACCTGCTTGAGGGTAGCAACGACCTCTACCAAATCCGTCTGTTGGGCCATCACCTGCTCGATGGGTTTGTAGGCGGCAGGAATTTCGTCGATAATGCCGCTATCTTTGCGACATTCAACCCCAGCCGTTTGGGCCACTAAGTCGTCTAAAGTAAAGGTTTTTTTGGCTTTGGCCCTGGACATTAAACGCCCAGCACCGTGGCTACAGGAACAATAACTCATCACATTGCCTTTGCCCTTGACGATGTAGGATTTTGCGCCCATGGAGCCGGGGATAATACCGTAGTCTTCCTGGCGTGCTCGCACGGCCCCTTTGCGGGTGACATAGATGTCTTCGTCAAAATGGGTTTCTTGTTCGGCGTAGTTATGGTGGCAATTCACAAACATCGAGGCTTTTGTCGGTTTGCCGCCAGCGAGATGTTTTTCGATGACTTTTTTAAACCTCTCCAGCATCACATCGCGATTAAACCGGGCATAGTTTTGGGCCCACTGGAGGTCGCGCCAATAGGCTTCAAATTCCGGCGTTCCTTTGACAAAATAGGCGAGATCGGGATCTGGGACTTTGGTTTCTGCGAGTTTCAAGAGCTCCTTTGCCGTCCCAATGTGGCATTGGGCGAGTTTGTTGCCAATGTGACGGGAACCGGAGTGGAGCATTAACCACACATTATTTTCTTCATCGAGACATACTTCAATGAAGTGATTGCCACCACCGAGGGAACCCATTTGTTTGAGGGCTTTACCTTCGAGATTTTTTACCCCTTTGTGGAGATCTTTAAAATTTCGCCAGCCGCCCCAATTGGCCACGGTTTTATCAACGTCTTTGTTTTCGTCGAAACCAACGGGGATCACGGCTTCGAGATCTTTGCGGATTTGCTTGAGTTTTCCGTCGAGGCGATCGCCTTTAAAGGGCAATTTGAGGGCGGCCATGCCACAACCAATATCAACCCCAACCGCCGCTGGAATGATCGCATCCTTTGTGGCAATGACAGAACCCACTAAGGCTCCTTTCCCTAGGTGAACATCAGGCATCAGGGACACATGTTTAAACACAAACGGCAACGAAGCAACATTTTTCGCCATTTGGAGTTCCTGGGAGCCTAGATTATGGCCAGCCCAAGAATAAACTGGTTTTTCGGTTTGGATCGGTAGGGGTTGGTGGGGCATTGGCGGCTAGGGGATGGCAGGAGAAATGAGGTGGTTCAAAAAGAGATTGGGTTATTGGCTACTTTTTTTTAATCATAACGATTGCGTATCTAAGCATAAATATTTTTAACGTTTAGTTGATAAATCACGGCACCGTTGCGACGGCTTAAAAGGTGAGCACTAGGATAGAAAATCATCAGTCGCAGCGGGGCACTTATGAATTATTACGAGATTTTGGGGATTCAGATTACGGCCAATCAACGAGAAATTAAAACGGCCTACCGACGCAAGGCGATCGCCCTCCACCCAGATACCCTAACGATTAATACCCCTGCCGATCAGCGGAAACAAGCCGAGGAAGACTTTAAGGAGCTCAATCGCATTTACGAAATTTTGTCTAATCCGGAACAGCGGCAAAAATATAACCAAGATCTCCAAGGCACGGAAAAAGCAGATCTATTACGCACCGTCCGGCAACTCCGGGATCAAAAAAATTTCCAGGCGGCGATCGCCCAGGCCCAGAGCCTCTACGGACAATTTCCGACCGATCCCCAATGTGCAGATCTCTATGGCGAAGTGCTGATGCTCTACAGTCGCCAGTTACTCGACAACAATCCGGTGGCGATCGCCCCAGAGATTAAAACCTATCTAGAATTAGCCCTGTCGGTGGTGCACTCACCCCAGATCAAACAGCAGATTCAGCAGCTCCTTGCTCGCTTTGAAAAAACAGCAAACCAAAAAAAGACAACCCAACATCCACCCGATAGTGAATCTTCCCCAGAGTCAGCTAACCTGATCAACACCAAGCGGGCGATCCAACTCCTCAAGGCAGGGGAAGCCGGCATCAAAGCCTGGAACCAATTCCGTGAATATGAAACCTATTTGCCCGACCTCGCTGGTGCTGATTTGAGCGGCATGGATCTCAGTCAGACCAATTTGCAGGGGGTGAATTTACAAGGGGCCGATCTGAGTCAAGCGAACCTAGGAGGCACAAATTTAAGTCAGGCCCAACTGAAGCAGGCGAATTTAACAGGTATTAACGGCGAGTTGGCTAACTTTAGCCAGGCGGATCTGACAGAGGCTAACTTAACCGATAGCTGCTTGGTAAACGCTGATTTTAATCAGGCCAATTTAACCGCTGCAACCCTCAATCAAGCCAATGCCTACCGCGCCAACTTTCAGGGGGCCAATCTCCAGAATGTGCATTGGTGCGGGGGCAATCTGGGGGAAACCAATTGTCTCCAGGCGAGCTTTGCAGGGGCGATTCTGAACCAAACCAACGGCAAAAAAGGCAACTTTACAGCGACAACATTTACCAACAGTCAATGGGAAGGGGCGGTGTTAGTGGATGCTGATTTTTCCCAAGGGAATCTGGAGCGGATGGAGTTGGCCAATGCAAATTTGTCGAACGTTAAATTTATCGGGGCGAGGCTCTGCGGCACAAACCTCAATGGCAGCGCCACCCAAGGCAATAAAAAATATCCTTATCACCAGGGCAGCGTTGATTTTTCTGGGGCCGATTTGTCCTGTGCCACCTGCATTGAAACGGTTTTTCTCAAGTCAAATTTCAGCAATACCCGTCTGCAAAATACCAATTTTGACCAGGCAGATCTCAGTGGCAGTAATTTCCAGGATGCGGTGCTCCACAACACGAGCTTTCTGGGGAGCAACCTGCGCGAAACTGATCTCAGCGGCACGAAATTTTATTTTGCCTACGTGAATGATCAGACGAAAATTACCGGGGCAAAAGGCATTTAACCAGGGGAGCCATAGCCACCGCCCCCGGGGGTCTGGATCTCTAGGCGATCGCCTTTTTCCATGGCAACTTCAACGGTTCCCGGTAAGGTTATCTCTGTCCCATCGGCGCGGATCACTTTATTTTCACCCCGTTGACCTGGTAAACCCCCCTCTAACCCAAAGGGTTGCACTTGCCGCCGACTAGAAAGAATTGCCGCAGTCATCGGTTCCCGGAATTGCAAGCGGCGGATCACCCCGTTCCCGCCGTGAAATTGTCCTGGGCCGCCACTATTTTTACGAATCGAAAATTCCTCTAGGAGCACCGGAAAGCGCCATTCCAACACCTCTGGATCCGTCAGGCGAGAATTGGTCATGTGGGTTTGGACGGCATCGGTGCCGTGAAAATGGGGGCCAGCGCCTGAGCCGCCACAAATGGTTTCGTAATATTGATAATGGTTGTTCCCAAAGGTGAAATTATTCATCGTTCCCTGGGAGGCCGCCATCACCCCCAAAGCACCATAGAGACAATCGGTGATATTTTGGGACACTTCCACATTACCTGCCACCACCGCCGCTGGATATTGGGGGTTAAGCAAACAGCCTTCGGGAACAATTACCTTGATCGGCTTGAGGCAACCATAATTTAACGGGATATCATCCTGCACCAAGCTCCGAAAAACATACAATACCGCTGCTTGGGTCACGGCTTTCGGGGCATTAAAATTTGTCGTCGATTGGGGGGAAGTGCCCGTGAAATCTACCGTGGCCGTTTGCTGCTCGCAATCAATTTTGATACTGACCTGGAGGCGATCGCCATGATCTAGGGCAACGGTAAATTCTCCATCCCGGAGTTGTTGAAGCTGCTGTTTTACTGCTTGTTCGGCGTTATCCTGCACATGCTGCATATAGGCCAAAACCATCCCTTGACCGTAATGGTGCACCAGCCGTTGCAGTTCCTGGAGTCCTTTTTCGTTGGCGGCAATTTGCGCCTGGAGATCCGCTAGATTTTGGGTTAGATTGCGCACAGGATAGGCCGCTTCGGTAAACAATTTCTCAACGGTTTCCGTTTGGAATTCCCCCTGTTTCACAAGGCAAACATTGTCAATCAAAATCCCTTCTTCTTGGATCTGGGTGCTTTGGGGCGGCATAGAACCCGGTGTTATGCCCCCTAGATCGGCGTGATGGCCGCGAGATGCAACGAAAAATAAGGGTTTGGCCTGGGTCTTTTCCCCTTGTCCCGGCGCGAAAACAGGCGTAATCACCGTCACGTCCGGTAAGTGGGTGCCGCCGTTGTAGGGATTATTGGCCATATACACATCCCCCGGTTTGAGGCGCGCGCCGTGGGCTTGGATCAGGCTATAAACGCTCTCACTCATGGAGCCGAGGTGGACGGGAATGTGGGGGGCATTGGCGACGAGGTGACCCTGGGGATCAAAAATCGCGCAGGAAAAATCTAAGCGCTCCTTAATATTCACCGAGTAACTGGTGTTTTGCAGGGTGACTCCCATCTGTTCGGCGATCGCCCGAAAGAGATTGTTGAAAATTTCCAGGGTGACGGGATCCGGTTGGCTAAAGTCTGTTGATACAGATTTAATTTCTGGGGATATGTCACTTACTTTTTCGAGGATCAGGTGATTGTATTCATTTAAGCGACCTTGCCAACCGAGCTCAATCACATTGGTGCCGGTTTTTTCAGTAATGAGTGCCGGACTGGGAATCACGTCACCGGGTCGGAGAATGGCACGATCATAAACGGGGGTTTGTTGCCATTGGCCATCGCTGAACATGGCAACGGTTTCAAGCGGCTTGGGCTGACCGTTAGTGTGTAAGGTTTCAGGTGTTTCTGGCACAGTTTGAGTGGCACAAATGAGTTCCAAGCTAATGGATTCGACGATCAGGGCTTTATCTGGTAACGTGAAACCGTAACGTTGTTGGTGTAGAGAGGAGAACTCTGCCGCCATTGTTTTTTGATCGGCAAAGGTCACAATTAACGTCGAGTCGGTGCCCTGGTATTTGAGATGGGCCTTACATTCTTCGAAAATTTCCGCTTTGTTTGGGGGATGTTGTTGGGTAAGTTCCTCGGTGGCCTGGTGTTTAAGTCCATGAAATTCTGCTTCTAGTTCAGGGAAAAGGTCTGCTTCTAAAACTTTTTCAATGGCTTTTTCTTTCAAAATACGAATTTCTGCCAAACCGATCCCATAGGCGGATAACACTCCCGCAAAGGGATGAATCACAATGGTTTTAATCCCCAAGGTATCAGCGATCGCACAAGCATGTTGACCCCCGGCTCCACCGAAACAACAGAGGGCATAATCACTCACATCGTGGCCTCGTTGCAGGGAAATTTGCTTGATCGCATTGCTCATATTTTCCACGGCGATCGCCAAAAAACCGGCAGCAATCTCGGCGGGCTCTTGCGCTAGAGCTTGGGCGAGGGCTCGGAACTTTTCTGCGACAATGGCGCGATCTAAGGGGGCTTTGCCCTCTGAGCCAAAAACCTGCGGAAAGAAATCCGGCTGAATTTTTCCCAACAGTACATTGCAGTCCGTGACCGTCAGTGGCCCCCCTTTGCCGTAACAGGCTGGCCCCGGATGCGCCCCGGCAGATTCTGGCCCGACCCGAAACCGCGCCCCGTCATATTGCACTAGGGAACCGCCCCCCGCCGCCACGGTATGGATCGCCATCATCGGTGTTTTTAAACGCACCCCGGCAATTTCTGTTTCAAAGCTACGTTCGTAGCTGCCATCGTAGTGGGCGACATCGGTGGAGGTTCCCCCCATATCAAACGTAATAATTTTCTCGAAGCCGGCGATCGCACAGGTTTTGACTGCCCCGACAATGCCCCCAGCTGGTCCAGATAGAATACTGTCTTTGCCTTGAAATTGCTGGGCTTCTGCTAATCCCCCATTGGATTGCATAAACATCAGCTTTGGCCTCTGCCCCTCCGCCTGGAGATAGCTCGCCACTTGATCCACATAACGGCGCAAAATTGGCGACAGGTAGCCATCCACCATTGTTGTGTCACCCCGACTGATCAGTTTGATTAAAGGGCTCACTTGGTGGGACAGGGAGATTTGCGTAAAGCCAATATCTTGGGCGATCGCCCCAATGTGTTGTTCGTGGTCGGGGTAACGGTAGCCGTGCATCAGCACCACGCCACAACTGCGGATCCCTCCATCAAAGGCCTGCTGTAAATCTTGGCGCACCTGCGCGAGATCCAAGGGCTGCAAAATGTGACCCTGGGCGTCAATTCTTTCTGACGCTTCGATCACCCATTCATAGAGCATCTCCGGCAGCTTGATCTCTAGGGCAAAAATATCGGGGCGATGTTGATAGCCAATTCTGAGGGCATCCCGAAAGCCCTGGGTGATCACGAGAACTAGGCGATCACCTTTCCGTTCTAACAGGGCATTGGTGGCCACCGTCGTCCCCATCTTGATCACGTCGATTTGTTCTGTGGGGATCGGTTGATCCGGACTGAGACCCAATAAATCCCGGATTCCTTGCACCGGTGCATCGGGGTAACATTCTGGATTTTCCGACAGCAACTTATGGGTAACCAGCTCGCCATTAGGGCGTTTCGCGACGATATCCGTAAAAGTGCCGCCCCGATCAATCCAAAATTGCCAGCGAGAAGAAGTTGTCACCATAATATTGTCGGTTTACGGGTCTGGAATTGCCCATCAAAGTCTTTCTATTGTGCGGCGGTTTTGTTGCCCTTGCAAAGTTTGATGGCCCCATAAAAAACTTAAGGACATTAGGTTTAATCCCAATGCCCCGCCAAAATCACTGTTGTAGAAATGACTTGCTTCGTTGTTTGTCGTCTCGTTAATGGCTGGCGATCGCCCCTGACTGAATCTCAGATGACTTCGATTTCCTCTTCCCGGAGGTGGGCCGCATATTTCGGGTCGAACCGGACTTTGATTGGTAACGTTGCGGTGATCGGGCGGCCGATAATCGTTTCGATGGTCCCTTCCATACCTTTTAGATCAAAGGCTTTTTTCCGGTTTTGGGGGTGGTTGTACACAATGACAGATGCCGTAACACGGATGCGATCGCCAACGTTCATAAACCTTTCTTGTCCTCTCTCGTACAAATATCTCTAAAGCTCTCTGGAGAGCAAACAGTTTTTCCATTGTACATAGCCATGGGCTTCCTACCGCACTGTTTTTTTGGAACTGGCGATCGCAAAAAGCCTATCCATAGCGCAGATGTAAATATTGTTGCGTGAATCGCTTGATTCCCAGGGGGCACGGGCAAAATAAAAACAGAATGCCCGTTACCGAAGGATGCGTGCCCATGAAGTTTTGGTTTACCCTGCTCCAATCTCTGCCTGACCTGAGCACTATGGAGGTAGAGTTACTCGATTCCGAAATCGATACCCAGGCACTGCGGCTTGATCCGCGTCCCACTTCTCCGGTCTCTGCCACCCTGACCCCGGCCCAACTCCCCGTTAGTGGCGCGTTGATCTTTCCCGGCATTATCGTCACCCTGATTGTGCTCTTTCTGATGAGCATTTGGGCCTACACCAGGGTCTATGTGATTACCCCCAATAACGAAGCCTTTGTCCGTACCGGGGGCGTGATCCGCAAAAAGAAAACGGTCATTCTCAACGGGGGCTGCATTGTTCTACCCGGCTTCCATGAGCTGACCCGGGTGCCCCTGCGGGAAATTTCCATTGATGTCGAACGTACCGGAAACCTTGCCGTGCGGACCCAAGATTACCTGCGGGCGAATATGCGGGTAACTTTTTATGTTTGCATTAATGCCAATGAAGAAGATGTTTTAGTCGCCGCCGCCAGACTTTCGAAACAGGGCCGCATTTCCGAAGTAGATATTAAAGAAGCCCTGGAGAAAAGGGCCGATGACGCGATTCGCGCTGCCGCCAAGCGCAAAAGCATCGCCGAAATTGATTCTGACAAACTGGGATTTGCGGACGAGGTTTTGAATCTCATCCAGCAGGATCTCAAGAAAGTGGGCCTGACCCTTAATAATATTGCCATTTCTGAAATCGAAGAAAGCGACACCTACGATGAAAATAATTTCTTCGATGCCCAAGGCGTCCGTCTCCGCACGGAAACAATCCAAAAATCCATTAAACAAAAACTTGATGTCGAGCTAACGGTACTCAAGGAAAAGCGGGAACTGGAACTCAGCACCAAGGTGGAAATCGAAGAACAAGAACTGGCCGCCGAACAAAAATCCCTAAAGCTTGCAAAGGCAAAAGAAGAGGCCAAGCTGAATCAAGCAAAGGAAATTGAGTTTCTCAAGGCGCAACAGGCCCAGGAAATTCAGGCATCCCAGGATCAAGAGTTAGCCAAGATTGAACGAAATCGCATCCTCCAAGAAAAGGCCGTCGAAGAAGAAAAAATTCAACAGAAACTTTCAATTCAGCAAAACCAAATTGCCGCCGATATTTCCCTAGAGCAGCAAAATAAAGCCCTCAAAATTGCCATGGCGGAGGCGGAAGAAGAAGCAAAAATTGCCCAACAACAGGCGGCGATCGCCATTGCCAACAAAGAA
The DNA here is from genome assembly GCF_001693255.1 of Picosynechococcus sp. PCC 7003. Classification (NCBI taxonomy): domain Bacteria; kingdom Bacillati; phylum Cyanobacteriota; class Cyanophyceae; order Chroococcales; family Geminocystaceae; genus Picosynechococcus; species Picosynechococcus sp. PCC 7003. The sequence continues at coordinate 2,510,168 of NZ_CP016474.1, forward strand.
AAAGAACGCCTTGCCGCAGAAGCAGAACGCACCCGAGCCGAAGAAGCAGTGGCTACCTCCAAGGCCGTCGAACAGGCGAACCGGGAGCAACGCTTGGCGATTATTGATGCCGAAAAAGAAGCGGATCAAAAACGGATCGCCGACCAAAATGTGGTGGAAATTGATGTGTTCCGGCGGCGGCGTCAAGCAGAAATTGCCCGTCAAGCGGCGGAACTAGAAGCAGAATCGATCCGCACCCTAGCCGATGCCAACCGTTACCAGGCCCTCGCTGAAGCCCAGGGGAAACAAGCTTTAATCGAAGCGGAAAATGCCCTGAGCAATGCCAACCGTACTGCCGAATTGATGAAACTCTTTTTGCCGACCCTGGCCGACCAACTGCCAGACATCATGAAGTCCCTCGCCCCCCAACCCGGTGTACTGGGCGATGCGAAGGTGTTTGCCTTTCCGGGCACCAATGGCGATGGGGCAGGCTTAGGGGATATTAATAAATTGTTGCTCTCGACCAGCGGTTTATCGTTGGTGAATGGTTTGTTAGAAGACGGTAAGCTGGGGGCGCTGTTGGCCCAGGTGAAAGGCCTGTTACAGGATAACAATGCTGATACCAGTAACAACGCAGTGCTGCAAAATGTGGAATCTCTCCTGGCCGAGTTAAAGGAGAAAAAGACAGCGACGACATCTCCCGAACCCCCACCATTACCCACAGCTTTTGTACCGCTGCCCAATGAGGCAAAAGATTCTGAAGGTGCGTAATCTTGTGAGGGATTTTTAAACTCAATTTTCCAAAAAGGCGATCGCCAACCGAGCGAGGGAATACGCTACGATCACAAACGATGTAAAGTTAGCGGCAAACCAGGCGTGCAGTACAGTTGGCAGAAATTTGGACTTTTGAGTGGGTTATTGGTTCTCTTGGGGAGCTGTGCCCAATTGGGCAATTTGGAAGAAAGCTTGGCCCCTGATCCGCGCCTTGTAGAACAGCAGGAACAAGCCGCTGAAACCGACCCCCCCGCAGATTCCTCCTTACCGACCGATTTTCCAGCAGAAATTCCCCTCTACCCTGAAGCAACCCTCATTCAAGCAGAAGACAAGACTACCGTCTGGGCGATCGCCGATAATGTCCAGAGCCTCGAAGCCTTTTACCGGAAAGCTTTTAGTGAAGCCCCCTGGGAAATTGTCGAGTCCCCTGCTGCCGCACCGGATAATCTCTTAGAAATTGTGGCTCGCACCAGCGACCTGGAAGTGACCCTGTCCCTGTCTGAAGCCGCTTCTCCCACGACCAATGACTCCGACCAAGCTGTTGCGGGCACCACCTTCGCCCTGAGCTATCGCGCCCTAAGTACCACCGGAACTGACGATACCGCCCCCACTGATACTTCAAATTTGCCTGCGGATACTGACCTTGCGGCCCAGGTACAGGATCTCATTGCCCTCAAGGTTTTTACCGCTACTGATTTTCAGGCCGATACGGTGATTACGAGGCGTCAATTTGCCCGCTGGCTCTTCAAGGCCCACAACGCCATCTATGGCGATCGCCAAAACCAACAAATTCGCCGCGCCAATAGCAACAGTAAACCGATCTTCACCGATGTGCCGGCCAGTGACCCCGACTTTCCTTTTATCCAAGGCTTGGCCGAAGCGGGGATTATTCCTTCGACCCTCACCAACGACACCCTTACAACGTTTCGCCCCGATGCCCCCCTCACCCGGGAAAGCTTGATCGCCTGGAAGGTGCCCCTCGACCGTCGCCAGGCTCTGCCCCAAACCAGCCTCGATAATATCGCCGAAACCTGGGGCTTTCAGGATGCCCCCAAAATTGACACCAGAGCGCTCCAAGCCCTCTACGTGGACTTTCAGAACGGTGACCAAGCGAATGTGCGGCGGGTATTTGGCTATACCACCCTCTTTCAGCCCCAGAAAACGGTTACCCAACAGGAAGCGGCGATCGCCCTATGGTATTTCGGTTACCAAGGGGACGGTCTATCTGCTGCCACCGCCCGTGGCGATCGCCAAGCCCCGAACCAAACTGCTGATACGGAGACTAATGCCCCAGCCTCCCAAGACCCCTAACCAAAAAAAATTCCCCAATCACAACCGCGACTGAGGAACCCATTGTTTGAGGTTTAGACGAAACTTGTTAGTTGCTCGCCGGAGACAGATCAGCGTCGGTACTGCCCTTAGTGCGGCGACGGGTCAAGGTATTGAAAAGCATCACACCGATGGCCTTAACGAGGTTTCCTTCCAGCTCTTTGAACATATTCATATTCATGCCAAAGGCATCATTGGCTTCCTGAACAATCTGTTCTGCTGTTTCTTCCGGCACATCCAAGCTGTTCATCGCGGCCCGGTACTTATCCTTAAAAGCCTTCTCGTCGGAGATATGCTCAAACTCATAGAAAGCAGTTCCTTCGCCGTCGAGGTTCATCGCATTTTGGGCAATTTTTTTGAGGATTTGCCCGCCAGAAAGATCGCCCAGGTAGCGGGTATAGGAGTGGCTGACTAATAGTTCCGGCGCAGTCTGGGCCACTTCATGGATGCGATCCACATAAGCCTGACCAGCGGGGGTGATTTTCGCTTCGGCTTGCCAGTTGGAGCCAAAATAATAGCGCAGATCCGTTTCGAGACTTTGTTTACGGTTTAACTCAGGGAAATAAATTTGGGAGACGACGGGATGATCCTTGAGGCGCTCCATCTCCTCTTCCATCGCCGAGTAAACATAATAAAGGTCTGCCACAAGCTTCCGGTAGGATTTTTTCTCCACGACTCCCTTCAGGAAGCATTTCACGAAGCCAACGTTTTCCGCCATCGTGTGGGAAGTTTTCGTTCCCTCTCTTAACATTGTTGCTAGGTTAGCGACCATAGAAATAAGTCCCTTGTTCTTACTGAAAATGAATAGATATTAAAAGGTTTGTTAAAGAAAGTTAACAAAATTAAAAGACTGCTCAGTTTCGTAGGTTAACTGGTTTTATGGGTTTATGCTATTAAGTTTTTTTACGGAGAAATAGATACATTTTTGTCAAACTTTCGAGGGCATATCGTTGAAATAAGACAGGATTTAGGGGGTTCTGCCCTGGCGATTAGAAGCGATTTTCGTTAGAGAGATCGAATGTTTATGACCCGGAATAATCTGCTGGGAAATCCATGTGATTTTGGTGCCCTTTCCGGGGCGATCGCCATGGAAGTTAATCCTCGTTACAGTGATGGGAGAAAGGCAGCGCCCTGAACGAATTACATCATGGAAAAAAAGGGGAGAGATTTTCGCGCTTATTACGTTGCCCTTAGAGGTTGTCCGAGAAGTATCCAAATGTTGTTAGCCCCTAAATCCCCCATGCTGGGGGACTTCATTTGCTTAATATCTGAGCAGTTCCCCCCAAGTTGGGGGGCGAGGGGCTTTTTAGACATCCTCTTAGGTGGGGCATCAGAGGTTCTCATTCCTGACTCATTCCTGAAGGCATTGCCAGTATGGACGAGTCTTTATGGTCACGATTCTGGGACGTTGTCGAATCTTGAAAAATCTGCGTCAACATTAACAGTGCGCACAATAACTACAGTTCAGCAAGAAATCTAAACTTGCATTATCTCGTATGGCACTCAGCAACGCATGACATAGAACATAAAACAATCCCAATGGGAATAACAGTTTTTAACGTCTAGTGGAACTTATAAAAACAGATTAATGGCAAAAGAAAAAATGGGATTTTGGTCAGTGACCGCTGTCGGAATTGGCGGCATGGTCGGCGGCGGCATTTTTGCAGTATTAGGTTTATCGGTAGAGTTGGCTCAGGGGGGCGCACCCATCGCATTTGTGGTCGCTGGCTTAATTGCTTTGGTTACAACTTATGCTTACGTACAGCTGTCCCTGGCATTTCCCAGCCGTGGAGGCACAGTCACTTTCTTAAATAAAGCCTTTGGTACAGGCTTTTTTACCGGCAGTATAAATCTGTTGCTCTGGTTGAGCTATATCGTGATGTTATCTTTGTATGCCTCTGCATTTGGGAGTTACGGAGCCGCTTTTTTCCCAGAGTCGGTGCAGTCACTCATGCGCCATATCTTGATTAGTGGATCCATTATCGGCATTACAGGGCTAAATTTGCTTAGCGCAGACGTGATTGGCAAAGCAGAAAGTTGGATTGTGGCGTTTAAGTTGCTAATTTTGCTGGTTTTTATTGGTATTGGCGTTCAGGGAGTGGACGTAACGCGTTTAGAACCGCAGAATTGGGCTGATCCTTTGGCGATTGTCTCTGGCGGTATGATCATTTTCCTGGCGTTTGAGGGGTTTGAGTTGATGGCCAATACCGCTGAAGAAGTACACCATCCAGAGCATGTATTGCCTCGAGCCTATTATTCTGCAGTGGGATTTGTCTTGGTACTGTATCTGCTGATTGCCGGCATCACCGTCGGCTCGTTATCAACGGATAAAATTATTGAGGCGAAGGAATATGCGTTGGCAGTGGCAGCAAAACCCTTTATGGGTTCTGTGGGGTTTACGATGATTGCGATCGCCGCATTATTATCTACAGCTTCGGCATTAAATGCGACTCTTTATGGCACCTCTCGGCTCAGTTACATTATTGCGAAATCTGGAGAATTACCTGCAGCATTAGAAAAAAAAATTTGGAATCAGCCAATTGAAGGATTATTGATTACAAGTGGACTGACCTTGGTGATTGCCAATAGCTTTAATCTTTCCGAAATTTCGACGATGGGCAGTTCCGGTTTTTTACTGATCTTTGCGGTGGTTAATTTTGCGAATGTACGACTACACCGTCAAACCAAGAGTCATCAATGGATTTCCTTGATTGGAACAGTGGCCTGTTTGGGAGCAGTAATTGTACTACTTTCAGAAACAGCTCGAACCCAACCACAGCATCTTTGGGTAGTAGTCGCGATGGTTGGTCTAGCCTTTGCAATCGAGGGTATTTATCGAGGTCTTAGTCAACGGCAAATCCATCTTTTCCCCTCGGATACTCGTACTGATGACCCATCTTGAACGTGGACTTAGTAGAAGGCTTACATCTAGTGTGTATTTAGACAAAACTATCAATTCAGGTTATTGGCCGTAATTTTCACTAGGGCAAATCCCCTATCTTGGATCAGGAGTTACGGCGATTTAATTGCATCCTGAAATACCGAGATCCCCACTAAAAAGGCAGCATGGACACGGGGCTATTTCGTTTGATTGCGTAACTCCTGAAGGAGAAATTTACTTCCAGCCAGCGCGGTCCATTAACATAACGGCTTCCGCATTTTTTTCACCAAAACTTTCGAGGGGTAGATCCGAAGCGGTCCAGTCACCGAACTCGGCCACCACGTCATTGGGGGCAACGCTATCTACCACAGGGTATTCATTGTTATTGTTGGCGAAAATTTCCTGGGCTTCTGGGGTCACCATAAACTCTAGAAATTCTTGGGCCTCCTCAACGTTCGGTGCATTGGCGATAATGCCAGCCCCACTGATGTTGATGTGAGTACCGCCTTCACCTGCGTTTTGGTTCGGGAAAAATGCGCCGATATTGGCCACAATCTCTTGATCTTGGGGATCTTCAGAGGCGCGCAGACGGGCGACGTAGTAGCTATTAACCAGGGCGACACCACACTCACCGGAAGCAACAGCTTGAATTTGGGCAGTGTCGTTCCCTTCCGGCTCACGGGCAAAGTTCGCAACTAAACCTTGTACCCATTCTTCGGTCGCTTCAGCGCCTTTTTCGACAATTTTCGCGGCCACGAGGGACTGGTTATAGGTATTGCTGGAGCTACGGATACACACTCGACCTTCCCATTTCGGATCAGCGAGGTCTTCGTAGGTAGACAGTTCAGTGGGATCAACGGTTTCGGTGTTGTACACGATAATTCGCGCCCGTTTTGTCAGACCAAACCAAGTATTGTCGCTACTGCGCAGGTTTTCGGGAATGGCACTAGTCAGCACTTCGGATTCTATGGGTTGCAGTAGGCCATCCTGTTGGGCACGCCAAAGTCTCGCCACGTCTACGGTAATCAGGACATCGGCGGGGCTATTTTCTCCCTCGGTTCTAATCCGTTCTAGGAGTTCGTCGTCACTGCCTTCAATGAGATTGACCTGAATGCCGGTGGCTTCGGAAAATGCTTCGTATAGTTCTGCGTCGCTGTCGTAGTGCCGTGAAGAGTAGAGGTTAACTTCGCCGGTTGCTTCGGTGGAGGGGGTACCGGGATCAGGGGTTGTGTCGGTGGAATCATTGTTATCGGTGGTTGGGGTGCAACCGGTGGCGATCGCCAAGCCAAGAAAAAGTCCACAGAGGGACAGGGAACGGGATTTCATAAAGCGTTGTAATTGAGAGATGATGTTATCAAGGTAATGGTGATTTTAGCAGCTACTGCAACTTCTTCTCAATACATTTTTGTTTTTTAAGTAAATTAGTCATCAAGATGGAACAGTATTACTGGGTGGCCTGGTCACAAATCAAGGGGATCGGCCCAAGTCGCCTCAAAAAAATTTGGCACGGTTTCGGTTCCATGGAACGGGCCTGGAAGGCTTCTGGGCAGGAATTAGGGGCAGTGGATGGCTTAGGGGATAAGTTGATTCGCCTGATCCTGGCTGGGCGATCGCCTTTGGATCCAGAGCGGCTTTACCATGAGCACCTTGAGAAAAACCCGCAATTTTGGACGCCAGCGGATCCAGAGTACCCAAAGTTATTGTTAGAAATTCCCAGTCCGCCACCGCTGCTCTATTACCAAGGCCAAGTCAAGCTGTTAGAAAATCAGGGTCAAATTCCGGCGATCGCCATGGTGGGCACTAGACATCCTTCGGAGCACGGCAAACGCTGGACCGGACGGATTAGCAAGGCCCTCGCCCAGGTGGGATTTTCCATTGTGTCGGGCATGGCCCAGGGAGTGGATGGCATTGCCCATAGCGCTTGTCTCCAGACTGGGGGACGCACCATCGCCGTGTTAGGCACTGGCATTGATCAAATTTATCCGGCCAGCCACCGTAATTTGTACAACGAGATTCTGGCCCAGGGCTTAATTTTGAGTGAATATCCGGCAGGGACGAGACCCGACCGGAGCCATTTCCCTGCTCGAAACCGCATTATTGCCGGGTTGACCAGGGCTACCCTGGTGATGGAAGCGCCCAGTCGTTCTGGTTCCCTGATTACGGCCCACTACGCGATGGATTTTAACCGCGAGGTTTATGCCCTGCCCAATTCCCCCGAACAGCAAGCGGCCACGGGTTGTTTGGACTTGATTCGGCGGGGGGCCGGCATGATCCTAGGAGAAACGCAACTGATCGAAGAATTGGGGGGATTGCCCCAATTGGATGAAGCTTCCCCTCAACTCAGTTTGCCATTCACAGCGCCGACGGTTGAGCCGCCCCCTCAACCCAGCACAGATTTTCGTCAAATTGCCCCAGAGTTACTTCCCCTTTGGCAGGCGATCGCCCCTGAACCCACGGCCTTTGATTTAATCGTTGTCCAGTCTGGCATGGGAGCGGATCAGGTTTCGGCCACCCTGTTGCAATGGGAACTCGAAGGATTGATTACCCAACTGCCAGGGATGCGGTACCGTCGCCTTTAGCGCAGATCTTTATCTATTTATTTTTGTGGGCCTTCATCGTGCGCACAAATTTCTCAAAGAGGTAGTCGGCATCGTGGGGGCCGGGGCTAGCCTCGGGGTGATACTGCACCGAGAAGAAAGGCAAGGTTTTATGTTCTAGTCCGGCAACGGTGCGGTCATTGAGGTTGAGGTGGGTAATGGCGACATCTTCACCGAGGGATGCTTCGGTGATCGCAAACCCATGATTTTGACTGGTAATTTCAATCTGTTTTTGCTTGAGACCAGCGGGTTGATTTAAGCCCCGGTGCCCAAATTTGAGCTTAAAGGTCTCTGCTCCTAAAGAAAGCCCGAGAATTTGGTGTCCCATACAGATACCAAAGGTGGGTTTTTCGGCCTTGAGAATTTCTTTCACTGTGGCGATGCCTTCGGTGACTGCGGCCGGGTCTCCAGGGCCATTGGAAAGGAAAATCCCATCGGGGTTATATTCAAGGATTTTTTCAGCGGGGGTATTGGCCGGAACAACGATCACCCGACAGCCATAGCTCGCCAAACGGCGCAGAATATTGCGCTTGACGCCAAAGTCAATGGCAACGACGGTGAGTGCCTGGGTTTGGGTTGCACCATTGCTAAATTCCCAATGGTGATCGGTAATTTCCGTCCATTCGTAAACGCTATCGGTGGTGACATCCTTGACGAGGTTTTGGCCTTCCATAGAGGGAATGTCTTGGAGTTGGCGGAGGAGTTCTTCGGGGTCAAGGATTTCTGTGGAAATAGCACCATTCATCGCCCCAGATACCCGCAGGCGACGGGTTAGATCTCGCGTATCAATGCCATAGATACCCACGACTTGGTGTTCTTTGAGGTAGTCCGGTAGGGCTTGGGTCGAACGCCAGTTACTGGGTCGGGGGGCAATGTTACGGGCGATCGCCCCTTTCACTTGGGGACGGCTGGATTCTTCATCCTCAGGAGTTACGCCGGTATTACCCAGCTCAGGATAGGTGAAAGTCACGATCTGGCCACGATAACTGGGATCAGTGAGGACTTCTTGGTAGCCCGTCATGCCTGTATTAAAAACGACTTCCCCAAAGGTGGTACCTGTCGCGCCAAATGACCGTCCGTGGTAAGTGGTGCCATCGGCTAAAACAAGGAGGGCGGGTTTTGCTTTCACAAGAGACATGGGCGGATTGACCTTCGATATATGCGTAACTTCTGCTGCTCAATCTTACTTGATCCGTTCCCTTCTCTACCGCTCCCAGGGGCGATCGCCGTTAATTTTTCTTGACCTTAGGCTCTCTACTCTCCCGGTTGGCACTGGATCGATGTAGAAGATTTGGGAAGCTTACTCGATTTCAGGACGTTTCAATGCCGTTCTCGCCGAGGGGAATTGTCACCGTAAACTGACTGCCTTTACCCAGTTGGCTTGTGAGTTCGATCTGGCCGCCATGGAGTTGCACATATTCTTTGACGATGTTGAGGCCGAGACCGGTGCCGGGGATATTTTGGGTATTACTGGCCCGGTAGAAAGATTCGAAAATATGGGGTTGGTCTTCTGGGGAAATGCCGACGCCTTGATCGATGATAGTCAAGGTCAACTGTGCGGCACTGCTGCATAACTGGACAGTCACGGTGGTGCCGGGGGCTGAATATTTACAGGCGTTACCGAGGAGATTATTCAGGATATGTTGCAACAGATTGGGGTCGAGGGCGAGGGGAGAGGCGATCGCCCCGGTGGTCTCAAGGTTGAAATGATGCTGCTTACCGATACCAATTTTAAGGTCGGCAATGAGATCTTGGCAGAGGGCCACAATATCCACCGCTTGACGTTGGCAATCGAGTTTTCCGGCTTCGAGGCGACTCATGGTCAGCAGATCATCAATCAGTTGCCGTAGTCGCATCACGCTGTCTTCGATGTTGTTGAGATATTGCGATCGCCGCGCTTCGGGGAGATGGTCGTGGTAAGCACTGAGGATTTGGGCCGCACCGAGGATTACCGTTAGGGGCGTGCGGAATTCATGGGAGGCAGTATCAATGAAGCGGGTTTTGAGGTGATTGAGTTCTCGCTCCTGGAGGAGGGCTTTTTCTAACTCTTGTTTGGCACGACGCTGTTGGGTGATTTCTGAGGCTACTCCCAAAACTTGATATTGGAGGCGATCGCCAGGGAGTTGGAGGGGCAGCTTCACCGTCCGAAAATAACGGGTTGCCCCCAGGAAATCCGTCGCCTTGGCCTCGTCAATGACCACGGTTTTTTGTTCCTGGAGCACCTGCTGATCCGCCTGAAGAAAACAGTCTGCTTCCTCAGAGTTGGGATGTAGATCACATTCTCGTTTCCCGACTAATTCCGTCACCGTGGTGCCATAGAAATTCGCCATCGCCTGGTTTACCAACAAGAAATAGCCATCTTGATCTTTGACAAAAATTAAATTGGGATTGTTATCGATGACCAGCCGCAAAAAGGTTTGGCTCTGCTGTAGATCCCGTTCGGCTCGTTTGCGCTCCGTGAGATCTTGGGTGTGTACCATGACCAAATCCGGCTGGATGTAGATGTAGGTGGCAATGAAATAGCGTTGGAATGCCTCAGGGTTATCTGGAGAGGGGATTTGTAGCTCTTCTTCAAAGGTCGTTTTAAAGTCGAAACAACGGCGAATATTCCGGTGGATCGCGTGCTCGGCACCATAAACAACATGGCTTGGACAACGGAGAAAACCCTGGAGGGAGCCGTCATTGGCAATCTCGGCGGCACTGTTATAGTCAATGAGATAAAAGTTTCCCTGACGGTGTTGCCAGGTATAGGTGGGAATCGGAAAATTGCGATATTGGGAACGGAGGAGGGCTTCGGTTTCGCGGATTTTTAGGGCGGCGCGATTCCGGGCGGTAATGTCTCGACAGACGCAAATGTAGTCGCCGTCACTGGTGATGGTCAGGGAAATCTCTTGCATGAAGGTCTGACCATTTTGCCGTTGGGCGATCGCCTCCCCTTGCCAAGATTTATGGCGATTGAGGCGGGGGAGAATGTCTTTTTCTAGGCGTTTTTGCTCACTGGGGGCAAACAGCACTTCTTTCCAGGAATGTCCCGTCAAGCTCAAGCGGTGGGGGTAGTCAAACAGTTCTAAAAAGGCGGGATTAACTGAGATAAATTCTTCCCGCTGCAAAATGGCGATCGCATCTACCGCCGCATCCACCGCCGCCAACTGACGCCGCAGGTTTTGTTCGATGTGTTCTAGCACTTGGGTGCGCTGCTCCACCCGGGATTCTAGCTCTTGGTTGAGGGTTTTGAGAGTCGTTTCAAAGGCTTGGCGATCGCTCATATCCATCCCCGTCGCGATCACATAATGGACGTTCCCTTGTTTATCTAAAAGAACACCATGGGACCAACGCAGGTGGTGTAACTTACCAGATTTAGCACGCCAAGCTACTTCATAGGTACGGGGCTTTTTTTGCTGGAGGAGCAGCTGAAACTCCTGGACAATCTCCGTGATATCATGGCGCTCCCAAAACAACAGATCCCAGAGGTACTGGTGGGCCACCTCGGCAAATTGATAGCCCGTGAGCTTTTCACAGGCGGGGTTAAACCGAATAACGCGCCCCTCCTGGTTTAGCACCATAAATAGGGCGGGGGTGAGATCAAAGAGGGTTTCGAGAAAGTCCTGTTCTTGGCGGAGTTCTATTTCCGTGTGCTTCCGCTGTTGGATTTCGGCGTTGAGGGTTGCATTGAGGGCTTTAAGTTCCCTGGTGCGTTCTTGGATGATCGTTGTGAGGTTTTCTTGATCAGTGATCAGCTTTTGTTGGGAGAGTTTGAAGGGGGTGACATCGTGGGCGGCCCAAATCACTTGCTGTTGATTAATGGCGACGATTTTAGCAACAAACCACACTGGTGCAAGGTGAGGCTCCGGCTGCAGGGAATATTCATATTTAACCCATTCCCCTGACAAAGGTTCATTGTCTGAGGGAGTTCCTTTGGCGATCGCCTGCTGGAGGTACGGTATGAGGCGGGCCTGGTGCGCTTGTAAAAACTGGTAGGTTCCTTGGCAAAAGTCTAAAAGGCCACCGCAATGATTGTTCTGGGGAGCTGTCACCGGCTTGATCTCCCAGGTTTGGGGATTAATCACAAAGACAATGTCGGTGATCGCTTCAAACAGAGCTTTCATCTGGACATCGGTCAGCTTCAGTTGTTGGGCGATCGCCTGTTTAGCGGTCTTTTCTGCCTTGAGCCGTTGACTTAAATGCTGCAGTTGTTGATCCTGCCGCTGGAGGGAACGCTTAGCCCCTTCGGTTTCGAGGACATAGCGCACCGAACGCATCAAAATTTCCCGTTCCGTTTGGGATTCCCCCGCACACAGACTCCGCAGGAGATAATCTTGGGCCCCCAACTCGATGCATTGGTGGGCCAGTTGGATATCGGCCTGGCGATCATCGGTGAGCAACAAAATCGGTCGTTGGCCCGCGCTGTCTTGTAGGCGCATAAACGCCTCTAATTTGCCAGAGGGGACAATGTTGACATCAAAAATAATCAGATCGTAGGTGTCAGTATTTAATTGGGCGATCGCCTGAGACAGACTGTCTACCTGGGTCACTTGAAAGGTTAGGTTGCTGCCCAGGGGCGGCTGCAACAGATGCTGTAAAATCACCGATTCAGTGGCGAGACCCTCGATCAAGAGCACCCGTTGGGGCAATCCTTTAGGGTGGGGTTCTAGGGTAGCAACCTGGGCGATCGCCCTTTGGGGACGCCGGGCCACTTGGTGCAAACGTTGTTGGAGGCTATGGGTTTGCCAATGGAGGGCAACGGGATCTAAAACTTGCAAAATTCCGCGCCAAGTCACCTTCCCCAGTAGCTGTTCTTCGTCATCAACCACAGCGGCCCAACTACTGTTGGTTTCGACTAAATGGGCCGCCACTGACCAGAGAGAGTCCGTGGGTTTGACCCGCTGGAAATCATGGCTACCCTCCGTGGCGATCGCCGTTGTGAGCCCATCTTTTCCCTTACCATAGCCCCGCAAAACGTCCCAGAGGGTCACAGCCCACAACCCATTCGATAAAGGGGCAGTCATGGCACTGGCTTTCTCCATGACCATCAGGAGAGACTGTTGTTTTTGGTGTAAACGATGGGCGGCCATCAACAGGCTGCTATGGGAAGGCATCAAGGCCAGATCCGTCACCATCACATCCTGGACTTGTCGCATTTGCAGGAGGGGCTCCGACCACAGAAGACGCTGGAGGGAAAGGCGTTCCACGAAACCAAGCCAAAACCCATTTTCTCCCTGTACCGGCAGGAGATCTTGGTGCTCTTGGTGCATGCGGTTGAGGCCCAGCCACGGATGTTCTAGATCTGCTAGGGCGATCGCCTTGGGGGGAGCCGTCATCACCTCCTGGGCCAGGGTCTGCCTTAAATCAACATCCTCAGTAATCAGCTTCAAGACCGTTTGGGGAGAAATCAAACCCTGCAATTGCTCTTCCTGCACAATCGGCACACAAGGAGCCACCATCTGCAACCCAACACATTGGGGAACTGTCCACGGTCGAAACCCAGGCAACAGATCGGCGATCGCCGTCGTCGGTGGGAAAGTTGGTACTCGACTCGGATCAATAATTTGGGCCTTTAAGGCAGCAAAGTTCACTGGAACATTGACCATGCGGTGTAGCTCGTGATTTCTGGGCTAGGGTTGGCTGACAAACAAGCACTTTGACGATTGCCACTAATGAGATCGCGCTTTCGGACGCTGTACTCATCCCAAACTCAACCATTCGTTTCCAGAAAAATCAACTTGATCGTAACCTTTGCTAACGTTTTACTCACACAACCATTACGGAATTTAGCAATCTCTCGCCATGTTCTAATTTTGGGGTTGACATAGAGACTGATTCAAAGCTGTTTTGGGTCAAAGTCTTCAGCATTCATCAAATCAAAACTGGTCGCAAAGGCTTCATCTGGATTAAAGGCCGGTTTTCTCGCTGGTTTTAGCTGGGGATTTGTTTTTTTAGCCACCTGACGGTTCAACGGTTTTTTGGGGGGCTTGGTGGATTTCTGTTTTGCTGGTTTTTGGGGTAGGGTTTCTTTTGATGTCGCTGTGTTGTGGGACGGCGTCGACTTTTCTCTAGGACGAGATGCCAAGGACGTTCGGGCAAAGGGGTTCTTGTTGGTGGCATGCAACTGATCCGGAAAGAGATGTTCAATGAAAAAATGAATCGTATGCTGATTGACATAACCCTTTAATACCGCGATTTCCCCGAAGCGCAGGGAATGTCCCCAGGCATCGTGTTTTTGGGCTGTCAGAATATCTTCTAGCTGTTCTTCATCAATTAAATGGGCTTCCAGGAGGTATTGACCAATATTTTTTCGTTCGGGCTGGGCGTGGCGCATCTCCCAAAGCAGTTCAAAAAAATCAATGGTTTCTTCGACGGCCCAACCCCGGAGCGAGAGAATTTCGCCAAGGGACATGTCTGGATGCAACTCTTGGTCATATCGCACCACTTGGGCCTGGGTATCACTTAAAAGCCCAGCCTGGATGAGGGTTTGAATAAGAGTTTCCATAGGTATCGGGTCTAGATGCAGTGGTCATGGGCCTGACACTTAAGGCCTGCTGGAAGAAATCGATGGGGAATAGATAATGCTGTTTTGCTTGGTTTGAGATGTCTACATTTTAAGACAGTGGAGTTTTAGAATTATAGAACTTAATTTACATTTTAAAAAATAAACACTTTAGCGGTGGATGACTCGAAAACTAAACGTTTTCTTAAATCTCTACAATGGAAATGTTGGGATTAAGGGCGTGAATTTTCTTAATTTTCAAAAAGTCATATTATTCATATCCTTAATGATTGCATTATCAAAAACGCGAATTTCTCTTAAGTAAAGATACTGACTGCTCGCCCCACCCAGCAATAGAATAATGGGGATGTGGCCAAGGCTACGAAAAAAATATGCATATTTACAATCAGTTCATCCTCCCTTCCCTGCTGGATTATGTGATGCACCGCCAGGCGATCGCCCAACAACGGCAGAAGTTACTCCAGGCGGCCCAGGGCAACGTCCTAGAAATTGGCTTCGGCACCGGGGCAAATCTCCCCCATTACCCGACAGCGGTGGAAACATTGCAAGTTGTGGAGCCGGAGAGAATGTTACAAAAACGGGTCGAGGCGCGGATTCGTCAATCGGGTTTACGGGTCGAGTGGCACGGCCTGCGGGGGGAGGCGCTGCCTTTTGAAGACCGCTATTTTGATACGGTGGTGAGCACTTTTACCCTGTGTACGGTGCAAGAACCGACCCAAGTGCTCCGGGAAATTCGCCGTGTGCTGAAAAAAGATGGCTATTTTTTGACCCTAGAACATGGCTTAAGTCCGGACGGGGCGATCGCCCAGTGGCAACATCGGCTAAATGGCGTCATGAACTGTTGCGGCGGTGGCTGTAACTTGAACCGACCGATGGCTTCTCTCCTTACGGCAGCGGGCTTTCAGGTGGAAACCCTCAAGGAATTTTATTTACCGGCTTTACCCCGCATCGGTGGCTATCTCACCATGGCGAAATTGGCTCCCTAGCATTTGGGGGTTTACGGAGCGATCGCCTTTCCCTTAAAATAAGAACGATTATCATTTCAAGAAAAGCGAGAAACGAACGTGCGATCGCCAATAACTTTCTCCCTCGCGGCCCTAAGCTGTCTGGGGCTCCTCTTCGGTTGTGGCACAGACCCCGCCACCCAGACGGAAACGTCCACTTCTAGCCCTGTAACCCCAGAAGCAACGACCCCCCAGCAGGAACCCCTAAAGATTACCGTCAGCGTCTTACCCCAGCAGTATTTCGTCGAAAAAATTGGCGGCGATCGCGTTCAGGTTTCGACCTTGGTGGGGCCAGGGATGGAAGCGGAAAGTTATGAGCCCAAACCGCAGCAGTTGAAAGATCTCAGCGATGCTGATGCCTACGTTGGCATTGGGATTTTCTTTGAGGAGGTGTGGGGCGATCGCCTCCGCTCCGCCAACGGAAATATGACTTGGTTAGATACCTCCGAGGGTATCGAAAAATTACCCCTCGCCGATCACCATCACCATGGCGATGATGACCACAGCCACGACCACAATCATGACCACGAAGGCGAACTACTGGATCCCCACATTTGGCTCTCTCCCCAACGGGTAAAACAACAGGCCGAAAGCATTTATCAACTGCTTGTCCAACTCGACCCCGACGGTGAAACCATCTATGCCAATAATCTCAATCAGTTTTTAGTAGAACTCGATCAACTCGACCAAACCATCCGGGAACGGTTAGCGCCCCTAGAAAATCGCACCTTTTTGGTCTTCCACCCTGCCTGGGGCTATTTTGCCAACGACTATGGTCTCGAGCAACTTTCCATTGAAGTGGAAGGTCAAGAACCCAGTGCCGCTGAATTGGCCGAGCTTGTCAAAATTGCCCAGGAAAAGCAAATTCGTACCATCTTCGTACAATATCAATTTAATATCCAAGCTGCCGAGGCGATCGCCCAGGAGATTAACGCTGAGGTAGTCCCCCTCGATCCCCTCGCCCCTAACTGGTCAGAAAATATGTTGGCCATGACCGATGAATTTATCCAAGCCAGTCGCCCCAACCCCACGGAGTAAACCTATGGAAACAGTGATTTCCCTCCAACAGGTCTGGGCAGGCTACCCAAAAACCTCTGTCCTCGAAGACATTAATCTACAGGTACAGGCCCTGGATTTTATTGGTCTGATTGGCCCCAATGGTGGTGGAAAAACCACCCTGCTGAAGGTACTACTGGGTTTGGTGCAACCCCAACGGGGAACGGTCAGAATTTTAGATCGCCCCGTCACCCAAGGTCGCCGTTACATTGGTTATGTGCCCCAGCTCCTAGAACTCGACCGGGATTTCCCAATCCAAGTCCGGGATGTGGTGAGTATGGGACGCTTGGGTAAACGGAAATTATTCCACCGCTACAACCGCAAAGACCGGGAAATTGTCCAGCGTTCCCTCGTCCAAGTGGGCATGGCGGACAAAGGCGATCGCCCCATTGGTGAACTTTCCGGGGGAGAAAGGCAGCGGGTTTACATTGCGCGGGCCTTGGCTTCAGAACCGAAAATTCTTCTCCTCGATGAACCCACCGCCAACGTGGATTCCCATGTGCAAAACAGCATTTACGAATTGCTCAAAGAGCTTAATCAATTCATGACGATTATGATGATTTCCCATGACCTGGGGGCCATCTCTTCCTATGTAAAAACCGTAGGCTGCCTAAACCGCCGCTTGCATTATCATCATGATCGCTTGATCACCCCCACCATGATCGAAGAAACCTACCAATGCCCCGTGGATCTCATTGCCCACGGCATCCCCCACCGGGTTTTTCCCGATCATAGTGATGGCTCTCTTTCTCCAGCACACCACCATTCTGACGCCTGCGACCATGCTTGACGCCCTCCAGTTCGACTTTATGCAAAATGCCCTAATGGCGGGAATCCTCGTCAGTATTGCCTGTGGCATTATTGGGACGTTCGTCGTTGTTAACCGTATTGTTTTCATTAGTGGGGGCATTGCCCACGCTGCCTATGGTGGCATTGGTCTGGGTTATTTCTTTCAATTTAATCCCATCTGGGGGGCGATCGCCTTTGGCTTGATCTCTGCCCTGGGGATGGGCTGGGTTGAACAACAAACCAAGCAACGGGGTGATACCCTCATTGGTGTGATGTGGGCGATCGGCATGGCCATCGGCATTATTTTGATCGACTTTACCGAGGGTTACAAAGCAGGTCTAGAGAGTTATTTATTTGGCAGTATTTTGGCGGTGCCCCGGTCAGATCTGTGGCTGATGTTTGGGGTTGACTGCGTGATTATCGCCCTCATTGCCTTGCTTTACAAAGAACTCCTCGCCATTTCCTTTGACCCAGTATTTGCCACCACCCGAAATTTGCCCGTGCGCAGTCTGTACCTCGTCCTCGTGGGTTTAATTGCCCTGACGGTGGTGATGGTGATGCAAATCGTCGGTTTGATTATGGTGATTGCCCTGTTGACGATTCCGGCGGCGATCGCCAGCCAATGGCAGAAAAAAATTACCGCCATGATGGGTTTAGCCAGTCTGTTAGGGATTAGCTTTACGACGACGGGCCTCTGGCTCTCGTATCGCTTTAATCTGACTTCGGGGGCAACGATTATCCTAGTTTCAGGGATTGCCTATCTCCTGAGCCTCGGACTCAAAGCCTACGGCGATCGCCAAACCACCCAACCAGAAGCCTAATGTCCAAAAAACTCACCAAAAACCAACGCACCATTCTCCAGCTCATCGAAGCTAAAGAGACCGAAACCAGCGCCCAAAATCTCCATTTCGAGATGCAGCAAACGGGCCTAAAAATTGGCTTGGCCACCGTTTATCGCGCCCTAAAATTACTGAAAGTTGAGGGCAAAATCCAAGAGCGGGTCACCCCAGAAGGAGAATCTTTTTATAGCAAAATTGGCATGGCCGAGCATCACCACCACCATTTAAACTGCGTCAACTGCGGCCAATCTTATCCCCTCGATGTTTGTCCCATTAGTCAGAAAATTACCGACTGGTGTCAAACCCAGAAATTCAAGGTCTACTACCACACCCTCGAATTCTTTGGTCTCTGCGCCGACTGCCAGACTCAGGCCGATAATTCTGAATGTTTTAACGCCAACTGATAATAGGCTTTGGCATGGTCAATTAATTCTGCCGCTTGGGTATCGCTGACTTCTTTTAAGCGTTTGGCAGGAATCCCCACCATTAGCGATCGCCCTGGGAGATCCTTTGTGACGACACAACCAGCACCGATAATACTGCCCGCGCCAACCCGCACCCCATCTAAAACAATTGCCCCAATACCGATCAGACAGCCTTGTTCAATGTGGGCACTGTGGATCACTGCTTTATGACCGATGGTGACGTAATCTTCAAGCACCGTTTGTTTGCCCGGATCGCCGTGGATCACAGCCCCATCCTGGACATTACTGAAAGCGCCAATCTGAATTGCTTCTAAATCGCCCCGCACTACTGCTCCGTACCAAACACTCGCGCCCTCTGCGAGGCTGACATTGCCGATCACGGTCGCATTGGGGGCCACAAAGGCCGCTTGACTAAAATCAGGGGTTGCAAGGGAAATATTTGACCAGGTAGACATAACAGACTTGGGCGAGGGTTTCTTTCATTCTAGGATGAGGGAGCCACTGTCATCTCGATAACATTTTTTATGCTGCACCAACATCAACGGGCCTTACAAATTCAAACCCAAGGGAAATCTCTCCACAAAATTACGGCCAAAATCGAGTCCTATGTGGCTGAATCGGGCATTAAAATGGGATTATGCGTCGTATTTGTGCGCCACACTTCGGCATCGTTAATTATTCAAGAAAATGCGGATCCAGATGTGTTGCTGGATTTGGAAAATTTCATGGCGAAATTGGTGCCAGAGGATGGCCGTTCCTATATCCATAGCGCCGAAGGCCCCGATGATATGCCTGCCCACATTCGTTCGGTGCTGACCAAAACCGCTGAACAAATTCCCATTGCCAATGGCCGCTTGGTGTTAGGGACTTGGCAGGGCATTTATCTTTGGGAGCACCGCAGTTATCGCCACACCAGGGAAGTGGTGGTGCATATTTACGGGGAAAAATAAGCCTTGAGGCCGTCGAGATCCAACTGGATTTTGGTGTCGATCAGTTGCCCTTGGGATAACAGGCGATCGCCACTGACCCAAGCTTGCTCCACGGTGAATTGGTACATTCGACGCGGGGAGTCGCCGAGATAATCTGCTGCTTGCCTGGGTGTCGGTCGTTGGGCGCGTTGGTCGAATCGGCTTAAAACTTGCCGTAGGGGTTCTAAGGCGGTGAATTCTGTGGCTTTTCCTGCAAAAAAGGCGGCTTTAATGCGACTGGCATCATAAACTGTGGCCATGGCCCGGCCTTCATTCTGGGATAAATTCTGGGAATGTTGGGCGGCGATCGCCGATGACCAATAAAGGTTTAAACCCTGATCCCACACAAAGAGCAACGGGCTACTCCAGGGCAATCCAGCCGGGGAACAGGTGCTGAGGCTGCAATAAATTTGTGTTTCGAGTAACTCTTTGACGAGGGCGATCGCCTCTGGATCGGTGGCTTTTGTTGTATCCACCCAGCCGTTTGCTGCGGTTGCGAGTTGTGCCATTTAGGTACTGGTTAAAGTGACGATACCGTAGTGTTCCGGGGATAGATATTGTCGCACTAAACGCTGGAGCGATTCAATCGTAAAGGTTTCCACGATCTGGGGATAGTGGTGGGCATAATCAAGGTTACCGAGGGTTTGATAATAGCCGTAGAGCCCGGCCAACTGACTCGCGCTTTCCGTCGAAAAAATATGCTCATTACACAACATGCGTTTCGCCCGGCGTAGTTCATCTTCCGTCACACATTGGGTCTGCAGATCCGCGAGGCGATCGCCAATTACCTGTTCTACGTCGTCTAAATGGTCTGCATCGAGCCAAGCCTGAATCGTGAACAAACTAGAGTCCCGTTGCAAAGAAAAACCACTGTTAATATCTAAGACCCACTGGCGTTTTTCCCGCAGCTCTTGCACCAGCCAAGCGGAAGTTGTCCCCGCCAAGATCACCGACAGAAGATCCAGACCCACCGCATCGCTAAATTGCTCGACCCCCGTCCCCAACCAACCAAAGATTAAGCGGGCCATTTCCACATTGGGCACTTGAATTTCATCGCGGCGAACTTCGATCAGAGGGGGTTCTGCCTCTACCTCAAAGGGGGGACATTCAGAGGGCACCTGAAAATCACTAAAGTTGGTTTCGATCAGCGCTAGGGCTTGGTCTGCTTGAATATTCCCCACCATGCTAATGATCAAGTTTTGGGGTTGATAATGGGTCCGGTGAAAACAGCGCATCTGGTTGGGGGTATAGCCACACAGTTGTTCGGCATTGCCCAAAATCGAGCGGCCATAGGGATGATTTTCGTACAGAAGACGGCTCAAGGCTTGGAAGGCGAGCCAGTCGGGATCATCTTGGCTGATACTAATCTCTTCGAGCACCACCTGGCGTTCCCGGATAAATTCGGCGTCGGGAATGGTGGCGTTACGTAAAATATCACTCAGGTAGGGCAGGGTTTCTGGTAGGCGATCGCCCGTAGTGCTGAGGTAAAAATGGGCATAATCGTAGCTGGTGGCAGCATTACTCAGCCCACCACAGGTTTCGACAATTTGATCGAACTCACCGGGGCAGACTTGGTGAGACCCCTTAAAGATCATGTGCTCTAAAAAATGAGCCATTCCTTCCCATTCTGGCGGCTCGGCGATCGCCCCTGCTTTGACCCATATATCGGTGGCAACCACAGGCGTCCCCGGCAGGTATTGGTGCACCACCTGGAGGCCATTGGGGAGCGTAAACAATTGCACCGGATCGGGTTGGAGAGAGTAGGGCAAGGGGATAACCGAAGCGAAACTTACCCCCATCATAACTGCTTCTTTTCTAGGGCTTAAAGGAACGTGAACTTAGCTAAACAACAACTTTTTGTACGACGCTCTCCATACAGGCTTCAGTTAAGCAGGCATTATCAAACATAAATAAAATTGATATTGTTGAGGTGTTTATATTTTTTGATCTTATTACTAGACTGTAGGAGAACAAGGTTTTTCTCCAACAATAGCTGCCATGATTATTTTCTCTTTCCGGCGTTCCCTAAAAAATCAACAACCGCGCTTTCGTTCTACGACGCCTATCGATCTGCTCCAACCCCTCCGTCAATGGCTCAATGGCCTAGAGATTTGTGATCCAGATCGCGCGCGGCTGATTTGCCAACTGGTGCCAGCCCAGTGCCCCTTTGCCCAAGAAATTTCGTTAGCTGGTTTGATTCACTTTAAAATTCCGCCGCTTTGTAAGCTTAATCCCCTTTACGAAGAAGTCATCGGCCTACGATTTAGAGCCCTTTGCTACCTCGCCGAAAAATGTCCGAGTGAAGCCTGTCGGTATTGCTAGTGCTTTAGGCTGGCTAAATTGTAGATTTTCTCAGGCTCGACCCTAGGCTTAATCTCTATGATGAATCGAACCAGTGTTTCCAGCGATTGGCCACAAAGGCAATTCATCAAACTGGAACAGATCAAAATGTATTCCTCTATTCGCCGCACTGCCCCATTGATGCGGGTTTATCCAGCAACGTAGTCCTTCATTAATTTAATGCCAATGAAAACGCCTCAAACCATCTCCCTACCTTGGTACCGCTGGCTCAATAGCAAATATGTTGTGCGGTTGTTAGAAACGGTTCAGGATCTGATTGTGATTGGCCTGTGTGTTGGGCTGTTTAGCTTTATGGTTTTGCAATTGCGGGAGATGGTGCTTTCGCTGTTGCCGCCGCTGCAATTTCAGACGGTTACTTCTGATATTCTCTTTCTCCTGATTCTGGTAGAGCTGTTTCGTCTGCTCATTATCTACCTCCAAGAGCACCGGGTTTCTATCGGTGTGGCGGTGGAAGTGTCGATTGTTTCTGTGCTCCGGGAAATTATTGTGCGCGGTGTTTTAGACACGCCTTGGACGCAGGTTTTGGTCGCTTGTATCTTTCTCTTGGTCTTAGGGGCGCTGTTAGTCATTCGCGTTTGGTTGCCGCCCACCTTTGATGGGATTGATCCAGAGCAAGTCGTCTCGCAGCGGCACCGTTCTCGGCGTCATCCCCAAGAAAAAGAGAATCACACGCTGGTTTCCTAGAGAAATGTTTTATCGGCAGCACCGGGTTTAGGTAATTGATTCCCCGGTGCGATCGCCTTTTGTTTCTCTAGTTCGCAAGGCCCAATTGCGGGTCAAGATCATCCGGGGATGGATGATTTTGTGCTGTTTAATCAGATGTTTCAACATATAATCACAGACCCCCGCCACGGCCTGATCAAGATTTTTTTCGCTTAATTGCCGCAGTTTTTGCAGTTTTTTGCTGTCACCCCGACCGGGTTCGAGGGCATCGGCGACGAAAATAATGCAGCTTAATTGATCCATGCCAGGGTGCCCAAGGGTGTGGTTGGTGATCGCCTTTAAGATCTGCTCATCCCGAATTCCAAACTCCGTCCGCGCCACAATCGCACTCACATCTGCATGGAGTAGGTGGGGCACCTGGGCACAAATCGGATCAATCTCTAAACCGTGCTGTCGGGCGATTTGCAGCAATTTGGGCGGCGGAAAAAACTTGGCTAGATCATGTAACAATCCCGCCTGGGCCGCTTGCTCGGAGTCTACTCCATGGCGTTTGGCTAAGGCTTGGGCCATCTGTTCCACCCCCAGGATATGCTCTATACGATGGCGAGAAACATTATCTTGTAACCAACTGATCACCGGGCCACGATCCAGCGTCATACAGCCCCACTCCTCCGACGAAACATCAAGATCTTTGTACAAAACCCCTTAAATCTCCCTGACTAAAACGATAACGAAAGGAGTTTCATGGGTGATAATCCTAGTGAAGAATACAACCTACGACCGGAAATTGGGATTTTGAGTACTGCCACCCCGACAAACCACCGCACCATTCGCCCCATTTCAACCTATGCCCTCCACGGTGTGGCGTTCCACGACGGCTATTTTTGGGCCATTGAAAATATTAATGGCTACCTGATGCGGATCGATCCCCATACTGATGCGACACAAATTATCAACTTCCGCACTTGGTCAGCTTTTATCGGGGCGACGGGCCTTGCGATCCAAAACGAGATTCTGTGGTTTACCAGTGGCGATCGCCTTTACAAATGTGCCATGACCGACAGCCAATGGAATCCCGAACTCTTTACCCGATTTCCCGATACCGTCAATGGCGTCGCAATTTCTGGCAATAGCCTTTATGTTTCCTGCCAAAAACGGGGCGAAATTTTTATCTATGACGCCACCAATGGCCGCTCCATTACCAGCCTCTATGCCCCTGGTATTGGCGTGGAAAACCTCGTGATTCGCGGCGAAGATCTCTGGGTTTCCGATAGCCTCGAACAAACCGTTTATTGCCTAGAGCGGGCCACTGGCGAAGTAAAATTCAGTCTGCTGACCCCCTTCGAATCCCCCACGGGCCTAACGTTTTATCCCAATCCTGAAGGTGACGCCGACATTCTCTATGTCGCCTATGCCTCCCAGGAACCCTACATTCGTGATAACCCCAACGCCGACCCCAACTACGAACTCCAATACCGCGACGTTACTTTTCTGCATCCCCTCTATTTCCGCTACGACCCAGAAGCAAAATACGCCCTCTCCAATGGCTTTCTTTTGGAGATGAGCTATGTCGAAGAACTATCGCCCCTCGATCCCGTTGAATTGCAGGATCTCGAATGGAAAATTGCCCTCCCCGCCGAAACCGATCGCCAACAAGTGGTTAGCATTGAACCCGTCGGCCTCCCCTTTACCATTGAAGAAAAAGAAGGCCAAAAGATCGCCGTCTTTAAATTTGACCAACTCAATGACCGACATCGCCATATTTTTGGGTGGCGGGCCATTCTCAAGGTGTGGGGCATTAAATATCAATTTGTGCCGCGGGACTGCGAAAACCTAGAACCAATTCCAGAAGCACTCCAGGCACAATACCTAGTGGATAACGAAAACTTGGCCATGGAAACAGAGATTATCCAACGGGCCGCGACCGATGCCGTGGGTAGTGAAACGAACCTCCTCCGCCAAATGTACAACATCCGCAATTATGTCTATGACCGTCTCTCCTATGGCATTAAGCCCCACATCGACACCCCGGATATCGCCCTCCGGCGGGGGGTTGGCTCCTGCGGTGAATATTTAGGTGTGCTCTTGGCTTTGTCTCGCCTCAATGGCATCGCCAGCCGGACGGTGGGTCGCTACAAATGTCCGGCCCATGCCCACCTGAGAAATTTGCCCCTCCAACCCGATTACAACCATGTCTGGATGGAATTTTATCTACCGGGTTATGGTTGGCTACCCATGGAATCGAACCCCGATGATCTCTGTGAGGGGGGGCCATACCCAGCCCGCTTTTTCATGGGACTCGCTTGGTACCATGCAGAAATGGCGAAGGGTGTTCCCTTTGAAAAACTGTATCGCCAGGGGGAAATCGTCCCGAAGGAGCAAGTCTCCCTGGGAGATCTGGCCCTAAACCATGTGCGATTTACGATTCTTGAGGAATTGCAACCTTGATGTTGAGGAACACCGTCTAGTTTTAGAGGTTGATCCGGGGTAGGCGATGCTTGAAACCACAGAGAATTTCCCAAGAAATCGTCCCCAACTGATTTGCCCATTGGTCAACGGTTAGCTGCTGGTCGTTATCTGTGCCAATGAGCGTTACGACATCACCGACTTGTACGTCCGGGAGATGGCTAACATCGAGCATCAGTTGATCCATCGTAATCGCCCCAATTTGGGGCGCAAAGGCACCATTAACCAAGACTTTCAATTGATTTGAAAGGCGACGGGGCACGCCATCGGCATAACCAATACCCACCACAGCCGTTTTTGTTTCTGTGGTAGTAATAAAGCGGTGGCCGTAGCTAACGCCGGTATCGGGGGGCAAGGTTTTCAGCTGGGTGATGCGGGCCTTGACCTGGAGCACGGGTTTGAGGCGGACTTTGGGGCTGAGGTGGGGTGCAGGATAAACACCATAGATAGAGAGGCCCAGGCGCACCAGATCATAGTGGAGATCGCGGCTGTGGAGGGTGGCGGCGGAATTACCAATATGTAGCTTTGGGATTGGTATTCCCCGTTGTTCGAGCTTGGCGATCGCCTCTTGGAAGCGTTGGTGTTGCTGATCCATCGTCGTGGGGTCTGGATCGTCGGCGGTGGCAAAGTGGGAATAGATACTAGCGATGTTTAGCTTAGGGGCTTGGTGAACTGCTTCAACGAAGGGCAGGGCTTCCTCCCAGCGGGTGCCGAGACGGGACATACCAGTGTCAATTTTGAGATGCACAGAAAGGTCTTTTCCTAGGCGGGCGAGGGTGTCGTTGAAAATGGCCACTTGGGACAAGTTACAGAGGGTGGGCTGCAAATCCCAATGGGCGATCGCCTCAATTTCTTCGGTGGTGTTAGTGGCTCCCAAAATGAGGATCGGTGCAGTAATCCCAGCTTCGCGCAGTTCGACCCCTTCGCCTAGGGTGGCGATCGCCAACCAAGTGGCCCCCGCATTGAGTACCGTTTCGGCAACCTTAACCGCACCATGGCCATAGGCATCGGCTTTGACCACTGCCATCAATGCCGTTTGGGGCGCGAGAATTCCCCTCAGGGCACGAATATTGTCCGCCAGCGCTTGATGGTCAATTTCTACCCAGGCCCGTTGGCGAATCGCTTTAGAAAACTGATAATGACGGCACGCTTGGGACACGATGTAGGATAGCTGTTCTCCATCTAACACAGGCGATCGCTCCAATTTCTACGAAAATTTTTTGCTTATTTTATCGAGTGTAGAGTCTAGGCTTGCATTTTGGGGCCACAAACGCAGCAATTATGCTTCATAGAAACAGGCTGATTTCTCCAAACAAGAGTACAAAAAATCGCCCCTCACTATTCAAGAGGCGACCGAGATCTAGCACTGGAACGTTAAGCGTTGATGTATTCCTGGAGCGGTTTTACATCGAGGGGATGTTCTTGGAGAGAACGAATCGCCGCCACCGTGGCTCTTGCCCCTGCCAAGGTGGTAATAATCGGCAGTTTGTAATCGAGGGCCGTGCGGCGAATCATCCGACCATCCGCTTGGGATTCTTCCCCAGAGGGAGTGTTAATAATGAATTGAATCCAGCCATTTTTCATCCAATCAACCACGTTGGGCCGCCCTTCATGGAGCTTTAGTACCAATTCCACATCTTCGATACCGTTCTCTAGCAGCACTTTGCGGGTGCCAGAGGTTGCCACGATGCGGAAGCCCAGATCGATGAGGTCTTTCACCACAGGAACAGCGGCTTCTTTGCTACGGTCGTTCATCGAAACGAAAATGGTGCCTTCCGTTGCCAATTCAACCCCTGCGCCAATTTCTGCTTTGGCAAAGGCCTTCCCGAAATCAACATCGATGCCCATCACCTCGCCCGTGGAGCGCATTTCGGGACCGAGGAGGGTGTCGGTTCCTTCAAATTTATTGAAGGGTAAAACGGCTTCCTTAACAGCAATATGTTTGGGAATAATTTCTTCATCAACCCCCAATTCATCGAGGGTTTTACCGGACATTACCAGGGAGGCAATTTTCGCCAGGGGCCTTCCAGTGGCCTTAGACACAAAGGGCACAGTTCGGGAAGCCCTGGGGTTGGCTTCGAGGATATACACTTGGTTGTCCTTAACGGCATATTGAATATTCATCAAGCCGACAACCTTTAGGGTTTGGGCGAGTTTAACTGTCCACTCGCGGATCGTATTGATCACGTCATCAGCTAAGGAGGTGTGGGGAATGGAACAGGCGGAGTCGCCGGAGTGGATCCCTGCTTCTTCGATGTGTTCCATAATGCCGCCGATCACAACTTTTCCGGTGTGGTCACAGAGGGCATCGACATCCACTTCGATCGCATTTTCGAGGAATTTATCGACGAGGATCGGGTGATCGGGTTCCACCTGTACGGCGTACTTCATGTAATGTTCAAGTTCTGCGTCGGAATAGACGATTTCCATCGCCCGACCGCCAAGGACGTAGGAGGGACGTACCACCACGGGATAACCGACGCGATTAGCAATTTTTTCGGCTTCTTTGTAGTCGCGGGCAATGCCGTTGGCGGGTTGGAGAATGCCGAGGTCATGGAGGATTTTTTCAAAGCGTTCGCGATCTTCGGCGGTGTCGATGGCATCGGGTTGGGTTCCCCAAATCTTGGTTTGGACGGGGCAATCGCCAGCGCTGAGGTAGTTTTCGAGGGGGACGGCTAGTTTTAGCGGGGTTTGTCCGCCGAATTGGATGATCACGCCTTCTGGGTTTTCGGCTTCGATAATGTTCAGTACGTCTTCTTTGGTGAGGGGTTCAAAGTAGAGGCGATCGCTGGTGTCGTAGTCGGTGGAGACGGTTTCGGGGTTGGAGTTGACCATGATCGTTTCGAAGCCCGCATCACTCAGCGAAAAAGCGGCATGGCAGCAGCAATAGTCAAACTCAATCCCCTGACCAATGCGGTTGGGGCCGCCACCGAGAATCATCACCTTGCGCTTATCGGAGGGGACAACTTCCGATTCCGTACCGTCGTAGGTGGAATAGTAGTAGGGGGTAAAGGCTTCAAATTCCGCCGCACAGGTATCGACCAGTTTATACACGGGAACGACACCGAGGGATTTCCGGTAAGCTCGCACCGCATCTTCGTTGGTTTTGGTGGCGTAGGCAATTTGGCGATCGCTGAAGCCCTGTTGCTTAATCACCCGCATATCCGCTGCCGAAATTTCCGTCAGGGGGGTCTGTTTCATAAAGCGTTCCGTGACCAGCAATTCCGCCATCTTGTCGAGGAACCAGATATCGATCGCCGTCAGATCGTGAATTTCTTCGACAGTCATCCCCAGTTTTAATGCCTGATAAATGGTGAAAATCCGGTCAGGGTTGGGAGTTCGTAAACTCGTCGAAACATGGCTGAGGCTGGGGAGGGTTTCTTGGCGTTCTCCTCCGGAGCCGCTTTGCGGAGCGCAACCAA
This sequence comes from Picosynechococcus sp. PCC 7003, assembly GCF_001693255.1. NCBI lineage: Bacteria > Bacillati > Cyanobacteriota > Cyanophyceae > Chroococcales > Geminocystaceae > Picosynechococcus > Picosynechococcus sp. PCC 7003. Next base: position 2,538,226 of record NZ_CP016474.1, read on the forward strand.
AACCATAGCGGCCAGTTTCGAGGGAACGTAATGCCTTCTGGAAAGACTCTTGGAAGGTTCGCCCAATCGCCATCGCTTCCCCAACGGATTTCATCTGGGTAGTCAGCACCGGAGAAGAACCGGGGAATTTCTCAAAGGCAAACCGGGGGATCTTTGTCACTACATAGTCGATGGTCGGCTCAAAGGAGGCTGGCGTTTGCTTGGTGATATCGTTTGGAATTTCGTCTAGGGTGTAGCCCACTGCCAGTTTTGCTGCAAATTTGGCGATCGGGAAACCCGTTGCCTTAGAAGCCAAGGCCGAGGAACGGGACACCCGGGGGTTCATCTCGATGACAATCACTTCGCCGTTCAACGGGTTCACCGAAAACTGAATGTTCGAGCCGCCTGTTTCCACGCCGATTTCGCGGATAATTTTCAGGGAATAATCCCGTAGCCGTTGGTATTCTTTATCCGTTAACGTTTGGGCTGGAGCCACGGTAATTGAGTCGCCCGTGTGCACCCCCATTGGGTCAATATTTTCAATGGAACAAATAATTACCACGTTATCGGCGAGATCCCGCATTACCTCCAGTTCATATTCTTTCCAACCGAGGAGGGATTTTTCCACAAGGATCTGGGACACGGGGGAGGCTTCTAAACCAGATTTACAGATTTTTTCGTATTCTTCTTGGTTATAGGCGATCCCACCGCCACTACCGCCCATGGTGAAGGCGGGACGAATAATTAAGGGGTAACTGCCGATTTCAATGGCGACTTCCCGTGCTTCTTCCATCGTGCTCGCAATGCCAGAAGGACAGACAGGCACACCGATCCGCGCCATCGCTTCTTTGAAGAGGTTGCGATCCTCGGCCATTTCGATCGCCTCTAGTTTGGCGCCAATCAACTCGACGTTGAATTTTTCGAGGGTGCCATTTTTCGCCAGGGAGACCGCTGTGTTTAAGGCAGTTTGGCCGCCCATGGTGGGGAGGAGGGCATCGGGCCGTTCTTTTTCGATGACTTTGGCGACAATTTCGGGGGTGATCGGCTCAATGTAGGTGCGGTCGGCGGTTTCTGGATCCGTCATAATGGTGGCCGGGTTAGAGTTGACCAAGACCACTTCATAGCCTTCCTCCCGCAAAGCCTTACAGGATTGGGTGCCGGAGTAGTCAAACTCACAGGCTTGTCCAATCACAATCGGGCCAGAACCAAGGATCAGAATTTTTTTGATATCGTCGCGGCGAGGCATAGGGCTACTACGTTCACTTTCGAAATTGTCTCAATCATTCTATCTGCTCTGATGCCGATTCTTAACGTGATCTGAGGCGGAACGGCAGCCAAGTTAGATTTAGCTGACATCTGTGCTTTTGTGGCGATCGCCTTGGAGAAAATATCGTCAGTCCCTCACAGCTTTGGAGAAAATCGGCGTTTAGGGTAATGGCTTGATGCCGTAAGATTTACCGAGAGAATTGATTGTGATTTCCTGCGAGGGCTAGTGCCGTTATGACAGAAGCAAAAAAAACCTGGAGCGATCGCTTTGACACATCGCTGCATCCGGCGATCGCCGTGTTTAATGCCAGTATCGGCTTTGATATTGAACTGATCGAATATGACATTACGGGTTCAGTAGCCCATGCGAAGATGCTTGCCCATACGGGGATTATTTCCCCTGAAGAAGGCGAAACCCTTGTTAAAGGTTTAGAGCAGGTTCGCCAGGAATATCGCGATGGCAATTTTCACCCCGGCGTAGAGGATGAGGATGTGCATTTTGCCGTGGAAAAACGCTTGACGGCAATCGTTGGCGATGTAGGCAAAAAACTCCACACGGGGCGATCGCGCAATGACCAAGTCGGCACCGATATTCGCCTCTATCTGCGGGATAAAATTCGCGGCATTCAACAACAATTGCGGGAATTTCAACAGGTTTTACTCAACCACGCCGAAAACCATGTGGAAACCCTGATTCCGGGTTATACCCACCTCCAACGGGCGCAACCGATCAGCCTTGCCCACCATTTAATGGCCTATTTCCAGATGGCCCAACGGGATTACGAACGGCTGGATGATGTCTACAAACGCGCTAATACATCTCCCCTTGGTTGTGGCGCTTTAGCGGGGACAACGTTTCCCATTGATCGTCATTTCAGTGCGAATTTATTGGGCTTTGAACGCATTTATCAAAATAGTCTCGATGGGGTCAGCGATCGCGATTTTGCGATCGAGTTTTCCGCTGCGGCCAGTTTGATCATGGTGCATCTGAGCCGTTTATCGGAGGAAATGATTTTCTGGGCCTCGAAGGAGTTTAGTTTTATTAGCTTAAAAGATAGCTGCGCGACGGGTTCGAGCATTATGCCCCAGAAGAAAAACCCGGATATTCCCGAATTGGTACGGGGAAAAACGGGCCGGGTATTTGGACATTTGCAGGGACTTTTGGTGCTGATGAAAGGGTTACCATTAGCCTATAACAAGGATCTTCAGGATGATAAAGAAGGGATTTTTGACACAGTAAAAACGGTGCAGGGTTGTCTGGAAGCCATGACCATTTTGCTCGGTGAGGGGATCGAATTCCGTACCCAACGCCTCGCAGAAGCAGTGAACGAAGATTTCTCCAACGCGACCGATGTGGCGGATTATCTGGCGGGTAAGGGAGTACCTTTCCGGGAAGCTTACAACCTTGTCGGTAAAGTCGTTAAAACCAGCCTTGCGGCGGATAAGTTGCTCAAGGATTTAACCATGGAAGAATGGAAAGAATTACATCCTGCCTTTGAGGAAGATATCTATCAGGCGATCGCCCCCAAACAGGTAGTTGCAGCACGGAATAGTTATGGTGGCACAGGCTTTGAGCAGGTCAAAAAGGCGATCGCCGAGGCAAAAGTCATCCTTGAGAAATAGGCGATTTGGGGCGGTTGTTCAAAAGGCGATCGCCTCCAAACAAATTGTTGCAGCTCGCAATAATTATGGTGGCACAGGATTTGAACAGGTTCGTCAGACGATCGCTGATGCACTATATTTAATAGACTAATCTCCCAATTAAAAGGATATCAAGAGGCCATCCCTTGAGTTGGCAACAATAACAGTAATTATTACTATGTTCATATAATCAAATAACCTTCCGGGATACAAACATAGCCGACTATTGTAGGCTGTATTTTCTTTTTATGCACGTGGATATCCGAAGGATTACAAGTGACATGCTTGAGCTGCTCTTCTGTAAAACAGACAGCAAAAATAACTAGATTCTCATCAACTTCGCAACCCAAGTGAGCTAAGCAACTAGAGCTGTGTCTGGCATAAGAAACTGATTCAAGGACGCCGACACCTAGCTGTTTGGCCGACTGAAATCCAGACTTAATGATTTTGTTAAAGTTTATAGCTTGAGTTACGTGGAAGAAAATCTTAGGGTCATGTTCAAGGTCTGAGCTAAAAACACAATAATGGTTTTCTTCAGTAGGTTTGATTAAATCAAATTGTTGTGGTTGCATACATAGCCTCCTTTATGTAACTTTTGATTATTTGGAACGTGTCCATTGAAAAACACTTTATGATACTTTTATTTAATAAAATTTTGTTGGAAGAGTTTGTCGAAAACCTTGATCTGGTGATCGCCTGAAACAGCAGTTCTGCATCCTGGAAAAATGGCTCTCGTTGCAATAAAAAATCTAAGATAATGTTGGTATCAACTAAGATTTTCACTGAAGATATTTCTCCGCCCGTCTTTCTTCCAGCATCACTGCCACTTCTTCATCTGTTGGTGCAGGCTGTTCCGTTTTTAACAATCCCCTCATCCGCCGAATTGCACTAGAGCGGTCTGCTTGAGCAGCCGTCGTATCTTGTAAGGACTCAACGATAGCGGCGATTAGCGCGAGGCGATCGCTAGGTGGCAACTTGAAGATTTGCGCTTTTAGTTCTTGTGAAACCATAGATTACTCCCAGGTTCAACGGGATTTACCATTCAGTATGAGTGATCCTAGATAACGTTTATGAATTAATTTACTTCAGGTTACGACTCCTATTTGGTGCTTTGTCGCAAATCTCGATCCGGCGATCGCCCCCAAACAGGTGGTTGCGGCGCGGAATAGTTATGGTGGCACAGGCTTTGAGCAAGTGAGATTGGCGATCGCCGAGGCAAAAGTCATCCTTGAAAAATAGGCAATTTGGGGCGGTCGTCAAAAAAGCGATCGCCCCTCAGCAAGTCGTCGCAGCCCAGAATAGCTATGGTGATACAGGTTTTAAAAAAGGGAAAAAGGCGATCGCTGAAGCCCAAAATCTTTTAGCCAATCCCTAGGATTGCGATGGAGGGGGTATCACAACGGTACTCCCTAGTTGAGTGATGCATGGTGACGATCGTTTTTATCTAACTAGCAGTTATACGGACAGCGTTCATCTAAAATGCCTCATGATACTTTTATTCAGAATGATTCCGTATAAACAAATAGGGATGTTATGTAGACTGCATCCGTACAATATGGTTATTCAAGTATTATATGAATTCAATTACCATCATGGTACTACCACCCCTATGTAAGCTGTTGGATGCTGTTTGTAAGGTAATTCGCCTTAATCACCAATATTAAAGAAATTCGTCTGAGTATACTGGCCAAGCATGCTAGGTTAGAAAAAATACAATTCCGCCTGTGCTGACCCCGCGACATGAAGGCATCTAAAGACATCTCATTCACGGTAAAAACCACGGAGTACGATACTAGCTATTTGATAGGGAAAAATACCCGTGCTTCAACGAACTTTGCTAACTTTGCTCGTGATCCTGACCATAACAAGCAGCGCATCAGCACATTTCTTGAACTTGTAAACAGAGATCTTAATCGTATCCTTGCCAGTAGTATTACTCATCGACGATATGAGATTCGGCTGGAGATTTTGAGCATATACGGCCATATAACCGAGGAGTTTAGCAGCAGTGATATTCTTTTAACCGAGGTGATGCGAGCTAGCGTCCTCGATCAGCACAATGATTGTCTGTACCCAGGTCCAACAGGACTTATAGTTAATTCGAATAAGTTCTAGAGGATTAAGGGTCATCGCAATAATCTCTAATAAGCTGGTCAAGACTGGTTCCCTCCGGCAAATATTCCCTTCTCTTCTTGAGAGCAGCAAAATCATGTTCTATTTTGTTGAAATCTGGGGAGTACTTTGGCAGAAACTTGACGATGTGACCCTTCTGGTCGGCGAGTTCCCTTATCCTGCTTTTGCGGTGAATTGGAGCATTATCCATGACTAATATTGAGTTCTCCTTCAGCTGCGGCATCAACCAATGGGATAACCATGTCTCAAAACAGATGGCATTCACGCTTCCTGTGACCAACATCGGGGCAATCATCTTGCCCTCTTGTCGAGCGGCCAACAGATTCTCTCGCTTTTCGCGTTTTCCTGTCCTCTCTCCAAATAATTTCTGACCTCTGGGTGCCCATCCATGTCTTCGATGCACGCGGTTATCGAAACCTGATTCATCGATAAAGGCTAATTTCTCTGCTCCTACCCTTTGGAGTAACTCTCGTAGTTCTCTGAGATATTGTTGCCGTTCTCGATGGTTACGCTCTCGATATTTTTGCTGTTTTTTTTCTCGTTATCTTCATCTGTTTGAGGGCATAATGCATTGAACTTGTGGTCACCCCAAAGTGCTTGGCTCTATCGAGCAGTCTTGCTTCTGGATACTGCCTGACATGCTCGGCGACTGCTTGCCAGTCGAGCTTACGACGACGACGATTCACTACTGTTGGTTTCAGGTCGGGACGCTTGAGCCAACTATAGACTGTCGCTTCTGAAACTTCATAGCGTCTTGCAGCCTCTGCTTTGCTGCCGCCAGAGCGGACAAAGTTCACCACTCTTGTTCTGAGGTCTAAGCTATACATCTTTTTCCTCCATTCTTTATTCGAATTTACTATAACTTCTCTTCCTATCTGCGTGACTATGACTTTCGAGTCGTGCTCCCAAGTTTGGTGCGTACAAAGGCCCCATCTCAGGAATGGGCATCGTTTGGCAGGCTACATGGCTTGCTCACTCGCCTTCAGTTTGGGGCTGATGGCGTAATAAAAACTCCCCTCGCAGTCTGCATCAGCATAGCCCAGAATCATGCTTATGTTGCTACGCAGTACCAGCACTCAATTCTTGGCAGAGAGTACAAAACGGAATCTTCCAGCCTCACCGATCGATACTTTGCACAAATGGGATTGCAAGCGCAGTTTTTTATGCCTCAAGGATTGCCAGCGCCGCTTGCATTTTACAGCTCGAGGGCACTCCAAGAGGAGACAGATATTTACATAGCATCACTAATTGCTGTGATGGTAAACTTTCAGCGAATTTATCGGCCAGAGATTTATCTAAGTCGCAGGGGCTTTAGTCCCATTCCTGGTGAGGTGTCAAGGGCATCCCTGAGTAATCAGGATTTTGAGAAACCGGCTCTGGTATACGATCGCCTAGAGAGAGAACAGTTGGCGGATCAGCAAGCACATTTGATCGAAGATTGTTTAATGATGCGTCATGGTGATTGGCTGAAAAAGATTTCTAGCGCAACGATTGATCCCCAAACAGGTGGTTGCAGCCCGAAATAGTTACGGTAGCACAGGCTTTGAGCAAGTGAGATTGGCGATCGTCTAAGTTCAGAATCTAATAACTTAAGAGAGCCTCGATCAATTGCTTTTTTGATGATTTTTTGAGCCTGAAACAACGAAGATATGTTGCTGATCTAGCGAAATTTTGAATTTTTCGAGGTCCCCTTAAGATTTAGAGTGAGTGGGTATCGAGATGGGACTCTCTCATTTAGTGATGTATGGTTACGATCAATCTACATCTAATATTCATTTCATTGCAGGAAGCACAGCTTCAAACATGCTAAAGTTGGTTTTCCTAGTAATTATGCAAATGCCACCGAACCCTAGCGTTCCATGTGTGGCGTAACAGTAGTCAAACAATAAAATGTCTTCGATACCGTCGCCATTAAAGTCGGCGCGCGCAACTTCAATAAGCTGCTGACCCATTCCCCCTTTAGATTCCTCCACTTGAAGGAGATTACTGCGTATGCGCTTAACAACAAGAGTCCCTTCATCAACCTTGCTTTGGTAAGTCGCATTAAGATCTCCTTCTTCATCAGCCTCACCAATGCGGGGAAATAGTGAAAACGGCATGAGTGAGAGATCAAGAATACCAACTCTAGGATTGGAGATGTGGCTGACCCTTGAAGCGGTAGCGGCCTGAATGCAAGTAAGTAAGCCACATTGATGTTCAAACCATGTAGCCATTTTTATGTCGAAGTTCGAACACGCAAAGTACCCTTGTTTGAGCGCCTCATCATATTCACGGCATGTTCGAACAAACCGAGTCTCCTGGTTTTTGTTGGTAAGCGTGACTCCGTCAATATGGTCGTTTTGGCCAAGTCGGATCGGCTGATCGCGAAGCATTTCAATTTCCGCCTTAGCCACAAACCGAACCTCTGTTGAATTGGCAAAACACATGCCTTCAAGAAGTTCAAAAATCTCCTCGGGCTGCTCTCCATATTTCATGAGGATTTCGGATACCTTTTTGGCGGACAGTTCGCCTCGCTCTAGGCACTGTTGAAGAAGGATAATCGCCCGACCACGATTTTTACGACGTTCGATCCGAAGTAGATTCGCTTCAATCTTACTCTTCTTACTTGACGCAATCCCAAGAAAAAAATGCACCTGTGCTTTGTCGAAAACAAAGGACCCTTTCTGTAAATTGGCTCCTGGCTGACATGGTAAAAGGTTGCCATAACCAAAAAGGTCAAAAGCATCCGGCAAACCTAGTTCCTCCCTTATCCGTTCAAGCTCTGCGGCGTCTTCCGCCAGAGATTCTGGTACGATGTGATCGATATGAAAGTTACTGATATCCAGCAATTTCCTGGTGTAAGCGCATTTTTTTTCATGCGCTAACCAAATTGCTTCTCGCTCAGCAGAACTGAATCTTTGCGATGACATATTTTGAGAGACTTAAATAGCGATTTTAATGTTTAAAAACTTACTTATCCAACTGTTTCCCAAAGCCAAAAACCAACGCCAAGAAATAGAGCAATCCCAACAAACCATGCAAGCTTCGTCCAATTTGAGGTGGACTTAGCAGGGGGAGTGGGTTGGACTTGAAACTTCGGGGTACAGAGATGCGAAAGCAAATTTTCTGGCGTGGCAATATTCATGAAAATCTTTGTGACCCCAGGCCAAACATAATCGGTATTGTAGGCATTGGGGCCATCTTTAACGCCGCCAAAATCCTTGAACAAAGCATCATCATAATATTGCGTTGAAGTGACCGCTTGATTATGAAAGGCGACCAGGGGTGGATTGTTTTCTGGGTTAGAATAGGAAAAATAGATGGCCTTATTTTCACTGGCGATCGCCTCATAATTGGAAACAGCTTGCCCTCGCATCGGATCAATCCATTGACTGGGCGGCACTAAGGTATCAGAACCACCATGCAAGATAGCCACAGGCTGCTTTAAATCTTGCCCCGTATTCTGAATCAAAATCGGGGCTGCCGTGAAAGGAGACCGGAACAACTTTAAGATCCAAATCGCAATTTTTGGGATGCCCATTTCTGTACTAGCGGCGGGATCGGCTGTGACGATTTGCTTCGGGAAAAAGCGATTATTCGGCGAATTTTTCAGCGCAGCAGGGAGACTCAGGGCAATTAACCCGCCTAAAGAATGACCAAAGGCAAAAGTATCTAGGCTCTCCTGATTCCAGTGGGCATAGCGATCCTGAGCCGTTAAATATTCCCACGCATCTTCCGGGAGGGCGATCGCATTATTCAGCCATTCCGTCGGCGCATGCACTAAGCTCAAGCCCACCGTAGACAGGAGATGAATTAAATTTTTCCCATACTCCCGCCGAAACCAGCTACAAATATTTAACAATAAAATAATCACGACCAAAGCCCAGGCCACTCGACGAAACTCCCCAGTCTTAAAAGCAGAGAGTCCACGGCTCAAACCTGTATCATTCCGTTTGTAAACCTCTGAAAATAGAGAGTGAATATCCTCTACCGATAAAGACTTCTGGGCGGGCATCTGAGTTTGCATCGCAGCAGCTAGCCATCGCTGGGCATGGGGTTGAGCTTGTCGAGGTGGAGTCGGCGCTTGGGGTGGCGTATTCGGATAAAAACTCCGCTGAAAATCAGGAAAAAAGACAATGTATCCTTGTTTGACCAACTCAACCAGATGGGCCTCATAAAAAGAAGGCATACAGAGGGCAAACCCATGTAGATAGAGAATGGCGTTCAGCTTTTTTCCAGGCTGCGAGGCTGACTCTGGGACATACACCCGGATAAACGTACCATCAGCATGGCTGCCGCCTTGGTACACATAATATTTACCCTCAGGCACATGCACACATGTCCAAGACTGAGAAGCAGCAAGTGACATAACCGTAGATCCCCCTGATGAAATGAGACAAGACCAAATTTATTTAGTGTCTTGGCGCTCTCAGCTATAAATTTTGCCGACACTTTCTAACAGATTGCTATTGCTCATGATAGTTGTAGTTACGGTGGTACTAGATTTGAACAATTCAAAAAAAGGCGATCACCTCAAAGGCACAGGCTTGGGCGGCAAGATCTTCAAGCTGTCCGGCTTCTAGGATTAACTCTGTTTGAAGGTTCCAGACCGGAGGTGTGCCATTTTTGAGATTAACCAAAAGAAAAATGTGGCCCAGGCGATCGCAAGTTGCACTGAGCTTTAATTCTTCTTCTAAAGAGAACCATTCCTTACGACCTGGCCAGCCCTGCCAATGGTGCGCCAGATCCCCAAAAAAAGCACCGATCCCCTGGGACAAATAGGTACAGACAAGCGTTTCAGCCTGTATGTTTGTACCGATAACTTTGGCAACAACAAAGTTTTTATGGCCACGGTGCATTTCAAGACGAAGGGAACTGTGGCTTGATCGAATAATAAAAGGCACTGTTCTGGTTTGAGCCTAGGCCTCGGAATTGATTTGATAGTTAGTTGCTGGCCAAATTTCATGAATTTCATCGGCCTGGTGCTGAGCATTAAATCGCTCCCAGATAATGCCATTCACGTCCACCTCTTGGGTAAATTCCACTGCCGTCGCATCTTCCCAACCCAAATGTCGCAGGGAACCCACAGGACAGGTAGAATCTTGGCGCACCGAAATGTTTAAACTATCAGTTCTCCAGAGGGCATATTCCCCCGGAATAAATAAGCAAGGTGCTATCCCTAAACGAGCCGTGTAGTCGGCAATGGTTGCTGCGATTTTGTCGGTGGAAAGTGCGAGGTGTAGTTTCTGCATGGTTATTTTGTTTTAGGATTCGGGGGCTTCAGTCACCGCAACCTTGCTTTTGTCTCGCCAAATACCCGTTAGCCAAGTCGTCACAATATGGGACAGTAACCCAGCCGGCCCCGCAAAAAGACACAGTGCTAAGGAATGCCGCGTAAAAATCTGTTTTTCGAGTCCCTGTTGGTAAATCCAGCGCCCCACAAACAAATCCATTACGAGAAAATGTGTCCAGCCAGTGGCCATTACCGGAGGTAAAGAAAATAAAGCCGCTAAATCACCCAAGGTGGGATTTGACCAGATCGCAGCTTGGTCTGGATCGAGGGAAAGGGCAAACAAACTAACATATACAACCGCCAGGAACGCAAAGGGCACCAGGGAATCCATGAGTTTTTGGGTGCCTTGCCATTGGGGGGCAATGACCATTAATCCCCAAAAGGGCAACACAAATAAGTTTGTAATATTGAATACAATATCTAAGTTTTCTAACGTCATATTACTGATAAGTAACGGTATAGACAGGGTTTGCAGCCCACTTGGGTATGATAACCGTAGCGTATCAATCTTGCTGACTTTACACGGTAAATTTAAATCTTAAAAAAGTATTAATAAGGTTTAGAATAGGTGTGTCACTATGGAGACAATAAGGTGTTTATTCGACTGGCTCAACAACATCGTGATTTCGTAAAAGACCTCGTCATGAGTCTACAGGCCCTGGCGATCGCCCTTGAGAACCGTGGTTACCTCGCGTCCTGCTATACCTGCGGTACCGAACTCAATAGCGCTTCCTTTATGGTGAGTTTAGGCGAAAATCATCTCATTCGTTTTCTCGTTTCCGATTACGGCATTACCTGGACAGAAATGCGCGATGAGCGGGAGCTGATGAAGCTAGAAGGCGCAGAAGCCATCAGCCAACTCCAGGAGCTCGCCAACATGATCAAGTACGAACGGGAACTACCCAAAGAATTTTCTTACCAGCGTCCTGAGTCTGACCCTTTGGTCACCCTCTAGGATCTGTTTCAATCCCCGTGCCCAGGGGTAATTTCTGTTACTCCTTCCTAACTTTTCAGACTAATTCCCCTTGATCTCCCCAAGCGGTGGAGGTCTTTTTCGCTTGGGTGACTCACGTTCCCATCTTCAAGGGTTGGTGTTTAGGAGCTGAAAATCGGCAGAAAAATGGTCACAAATAGATACACCACCGGCGCAGTAAAAACATAACTATCAGTGCGGTCGAGAATACCGCCGTGGCCCGGAATCAATTGTCCAGAATCTTTAAAGCCTGCATCCCGTTTCATAATGGATTCGGTTAAATCTCCCAGTAGGGTGGTGACGCTAATGAGCAGTCCTAGAAGTATGCCGGTAATGGGCCACCATGACCAGTCGAGATACCAAGCCCCGGCGATCGCCACGAAGATAGTCCCCAAGGCTCCGAAAATAGCGCCTTCTACAGTCTTTTTAGGGCTAATGGCCGAGAGTTTCGTTTTGCCTAGCCATTTGCCCATGAAATAAGCACCGATGTCTGCGGCCCAAATACAAACCATCACGACAAAGGTCAACTTGAGGGCCTGGGGTAAATTAAACCACTCCCCCCAGGAAGCCGGAAGATAGCCATAGAAAGGTAAGTTACTCACCGCTTCCGTTTCTGCGAGGCTGCCCATCCTCAGTCTTACCCAGTAGCTGGGCATATAACCGCCGTAGAAGAGTCCCAAAATTGAGGTGGAGAGATCGGCAATGGTTGCCATTTTGGGCTGAAATAGGAGGTAAAAGCAGATAAATGTCCCTGCGAGGGGAAAAAGGGCATCGGCGAGACTGGGACTCAAGGTCGCAATCACAAGCAGCAACTGGGACACCACTAAGGTACTTTTTACCGCTGGTGCTAATCCCTTTGCCTGAACCATGCGGAAATATTCCTGTTGGCCAAGAAAGACGAGGATGCCCATTCCTAAGGTAAAGTACCATCCCCCCAAGACAATGAGGGTTAAGGCCAGGGCGATCGCCACTACACCACTAATGATTCGCGACAAAGACATAAAACTGCAAGCTCACGGCTGGGGGCGTCGATAAAAGAATTAAAGAGGGTTCCCCAGGGTTGTTAAAGAAAATTTTATCAAACGTTAACAAGATTCACGGTACAGACGCGATGATTCGTTCTGTGAACGCGTCCCCGGTGCTTCCTGTGACGTAGTACAGTACCCGGAAAATGCTAACACAACTCCTTTGGCCGCAGCTAAAGAACAGTGACCAAGCAGCAATTAGGTTAGGGATGTTCGAGGGGCACACTGGCATCGATCCAATGTCCATAGGCTGCTTCGACTTGATCAAGGGCGATCGCATAGATGGCGGGCAGTTCGTAGGGGTGGTGGGCTTTGATTGCTTGTTCTAGGGCGGCGTATTGGGCAGCGGTGGTCTTAAAAAGGAGTCGAAACTCTGGTTCCTGCTGTAGTTGGCCTTCCCAATGGTAGAAGCTTTCAATCTCGCTGATCTGGATACAAGCCGCGAGACGGAGACCCATAATTTGCTTGGCGATCGCCTGGGCTTCCTGGTGACTGCTGACAGTGGTGATCGCAATTAAATAATCCATGGAATTAATGGGAACTAAAAAAGGGGATCATAGCTATGACCCCCAATACTCACAATTTATTTGGTTTGCTCGTCAAAGTTTGAACAGCCTAGGGCGCTAAAGCATTACCCCGGAGGAGACTACCAATGGTTTTGGCGGTAATCTTCATCTGTTTCAGGGGATTCGCCGGGACAACGGTCTTATACAAGTAGCTGTCAAAGGTGAGCTTCTGAACATCGATGTCAGCACACATCTCGACAAAGGCTTCGCGAGTCGCATCGGAACGGTAGAAAACCCGCTGGAGAATATCGAGGACGAGGTAAGTCGCACCGTATTGCTTATCCCAACGCTTCAGGTATTGCTTGAGATCGGCTTCGGTGGGAACACGCTGGCCATTGTTAGAAGCTTCGACGATCACTTCAGCGCACATCCGCGCAGATTTGGCCGCAAAGTAAATCCCTTCACCGGAGGACTTGGTGACGGTACCGGCGGCATCCCCCACGAGGGCGACACGGCCCACAACACGACGGGGTCTGGGATGTTCGGGAATGGGGTGGGCTTCTACTTTGATGATTTCGCCGCCTTCAAGACGTTTTGCGGCGCGGGCCCGGATGCCGGCTTGTAATTGTTTAATTTTGGCTTGGTTGACTTTCATGGTGCCAGTCCCGACGGCCACGTGGTCATATTTAGGGAAGACCCAAGCGTAGAAGTCAGGGGATACGTCGTCACCGACATACATTTCAGCCAGTTCTTCGTAGTAGGCCATTTTGTCTTCGGGGAGACGGATCCGCTCTTGGAAGGCGATCGCATAATTATAATCACCAGCATCGATGGCTTTGGCCACACGGGAGTTGGCCCCATCAGCACCGACCACCAGATCCACCTTCAGGGTTTTCATTTCCCCTTTCACTTCGCCGTTGGAGTGATCGGAATAGTGAAGAACGTAGGGATCAGTGTTGTTGTTGGGAATTTCAAGCTTAAATACGGTGCCGTTGATCAGCGTTGCGCCGAGGTCAGCGGCTCGGTTGCGCATGAAGCTATCCATCACTTCGCGGCGACACATCCCGATGTATTCATCGTCCTTGAGGGTTTGACCAATGTTGACTTCGATATTAGAGGGGGAAATCATCTTCATTTTCCGCACGCGACGGTCGATGATCTCTGGGGGTAAGTCAAATTCGTCAACCATACAGAGGGGAATCGCCCCACCGCAGGGTTTGGCATTGTCCAGTTTGCGCTCGAAAATGTAGGTTTCGATGCCAGCTTTAGCTAAGATTTCGGCGGCGGAAGAACCGGCTGGCCCTCCTCCCACAACAGCGACCCGTAGTACCAAGGCTTTGCTCCTCGTCTCGTGATGAACTATACGTTGGGCATGGTATCACGGACTATCTGGGGCGTGCAGGCGATCGCCAAGGTTTCAGAAAATCTCGCAATAGACCTTAACAAGTTTGTTAAAAAAGTTAACGTTGATCGCCCTAAAAGCAATCTTGATCCTAGAGAATCCTCTATTTTGGTGCCTTCGGTTACCCCGTTGAAAAAAATTAAGGTTTAAACATTCGGGGTTTCTTGGGACTTTCGAGGGAGGTTACGGCCTGTCACCCGAAACGCAGCCACGAGGGTCGAGAGGGCGATCGCCCCCAGGGCAAAAACATTCAGTCCCAGCATGATCCTTGGCCCCCACAGCCGCCGCTGTAGATCCTGTAAAAAGGCTTGGTGGGAGCCAGCAAAAATAATTTCACTCTGGATACTGTGGTTGCCTGCTTCTGGTTCTGGCCCCACAGGGGCGTTAATAATTTTTTTTTGGCCAACAATAACTACCTGCTGTCGAGGATTGAGAAAGCGCAAGTTCCGGTCTAGGGGCCAGTTTCGGGGTTCATAGGTTTGGTCATGGATGGCGATCTGGGTATCATCGAGGTCAAAGAGGATCTTGCGGGGTGTCCACAGGCCGTTGTCATCCACGTAGGCGAGGTATTCGTTATCGCGGCCCCGCACTGGATTATCGGGGCTAGCTACCGCCACTACCACGACAAGTTGTTCGGCTTCAATCCCTTGGAGGGCTTGGAAAGTGGTCATCGGCTCTAGGGCTACTGTCCGTTGAATCTGCTGTTGGGTTTGGTAAGCGATCGCCAGATTAATCCCCAATACCACCATCAACACAGCTACCGCCGGGAAAAAACGCTGGGCAAAGTTTTTAAATGTTTTGCAGCGGGGCAGACCAACCCGGAAAAGACCAAAGGCGATCGCCACCACCCCGAAGAAAATCAGAAGATTAAGAAACATTGCAATCGAAACTACCTGCAATCACAGCTAAATGCCTTTAGGGTAGCGGCAAACGCTTTTTGGGGCTAAAAATGTCGGCAGTCTGGCCTAGGCAGCGAGGGAAAGGGGCTTACTTTTGTCTAAAATTTGCTGATAGTAACTCTGTAATTGTGCCGTTGCTGCGGCCCAACCCCATTTTTCGGCTTCCTGGCGGGCTTGTACCCGGAGCATTTCCCGTTGGGTTGCATCCATGGCAAGAAGTTTTTGGGTGGCTGTCACGGCCCCATCGGGATCCTGAGGATCAAACATATAACCATTTTCGCCATCGGTGACGATATCAGGAATCCCACCGGAATTTGCAGCCACCACCGGACAACCCGCCGCCATTGCTTCGAGGAGGACTAAGCCGAGGGTTTCTGTGCGGGATGGGAAGACAAAAACATCGGCGGAGGCAAAGGCAGACGCCAGTTCCAAACCCTGGAGATAACCGACAAAGTGGGTATTGGTGCCCGCAAAATGAGCTTCGAGTTCCGTGCGGTAGGGGCCATCACCGACGATCGCCAAGCGCGATCCAGGGATCGCTTCGAGGACGGGCTTAATTTGGTCAATTTGTTTCTCCGCCGACACCCGACCCACATAGAGCAGTAAAGGTGCTTCCGGGTGCCCCTGGGACAGGCGATCGCGCATTTTGTCAGACTTTAAGCTGGGCTGGAACATCTCCGTATCGACGCCCCGCTGCCACAGATCCAGATGTTTAATGCCATGGCTCCGGAGCTCTTCGACCATTGCCGTGGAGGTACAGAGGTTCAATTCCGCTTGGTTATGGGCCGCCTTGAGGAGTTCCCACAGCAGTCCTTCGAGGGCACCGAGGCCGTAATGCTGGAGATATTGGGGCAGGTGGGTATGGTAGGAGGCGATGAGGGGAATATGGAGTTTTTTCGCGAAGAAAATTCCCCCCAAACCAAGAATTGCAGGGTTGACCACATGGATGAGATCCGGCTGAAATTCCTCTAGGGCGCGGCCCACCGAAGGCCCAGGAAATGCCATTTTTAGTTCGGGATACAGAGGCAGAGGATTGCCTTTAACGCCGTAGACCACGGCTCCTTTATGTTCCCTCAGGCCACCGTCGGGACAAAATACCATTACTTGATCTCCGCTGCGTTGGAGATGATCTACGGTGTGGCGCAGTCTGGTGACAATCCCATCGACTTTCGGCAAAAAGGTTTCGGTAAACAGAGCTATACGCATGGCGATCGCAAACGAAGAAAAGAGTTTGTCTGTAGGGTATCAGACGGGGTGACATTTCTTGACAATGGATCACGGTTTTAAGGGGAGATTAAGGGGTTTCCGGGAGGTTGGGGGATAGCCCTAGATCCTCAGCATCAAATTCAAAGTATTGGTGAAATTTCGCGCTCACTTCGAGCCAATAGGAGCGCCCCTCCTGCTGCCGTCGCCGTTTAATAAAGCCTTGGGCCAGGAGATCCTGGATGTGTTGGTAGGCACCGCTGCCCCGCAATTCGATCAGTTCCGTTTGCAAAATTGGGGATTTTAAGGCGATCGCCGCTAGGGTTCTTTGGGCACCGATGCTCAACTCTGTGGGGATGAGATTGGTCACGAGGGCTTGAAAACTTTCCCGCAGTTGCAAGCTAAAGCCAGCGGGAGTCTCGACCACTTCGAGGGCGCTGTCCCGGTGGGCGTAATCATCCATTAATTCTAAAAGGGCGTCGGCCACCAGGTGCCGGGGTTGCCCAGCGGTATCGGCCAATTCTTCTAGGCTCAGGGGTTGGGCTTTGATGTAGAGAATCGCCTCTAGGGTCGTCGCAAGCTTCATGGGGGCAAACCAAACGGGATGGGGTTTAGCCTCTCACTGTATGGCTTTATTCCTGCTCCGGCAAGAGTTCGAGCTGTTGGGGCGGCGGCTGAATTTTAAAACTTTGGCGGTGGTGGGGCGTCAGTCCGTATTGCCAGATGGCTTGGCGATGTTTTTGGGTGCCATAGCCTTTGTTATTGGCCAAATCATATTCAGGGTAATGATCTGCCAGTTGGATAACGTCTTGATCCCGCTGCACTTTGGCGAGGATACTGGCGGCGGCGATCGCCTTTACTTTGCTGTCCCCTTGAATAATCGCCTGTTGGGGGTAAGGCAGGCGGGGAATGGTTTGGCGGCCATCGACAAAAATTTCCGTGGGTTTAATTTGTAATTTTTCCACAGCACGGGTCATGGCAAGAAACGTTGCCTGCAAAATATTAAGCTGGTCAATTTCGGCCACCGATGCCGAGGCGATCGCCCAGTCCGTTACGAGGGCTTGAATTTGGGGTACAAGGCTTTCCCGCCGTTTGGCCGACAGCTTTTTACTATCCGTGACGCCAAGCTCCTCCAGGGCTTTTTCCTGGGTTGCATTGACCACCACTGCTGCCGCCACCACCGGCCCAAACAAACAGCCCCGGCCTACCTCATCAACGCCAGCAAGTAAGACCATCGTCTACGGTTGGTTGGGTTGCACGAGCTGTTGGAGGTTTCCCCAAGGGACTAAGGATCGCAGTGGTGCGAAATAGTCAGCCGTTTCCGCTTGAGGAAAGTAGGTCAGCGGGTCGAGGGCGATCGCCTTTTCTAAACTCTCAAAAGCCTTTTGGTAATTCCCCACCTGGGCCAAACAGCGGGCTTGGGCATACCAAGCTTCGGCATCTTCTGGGGCATCAATCAGGGCTTTAGTAAAGGCGGCGATCGCCTCTGGGTAATCCCCTAAACTTTCGAGGGTATTTCCCCGTTGGTACCAGGCCCAAAAATCCTGGGGTTTTGCCTTGAGCGCTTGGTCGTAGCTCGTCAGGGCGGTTTCTGGTTTTCCCCAGGCCAGGAGGGCATCTCCCCGACGGTACCAACACCAATAATCTCCAGGGCGAAATTCTAGGGCGCGGTCGTAGGTAGCCACGGCGCGATCATGGCGGCCCAGGAGTCGCCAACATTCCCCTTGGCGGTAAATGGCCCAATAGTCGTTGGGTTGGGCGGCGAGGGCTTTTTCAAAGCAGGCGATCGCCTGGGTATAAACGTGGAGAGCTTCCATATAGAGACAGCCCTGGTCATACCAAGACCAATAATTTTCTGGGCCAATGGCACAGGCCCGTTGGTAGGCGGCGATCGCCTCATCCACATGGCCTAATTTTTCGTGGGCCATTGCCAGGTGATACCAGGCCCAATAGTCGGTGGGATAATATTCGAGGGCGCGGTGATAGCACAGCAATGCTTCGTCAACATCACCTTCGAGCCAGCGGAGTTGTCCCTGCTGATACCAACCTCTGTAACTGTCGGGACGGCATTCTAGGGGGCGATAGATTGTGCGAGCCACGGTGAGTAAGTCTTCCATCCCAAGCAATAATCTTGCGTTTTTTGGCAGATCAATAATTTTTCTATATCTAAGATAACGGATTTGTTAAGGTAATCTAAAGTCTGGTTTTGACCTGCTTTGGGCGATTTTGCCCCGTTGAATGGGCCATTGGGACGGATTATTCACGCGGACGTTTTGTAACAAATTTTACGATTTTTATGCTGCCCACGGATTTGTTAGTGCACCGTCGCCAGGGGGAGAGTCTCATCCCGAAATATTTAGCCCCCAATAAACAGGCGATCGCCTTAGCCGAAACCTTAATTGACTGCTTTCAACGGTGTCAGGGGGAACAGAAAAAAGTCCTCCAGGCGGAACTCCAGGAAATCGAAGGAGATAGCACCGATTTTAAAGTGCAGCGGGGTTTAGCCCACCTGTTGAAAAATCATTTCAGCACCTTTGAAATTGTCAGTCCCCTCGAACCCCAGATGTTGCGGGAAAAGGTGTTTGCCCAGGCCGCTGCAACGATGCCAATTCCCGAACAACAATTCAAAATCCTGGAGGCGATCGCCACAGAACTCAGTCAAGCCACAGACCAATCCGTCACCCCTACTGCCGTTGCCACTGGCCTCTATGCTGATTTGCCCGAAAATCACATTCTCACGGAGTTTACGCCCCCCACCCCAGAAACCCTCATCGATCGCTACAACCTCTCCCAAGTCCAGGGCATTTTCTACAAGGCGAGCCAGTTGATTATCCACGCCCACCGTAACGACCCAGGGGAATATAAACTGCTGTTTCGCTACCTCAAGCTCTTTCAACTCATGACCTACATCGAAGGGGATGCGGACACAGGCTTTACGATCACTATCGACGGCCCCACCAGTTTATTTAAAGCCAGTACCCGCTATGGCTTGGCGATCGCCAAGATGATTCCAGCCCTGCTCCATGTGAGCAAATGGCAACTAGAAGCCCACCTGCAATACAAAGACACCTATAGCAACACCATTCGCCAGGGACAATTTAGCCTTGATCACAGTTGTAATCTCGTCAGCCATTATCCCTCCGGTAAACCCTACGACAGTATGCTCGAAGCCTCTTTCGTGAAAGGCTGGCAAAAGCTCAAAACCGATTGGCAACTTGAGCGGGAAGTGGATCTGATTCCGTTGCCAGGGAGTGTGATGATTCCCGATTTTCGCCTGGTACATCCCGATGGCCAGGAATACCTTTTAGAAATTGTCGGTTATTGGCGACCGGAATATTTGCAGAAAAAATTTTCTCAGATTCGTCGCGCTGAACAACCGAATTTAATCATTGCTATTTCAAAGCGTCTTAACCTCCAAAAAGCTGGTGTAAAATTCGACGATTTACCGAACCCAATTATTTGGTTTAAGAACAAATTGCCGGCTAAAAATGTTTTGCAAATTGTGGAATAAGTTCCGATATTGCTAACACCATAATGATGTCTAATTTTTTTACTCGACGAGCCTATTGATAAACCATGGGGACATGTGCGATTACCAATCACACAGTTTTGGAAGCTATATTAGAAACATTGCAATCCATGTCACAGAAATCAGCAACATCATAAATGAGTTATTTAATTATTGGTGCAAGCCTTAATCCAGAAAGCCGCAGCCAAATTCTTGCAGAACAAGCACAATTGCTGTTGCAAAACCAAGGAAAATCGGCAAAATGGCTAGATCTTAGAAAGCTTGATTTACCTTTTTGTGCCGGGAAAAGCACCTATGATCATCCCAGCCTACCACCGTTGAATGAAATTGTTGCCGAAGCTGATGGCATTCTCGTCGCCACCCCTATTTACAATTACGATGTGAATGCTGCACTCAAAAACTTTTTGGAACTCACGGGTCAGTCTTGGCAAGAAAAAACAGTGGGTTTTCTCTGTGCGGCGGGGGGCAGATCTAGTTATATGTCTGTGATGTCCTTTGCCAATAATCTAATGTTCGATTTCCGCTGTTTAATCATCCCACGTTTTGTCTATGCGACGCGGGAAGCTTTTGCTGAAGGAAAAATTGTGGATGAAACAATCGAAACTCGGTTAGCAGAATTAGTGAATGAGTTGGTGCGAATCACAGAGGCTTTAAATGGCTAATAAACATAGTCCCTAAGCCAAAGATGTTTTACGAATTGTGGAGTAGGTTAGAATCCAACTAGATCTAGTCAGGTAAATCAGTAATGTCTCAAGCTACAACACCCCAGCATTCAGTTGATGAACCGTTAAAAGATCTTCAGACCTGGAAACTCGAAGATGCTAAAGCCCGGTTTAGTGAAGTCGTGCGTCTGGCCCAAAAGACTCACCCCCAAATGGTGACGGTACGAGGCAAAGAAGCTGTGGTGGTTATGTCTGCTGAGCAATATGCAAAACTCTTACCGCTTCTAGAACAACCCAATCTCCACGAGCTTCTGGCGCAATCGCCCTTAAGCCACCTGGATTTTGAGCCGTCAAGCACCCGTAGCCCCGTAAGAGAAGTGGAACTATGAAAGGCTGGCTTCTAGATACCAACGTTATCTCAGAACTCCGGCAGCCCAATTGTCACCCTGCTGTGAAAGCATGGAGCGATCGCCAATCACCCCAGTCTTTTTATCTGAGCACTGTTACCATCGCAGAAATTCGCTTTGGCATTGAGCGAGTGCAGGATGAGATGTTTCGCCAAGAGTTGATTGCGTGGCTGAATGGTACGCTCCGTCCCTGGTTTAGTGATCGACTGCTAGGGGTAGATGAAGATGTTATTTTGCGTTGGCGTTGGCTGGTCGAGAAAGGACGGCAAGAACATTACACTTTTAGCCAACCGGATTTATTCATTGCGGCGATCGCCTCCCTCCATAATCTTTGTGTCGTCACGCGCAATGTGGGGGATTTTGCAAAAGCAGATGTGCCAGTCTTTAATCCGTTTGTGAGTCTACAAACAGAGCATGAACCTTAAAATTCAGCATTTAAAGGGGTACGGGGGAAGGGAATCACATCGCGGATATTGCCCATGCCCGTCATAAACTGCACCAACCGCTCAAAGCCGAGACCAAAGCCCGCATGGGGAACAGTGCCAAACCGCCGTAGATCGAGGTACCACCACAGATCTGCTGCTTCGATGTTCATTTCCTGAATGCGCCCTTCCAGCACATCGAGCCGCTCTTCCCGCTGGGAACCGCCAATAATTTCGCCAATCTTCGGTGCGAGCACATCCATCGCCGCTACAGTTTTCTGATCATCATTGAGGCGCATATAAAAAGCCTTGATATCTTTTGGATAGTTGCTCACGATTAAAGGCTTTTTAAATAGGTCTTCGGCGAGATACCGTTCGTGTTCGGACTGGAGATCGATGCCCCATTCCACCGGAAATTCAAAGGTTTTATTGCTTTTTTCTAAAAGGGCGATCGCCTCGGTGTAGGTAATCCGGGCAAACTCATTCTCGATAATATTTTGGGCCGTAGCGAGGACAGAATTATCAATGCGCTTGTTGAAAAATTCCATGTCTTCAGGACAAGCTTCTAATACATACTTGAAGATGTAGCGCAGAAATTCCTCGGCTAAATCCTGGTCGCCGATAATGTCGCAAAAGGCCATCTCCGGTTCCACCATCCAAAACTCCGCCAAGTGCCTGGAAGTGTTGGAGTTTTCCGCCCGGAAAGTTGGCCCGAAGGTGTAGACATCTTTGAAAGCCATCGCCATCACTTCCGCTTCTAACTGACCGCTCACCGTCAGATAGGCAGGCCGCCCAAAAAAGTCTTCAGCATAGTCAACGGCTCCATCTTTTGTTCGCTTTGGGTTGGCCAGATCAAAATTGGTGACCGCAAACATTTCCCCCGCCCCTTCGCAATCGCTGGCGGTAATAATCGGTGTGTGGGCCCAGATAAAGCCCCGCTCCTGAAAGAATTGATGGATTGCGGTGGCACAGGCATTCCGCACTCGCATCACTGCCCCCATGGTATTAGTCTTACCCCGCAGGTGGCCAATGGTGCGCAAAAATTCAAAGCTGTGGCGTTTTTTCTGGAGGGGATAGGTTTCGGGATCTGCTTCCCCGTGGACAGTCACCTCTTTTGCCTGGAGTTCGATACGTTGCCCTTTGCCTGGGGATTCCACGACTAAGCCTGTCGCTGTAACCGCAGCCCCCGTATTGAGCTTTTTAATGATGGCTTCGTAATCGGCCAGGGTACCATCGATAATCACCTGGAGGCCGTTCATCGTCGAGCCGTCGCTAATTTCAATGAAAGAAAACCCCTTCAGTTCCCGTTTGGTTTTTACCCATCCCTCGGCGGTGATGGTGCTGTTGATGGCGGCGGTGTTGAGGATTTCCTTAATGCGCATGGTCGTTGATCTAGTCTGAGGTAGAGGAACTGAAAACAAGTGCGCCCTTTATCTTATCGAGTTTGAGGGGTTCAGGGCAGAAATGGGGAGGGTTTCGTCAAATCCATGGTGCGGCAGGTGCATTGGCCAAACCAACGGTAACGGTTGGTCGCCACCAGCCGATAGAGCCAATCCCGGAAATTTTGCGGCAAAGGGCGAGCCAAGGTGAGCAGTTGCCATGGGCCACCCAGCCTTTGACAGATAGCCAAGCAAGCATTGGATGCATAGTAAGTATTTTCCCCATCAAAGTAGGCGATCGCCCAGTCTTCTGGATCTTCGGGGAGGGGTGGTAAATATTGTTGGGCTGTTTTCCCTTGGAGGGGCGCTAGATAAAATCTCTGGTCTGGGTCGATTTTGAGCATCAAATCAACAAAACCATTGCAAAGATTACACTCCCCATCAAAGAAAATAATCGGCTTTGAATGATCAAACATTGAAGTATTTCGCAACGGGGTGGTAGGTGATAATCGCCGAGGTGGATTGTTCGGGATAAATTTGCTCACTTTCGTCCATGTACATCCCAATGCGGTCAGTTTTTAGGAGGTCTAATTGGGTATATTGATCCAAAATATTTGGACAAGCCGGATAACCAAAACTATAGCGGGAGCCTTGGTACCGCTGTTTCAACATATCTTTAATGTTGTCGGGTTCAGAATCCCCAAAACCCAGTTCGCGTCGGATTCGGGCGTGGCACCATTCCGCCAGAGCTTCTGCCGTTTGAACAGCAATGCCATGATAGTAAAGATAATCGGTGTATTCGTCGGCGGCAAAGAGTTTTTGGGCGTATTCCGTTGCAATTTCTCCCACGGTCACTGCCTGCATCGGGAACACATCTAAAACTCCTGATTCGGTAGACGCAAAGAAATCAGCAATGCACAATCTTTTGCCTGATTTTTGGCGAGGAAATTCAAAACGGGCGACTTCGGTAATGGTTTGTTCACTGACGTATTCATCGGGATCATAGACGATTAAGGTGTTGCCTTCCGATTGGCAAGGGAAATAACCATAGATCACTGTGGGGTCAAGAATCTTTTCGGCGATCGCCTTTTGTTTCCATTCTTCCAACAGAGGATGAACTGTATCTTGGATGAACTGGTCGTATTCTGCTTTAGATTGCTCTTTGGTTTTGCGGAATTGCCACTGTCCAACGAAGAGAGCCTGTAGATCGAGATGCCAGAAAATTTCTTCTAGATCGATATCAGAGGCGCGTAAAATTTGGGTTCCCCAGAAGGGGGGACGGGGACGAGCAATATTATCATCCACCAGTTCAGAACGGCGGGTATCGATCACTTCTGGTTCTTGGGATTTACTTTCTTCGACCACAATTTCCTCACCATCGCCGCTATAGGTGCGCTGATTCGCCTCGGCATATTCCCCTAAAAATCCTTGATAATCGTCCCATTTACTATCAGCTTTAGCGGGCATTAATTTATCCATGAAATGCAGATCCGCAAAGGCATCTTTCCCGTAAATAACTTGTCCTTTGTAGGTGTTTTGACAGTCTTGGTAGACAAATTTCGGTGTTAGGGCCGCTCCCCCCAAAATAACGGGGACTGTAATGCCTTTTTCGTTAAAAGCTTCTAAATTGTCCTTCATAAATGCCGTGGATTTTACCAACAACCCACTCATAGCAATGCAATCTGCACCATTTTCCTCGTAGGCTTGGATGATATTTTCAACGGGTTGTTTAATGCCAAGATTAATCACTTTATAGCCGTTATTGGACAGGATAATATCGACTAAATTCTTGCCAATATCGTGGACATCACCCTTCACGGTGGCAATGATAAATGTGCCTTTACCGCTATCATCACCTTCTTCTTTATCCATGTAGGGTTCGAGGAAAGCAACAGCAGCTTTCATGGTTTGGGCGGACTGCAAAACAAAGGGCAGTTGCATTTGTCCAGAGCCGAATAATTCACCCACCACTTTCATACCATCGAGCAAGAAAATATTAATAATATCGAGGGGCGGATATTGTTCGAGGGCTTCGGTTAAGGCTTCCTCTAATCCCAAGCGTTCGCCATCAATAATGTGTTGTTTTAATCGTTCATTGACGGGTAGACTTTTATCGATCGCCTCTGCTTTTTTCGCTTTTTGTCCGGCAAAGATTTCGGTTAATTTGGTCAGGGGGTCGTAGGTGCAAACATCCCCATCAAATTCGCGGCGATCGCCGATCAGATCACGACAAATTTGAATATGTTCTGGGTCAATTTTTGCCATCGGTAAAATCTTACTGGCACTGACGATCGCCGAGTCCATCCCCAATTGCATCGCATCATGGAGGAAGACGGAATTTAATACCTGACGCGCCACGGGATTCAGACCAAAGGAAATATTAGAAACCCCTAAAATGATGTGACAACCGGGTAATTCGTTGTGAATGCGTTCGATGGCATCAAGGGTCGCTTGTCCGTTATTGCGATCCTCTTCAATCCCTGTGGAAATGGGCAAGGCAAGGGGATCAAAAAAGATTTCGTAGGCAGGTAATCCATAGGCGATCGCCGCATCGTAGGCCCGTTTAGCAATCTCAAATTTTTTCTCCGCCGTCCGCGCCATCCCGTCTTCATCAATGGTGCCAATCACCACGCCCGCCCCATATTTTTTCGCGAGGGAAAGCACCTTATAAAAGCGTTCTTCGCCGTCCTCGTAGTTGGTGGAGTTGAGGATACATTTACCGCCTGCCACCTTTAAGCCAGCCTCCATTTTTTCCCATTCGGTGGAGTCGAGCATTAACGGCAAAGTGACATTATTCACCAGACGGGAAGCCAATTCGTGCATATCGCGCACCCCATCCCGCCCGACGTAATCGACGTTCACATCCAGCACATGCGCCCCTTCCTTCACCTGCGACTTGGCGAGGGACACCAAACTATCCCAATCTTCCTCATTTAAGAGGGTGCGGCATTTCTTGGAACCGCTAGCGTTTAAGCGTTCACCCACAATTAAGAAGGAATTGTCTTGGATGTAGGGCTGGGGACTGTAAATGGAAGCGGCGGAGGGTTCGTATGCGGGATGGCGTTCCTTGGGCGTTAATTCGGCGGCAATTTCTGCCAGAGCTTGAATATGTTCGGGGCGCGTGCCGCAACAACCCCCGATCACCTGCACCCCCAAATCCTCGATAAAGTGCATCATTGCCATCTTCATTTCGAGGGGCGTTAGCTTGTAATGGGCTTGTCCGCCAATGTTTTCGGGGAGTCCGGCGTTGGGAATACAGGAGACAATGAAGGGGGAATGCTCGGCTAAATATTTAACGTGTTCCTTCATTAGGTCGGGGCCCGTGGCGCAGTTTAACCCCAAAATATCGATGTTATAGGGTTCGAGGATCGCAACGGCAGCGGCAATGTCTGTCCCCACCAGCATCGTCCCCATCGTTTCCATCGTCACGGACACCATAATCGGCAGGCGATCGCCTTTTTTCGCAAAGGTGCGTTCAATGCCATTGAGTGCCGCCTTAATTTGGAGGACATCTTGACAGGTTTCCACGAGCATCAGATCCGCGCCGCCGTCATAGAGACCTTCGGCCTGTTCCGCAAAGGCATTTTCAAGGGTGTCGTAATCAATGTGGCCCAAGCTCGGTAATTTTGTCCCGGGGCCGATGGAACCTGCCACAAAACGTGGTTTTTCAGACGTCGAAAATTCTGCCGTGACACTTTTCGCCAGTTCTGCAGCTTTTTTATTCAGTTCATAGGCGCGATCGCCGAGGTCATATTCCGCAAGGACGATCGAAGTACCACCAAAGGTATCCGTTTCGATCACATCCGCCCCCGCTGCGAGGAAGGCACGATGCACCGTTGCCACCGCTTCCGGCTTTGTCTGAACTAAATACTCATTACAGCCTTCATATTCGGTCCCCCCAAAATCTGCCGCCGTCAAATTCTGTACTTGTAGATTGGTGCCCATTGCCCCATCAAATACAAGGACAGGACGCTCAGGACTATTTAGGCGATCGAGGAAGGCACTTTTCATGGAGAAATGTTTCGGCAGTGTAGAACAAAAATGAAAGAATGGCGTTCTATATTCTAACCTGATTACTCGGCCTGGGTTTGCCTGTTTTTCCTATCATTTTGGGCGGATTATGCCCTGGTTTTCGGGGGCGATCGCCTAGGAAAAAAGTCCGTGAATCATCATCGCTTGGTACTCCCCTCAAGAATTTTCATCAGGGGCGATCGCCTCAGTTTCAGGTGAAGGCTCCGGTGCTTTGGGGGTCGTCTGTGCCGGGGCTGGCGGATTAGCTGGGGGCGCAGTTGTGGGGGCAGGTTGGGGTTTTGGCATAAACGCCGCACAAAAAGCGGGTTCGTATTGGTAGCTGACACTGACCCGATAGTTGCTATTTTTCCCATCAAAGCGGGCGTTCCGAATATCTTGACTCGCCTGGTTATCTAAGGCATTTGTCCCAGAGCTTTGTACCAAGTTCCATTGGGAAGGACTGCCTTCTGGGGACACAGTGACATTGTAAGTCGCCGTACCACTGGCTTGGTTACTACAGGCTCCTTTGGGATAGTTCCCCGCCAGACTACGATTGACCGCCGCTGTATTACGGGCCGTTTGGCTGGGGGGTGGCGTGTTGGTGTTGGGTGTGGGGGGACGATTATTCGTGTTATTCGTGCCACTATTGCTATTGCTGTTGCGCAGTTCCTGTGGTTTGAGCAGATCAGCGTCGAAGTAAACTTCACCCCTGTTTGGGTTGTTGGTGCGGGGTTGGAGGGCGATCGCCGCTTCCTCTTCCAGTCGCCGTTGCCGTTGCACTAATTCCGGATCAGGTTTCGTTGGAATCGTGAACTGTTGTTGTCGGTCAGAGCTACTGTTGGGACTAGGGGGCGCCAGGGTCGGTAAAGTACCACGTTCAGTCTCTGTCGGTACTGGTGCATTAGGAAGCTCGGAACTAGTCTGGTTCGGGACATTCGGTGGTGGGGGCAAAAAGCTCATATTCCGGGGGGGCGGCGGCGGTGTAAACCCGGTATAGCTACTGGCAATCGGCGGCGGACTGAGGGGAATAAAGGAAAAACTATCTTGCCCTAAACTGGGGGCCATGGGTGTCGGTAGGGTATTAAGGCCAGTGATGTAGGTGCTGTTGGGATTCATTCCCTGACCATTTAAGCCAGACAAATCTAAGTTAAAATCCGGGCTCGCTTCAAAAATTGACAAATCTAAAGATGCCGTTGTCGAAGGCAGGCGATTTTGCACCTCCGGAGGAAGATCTACCACCCTCACCACCGAACGCTCCTGGGACGCTGGAGGAGCATTGTCAAAGTTGGCCCATAGGGGAATTGTCGCTGCCGCCACCCCATGCAGGGCAATAGAACCGATGACTGCGGCTCCCTGGGGACGCCGAGCATAATCCCCCAAATTTCTGAAGCTTTGGAAAAATCGGTCTCTGGGGCGATCGAGGCTTTTATCTAACATGAATCCAAAGGGGGGCTGGGGGCAGATAGATGGCAAAAGATTGCTGTTCGATTCTAACTGATCATCCCGACAAATTTGGCACAGAATCCATTCGCTAGAATGCCCTTAGAAATCCTTTCTAGGAGCAGCATTTTCCATGGCGAATCGCTTGGCCGACACCAAAAGTCTCTATCTCCGCAAACATGCGGATAATCCCATCGACTGGCGGTATTGGTGTGATGAGGCTTTGGCCCAGGCAAAGGCAGAAAACAAGCCCATTTTCCTTTCCATTGGTTATTCTTCTTGCCATTGGTGCACTGTGATGGAAGGGGAGGCGTTTTCGGATCCAGAAATTGCCACCTATTTGAATGAGAATTTTTTACAGCGGTGAGTCATGTGAGTTAATCAACTTCGGTTACGCTGGATTTGCTGCCTGAATCCATCTCTCCCCATAAGCGCCATGCCAGAGCATCATCATCACTCACATCCCTTGCCCCAAGATAATCGTCGGGAAGTAAGGCGGGTTTTGTGGTTAACCCTGTGGCTGAACTTGATCGTGATGGCATTAAAGGCTGTCGTCGGTTTGATCACCGGTTCTCTGAGTCTCCAGGCGGATGCGCTCCATAGCTTTACGGATAGTGCCAATAATGTGCTGGGCTTATTTGCCAATAAGTTTTCTTCGCCGGAACCCGACCGGGATCACCCCTATGGTCACCAAAAGTTTGAGGCGATTGGCGCTTTAGGGATTGGAATGTTTCTCGGGATTGCGTGCTTTGAGATTTTACAGGGGGCGATCGCCAAATTAATTGCCGGCCAGAGTGAGATCACCATCAGCCTAGGGGAATTGAGCTGGTTAATTATCGTGCTGGGGATCAATATTTTTGTGGCTTTCTACGAGCGGCGGGCCGGCCAACGGGTGGGGAGTGCGATTTTGCTCGCCGATGCGAAACACACCATGAGCGATATTTGGGTGACGATCCTCGTGATGTTGGGTCTGTTGGGGGTCTGGCAAGCGAAGGTTTGGGGACTGCCTCAACTGCAATGGTTAGATGTGGTGCTGGCTTTTCCCGTGGCCGCTCTGGTCTTCAAAAGTGCCTGGGAAGTGCTTACCGACAATTTGCCCTGGTTAGTTGATGAAATGGCGATCGCCCCTGAAGCAATTCACCAACAAGTAATGACAATTCCTGGGGTGATTAACTGCCATGATATTGCGTCACGAGGTCTACGCGGCCGGCAAGTCTTCATCGAAATGCATCTGATTGCTGCTGCCGAGGATGTGACCACCGCCCATGCCATCAGCGAAAAGGTTGAACAGCATCTTGAGCAGGTGTTCGCCCCAGCCAGGGTCACAGTTCACATCGAACCCAAAGCCTACAGTTCCGATCAGATCGGCTTTGATGGCACTTCTTCCCATCCATAAAGAAAGCCCCCATCAGAGGAGGCGATGCTCCATGGGTTAAATGTCTTGCATTCGCTTCTATTGACAATTTGGCTAAAAGCACCACCGATAACAACGGCCACCGTCAAATCAATCACATTTCCCCTCATAATGAAGGCTTGAAAACTGTTCCAAAAACTATTTTTTTTGCCATAGATACTCATCTCTTCGTGATGGATTGAAAGTGATGAACAAAAACAAGAATATGATCGTCCCTATCAAGATAAGCGATCGCCTCTAGCTTAACCAAATCTAACAAAGAATTAGACTGGAAAAGCAAAATTTAGCCCCGATAAACAATCAAACAAATTCTGTCAACCGTCAAATAGCCGAAAACCAATTCATAAAATTTATGTCTAGCCTTAGAACTTATTTATAAAGCCCCCAGTTTAGGGAAGGTTTTAAGATGATTAACGGAATCAAAGTTCCCCATTTTGCCGGAGCTTTAGTGAGGAAATTTAGGGGACAGATCAAGACATTGACTAACTCTATAAACAGCCTCTTACTGTGTGATTAATAATCAATCGCTTATTGGTTATTTAACTACCACTCCGTAAACGGGATAATTTATCAGCAAAAATTCACGAATAATCGGACAAAAATATTTGGTTTGCTTAATGGTGTTGTCGTTATTTTTTTATCTTAATTATACTTAAAGAGCCTGTTCTCTCAGTCGTCATCTACTAGTCATCTACTAATTTAATGAATAAAAGCACTGTGCTCTTGGCTCTAGGTCTTGCCGTGATGCTCTCCGGCACAGGGGTGATCGCCCAAAATAAGCCAGCAAAGACAATTACCGTGGGTGTTTATCAAAACGATCCCAAGGTTTTCATCGATTCAGGTGGGTGGCCCCGGGGCTTTTGGGTAGATATTACGAATGACATTGGACGCGCGGAGAATTGGGCGATCGCCTATGTTCCCTGCGAATGGAATCAATGTCTCCAACAAATTGCACAGGGGCAACTCGATCTGATGGTGGATGTGGCCTATTCCGACACGCGAGATGAGATCTTTGATTTTAATACGATCATTGTTTTATCAAGTTGGTCACAGATTTATGCGCGGCGGGGTGTTTATTTAGATACGATTTTAGATCTCGACCAAAAAAGAGTCAGCATCCTTGCTTCTGGGATTCAACAGGAAGTCCTTCGGGAAAACATTAAAGCTTATGGGATTCAGCCGGAACTGGTACCCATTGATAGTTATCCTGGGATGTTTGAACAATTGGAAGCGGGAGAAGTAGATGCTGCCATTGTCAATAATTTTTTTGGGAATAAATTTAGTCCTGACTATCAAGTCATTAAAACGAATATTCTGTTTAATCCGGCCCGCTTGCATTATGTCGTTCCTGAAGGTGATCCCAAGCAGCTCCTCCCTGACATTGATCGGCAAATGAGTCGTCTGTTGCAAGATCGTGAATCTGTCTATTATCAGGCGATCGCCCAATGGTTAGAGACGCCCGAAAAATTTAATTGGATTAGCTTACAAAATTTTCTCTTTAGCCTAATTTTCTATCTGCCATTCCTTATTTTAGGATGGTTTATTCTCCGTAATTACAGCCTGAAAAAAGAAATTAAACAACGTAAACAAATCGAAACCAACCTCATCGAAAGTCAACAGCGATATGCCCATCTCGCCAATACCGTTCCCATTGGAATCTTCCGCACCAATCTGCGCCATGAATGTATCTATGTCAATGGTTACTATTGCAAACTGCTCGCGATTCAACCCGAAGATGCACTTCATAAAGGCTGGTTACAAAAAGTTCATCCCGATGACATTGACTACGTCCGAGAGCAATGGCTAAAATCCATCACTAATCAAGAACTATTTACTCTAGAATATCGATTTCAACGTTCTGATGGTTCGATACTTTGGGTCTATAGCCAGGGTACCGCTGAGCTTGATAGTAAGGGTGAACCCCAAGGCTATGTTGCCACCATTACCGACATCAGCACCCGGATCAAAATGGAGCAACAACTCAAACATGATGCCCTCCATGATCGTCTTACTGGCCTTGCCAATCGTAACCTCCTGATCGAACGGCTTAATTTAGCCCTAAAACGCTATAAACGATATCCCATTCACGAATTTGCAGCTCTGTTTTTAGACCTTGATAATTTTAAAGTTGTCAATGATAGTTTGGGCCATGTCATTGGTGACGAATTGCTCATTGAAGTTGCCCATTTACTCAAATCCTTCATTCGCGATACAGATTTAGCCGCTCGTTTGGGGGGAGATGAATTTGTCATTCTCCTAGAGGAAATTCACGGGGTAGAAGATGCCGTACACATTGCAGATCGCATTCTCAATGCCTTAAAAATGTCCTTCAAAATTTCTAATTACGAAGTTTTTATTACGACGAGCATTGGCATTATCGTCGGTGATTCTCGCCATGAATCGGCCCAAGATCTCCTCCGGGATGCCGATATTGCGATGTATCGGGCCAAACAAAAGGGCAAATCACAGTACGCGATCTTTGACCCTCAGATGCACCTACAGGCGATGAAACGGCTTCAGTTAGAAGGGGAAATTAGATCTGCCATCGAAGAAAAGCAATTTGTTTTGTACTATCAGCCGATTATTAATTTAGAACAGGGCAACATTGAAGGGTTTGAGGCATTAATTCGTTGGCAACATCCCCAACGGGGGTTGTTATCTCCCTATGAATTTATTGAGATTGCTGAAGAAACCGGGCTCATTATTCCTCTCGGAGAATGGATTTTAGATGCAGCTTGCCGTCAATTGTTTGAGTGGCAGCAAAAGTTTAATGTTCCCCTGAAAGTCCATGTAAATTTATCTGTTAAACAGCTCCAAGATTCACTGCTATTTTCACTGGATCGATTATTAGAGCGCTATCCAGTTTTCCCGAATACTTTGGGGTTAGAAATCACTGAGAGTATGCTCATCCAAAATGTGGAACTGACTTGTCGGTTGCTCAACCAAATTCGTCTCAAAGGAGTTTTTATTAGCGTTGATGATTTTGGCACAGGGTATTCTTGTTTAAGTTATTTACACCAACTTCCCATTGACGCGCTCAAAATTGACCGGAGCTTTGTGAATATTTCTGAGTTAAATGACCGCAATCGGGTGATTGCAGAATCTATTCTGGCCCTTTCTAAATCAATTGGCATTAAAACTGTGGCAGAAGGAATTGAAACGGCACAGCAATACCAGTGGTTAAAGAGCCGGGATTGCCAGTTTGGTCAGGGTTATTTGTTTTCTCGACCTGTTTCTTTGGATCAGGCAACAAGTTTGTTACAGGATCACTCCTTTGCGGTGTTAGAGAAATTACGTTCTTCCTCATAATGTTGCTCTGGGCAATTTCTTGGACAGGGTTTGCCAGAAATGTCAGAGTGACATACTCCCGACGCTGACCTAACGGTACAGCGCAGGCTTCTTAAGTCGCCTTAAGAAATTCCTGCTTCAAAGCCTCCCCACTGGGCGTAGCTCCACAGGATTGAACGGTCTGTCCAACCGCTATTAGTCCACGATTGCGAATCACTTGTCCGCTGGCTACATCGCGATGAGTGGTGTAGCCACATTCTGGGCATTCATGCCGACGCACAGACAAATCTTTCCTCACCGCTACTCCACAGGATGGGCACTCCTGGCTAGTGCCATAGGCGGCAACTTTTTGGAAATGTACACCACGCTTGAAGCAAACCCATTTAAGCGTATCGAGGAATTGACCCCACCCAGCATCCAGACAATGCTTCCCCAGCATTCCTTTTGCCAGTCCTTTTAGGTTTAATTCCTCCGCAAATATCATCCCTGCTTGATCACAGAGATAATGGGCGAGCTTACGGTGAAAATCTTTGCGTCGGTTTGTAATTCGTTCGTGAAATCTTGCGACTCGTTGACGCGCTTTTTGCTGGTTCTTTGACCCTTTCTGCTTTCTGGCAACGGCACGGTTCAGCACTTTCAGCCTGTGTTGTACCTCCACAAAGAATCGGGGCCTTGCAATCAACTCGTTGTCTGATGTCGCAACAAAATGATTTAACCCCACATCAATCCCAATGGCGTGACCACCAATGACAGGGTCTGGGATTTTAACGTCACTTTGGATGACTAGCTGGATATACCAACCAGAAGCGCGTTTAACGACCCGTGCTTGCTTCGCCTCAAATCCATCAGGGATCGGACGGTGCACCACGGTCTTAACCCAACCAAATACAGGCAACTTAATTTGATTGTCACCAATTGGGTTTTTGCCCAACTGCGGAAAGTTAAAACTGCGAAAACGCTTCTTAAACCGTGGGAATCCAAACCCACTATTCCACAGGGCGTTAAATGCCTTTTCTAGCCGACCCATTACGTCTTGAAGCACTTGAGAATGAACGTTTTGCAGAAAAGGACTCTCCTTTCGCGCAGCGGTCAAATTTCGCTTCTGACTGTAATAAGTCGGTTTTTCTGCATCCATGGGGTAAATAAACTCCCGCTGGATACTGCAAGCATTAATCGGGCACTTACGGGACTGAATCCAGTCACGACGTTCTGCCAAGGCGTAGTTATAGACGCGCTTGCACGTGTCCAACCATTCATCCATTTTGATGGCTTGGTCGGATGTCGGATAAGCTCTGTACTCGTAAGTCAGGTTAATCATACCTGTATTATGGCAAGATTTAGGGAAATTGCACACTTCTCCTAAGACGCTTAACTAGGAGTTTGCTTCTTCCCGCTGGTCAGTCGCTCGCTCCTCATCCCGACGTTGATGTTTCACATACAACGCGGGGCTTCCCCGCTGTTAAGCTAAAAGACAGTAACGAATTTTGAGGTTTAGTTATGGAAATTCGCGGTAGTTCGCAAACGGCAGCGACTTGGTCTGGTGAGGCGATCGCCTTGGGTTTTTTTGAGAGCGAAACCGTACTAACGGTGCCTGAAAGCCTAACGGCTCTGGACGAACGGTTGTCAGGGGTGATCACAGAAGTTATTACCGAAACAGAATTTAAAGGCAAATCCGGCGAGCTATCGGTGACCCGCCTTGGGGGTGGTGCGTCGCTCAAAAAGTTGATCCTGGTGGGCCTGGGCAGTGCCGAAAAGTGGAGTAGTGGCTCGTTGCGGAGTACCGCAGCGGCGATCGCCCGGGCGGTGAAAGGGGATAAAGCGATTACAACTCTGGGCTTGCAGTTGCCTGTGGCAGAAAATGAGGCAATCACAGCGCAAATGGTCACAGAAGGGATGTATCTGGGCTTCTATGAAGATAATCGCTTCAAATCAGAACAAAAAGACTCCCCAGCCCTCCAAACTGTTGAAATTCTCGGCATTGGTGAGCAACCAGCGGCGATCGCCTTGGGTACGAGCCTCTGTGAAGGGGTGATCTACGCGCGGGAACTGGTTAACGCTCCGGCCAACATTATTAACCCCGTCACCCTGGCGGCCTCCGTGGAAAACCTCGCCAGCACCTACGGCATGGAACTCAATATCCTCGAAGAAGCAGACTGCGAAGCGGCGGGGATGGGATCTTTCCTGGGGGTAGCGGCAGCCTCGGATTTACCCCCGAAATTTATTCACCTCGTTTATAAACCCCCTGGCACCCCCCGGAAGAAAGTGGCGATTGTCGGGAAAGGGTTAACCTTTGACTCCGGTGGCTACAACATCAAACCCTCTGGCCCCAGCATTGCGATGATGAAAATGGACATGGGGGGCGCCGCGGCAACTTTTGGGGCAGCAAAGGCGATCGCCGAACTCAAACCCGATGTGGAGGTGCATTTCATTAGTGCCGCCACTGAAAATATGATCAGTGGTCGCGGCATGCGTCCGGGGGATATTCTCACGGCCTCCAATGGTAAAACCATCGAAGTAAACAACACCGATGCCGAAGGTCGCCTTACCCTCGCCGATGCCCTCGTTTATGCCGAAAAGCTAGGGGTCGAGGCGATTGTGGACATTGCCACCTTGACCGGAGCCTGCGTCATTGCCCTAGGAGATGATATTTGTGGCCTGTGGAGTGACAATGATGATCTGGCCCAGGCGATCGCCACCGCATCAGAGAAAGCGGGCGAAAAATTCTGGCAAATGCCCCTCGAAGAAAAATACTTTGAAGGCTTAAAATCGCCCATCGCCGACATGAAAAACACCGGGCCACGGGAGGGAGGCTCGATTACGGCGGCGTTATTCCTCAAGGAATTTATTGAAAAAACCCCCTGGGCGCACCTCGATATTGCCGGGCCAGCCTGGTCAGAAAAAGACGCCGACATTTACAGCAAAGGCGGCACAGGGTTCCCGGTACGCACTCTTGTTCACTGGGTTCTGAGCTAACGTTACGGCCCAACATTCACTAAAAAACCCCCGGCAAATCACTCTGGGGGTTTCTTGATATCTAGCCAGAAAAATTTAGATCAACCGGAGATTAAAGGGATAACGATACATTTGGCCTTCTTTGACCTTCGTTGCCGCCAGGATGACCACCGCAATCTGGAAAATGGCGATCGCCACAATCAAAGTAATAAAAGCAAATACTCCGACCCCGGTCAAAATTGCCATCAAGGCCGCAAAGGGATTGTTGCTGCCACCCAGTCCCAGTAGGATCACGAAAACGACGCCGATAATCGCTAAGATTCCCAGGATAATCCCTGCAGCAAAGCCATAGATCGTCATTGAAAGCTGGAAATTGAGGGATTCTTTCCCATGGACATCGATTAATTCCGATTCATCTTTTTTGAGATACCAGATCACCGCTGGCGCAATCACATTGACAAACGGAATCGCCCCAATCCCAAGGAAGGTTAGGGGAATCCAGGCCAAGCTCGACAGATGGCAGGCGATCGCCCAATTTCTTTCCTGTTCTGCGTCCATAAATTTATAAGTCCCTCCATGATCTACCCCAAATATATAGCAGACCTTTTCAATAACTCCTTAAATCATCGTAAATTGTCACTAAACTAAAATCACCATCTCAATCAAACAAGTTCCTATAAACTCCCTAAGACTTTAAATAGATGTCTATTTAGTTTTAAATATAATTCCAAAGCCTTATTTTTTCACAAATAGCGTTCAATTTTTGATCTAGATCATTAAATCTAGAGAAATCATCCTTCTCCATTAAAGGAGCTATTTCCAATGCAAATAACTGCTTTCGTTTGGCAAAATTCTTTTTATATTTTTTTTCCTTTGCTTTTCTTTTTTTTTCCTTTTTACTTGACTCACATACTTTAGGAAGATATTCAAAAAAATCCTCGTATAAATCTAACTCATTAGCGGTTATAGCCTCATCTTCTAACCAACGACTAATAAGCTCCTTTGAAAGATAGTTTTCAATATCACGACCTTTAGTGATCCATCCTAGTCCACCATTATTTTCAATCTCATGATGGATTCTTTTCTTAGTATCATCGATAGAACTGCTTTTACTTGATTTATCACTATCACTAACGATAATCGCATTATGATTAACTCGTAAAATTGGGATTTCAGATTCCACTTCTATTGGATCATCAGCACTAAGATGAGATCTAAGCCCCCCACCATAAAAAACACATTGATAATGTACTCCTTCAATCAGCTTTTGATCACTCCAAAGCTCAATCCAGCGGTTTATATAAATCCTATCTGATGGTCCTTCCACCCAAATAATACAATTTGCCTGAAGGAGATCACTGGCTTTGACACCTAAGTCGACAAGTAAATCTTTATTTTCAAGAAATGTACTTACGGTTCTTACTTTAGATTCTGTCCCATTATGAGTTACATGAAGAACTTGTGAATTCTGATTGCTACTAAAAAGATCAATAACCACATTGGAATGGGTACTTAAAAGAAAGATACATTTATTTTTAAGAGCTACTTGTTCTAAATAAATAAGAAGTTTTCTAAGAAGATCAGGATGTAGATTATTCTCTAACTCTTCAAATGCAAATATATATTGATCTAGTCTACCACCTAGCACTTTAGGAACCAAAATCACATAACATAACACAATGAGAATTGTTTTTAGCCCATGGCCAGATTGTGAGATAGAAATTCGACCTTTGTTTTTTTCTTCTAGATAAATTTCCCATCTTTCATCATCCAACTGTTGACATAGGATACGTTCAAATTCTGCATCGGAGCAGAAAATTAAATTGAGATGATTTAAGAGATCATTTTCAACTAGGTCTCTTTTTCCAAGACTAGCCTTGTTAATGCATTGTTGAATTAAAGTAGTGAATCCTTCTCCATTGCCCTGAAGTACAGGAAGGTCATTTGAATTTTTCTCAGGTCTTAAATCTCTATCAGGATTTATCTCATAAAATTTTTTTCCAGCTAAGGGATTTTGACAAGCTGATACTAATTCTTCCAGATAATTTCGACCACGTTCTTGAAGAAAATCAACCTCTGGGGAATTTTCTATTGTAAAAAACTTTTTGCCATCAAAACCATACGACCACGTTAGTTTTAAGTTGAGTAGTTTTTTCCCAAACTCAAAATGATTACCACCAAAAATTCCACCTGTAGTGTTTTTTTTGAAAACTTTAGATATTTGTTCTTCTTTTAATTTAGTAGATAAAAGTATTTCACTAGCAGTATTTTGATGATACAGTTCTCGCCTGACTTGAAATAAATTTTTATGAGGCTCATCACGTATTTCAGTTGTATACCTGATGAGATCAAGAATAGATGATTTTCCTGAATTATTCCGTCCAATAATTATATTAATAGGTTTTAATAAATCAAATCCTTGTAACTCATCTCCAAAGCATTTAAAATTTCTTATTTTGATGGAGAATTCAGATAATAAATTAAAGCCCATGCCAAAGTCACTCTTTTATTTACATAAAAAATCCCCCTAAATTAAAGCAGGGGGAAATTACTATTTCAATATAACTATTGAAAATTATATGAACTTTTATGAGTTTTAGTAGTCGAAGTCACCGGCACCGGGAGCTGCACCCGCTTTATCTTTTTCGGGCTTGTCAACAACGATGCACTCAGTGGTGAGAACCATGCCAGCAATGGAAGCCGCATTCTGGGTTGCAGAACGGGTTACCTTCGCAGGGTCAACAATACCGGCAGCGAGCATATCAACGAATTCATTGGTTGCTGCGTTAAAGCCAGTGTTGAAGTCTTTTTCCTTCACACGCTCAGCGATTACCGCACCGTTTTGGCCAGCATTTTCAGCAATACGCTTCAGGGGCGCAGTCAGAGCACGGGCCACAATCAAAGCACCAGTGAGTTGCTCGGCAATGAGGTTGTCGGTTGCCCACTTTTCGAGTTCAGGAGCGAGGTGAGCGAGGGTTGTACCACCACCGGGAACGATTCCTTCTTCAACGGCTGCTTTGGTCGCGTTGATCGCATCTTCGAGACGGAGCTTACGATCCTTCATCTCAGTTTCAGTTGCAGCACCGACTTTGATCACAGCAACACCACCGGAGAGTTTCGCGAGGCGCTCTTGGAGTTTTTCTTTGTCGTAGGAAGAATCAGATTCTTCGATTTGACGGCGGATTTGCTCACAACGGGTCTTAACCGCTTGTTCGTTACCATCAGCAACAATGGTGGTGTTGTCTTTGGTGATGGTGATGCGGCGGGCTTTACCAAGCATATCAACGCTGGTGTTGTCGAGCTTGAGGCCTGCATCTTCGGTGATCAGTTGGCCACCGGTGAGTACAGCGATATCTTCGAGCATTTGCTTACGGCGATCGCCAAAACCAGGTGCTTTAACCGCAGCAACATTGAGGACACCCCGGAGACGGTTGACCACGAGGGTGGCGAGGGCTTCTTTCTCGATGTCTTCAGCAATGATCACAAGGGGTTTCCCTTGGCGGGCAACCTGCTCAAGGATCGGTACAAGGTCTTGAACCAGGGTAATTTTCTTGTCGGTGATCAAGATAAACGGATCTTCGAGCACCGCTTCCATGCGCTCGGTGTCAGTGACGAAGTAGGGGGAAGTGTAACCCTTGTCGAAACGCATCCCTTCGGTGATTTCGAGTTCGGTTTCCATGGATTTCCCTTCTTCGAGGGAGATCACACCTTCTTTACCGACTTTGTCCATGGCTTTGGCGATCATGTCGCCAACTTCCTTGTCGTTACCCGCAGAGATAGAACCAACCTGGGCGATCGCCGTGGAGGATTCCACCGGACGAGATACTTCCTTGATCCGACCGACGAGGAATTCCGTCGCTTTGTCGATGCCGCGCTTAATGGCGATGGGGTTGGCCCCGGCCGCAACGTTGCGCAGACCTTCCTTGACCATCGCGTGTGCCAAAACAGTCGCAGTGGTGGTTCCGTCACCGGCCACATCATTGGTTTTAGAAGCCGCTTGACGAATGAGAGAAACACCGGTGTTTTCGATGTGGTCTTCGAGCTCGATTTCCTTAGCAATAGTCACACCGTCATTAACGATCTGGGGTGCGCCAAATTTCTTTTCGAGCACAACATTCCGACCTTTGGGGCCAAGGGTGACGGCAACAGCCTCAGCAAGAAGATCGATCCCTTTTTCGAGGGCGCGGCGAGCATCTTCGTTGTAAATAATAGATTTAGCCATAATGATTGAATTTCTAGGTTGAGCGTTTTACGAGGAAAAATAGAAAAATCTGAAACGATTGCTTAGGTCAAACCTAAAAATAATTACGCAACGGTTGCGAGGATATCTTTCTCAGAAAGAAGGACGTAGTCGTCGCCACCGAGCTTGATATCAGTACCAGCGTACTTGGAGTAGAGAACTTTATCGCCAACTTTGACATCAACGGCAGAACGGCTACCATCATCGTTGCGCTTGCCTTCACCAACAGCAACAACTTCGCCGATTTGGGGCTTTTCTTTGGCGCTATCGGGAAGGAGGATCCCACCAGCGGTCTTTTCTTCAGATTCGCTGACCTTTACGAAAACGCGATCGCCAAGGGGCTTGAGGGTAGAAACATTGATGCTAATTGCTGCCATGGATAATTTCTCCAGATCAATAAACGACTAAATTTAGCTAGATTGAAGTTTAGCACTCTCAATCTCTGAGTGCTAATTTAGCGGAGAAATTTAAATCCAGACAACTCCCGGTAATGTACGGGTTCCCGAACTTTAGATCGTCGCGAAAATTAGACCCTACTGTTTCCCAAGGAAAACCCTGACAGAGACTGCTTTCTGCCCCCGCCAAAACTTCCGGAATAAGTGGGCCTCTATTGTTTAACGATCGCCCCAAAATCCGCTAAAACCCGCGCGTGATTTCGCAATAGCCCAAGGAGATTCAAACGATTTTCCCGCACAGCAGGATCCTCTGCCATCACCAAAACACTATCTTCTCCATCAAAGAACCGTTCGACCGTGGGGGCTAGGGCCGCTAAACCGTCAATTAGTTTTTGGTAATCCCGTTCGGTGCGAGCCGCTTCGGTGGTGGGCACGAGTTCGACTAAACCGGCATAGAGATCCCGCTCGGAATTTTGCTCAAATTTCTCCGGGTTAATTACCCCTGTCGGATCGAGGCTATCCGTGCTGAGGTTCCCCTTCGCTGCCAATTTCGCAGAACGATTAATGGTGGCGTAGATTTGTTCTAGTTGCCCATCATTACGAATGCTCTGTAAAAATTCCGCGCGATCGCCTACATCAAGTAAATCCGTCAAGGCTCGTTCTGTGTATTCCGCATCATCCCCAAGAACGGCATTGACTAGGTCATAATCAATGCCCTTTTCATCCTGGAGTAAGGTTTGAATCCGCTGGATAAAGAAGCTTTGCAGATTTTCGAGGGGGGAGTCCTTGTCGGGGTGAGCGGTGACAAAATCCTGGGCGCCCTGGGCGAGTAGTTCTCTCAGATCAATTTCAAGACCCGCATCCCACGCGACGGTAATAATGGCGTTGGCCGCTCGCCGCAGTGCAAAGGGATCGGAAGAACCAGAGGGGATCATTCCCAGGCCGAAAATACTAAACAATGTATCGAGGCGATCGCCCATGCCCACCACTTGACCCGCGAGGGTTTGGGGCAAAATATCATCGGCATTGCGGGGTAGATAATGCTCGAAAATCCCCTCAGCCACGGCGGGCGCTTCCCCACTGACTAGGGCATACTTTTGACCCATAATGCCCTGAAGTTCCGGGAATTCATAGACCATCTGGGTCACCAAATCCGCCTTACAGAGCATGGCGGTGCTGGCAATAATTTCTTTCTCTTCCTCAGACAGGCCAAGCTGTTCAGCAATTTGCTGGGAAATTTCCATGATGCGGTCTACTTTGTCCCGCATCGTCCCCAACTCTTCCTGGAAGGTGACGGCTTCTAGTTGGGGCAAATAGGTTTCTAAATGTTCATCACAGTCGGCCCGGTAGAAAAACTGACCATCCGCTAACCGCGCCCGGATCACCCGACCATTGCCCGCAGCGATAATATCTGATTTCTTGGGGTCGCCGTTGGAGATGGTAATAAATTTCGGTAGGAGCTTCGTTTTATCTTGGCGATCGCGCACCGCAAAATAGCGTTGGTGGGTGACCATCACCGTCGTAATCACTTCCGTGGGCAACTCTAAAAATTCTGCCTCAATGTCTCCGACCACGGCTGTGGGATATTCCACTAAATTCACCACCTCAGCGAGGAGATCAGCGGGCATTTCTGCTTCACCACCAATCTCTGCCGCCGCCGCTTTGACGCCAGCAACAATTTTTTCTTCCCGCACCTGGGGGTCAACTTCCACAAAGGCTTGCTGCAAGGTGGCCACATAATCAGCCGCATTATTTAAAGTCACATCCCCTTGATGTAAAATCCGGTGCCCGCGAGAAATACGACCCGCCTCTAACTGACCGGAGCCATTCACCAGTTCCAGCGGTAACACAGCCTCATTCCAGAGAGATACTAACCAGCGGATTGGTCGCGGAAAACGCAGATCCCCATCGGCCCACCGCATAAACCGCCGCCCTTCGAGGGCCGTAAACCAACCCAAAACCAGTTCCTGCAAAATTTCTGGGGTGGGGCGACCAAGGGTTTTCTTTTGGACAAAAACAAAGTCTCCTTTTTCCGTGGGGCGCACTTCTAGGGCCGCTACTTCGACTCCCTGTTTCCGGGCAAAACCTTCGGCGGCCTTGGTGGGTTGTCCCTCTTTAAATGCGGCGGCAGCAGGGGGGCCTTTAATTTCTTCTTCCCGGTCGGCCTGCTGGTCTGGCAACCCTTGAATTAACACAGCCAGGCGTCGGGGCGCTCCGTAGACTTCGATTCCGTCTGGGGTGAGAAAATACTCCGTGAGACTATGGGAAACGCGATCTTTTAATTGGGCGATCGCCGCCGCGACAAAATCAGCAGGGAGTTCTTCTGTACCAACTTCAATGAGGTAGGTTGCCATGGGAAACGAAATCAGGTCAATAATGAATCTTGATTAGTTTACCGTGAAGCCACAGGAAAAATAGTGCCCATGGCAATTCATTACCCTCGCAGTAAGAAAAAACGGGCGATCGCCGTTCTCGAAAAACTCCACGAACTCTACCCCGATGCCACCTGCAGTTTGGACTACGAAACCCCTGTGCAATTGATGGTCGCGACGATTCTTTCGGCCCAATGTACCGACGAGCGAGTGAATAAAGTGACACCGGCGCTCTTTGCTCGATTTCCTGATGCGGCGGCCTTTGCGGGGGCGGATGTGGCAGACATTGAACAGTTGGTGCGCTCGACGGGTTTTTATCGCAATAAAGCCAAAAATATCCAAGGGGCTTGCCAGCGGATTATGGCGGTTTTCAATGGAGAAG
The DNA here is from genome assembly GCF_001693255.1 of Picosynechococcus sp. PCC 7003. Classification (NCBI taxonomy): domain Bacteria; kingdom Bacillati; phylum Cyanobacteriota; class Cyanophyceae; order Chroococcales; family Geminocystaceae; genus Picosynechococcus; species Picosynechococcus sp. PCC 7003. Next base: position 2,581,418 of record NZ_CP016474.1, read on the forward strand.
TGCCACAAACGATGGAAGAGCTTCTGACCTTACCCGGTGTGGCCCGGAAAACGGCCAATGTGGTTCTGGCCCATGCTTTTGGGATTTGTGCGGGGGTGACGGTGGATACCCATGTGAAGCGGCTGAGTAATCGCTTGCGCCTGACAAAATCTGATAATCCGGTGCAAATTGAACGGGATCTGATGAAGTTAATCCCCCAGCCGGAGTGGGAAAACTGGTCAATTCGTCTGATTTACCATGGTCGCGCTGTCTGTAATGCCCGGAAACCCCAATGTGATGTCTGTGCGATCGCCAACCTTTGTCCCTCAGCCCCAAAACCCCAGCCCAGTTAAAGATGATCAAAAGATAAATCGACTGGGCACAAGCTGGATCCGGCCCGCATCCATTTCCGCCATCAAGAGTTCGAGAGCTTCATAGTCCTCATCAGAAACATGGCCAAGGCGTGTCAACTCGGAGTTGATCGCGTTTTCAATTTCGGGGGTCATCTGTTTAATGAAAAGGGCTTTTTCCACTAAACGACGAATCATAAATGGCGTACTCACAGCAGTAATGTTTTTCCTAAAAGAGGAACCCGTTTCATTACAAAGGAACGATTTTTTTATTTTCCCTTAATCAGCGAAAATAATGAATGGTATAAATGGCGTAAAGTGCTGAAATTAGTCTGGGTTATGGTTTCATTTTCGAGGTGTTTACACAATTTCTCCCAGGTCTTAAATAATTTTTAAACTTCGGGCTTCTATTTTTAGAAAAAATGTAAACAAACATACTGTTCTTAAAGGTAATAAAGGATCTTTTGGAAACGAGATGTCTTTGTTCAGGATAAGTTATCATCACACCTGGTTTTTGAGTCTCCCCCATACAATGGTTCTATCCCAAATCAAATGTTTAGCAAGCTTTTTCGGGTTTGCTCACGCTAAAAAGTTATTTGATTTTTGTATAAAATTTTTGACTAAGACGATGGGTAAACAGGGAAGTTCCCCTGGGGAGAGTCTACCGATGGATATAAACCAACAGGCTGTTATTCTACGCCCAAATTATACTTTGGTGGCCCCAAATCTTGATGGATTTTGGCGATCGCTCCATAGGGCGATTAATGATGAATTAAGTCAGGAAATTTTAGTCGACTTACAGCAGGTAGAATTCATTGACAGTGCGGCGGCAGTGGTGCTCAGCCAGGGCACGAAATTGGCCGAAGCCCATGGCAAACGTCTTGGTTGCTGTGGGATCAATTCCCAGGTGCGCATGGTCTTAGAACTGACCCAAATGGAGCAGTTTGTACGCATTTTTGAGAATGAAGCAGAATTTTTTACACAGACATCCCAGCTGTTCGCGGCCTAACATCTCGAAGGCTCTCCGGTATAATGGGGGACTTAATTGTTTCCCTTGACTCCCTTGGAGGTTCATCACCTGTGGCAACGGCTCCTTGTCTTCCTCAACCGGCTGATTACGAAGCGCTGATTACGACGGATATTTTTAAACCGGCGCGCTACTTGGGCAATGAACTGGGGGCAATCCACAAGCCTTGGACGGAGGCGGTGGTGCGTTGGGTGCTTACCTACCCGGAAGTTTATGAGGTGGGTTCCTCGAATTTGGGTCATATCCTGCTCTACAACGTGATTAATGCCCAACCTCGACAATTATGCGATCGCACCTATTTGCCTGCCGCTGACCTGAGCGAAAAGTTAAAGGCAAAAAACCTGCCGTTGTTTGCTCTCGAATCCAGGCGATCGCTGTTGGAATTTGACATTCTCGGCTTTAGTTTGAGCTACGAGCTCGGGGCGACAAATATTCTAGAAATGCTTACCCTTGCCCAGATTCCCCTCACTTGGCAGGAACGGGAAACGGGGAATTATCCGTTCATTTTTGCAGGGGGACAAACGGCCACCTCCAATCCAGAACCCTACGCTGACTTTTTTGACTTTATTGTTCTCGGCGATGGCGAAGAACTTTTGCCGGAAGTGGGCTTCATCCTCGAAGAAGCCAAGGTTAACGGTCTGAGTAAGGAAGAAACTCTGCTGGATTTGGCCCAGGTGCCGGGGGTCTATGTGCCTCGCTTCTATGAAATGGCGGCGGATGGTTCTGTATATCCAATCCGTGACGAAGTGCCCAAGCGAATTTTGCGGCGGGTAGCCACGCCGATTCCAGCCTATTCCATTGGTCTCGTGCCCTACGTGGAAACGGTTCATGATCGTCTGACGGTGGAAATTCGCCGGGGTTGCACAAGGGGTTGTCGCTTCTGCCAACCGGGGATGTTAACGCGACCGGCAACGGATGTGGAACCCGAAAAAGTCGTCGATGCCATTGAAAAAGGGATGCGAGCAACGGGCTATAACGAATTTTCTCTGCTCTCCCTTAGTTGTTCTGACTATCTCTCGCTGCCAGCGGTGGGGGTCGAGATTAAAAATCGCCTCAAGGACGAAAATATTTCCCTGTCTTTGCCAAGTCAACGGGTGGATCGGTTTGATGAAAATATTGCCAATATCGTGGGTGGGACGCGCAAAGCGGGTTTGACTTTCGCCCCAGAGGCCGGCACCCAACGGATGCGAGATGTAATTAACAAAGGCTTAACCAATGAAGAGTTGCTGCGGGGTATCCAAACGGCGGTCAAAGAGGGCTGGGATAAGGTAAAACTCTATTTCATGATTGGCCTGCCTGGGGAGACGGATCTTGATGTGCTCGGCATTGCGGAAACGGTGCAGTGGCTGCGGCGGGAATGTGCTTCCCTGAGCAACCGTCGTTTAAACTTCAACATCACCATTTCTAATTTCACTCCGAAACCCCATACCCCTTTCCAGTGGCATTCGGTTTCGACGACAGAATTTAAGCGTAAACAGGAACTCCTGCGGGAAGCTTTTCGACCGATCCGGGGCGTGAAAGTGAACTATACCGATGTGCGGATCTCGGCGATGGAGGATTTTGTTGGTCGGGGCGATCGCCGTTTGGGTAAAGTCGTCCGCCGGGCCTGGGAACTGGGGGCTGGCATGGATTCCTGGTGGGAAAATCTAGACAAAGCCTATGGGGCTTGGGAACAGGCGATCGCCGAATCGGATCTCACCTGGAAATACCGCAAAGTAGAAAGCGGTGAATGGAATATCTTTGAAACCACCGACAACGATCCCCTTGATGCGCCCTTACCCTGGGATCACCTCAATACAGGCATTGATAAGCAGTGGCTAAAAGACGATCTAAAGCGGGCCCTCGAAGCGGCCACCATTCCCGACTGTGCCTTTGATGGTTGTTCCCACTGTGGCGTCTGCAGTACCGATTTTGGCCACAATGTCGTCTATCAACCGCCCGAAATTCCCGAATTTGTCGGCCAATTCCAAAAGGATCAAGAACGCCTACAACGGTTCCGGGTTTGGTTCGGGAAACAGGGGGATATGCGTCTCGTCAGTCACCTCGATTTAGTGCGTTTATTTGACCGAGCCGTGCGCCGTGCCTCAATTCCCGTGGCCTTCACCAATGGCTTTCACCCCAGCCCCCGCATTTCCATTGCCAATGCATTATCTTTGGGAGCTACCAGCGAAGGGGAAATTATCGACTTCGAACTACGCCAAGTTTTGGATTTAGAAGATTTTCGACGGCGACTCGCGGAACAGTTGCCCATTGATATGCCGATCTATCGAGTAGAAGAAGTGCCCGTTCGTTCTAAGGCCGCCACAGCATTATTGACGGAAGCAGAATATCTGATTGATCTTGAAACCGAAGAACCTGTTTCTGCCGAACAATGGGAAGTCTGGCTTGAAACCATCCGCCAGACTCCGGAAATCATCCTCGAAAAGAAAACCAAATCTGGCAGGATCAAGCAGCTAAATCTTCGGGAAATGTTAACGGCGATCGCCCTAGAAAAAGTGATGAGTCCGACCCAAGTCCAACTCCGCTATCGAGGGAGTTGTCGCAACGATGGTACTCTTCTCCAGGCAGATCATATTCTTTACATGATGCATACTATTAGTCAGCAAAATATAAAATTGCTTAAGGTACACCGCTTTGCTATGTATTTATCTGAAGATATTTAATCTCGCTTAATTGATATTTTCATTTTGCTCAAATATAACACCATCATCTGACTCGACTTCCATCATTTATGCTCAAAAGACTGTCGTTATTCAAAAAGCAGTTGATAGGTGAACAAAAAGCCATTTTTAGTAACATTTCTTGGTTGTCATTTGAATATACTGTTCGGATGATAATCGGTTTTTTTATGAGTGCTTGGATGGCAAGATATTTAGGAGCTACTCAATTAGGTACATTGAACTATGCTGGGGCAATTATTGTTTTATTTCATCCCCTATCCAAGCTGGGATTAGACACTTTAGTCATTCGTTCTCTAGTTAATTTTCCTCAAGAAAAAAATAAAATTTTAGGCACTGTATTTTGGCTCAAACTTGTGATATCTAGCATTATTTCACTTGGGCTTATTGCTACAGGAGTTTATCTGTTTTTGAGAACAGACAATACTGAATTTAGCTTGATTTTTCTAATACTAAGTTCAAGTGTTTTATTTCAAGCTTTTGAAGTCGTTAATTTTTGGTTTTCTGCTCAAGTTCAATCTAAATATATAGTTGCCATTAAAATTCTTGTATTCATAATTGTCACTCTCAGTAAAGTTGCGCTCTTAATTCTACAAGTTCCATTGATTTATTTTGCCTGGATTATATTTGGAGAAGCTGCTCTGGAAGCAAGTGGTTTTGTCTTAGTTTATAAATTAAAAAAATGCCCGTTCAAACTTGAATGGAATACTGAAATTGCAAAATCATTACTTCATGAAAGCTGGCCTTTAATCTTATCTGGTTTGAGCATCATCTTATATATGAAGACAGACTTAGTAATGTTGGGGAACATCGTTGGAGAAGAAGCAGTTGGCACTTATTCATCCGCAACTAAAATATCTGAAATATGGTATTTTATTCCTAATATAATTATTGCTTCAGTTTCCCCTTCAATTTACGCAGCAAAAGAAAAAAATAAAAAACAATATTACGAAAAAATCAAAGACTTACTATCCTTTTTGATTCGTCTATCTTTGATAATTTCACTTCCCATTTTGTTCACTGCATCTCCTCTTATTTTGATGATTTATGGGCCAGAATATTTTGCCGCAGGGACAATCTTGAAAATTCATATCTGGGCAACATTATTTGTATTTATGGGAACAGGAATTTCTCCATGGTTTATTGCAGAGAAATTAAGCAATTATTCCTTCTGGATAACTTTTTCTGGTGCATTACTTAATATTATTCTAAATATCTTTTTGATTCCTAAATATTCTGGCGTCGGTGCAGCAATTTCTACAGTTATTTCTCAGTTATTTTCTGGATTTTTAATCAACGCTTTTTTTTCGCAGACAAGAATTGTATTTCGTCTTCAATTAAATACTTTAAATCCATTAAAATTTCCAAAAAAAATCAACAGAAACACCTAAAATGCGTCTTTAATATGATACTTGTTAACTTATCTATCTTATCTAAAAAGCCGACAGGGATTAGTATTTATGCCCGCAATATACTACCATATCTTTCTCAACTAAATTCTAAATTTCTTGTTTGTAATTTTGATAATCAATTTACAACTTTTAATTCTTATCTAATTTCAAAAGAACTTAGTCCAGATTTTGGCTTAAAAGGACATCTTAAACGGCTATATTGGACTCAGTTTACTTTGCCAAAAATTTATCACAAACTAGAATCAAACTTGATTTTTTCTCCTTTACCAGAATCACCTATTTATACAACTGCTAGAACTGTTGTTATGGTTCATGATTTAATTCCATTACGCTATCCAGACAAGCAGTCTCCATTAAACTATTATCAGAAATTTGTTTTACCTATTGTGTTAGATCAAAGTAAGCATATTATTTGTAACTCCCAAGCAACTGCAGATGACTTGATGAATTTTTTCAACATTTCTGCTACTAAGATTACCCCCATTCATCTTGCTTATGATCCTAAAAAATTTTACATGCGATCAAATAAATCAAAATCTAAGAGGCCTTATTTTTTATACTTGGGTCGCCATAACCCGCACAAAAATCTCCCTAGAATGATTAAAGCATTTTCTTTGCTTAAAGATAAAGAAGATTATGAATTTTGGCTTGTTGGGCCTAAAGATAAACGTTACACGCCACAGTTAATTGATTTGGTGAAAAATCTAGAATTAGAAAATCAAGTCTTGTTTAAAGATTATGTTTCCTTTCAAGACTTGCCTATGATTCTTAATCAAGCATTTTGTTTGATGTTTGTAAGCCTTTGGGAAGGCTTTGGCCTCCCTTTATTGGAAGCAATGGCTTGCGGATTACCTGTTATCACATCTAATCAATCTTCATTAGTCGAAGTGGCAAGAAATTCTGCCATCTTAGTAGACCCAAAAAATGTTCAAGAAATACGTAGTGCGATGGAACGCATCACCAAAGACGATAATCTTTATGCTGATTTAATACAAAAAGGACTCCAAAGAGCAAGTATGTTTTCATGGGAAAAAACAGGACAAGAAACCAGACAAATTCTCCGAAATTTAAGTTAATTTTCAGGGTTGTTTTTTGATCTACTTTTTTGAGAGGCTTTAGGAGTAATTATTTAGAAGAAAGCCAACCATTTAATCTACCTTGGAAAATAAGCCAGTGGAATTTAGCCCGCCATCCCTGCATTTTAGTTGCATAATATAAAGTTCCCAAAATTGGTCTTAATAAAGCGATTGCAACAAACCAAAATGGATAACTATGCTTTTTTAATACACGGCCCGTTCCTGGAGCATACCTTTTTGCGCGTGCCAATGCTTGTTGGTCATACTGGGTAATTGGTTCAAGATGGTAGACTTTTATTTCTGGATCATAATATAGTTTCTTATTTTGTGATAGCAAGTTTAGAAGATAATCAGTCTCATCCGAGCATTGCCAAGGAGAGTCTGCACCTGGTCCAAGTGTCTCATCAAAACCTTGGGCGTTTGCAAGTGCATAGGTTCGCAAAAAAATGGATGAAGTAATTCCTCTACGCCAAACATTAAACCTATGAATTTCTCCTGGATTCTTATCCCATCTGCTTGTTGTTGAATTTTCTTTTAGATCAATGGTACAACCACTTAAAGCATCCCAATTAAGATTATTTAAAAACCAAGTATTGACTGACATTAAAAGCATGTCTGGATACCAGCAATCATCATCAGGAAAACTGACAATTTCACCAGATGCATACCTAAAGCCAAAATTCCTCCCCGCTGATACTCCCCTTTGATCATGCTTCAGGTAAATCAAATTGATCTCATTAAAATAACTTTCTAATGTCACTTTGAGTTTTGAAGTCTCATTTTGATCGACAATAATCAATTCAAAATCCTGATGTTTTTGTTTTATTAAAGAGTGAATTAGGCGCACGATTTTATCATGTCTATCTTCACCTAATGTGCTGGTGATTAAGGAGAATTTCATTTTCCAGAAGACGCTTACGAAGAAAAATGGTTAGGAGTCAAAATGTAGGAGCTCTAAATAAAATATAAGAGTATTGCGACTTTATTTTTAGAACTACGTGCAATGAAGATTCTTTTATAAAAATTCATTTAATCCAACAAAACTTTCAACAGAGCATAGTTGAATTTTTAGTTTTATAATTCTATTTTCACTATTAGAGAAAGCTGTTACTGATTATCTCTCTTAAAAATCAAAATTCCTCGGCGTGTGCCGAGGAGAGGTAAATCCCAACGAAAAATTTAGGTTTATTTTTTACCCAACACTTGAGACTTGAGAGAATTGAATTCTGCCAGCAATTCATCACGGTTTGAAGCTTTAAGCAAATAGCGATAGACAAACCATGCTGTGTAAGAGATACCAATCAGCTCGAAGGTGGGCGCTAATAGGGGAATATCGTTAATGGCACCGATTAAGGCAAAGGTCAGTTTGACGGTAATCAAAGCTGCCACGATTAGGCCAACGGTGATCAGGGGTTGCTTATAGTCGGCAAAAAATTTCCCTAGCTCCTCAGGCAGTTCAGACAGAAAATCCGTGATGGGTTTGACTGCCTCTTGCCAAGGCTGCTCGGTTTGGGGGGAGGTCATGGGACCAGGTGCTTCGTTGTTAAACGGAGTCGCACCGGTTTCTACTTGGGTTTCAGGCTGTTGTTCCATCTTTCAAACCTATCCTTAACGATTTATATAGTACAGAGTGGTGATGGGGCAGTCTCACTAGGATGCAGCGGAGGTGCCTTTCAGATTTTGAGTAAGGGACGAATGATGCCCATATTATCAGACATATCTATAAATCTCTGTCTACATCCTACTGAGAGAATCAAGAATAGCTGATATAAAACGGTCTTGGCGATATCTCTTCCTTAATTTAAGGAAAAAGAACTTTGGAAAGGCGGTCAATTTTTAGGTTTGTGGTGCGCCCAAGCGCTTAGGATGCCTATGCTATGATGATGCCAATTTTGATGAAATCGCGTAGAACGTATCATAGATCTTAGTCATCCATGTCTGCAAAATTTTAGCCTCCGGTTTATATGAGCCAGAAACCTGATCCCTCGCAAGTGCAATCCGTTTCTCCCGTTGGCACCCAATCGCAGCCAGTGTTATCGACTGAAGCAGGTTTACCGGAAGAGTCTGGGACGCAAGATTTAAACACGGAGATGACGGCGATCGCCAATGGTGATCCAGAGCAAGCAACGGCAGAGGCAGAGACAGAAATCCTTGAAATTCCTCGTAAACGCCAATTTCTCCTGCCCAATTGGCAATGGTTAGGGTTGCTCTTAATTTTCCTCTCAGGGGGGGTTGGCTTTTTAGCGACATCGGTACTCCTGAGCTTTAATGGCAGCAACAATTGCAGTGCCCTTTTCTTGCCCTTAGCCTCGGCTACAACCCGCTTGTATTGCGCCCAGATTGAGGCGGAGGAACAGACCCTCGCCAGCTACCTCAAGGCGATTCGGATGGTGAGTGGTTTTTCGGAGAATCACCCCCTCCGGGCGGATATTGACCGCAATATTGAAGTGTGGGTCTCGCAAATTATTGCCCTCGCTGAGGTGGAATTCCAAGCGGGAAAGTTGGATGAGGCGATCGCCATGGTGCGCGATATTCCCGAAAAGGCTGGTTTTCAGACAGAAATTGAGACCCAAATCACTACCTGGGAAGACATTTGGCAAGAGGGGGAAGCGATTTTAGCCCGCCTGGAACGGCAACTCAAAGCAGGGGAGTTAAGCCAGGCGATGCGGACGGCTGTCCAGCTCAGTTATCTGGAAAATCGCTACTGGGCGACGGTGAAATACGATGAGGCCATGGCCCAAATTCAGTTGGCTCGCAAGGAAACGGAGCAACTAGATGGGGCATACGCCGCCTTTCGTCGGGGGGGCTTAGAAAATTGGCTCCAGGCGATCGCCCAGGCGAGCAACATTACCCAAGATAGCTATGCCTACTCCCAGGCCCAACGTTTAATTAGTGACGCCCGCGAAAAAATCGTCGACTATACCGACAACATCATTGATGAACGCCGCTGGAATGACCTCCTCGACCTCTGCGATCGCCTCCCCGCTCAACTGAACCTTGATAATGTGGTGGTTGATTGGCGAATTCTCGCCCAAGCCGGCCTCAGGGCAAACCAAGGAACCGTTAAGGATCTCGAAACAGCCCTTGTGCAAATCCAAAGTATCCAACCCGCCAGCGCCGTCTACGACCAGGCCCAAGGTTTGATTAGTCGTTGGCAACGGGAAATTGAGGACGTTGCGCTCCTAGAACAGGCCGAGGAATTGGCCCAGGGGGGAAATATCGCTGACTATGAACGGGCGATCGCCCAGCTCAACCGTGTTCCCTCAGGCAACCCCCGTTACGACGAAGCCCGCCAAAAAATTCGCCAATGGCGCCGCCAAATTGAAATTGCCGAAGATTCTCCTACCCTGGCCTATGCCAAGGATCTAGCCGCGACCAATCGTCTCCAGGAGGCGATCGCCGAAGCCCGCACCATCCAATCTGGCCGCGCCCTCTACACCGAAGCCCAAGAAAATATTCGTCAGTGGCGCAACACCATTGAACGAACCGAAGACCAGCCGATCTTTGACCGGGCCGTCGCCCTCGGCCAACAAAAACGCTTCGACGAGGCGATCGCCGTCGCCAACCAAATTGCCCCGAACCGTGTCCTTTATGACGAAATGCAAGCCAGGGTCAGGAGTTGGCGTCAAGAACAAACCGCGATCAATAATCTCAATCGCGCCTACCAAGTGGCCAATGGCAATTCCGTCTCTGCCTGGGTAGAAGCGATCAACCTTACCCAACAAATTCCCAGCAGCATTAGCCAACTGCGGGCCGAAGGGAAACAGGCCGCTGACCAATGGAGTTATCGGATTCTTTCCGTAGCCCAGAGCCAAGCCAATGCCTCAATTCCCCAGGCGATCGCCACCGCCCGCCAAATCCCCCGTAATACCGCCGCCTACGACGCCGCCCAAACCCAAATCGACACCTGGCAACGTCTCACCACGCCTAGCCCTAGCCCCCAAACCATCGACGTCCCCACCAACCTCTAACCTCCCCTTCTCCAATTGCCCATGACCACCGAACACCCCCTTGGCTCCGTAATTCAAGGTTCCCTAAGCCAAGGTCTCGAAGTCCGTCTCCATGGCGATGTATCCGTCGAAGAAATGCGCGTCGGTAAATTTCTCGTCGTCAAAGGGAGCCGTTCCCAATTTTTCTGTCTCCTCACCGATGTTTCCCTGGGCACCTCTAGCCCCCGGATCCTCGCCGACCCGCCCAATCCCAACGATGACTTTTTACAAGCCGTCCTCGCCGGCACCAGCACCTATGGCACCGTCGAACTAGCGCCAATGCTGATGTTTACCCCCAGCCAAGCAGAAGATAGTGAAACAGAAAATTTTGACACCCTTGAGCTCCTGCCCGTAAAAACGATTCCCAGTCACTTCAGTCAAGTTTACGAAGCCAACGAACAAGACTTTCGGCGGGTGTTTGGTTGGGAGGACGACCCCCACCACAAAAAATTTGCCATTGGCCGTCCCCTCGATATGGACGTACCCATTTGCCTCGACCTTGACCGCTTTGTCGAACGCAGCAATGGCATCTTCGGCAAGTCCGGCACCGGAAAATCTTTCCTGACTCGTTTATTGCTGTCTGGCATTATCAAACGCCGGGCCGCCGTAAACCTGATGTTCGATATGCATTCCGAATACGGTTGGGAAGCCATTGAAGAAGGCAAAGGCGTTAGCACTGTCAAAGGTCTCCGTCAGCTTTTCCCCGGTCAAGTCGAAATCTATACCCTCGATTCAGAATCCACCCAACGGCGGGGGGTACGCGACGCCCAGGAACTCTATCTCAGCTTCGATCAGATTGAAATTGAAGATATTCGGCTCGTGGGCTTTGAACTAGGGCTATCTGAAGCGAGCCTCGACAATGCCAATGTCCTCTATTCCGAGTTTGGTCGTTCCTGGATTGTCAAACTCCTAGAAATGAGTAATGAAGATATCCGCCTCTTTTGCGAAGAACGCCAAGGCCATGCTGGTTCGATTATGGCCCTCCAACGGAAACTCAAACGCCTCGAAAACCTTAAATATATTCGCCAAACTTGCCCCTTTAACTACATCGACCAACTTCTCCAGAGCCTCGATGCTGGGAAACACGTCATCATCGAGTTTGGTTCCCAGTCCAATATGCTGTCGTATATGTTGGCGACGAACATGATTACCCGACGCATCCACTCCGCTTATGTGAAAAAAGCGGATCTGTACCTACAAACCAAAAACGTCCAAAATAAGCCAATGCCCTTGGTGATCACCATTGAAGAAGCCCACCGATTTTTAGACTCGAAAATCGTTCACCAAACGATCTTTGGCACGATCGCCAGGGAAATGCGGAAATATTTTGTTACCCTCCTGGTCGTCGATCAACGTCCCTCCGGCATCGACAACGAAGTCATGTCCCAAATTGGCACACGGGTAACTTGCTTACTCAATGACGAAAAAGATATTGATGCCATTTTTACGGGGGTTTCTGGGGGCGGCAACCTGCGCTCGGTTTTGGCGAAATTAGACTCTAAACAACAGGCCCTCGTGCTAGGCCACGCCCTCCCGATGCCGGTGGTGATGCGGACTCGCTCCTATGATCAGACGTTCTACCAGGAAATTGGCTGTAACGACTGGCAAACCGTAGCAGATGAAACCTTATTTGTCGAAGCAGATTTGGCTAAGGCGGATCTCGGCTTTTAGGAAGATTGTTAAAAAAGTTTACAATGGATAAATATTTTATTGACTATGTAGTCAAAAAGAACGATTAAATCCATGACAACGACTTTTGCAACCCTTCTAGAGCCCTTTCATCTCTGGGATCTCTCCTTGGCAAACCGCGTGGTAATGGCACCTATGACCAGGGCACGGGCCGGGAAAGACCGCATTCCCAACGCCCTCATGGCGGAATATTATGGCCAACGGGCTTCGGCGGGTCTCATTATCGCGGAGGCAACGACCATTTCAGAACAAGCCAATGGTTGGAATGAATCGCCCGGCATCTACACAGAAGCGATGGTTGAAGGTTGGCGACTCACAACCCAGGCTGTCCACGCTAAAGGTGGCAAAATTTTTCTGCAATTGTGGCACATGGGCCGCGCTTCCCATAGCAGCTTCCATGGGGGTCAATTGCCGATCGCCCCTTCTGCACTCAAAATTGATAACGGCGAAGAAATCCATACGCCCCTTGGGAAGCAGCCCTACGAAGTCCCCAGGGCCATTGAAACCAAAGAAATTCCTGGGATTATTGAGGAGTACCGCCAGGCGGCAATCAAGGCAAAAGCAGCGGGCTTTGATGGCATCGAAATTCACGCCGCTAACGGCTATTTGCTTGATACATTTCTCCAATCAAAAACAAACCATCGCACCGACGCCTATGGGGGCAGTGCAACGAATCGTTGTCGGTTACTCTTAGAAATTTTAGATGCGGTGACAACAGTCTGGGATTCCCGTCGGGTGGGTGTTCGTTTTTCCCCCAATGGTTCTTTTAATGATATGGGGTCGCCCGATTTCCGGGAGCAGTTTACCTACGCTGCCAGTCAACTGAATCGCTACAATTTGGCCTATCTTCATGTGATGGATGGTTTGGCCTTTGGTTTCCATGAATTGGGAGAGCCGCTGACCTTGGCAAATTTCCGGGCCGTCTATGATGGTGTGCTCATGGGTAATTGTGGCTACGATCAAAAGAGTGCGGAAACGGCGATCGCCACTGGGCAAGCTGATCTCATTGCCATTGGTCGTCCTTTCATTAGTAATCCTGATCTTGTTGAACGTTACGCCAATAACTGGGCCTTAAACCCCGATGCAGACATGGCCACTTGGTACGCCCCCACAGGCGCTAAAGGCTACACAGATTTCCCGGTCTATACCGTCTAGGATGTCGGTGAATTTCCCCACGATTAATTAGGCCATTTAGTAAGAAGGACAGCCCTGGGGCTGCCCTTTTTTATGTTTTAAATTGCGACGCTAAAATCCCAAATTGCCCTAAATAAAGCTGGGTTGGTGACGAATCAAGTTGAGAAACTCTTCACGGGTTTTTTGTTCTTTCTGGAAACAGCCAATCATGGCACTGGTAACCGTCCAGGAACCGGGCTTTTGCACACCCCGCATGGACATACACATGTGGATTCCTTCCATCACCACCGCAACCCCTTGGGGGTCAAGGATTTCTTGGACGGCTTCCGCAATTTGTCGGGTTAGGCGTTCTTGCACCTGGAGGCGGCGGGAATACATCTCAACGATCCGCGCTAATTTACTGAGGCCCACGACCTTTTGGTTGGGGATATAGGCCACATGGGCCCGCCCCATAAAGGGCAACATGTGGTGTTCGCAGAGGCTAAAGAAATCAATGTCCCGCACCAATACCATTTCATTGTGCCCTTCGTCGAAGATTGCACCATTGACGATGTCTTCAAGGGACTGGTTATAGCCTTGGGTCAGAAACTGCATGGCCTTTGCGACCCGCAGCGGCGTCTTTAGGAGACCTTCACGATCAGGGTCTTCGCCGACGGCTTCGAGCATCGTATGCACAGCCTCTGCCATTCTTTGCTGGCTTTCTTCTGTGGCAGGGCGAATGCTGGCTGCTTTGCCATTGTGGCTATTGCGGTCTGGTCGAGTTACCAGATCATTAAGGTCACGACCTAGAGCATCAGTCGCCATGGTTTTTGTAGAACCATTGAAGCCGCTTGAAGAAGATGTTGTCATAATTCGGTATGGAATGAAGAAGTAAAAGGAACTGGGGCAGGGGAGAGTAGATCCTCGCTAACAATAAACTGTTGCATTCCCTGCTTTGGAGATCATGGTCAATTCTTCAATACTGGGCTCAACGGATGGTCGAATCCCTTGAAGAATACTTTGGGGACGCTCTCGGAAATTAAAATCCTGAAGCGGCCAAAACTTTAGCCAGACATTATCAAGCCGTGTCAAAGGATGACGGCACAGCCGAGTTGGTCTGGGGATCAGACGTTGCGAAATGGCAATGGATGAAGCGTCGAACAAAGTCCCAAACCTGACATGCTGTTGAAACTTGAGCTTGGATATCAGGGGGGCTACCATCGCAAGGGAAGGAAGAAGGGCCAAGAGCTTATCAGAATCTAGGGACAGTGGCGATCGCCAAAGGTGGACGAGAGAGATCATGGGGAGGGAACTGCACTCAACATAGCGCGATGGGTGGGCAAAAAAATTTAGCTTAGTCCATAGAAAATCCCAGAAAAAATATCCACAACCTAAACTCTGCTGACCAATAGAGACAAAAAGATATTGGTGATTTCACTGCCTTTTGGGAGAACAAAGCTGGGGGAAAGTCCCATAGTTCACATTAGGGCTCAGCGGCTTCTTATCCTAGCAAAATTTCGGAAATGTTACAAAATATTGCTAAATGCTCAGAATCAGTACCCATGAATGCCAAGCCAGCTTCTCAGGTCAGGAACCTTCTAAAAACACACCAATTTTCCGGAACCGCTGGTAGCGTAATTCACGGCGGCGTTCTGGCGTCAGCTTTAGAAGGGTTTGGAGGTTATCTTGGATCGCTGCTTTCAGGAGTTGGGCGGCCCCAATGGGATCTGCGTGGGCACAGGAGGCCGGTTCTGGGACAATTTCATCGATAATATCGAGGTTTTTCAAATCCTCTGCTGTAATTTTGAGGGCAGCGGCGGCTTGTTCTGATTTACCAGCATCTTTCCAGAGAATTGCGGCACAGGCTTCTGGGGTCGCTACTGTGTAAACGGAATTTTTTAACATCAAGACGCGATCGCCGACGCCAATCCCTAGGGCTCCACCGGAACCCCCTTCGCCAATGACCGTGCAAATAATCGGCACATCGAGACTAAACATTTCCCGGAGATTAAAGGCGATCGCCTCCCCTTGGCCTAATTTTTCAGCTTCCAGGCCAGCCCAAGCCCCAGGGGTATCAATAAACGTTAAAATCGGCATCCCAAAACGGTTGGCATGGTCCATCAAGCGCATCGCCTTACGGTAGCCCCCAGGGGCAGGCATGCCAAAATTGCGGGCGACATTATCTTTGGTATCGCGTCCCTTTTGGTGCCCCAGCATCATCACCGGTTGACCGTCAAAACGGGCCACCCCACCAATGAGAGCCGGATCATCAGAACCACCGCGATCGCCATGGAGTTCAAACCACTCATCCGCCATCATTTGAATATAATCAAGGGTGCTAGGACGTCGGGGATGACGCGCCAATTGCAGCCGTTGGGCCGGGGTGAGGGTACTAAAAATTTCTTCCCGGAGCTGGTCTGCCCGTGCCTCTAGCTGCTGAATCTGTTCTGAAACATCAACATTATTCTCCGCAGCAAGATCACGAATTTGATGGATGCGTGATTCTAATTCCGAAAGAGGTTTTTCGAAATCAAGCAGAAACGTCCGGCGCTCCGTTTTCGGCATGGTGAGTTCAATTCACTGACAACTATTCACAAATTAAACTCTATTATCCCCGGAAGCCTCCCCAACAGTAAAGGAATCCGTACTGCCACCCCCGAAAAGTTTTGTCAAAATAGAGGGTAAGCAGTTTTAACTTTTCAAGTATCAAATCACTTATTTATGAGCAACACCAGTAATTTTCGTGACGCCATCCGGCAGGCCAAAGGTCAAGCCCTGGTTGGCCCGGAGGTCATCAAAAATGCCCTGCCCTATCTGGGGGGTGGCCTACTCCTCACTGCCCTAGGAACCTATGGTGGTTTGGGGGTGATCCAAACCAATCCCAGCATCTTTATGCCCACCTTCTGGGTTGCCCTGATCGCTGAATTAGCCCTCTTTTTCGTTGTCCGCGGAGTCGCAGAGAAAGGAAATAATAGCGTCGCCCTCCCTCTTTTAGCCGGCTACAGTCTACTATCTGGCTATACCCTCACCGGTATTGTTGCCCTTGCCATTGGGACTGCGGGAGTCGGTATTCAGGGCGTTGGCATTGCCGCTCTAGGTTGTGGGATTACCTTCATTCTGGGTCGCAATATTGGCTCAAATCTCTCCGATGAAGATGGCCTGGCCCTGGCCCAAACGGTACGCCTTGGGATTATCGCGCTGTTCGTAGTGCTGTTGGCCCAGCTTGGTTTTGCCTTCTTTGGGGTTTACACGCCCAGCTGGTTAGAGGTCGGCATCTCTGGCTTGGGAACTTTACTATTTGCGGGTTCTGCAGTGGTTGACTTCTACGTGTTGCCCCGCGCCTACCGCAATGACCAATATCTATCGGCCGCTTTGTCGATGTATTTGACCTATATCAACCTATTTGTGTTTATTCTGCGCTTGTTGATTGCTATCAATAGCCGCGACTAACTTTTCCTGTCTTCGGCATCTCCCCCAGGGGAGAATGGGCTCTCTGGTTACAAGCCAGAGGGCTTTTTTATTGGGGTTGCAATACCATCAGGGCGAGATCGAGGGTTTCCCTAAGGTATTCGGGATTCGGCAGGCCTTTGATGCGGGTATTTAATCCTAGAAGAATTTGATAGAGATAACGGGCGGTTTTTGGGCTGTCAAAATCTGGGGGCAGTTCTCCTTTGGCGATCGCCTGATTGAGAGTATTCACAAAAATTTGTTCGACATTGGTGGCAATATCTTCCACGAGGGCGGCCACTTGGGGGTCATGGGGCGCGAGTTCAATCATCGCATTGACAACAAAACACCCTCGATAACCGAGCAGTTTGGCATTTTCGGCGGTTTGATAAAACAAATTTCGGAGATTTTCTAGGGGTGAAGCGGAATAATTGAGTCGTTCTTCTAGCTGACGCACTGCGATTTTGCCGTAATAGGCGATCGCCTCTAGGAATAGATCATGCTTGCTAGTAAAAGTGTTATAGAGACTTTGCCGCTGAATCCCCATACAGTCCAGGAGGTCTGCTAAGCTCGTGGCCTTGTAGCCCTTTTCCCAGAACAATTCCATTGCCTTTTCAAGGGCGGCATTACGGTTAAAAGCAAGCTTCCGGCCCACCATGGCACAACCTAGATACAGTGCAGAGAAACTATGGTTTATCCTAAAGGAAATTTCTCTACACCGTCAAAAAACGTGCCTAAGTTGGGGGCAAGAGCCAAACCAGGGTTCTGGTCGACAAATAGGCTAGGGGGATTTTATTGACAAGAGCCATTCCAAGATCCACCTGTTCTGCCACTATCCCGACTGAACCCACCAGTAAACGAACAAGCTGTGTCAAAGACCATTTCAAAAGAGCCTGTGTTACTACTATTGTTGGTACGGCCCCAACGCCCTTGCACGACATAGGCATTACGACTGCTATCCCAACCTTGGGAAGTAATGGCGATGGTATTGGTACGAGTGCCATACCAACCTTCTAGCCAATTGATATTGCCATAGTTAGACTGCCAGACCTGGTTTAAGTCAGGGCGAAATTGTACTGCTGCTGGAATTCCAGCGGGCACATTGAGCACGGGAGGGTCGTTAAGGATCGGCGCATTAGCCTGCATACAACCCTGGTTGTTATTAAAAACTTGGAGGGTTGCATATTCATTGCTTTGGACAAGTTTGCTGACATATTGAACTGCCCGAGCACTGGTATCACAGATAACGGTCGGCTCCCCAGATCGAAAGGCGCGATCTTGCCAACTGCATTCCCCTGGTTGTAAGCCTTGGGGGGCGCTACCAGCGGCAGCCCGGAAATTAATTCTGACGTTATTGTTGCCCGTATTGACGATGCTTAAACCACCACCACCACGACAGACAAGGGGATAACTCTGTTGGGCCTGAGCGGGGGCGATCACCAAAGGGATTGTCACCAAAGAGGCGACACTGCAGAAGGCAGTTATTTGTTTGTAGGAAAACATGATTTAGAGGTTCCGAAAAGATAATTAGCAGACGAGCTTAATTTAGTTATAGTTCCTCTAAACAGATGCAAATGTCTCGTTTTTTAACTAATTGCAGTAAATTTCCATAACGTTTGCAGCATTTTCCGTATTTTGGCGGAGGCTTTTCAAAAAGATTAGGCTACAAAGATAGCATCAGTAACCCATCTTAATTATCCAGGATATTTGAGATTTTTTCTAGGGCGAGTTTCGCCGCGCCGACCATCCCCGCATTGTTTCCTAACTGGGCTTTGGTGAGTTTTAAATCAACCCGTGAGGAAGGCAGCACCCGCCGCTCAATTTCGGCGATCGCCGCTGGGAGGAAAAATTCACTGCTGGCACTAATGCCACCCCCCAGGATAATCATTTCGGGGGTGAAAATATAGATTAAGCTTGTTAGCCCTGCCCCCAACAGTTTGCCGTAGGTTTGCCAATGGGCGATCGCCTCAGCATCTCCCGCTTGGGCCAGTTGGCCTAATTCCCCAGGATCTTTGCCAGAAATCCGTTTGACGCCATTAATCGAACAATACTGCTCAAAGGAACCATTATTGCCGCTATTGCAAGGGGGGCCGTCAGGATTGAGGGTAATTAGTCCCAACTCACCAGCCGCACCATAATGGCCCGTAAACAGTTGCCCATTCAGAATGACTGCTCCACCCACCCCTGTTCCCAAGGTAATGAGTAAAAGATTTTGGCGATCGCGTCCGGCCCCTAACCAAGCTTCCCCCAGACCCGCACAGTTGGCATCGTTATTGAGGGTTGTCGGTAAACCTGTTTTTGCTTCGACCCAATCGGCGAGGGAGACATCCTGCCAACCATTGAGATTGATCGCAACCTTGGCAATGCGAGCGCTGCCGTCCACCGGCCCAGGGATGCCGATCCCTACTGCTTTACAGGTGCGATCTTGGTTGAGTTCATTCACTAAATTGGCGATCGCCTCAGCAACAGCGGTTGGGGTACTGGGTTGGGGGGTAGGAACTGATTTTTCCGCAAGACAAATACCATCGAGGCTAAATTTTCCCCCTTTGATGGCGGTGCCCCCCAGATCAATCCCAATCACTGCGCTCATCTAGTCCAATGCTCCATCTACCAAATTATTTAGCCCATACACATGGCGACGACCCGCCAAGGCCACTAATTCTACGTCCTTTTCGTCACCGGGTTCAAAGCGTACTGCTGTGCCCGCCGGAATATTTAAACGCATTCCCTTGGTGACTGCCCGGTCAAACTGGAGGGCACGATTTACCTCGAAAAAATGGAAATGAGACCCCACCTGGATCGGGCGATCGCCGGTGTTAGCTACCGTAACCACCTTTGTTTCTCGGCCTGCATTCAGTTCAATTTCCCCGGGTTGGGGGCGTAGTTCGCCTGGAATCATCGCCATATCGCTCCAAAAACTGCCTTTATCCTACGCAATTATCAGGAAATGCAACAGAGCAAAAAGTCGCCAAAATATCCAAGCTAGACTGAAAAAAATTCACGGGGGCGATCGCCGATGACCGGAACCTATACCATCAGAACCATGACCCAGCCGGAGTTGGATTTAGCCATTGAGTGGGCCGCCCAGGAGGGTTGGAATCCCGGCCTACAGGATGCCGCTAGTTTCTACGCCGCCGATCCCACAGGATTTCTGGTTGGTCTGCTGGATGGGGAGGTGATCGCCTGCATTTCCGCAGTGAAATATGCCCCGGATTTCGCCTTCATTGGCTTTTATATCGTCAAACCAGAATATCGTGGTCAAGGTTTCGGTTGGCAAATTTGGCAGGCCGCCCTCGCTACCGTGGGCGATCGCAATGTGGGCCTCGATGGGGTGGTCGCCCAGCAGGAAAATTACAAAAAATCGGGCTTTACCCTGGCCTACAACAACGTGCGTTACAGCGGTCTCGGTGGTGGCCAGATCCCTGAACATCACGGTCTAAAGCCCTTGACAGCGGTCGATATTGAGGAAATTTGTGCATATGATCAGCGGTTTTTTCCGGGCGATCGCCGCACCTTTTTAAATTCCTGGCTGCAGCAACCGAACAGCACCACCTGGGTGACGGTCAACAATGGTGAAATAACGGGCTATGGCATGGTGCGCCCTTGTCGTCAGGGTTATAAAATTGGCCCTCTCTTTGCCAACAATGCCGAAATTGCCGAACGTCTCTTTCTCGCCCTCAAAGGTAGCCTTCCCACCGGTAGTGAACTTTTCCTCGATGTGCCCATGGTGAATCCAGAGGCGATCGCCCTCGCCCAACGCTACCAACTGCAGCCTGTGTTTGAAACGGCACGGATGTACACCCAAGCGCCCCCGAAAATTCCTGTCAAAAACATTTTTGGGGTGACCAGTTTTGAATTAGGCTAGGCCAGCGCGGGGTTTCAGGCCATAAAAAAAGCATATGTTCTTACACATATGCCTGCCGTAAAAATGATTTAACTGATCTATTCGCCGTACTCGTTGAGAATTTCTTTTGCTTCCCGGACTGCATCCGCATTTTTGTTCTGGGCATCCTGCTGCTTGAGCATATGTCTCGCCCAAACCCGTTCCATCGCCCGGAGGGTTTCACTTTTCTCTTTACGCATCCGCATAGTTTTAAACTCCCTTTAAAAAAACCTAATTTAGTTACTTTTGATACAGAAACTATCTTTTCTATATTATATGCAGCGACCGTCAAAGATTCAAGGGCTTTTTTAGGTACAAGTCTTCTGAAAATGGGCAAAAAAAAATCAGCCGCAATCGCTGATTTATATTTTGATGTTCCCTAGGGGAAGTGCAACAAGCTCAACGGTCTAGAAAAGATCAAGAACACTCCGGGTATTTTCGCGGCGGCGGTCGTCCTTCGCTTCATATTCGGCCATGCAGCCATTTTGCTCGACCATTACACAACTGAGATAATCAGTAGCTTCAATCAAGGCCGCCCGGAGAGCTTGGCCAACAGGAGCGCGGTTTGTTTCGGTGCGATCGCCGCCGAGGTTAATCCCCGCAAAACTCGCTGTAGCGCCCCCAGAGGTCGAATCAGATTTTGCCCGTCCTTCAACGGTACGCGCATAGAGAACTTCCCCAGTGGTAGAGTCAACGACCCGCAGATCGACTGCAACGTAGGCCTCCTCGCTAGAACCACGGCCACCGCCGCCGAGCCGAACGCCACCGATCCGGATCCCACTGAGTCCAAAGCCAGTCGATTCTTCCTTAACGCCCTCTTCGTAGGAGGTGATCTGACCGAGGACGATGTATTGAGCGCCTGTGACCTGACCCCGTTGGGCGCCCGTTTCTGGGCGAACGATCCCCAATTCGGCTAATTCTTGCTCTGACAGGACAGCCCCTAGGTTTTGTCGTTCAACGACGCGGAAATTGCCCGTAGCAGTAAGCTCATTACTGAGGGCGTCGGCCAGTTCCTGGGAAGTGTTGCTGTTCCACCACCACCAACGGCTGCCATTGGTTTCGTTTTTAAATTCGGGAACAGAGATGGTCGGTTGCCACTGGGCCAGTGCTTTTTCGCCCCCAAGCCCCAGGGTGAGCGCGAAGAAGGCCAGGGCAGTAGAGCGACTTACGGATGTCAAAAGCTGAGTGGTTTTCATTGGTTTCTTCAGATGCTACGGAATAAGGACAAAATTTTGGATGGTGCCGTATGCTTGCCCTTATACATTTATACGCTTGTATTTACTTGCCGCATACTGACACTGATGCACTTTACTGCACTTAAACATACATTGACGCTTTTGTCCCCTCCTGGGGTTCCCGGTTTGAGGATTTTGTGGGGTGAAATATACTAAAAGGTCTGGAATTTGCCAGAAGCTGGCGTTTTCGGTTTGACTACTGCTTTGGAGAAGGGATCCCCCATGGCCCGTTATGCGCTTGTTCATGAATGGTTGACGCCCTACGCAACGGGGGGTTCAGAGCTGGTGGTGCAAGATATCCTCCAGGAAATTGAGGCCGATTTATTTGCCCTGATTGATTTTGAGTCCGCTAACCCTGATAGCTATCTCTATGGTCGGGCGATCGCCACAAGTTTTTTACAGAAATTTCCCCGGGCAAAATATGGTTTACAAAACTATCTGCCGCTGATGCCCTTAGCCATTGAGCAATTTAACCTTGAAGCTTATGACGTAATTTTGTCATCATCCCACGCGGTGGCTAAAGGGGTTTTGACGCGGCCCCACCAGCTACACATTTGCTATTGTCATACGCCGATGCGCTATGCCTGGGATTTAACCTTTGATTATTTAGATAACTCTGGTCTCGGCAAGGGCGTTAAAGGGATTGTGACGCGGTATTTTCTCCACCGACTGCGGCAGTGGGATGTGATCAGTGCCAACCAAGTGGATTATTTTATTGCCAATTCCCACTGGACAGCCCAACGGATCTGGCGTTGTTACCGGCGGCGGGCGGCGGTGATTTATCCCCCAGTCAATTTGGAGCGGTTTGCCTACCGAGAAGAAAAGGATGATTTTTATGTAACGGTGTCGCGGTTGGTGCCTTACAAAAAAGTGGCGTTGATTGTGGAAGCGTTTAACCAGGTGGGCAAAAATTTGGTGGTGATTGGCGGCGGGCCAGAGTTAGAGAAGCTCCAAAAGATGGCAAAACCAAATGTACAAATTTTGGGGCGGCAACCGGATGAAGTCGTAGAAGATTATCTGGCACGGGCAAAAGCCTATGTTTACGCGGGCTGCGAAGATTTCGGTATTGTGCTCGTGGAAGCCCAGGCCTGTGGGACGCCGGTGATTGCCTTCGGTCGAGGGGGTGCGGCAGAAATTGTTGCCGATGGAAAAACGGGGATTTTATTTCCCCAGCAATCGGCCCAGGCGATCGCCAACGGAGTCGAGCGTTTTGAGGCCCAAGCGCCAGAAATTCAGCCCGAAGCTTGTTTTGTGAGAGCCCAACAATTTGCCGCTAACATTTTTCGGCAAAGCTATGTAGAATTTGTAGACAACTGTCAAGAAAAGTGGCATGGATGGCGATCGCCCCGTTCCATGTTCCCAGGGTTTGACCAGTGGTGAGGCGCAACCCTAACGGCCAGGCAGTTTTTGGTGTGTGGAGAGGATCGTAATGGCAGTTTATCGGCAGTTTGATGCGCTGAAATTCGTTGCTGGGCTAGCGCGACAAGGCTCGGAGTTTTTGTTTGCCCCCAGCGATGATCGCTCCCTATCCCTGCGGCGCTGGCTCGATGGGGCGCTGGCGAAACGGAGCTTTGATATTTGTTTTTCCCTCGGCGTTTTGGTGCTGTTTTCTCCCCTCTATTTGGCGATCGCCCTGATTATTAAGCTCACTTCTCCCGGCCCTGTTTTCTATGTACAACGGCGGGTGGGTAAGGATTTTCGTCCCTTTGGCTGCATCAAGTTTCGGACGATGGTTATTAATGCTGACGCCGTACTCGAAGAAATGTTGCGGAGATCGCCAGAGTTACGCGCCGAATTTGAACAGGATTTCAAGCTCAAAAAAGACCCCCGTATTACTGGCATTGGCCATATTTTGCGCCTCACCAGCCTCGATGAATTTCCCCAGTTTTGGAATGTGCTCAAGGGCGATATGAGCATTGTTGGCCCCCGCCCCCTCGTCCCCAAGGAACTCTATAAATATGGTCGCCACATCGACAAAGTCTTGACTATTCGTCCGGGTCTCACGGGGCTATGGCAGGTGTCTGGGCGCAACGATATTCCCTATGGCACCCGGGTAAGGATGGATTCCTATTATGTGCACCACCGCCATTGGTTGATGGATTTGTGGATTGTCTGTAAAACCGTTTTTGTGATGCTATTCCCGAAAAATAACGGGGCCTACTAGGGCGAACTTTCTCGATAAAGCTTGTTGAGAATCGGGATGGTTTCCCACTGCTGGGGGCGAATCTGTTGCCAATCCAGGCCTTGGGGTTGTGGGTGGTTGTGGTGCGTTTGATAAATATTTGTGGGGGTACAAAGCCAATCCATGGGCCAGTCGTGGGCTTCTAGGGGCAATGCTTCGGGTGGCACCACCTGCAAATTGTGCACCGTGGTCACAATGGTCGTTTTTGCATTCACCAGGCCAAACCGTTGGAGGAGGGCTAGTTCTAAATCGGCGAAGCCCGCCCCCTTTCCGGTACGTCCGCCGGCCAGACTCACCGCTACACAGCCCACCACTGCGAGGTCAATTTTTTCCATTTCCACAAAGCTAACGGGACGGCCATACTTGAGGATGTTGTTTTTTTCAGCGGCGATCGCCAAATCGAGACCCTGGGGCACCTGTTCCCGCGTAATCGCGACAAAACAAGATTCGTCTACTAACTGCGGCACCGCCATGTATAGGGTTTTCCCCGCAGCCAGGGCTTGGTAACGCACAGGGGCTTGGGCTTTATCGGGGTTGCATTTAATCACCGTTGCCTGTCGCCAAATATCCAAAGTGCTTAACTGCTCAGCGGCGGCGATCGCCCCGACAAAATTGGGAATATGGCCATGGGGAGGCGTCACCGTTGCCCCGGCGATTCCAAGGCGATCCCAGATGGTTTGCCTAAGGGTCGCTTTTGCGGGGTTGTAATGCTGCCAAGGAGAATGGGTCATCGGTGCTATTTGCGGTGGGCCTGAAAATCTCGCCTGCGCCACAGTTGCCAACCCCAGACCCCGACAATTACGGAAATAATCCCGGCATAGAGGGTGCCGCTGGGAAGCCCTGAAAAGGCGATCGCCAAACTGCCCGCCCAGAGGGTGAGGCCATAGATAAATAAAACCGTGGTGCGATGGGAGAAGCCTGCCGCCAAAAGTCGATGGTGCAGATGTCGTTTATCCGGCTTGAAGGGGGAAGAGCCGCTACTAATCCGCGAAAAAACCACCGTTGTCATATCGATCAAGGGCACAGCTAAAATCACATAGGGCAGGAGCACTGCCGCCGCTGCTGTTGTTTTCACGAGGCCCACGACCCCCATGGCCGCCAGGGTAAAGCCCATAAAATAGGAGCCACCATCCCCCATAAAAATTTGGGCGGGGTTGAAGTTATAGCGCAAAAAGCCGAGAGCCGATCCCGCTAAGGCCGCTGCAATAAAAGCCACCATCGGTTCGTTGAGATAGAGAGTCGTCACCAACAGCACTGCCGCCGCAATTCCAGATACACCGGCGGCTAGACCATCAAGGCCATCAATCCAGTTAATGGCATTGGCCATGCCCACGAGCCAAATTAGAGTTAAAGGTAGGCTCAACCAGCCCACAGAAAAAACTTCCCCGGTGAAAGGAATCGTCAAAAATTCGATTTGTACTCCCATCAACCAGGCAATTCCCGCCGCGATAAATTGCATCAATAGTCGCGATAAGGCACTCAACTCAAATAAATCGTCCCCAAAGCCAATGGCAAAAAAGGCGATCGCCCCGAAAAGCACCCCCAAGATCGGCCATTGCTCCCCAGGGAACAAAGGAGGGAACCAATCCATCTGCCAAGCCGTCCCCAGAGACACAAGGGTGCCCGTAAAAATCGCCACGCCCCCCAAGCGCACCATCGGTCGGTCATGGACTTTCCGCTCGTTAGGGCGGTCTACCCGGCCACTCCGTAAGCCAATCGCTTTCACAATGGGGGTACTAATCAGCACCACAACCAGGGCGATCAGACTCGTGACTAAATACAACAATTCCTTCGGCATATTGGCGTTGGCTAAGAACAGAGAGAGTAGGGCAAAAACCGAAACAAGAAAAAACTCAGGCTACCTTTTTCATTAAACCTGAGCTTTCCATTATTTAAAAAGATATTAAAGAATTTAGGCGATCGCCGCTACCGGAATCTGTAAATGGGGGTAGAGGGGGAACTTCTCACAGAGATCCGCAACGCGCCCCAGACAATCCTGTTTCACCGCTTCATCATCTGGATTTAACAGACGATCCGCAATGATGTTGGCAATTTCAGCGAAGTCCACTTCCTTGAGGCCCCGGGTGGTCATCGCTGGCGAACCGAGGCGGATGCCGCTCCCAATCCAAGGCTTCTCAGGATCAAAGGGAACAGTGTTTTTATTAGCGGTGATGTTGATCTCACTGATCAAAGCATCAGCCCGCTTCCCGTTCATGCCAATGGAGCGCATATCCACAAGCATCAGGTGGTTATCTGTCCCGTTAGAAACCAACTTAAAGCCACGGCTGACGAGGGTATTGGCCATCGATTGGGCGTTGGCAATCACCTGGGCAGAGTAAGCTTTAAATTCCGGCTTGAGGGCTTCGCCGAAGGCCACTGCTTTACCGGCAATGACATGCTCAAGGGGGCCACCTTGGCTACCGGGGAACACAGACTTATCAAATTTCTTGCCCAGTTCGGCGTCGCGGGTCATGATCAAACCGCCCCGGGGGCCACGTAGGGTCTTGTGGGTAGTGGTGGTAACCACATCACAGTAGGGAATTGGGTTGGGGTGATGACCGGTCGCTACCAAACCAGCGATGTGGGCAATGTCTGCCATCAGATAGGCACCCACTTCATCGGCGATCGCCCGGAACTTATCAAACTCGATAATGCGCGGGTAAGCAGAATAACCACAGATGATCAGCTTCGGTTTTTCCCGCAGGGCAATTTCACGGATTTCATCATAATCAAGGCGTTCTGTTTCTTTATTGACGCCATATTGCACCACTTCAAACCATTTCCCCGACACATTTACTGGAGAACCGTGGGTGAGGTGACCACCATGGGAGAGATCCATCCCCATAATCTTGTCGCCGGGTTCCAGGAGCGTTAGGAACACTGCAAAGTTGGCCTGGGCGCCGGAGTGGGGTTGAACATTGGCATGGGCCGCCCCAAACAGTTCCTTGACGCGATCAATGGCAATTTGCTCTACTTGATCAACAAATTCACAGCCGCCGTAATAACGCTTATTGGGAAGACCTTCGGCATATTTATTCGTGAGGACAGAACCCTGAGCCGCCATCACCGCTGGGGAGGTGAAGTTTTCGCTGGCGATGAGTTCGAGGTGTACCCGCTGGCGATTGAGTTCGCTGGCAATCATCCCAGCAACGACGCTATCGGTTTGGGCTAAGAAATCAAGGTTAGTTTGGGTCACGGTGAGGTCTTCCTTTCGCAATCGCAAATAAAATTTAAAAATACTTCCTGCGGATGGCGCATTATACCATCGGCATCGCTAAAATTTTAACAAACATTCCTTGTCGAACCGGGCCCCATAGATGAAGCAATGGCTCCCAAGGTTAAGCAGTGTAGCAAGTTTAACGAATTTATCAGCAGTTCCCTTTACAATAAAAATTAAGCAAGAGTGGTTGTTGGGTCCCATGGGAGGCAAGCTCAGATGTTGATGATCCTTACGGATGGACAGATCTTACCCACTGATCAAGTGTGCCAGGGTTGTTTGATGGCTGATCAGAGTGGCACCCCCCGCGTGCGCCAGGGCAAATTATGTTGTGGTCATCTCATTAATGGCAATTTGCCTAAGGTAGCGACAACCTATGAGTGCCAAATGGGTTTTCGGATTGCCGACGTTGGTGATTAGGCTTTCTGTTTCCAGTCAATTTCATTCAAAATACTAATCACAAAAATCCCCCAAATTTTGAACAGTCAAGCAATGGGGGAAATATTAGGTAGAAATTATTTATCGGGCAGGTCTAGGCGATTTTCGGGGCCTCAGTGCCCTTTGTATCTTTTGATTCACTAAAGAAAGTGCTATAGGCATATCCAGCGACGATCGCCCCAAAAATCGGTGCTACCCAAAAGAGCCACAGTTGACCGATTAATTCAACGTTGCCACAAAACAGAGCAACCCCCGTACTCCGGGCTGGATTGACCGAGGTATTTGTGATCGGAATACTGATCAAGTGAATCAAGGTTAAACCCAGACCAATGGCGACTGGAGCGAAACCAGCTGGAGCACGACGATCTGTGGAACCCAAAATAATCATCAGAAACATAAAGGTCATGACAATTTCGGTAATTAAAGCCGCGAGTAAGCCATAACCCCCTGGAGAATGGCTACCAAAGCCGTTGGTGGCCAGGGGATTCGAACCCGATAAATCTAAAGCGCCATTCCCGCTACCAACGATTAGAATAACAAGGCCGGCTAGAGCCCCTCCCAGCACTTGGGCAATGATATAAGGCAGTAATTCTTTGCCTGGTAAGCGTTTGGCCGCCCATAATCCAAAGGATACTGCCGGGTTAAAATGCCCCCCGGAAATATGTCCAAAAGCGTAGGCACCAGTGACAACGGTTAAACCAAAGGCGAGGGAAACTCCGAGAAAGCCTAGACCTAGCCCATTAGAAGGGTCGTTGTCAGACAGGGCAACGACAGCGGCAAAAACAGCACTACCACATCCTCCCAGGACTAACCAGAACGTTCCTAGAAATTCCGCAAGATATTTTTTCATATTGTTTTGTGACTCACAAACAAGACTGCAGACGTAATTGTCTGCTTAGAATTCTATATAGCTATGATTTCTTTATAAAAATTTATTGAATCGTTTTAAAAGGGGGGTTTTGCGCCCGCAGAGAGCGATCATCGCTTTTTTTGAGGTTTTTCCCATCGCATCTAAAAAAAGGCTTACCTGGAACTTTGCAACACCAGGCCAGAGGCGATCGCCATCACGATCAAGTTGGGTAACCAGGCCGCCAAAATAGGGGGCAGATACCCGGCTACGCCCACGGAACTGATCATAAAAGCGAGAAAATAATACCCAAAGATCAACCCCACACAGAGGCCAAACCCCGTGGCTTTCCCGGCACTCTGGGGCCGCAAACCAATGGCTGCCCCCACCACACCCAGGGCGAGACAAATAAAAGGAAACGAAATTTTTTCTTGGAACCGCACCCGCAACTTACGCAACCAGGCTTCATCCCGGTCAGGGTCAGCGGCGACGGTCTGCATATATTGTCGGAGCTGGGCTAGGCTCATATCTTCGTGCTTGGGTAATTCTTCGTCCACCCGCAGTTCGTTACTGAGTTGGATTTGGTGGCGGTCGAAGCGCAGCACATTGCGATAGGAACCATCGGCATTAATAAAGTAGATAATGCCATTTTGAAAACTCCATTGATTGCGAGCCAGATCCCAGCCAGCAGCTTCGGCGGTGACAATTTGGTTGAGGCTGCCATTAGAGCGGTCGATAATCGTCAGATCCTTCATTTGCTGCCCATCAAATTCGGCGGCATAAAATAAGCGTTTGAGGACGTCATCTTCGCCATATTCGGGATAAATAATTTTTTCGTCCCGAAAGGGGGCCTGTTTCTGGAGGAATGCCTGCTCTAGGGTTTGGGTGGCCTGGGCATTGGCGAGGGGAATGACTTGATCTTTAAAAACAAAAGTAATTGTTGTAGCAAAGATGCTAAACAACAAGGCAGGCAACACAAGACGATAAACACTGATGCCGAGGCTGCGGAGAGCGATAATTTCACTATCTCCCGACAGACGACTGTAAACAATGAGGGTGGCCAAGAGCACCGCCATGGGCAGGGCAAAACCGATAAATTCAGGCATTTTTAGGGCCATCACCTTTAGAGCCACATCAAAGAGCAACCGAGATTCTCGCACCTGGGCCAAGAGATCAAAGAGGCTACCGACGGCGATCCCCAGGGCGGAAAATAGCCCCAGGCCAAATGCAAAAGCTAGATTGAGTTCACCGATGATGTAGCGGTCTAAAACGGAGAAGTTCTTGAGCAAAGATTTCATTGAAGCGGCAGGGTGGCAATGGCTTGGGTGAAGTCGTTGATATTGTGGTTCAATTCTTTGGCGATCGCCAATCCCCTTTGGAACGCAACAAGGGCATCGGGGTAGCGGCCCGCCTGTTCATAGAGGGTGCCGAGGGTACGGTAGGTTTCCATCATCCCAAAGCGGTTATAGCTAGACTCTTGGACGGTGATCAGTTGTTCGTAGACCTGGACGCCAGCGGTGTTTTTCTCCTGGGCCAGGTAAAGGGTCGCCAACTGGGTGAGGGCACTTTCGGCGGCGTCAAAATACCCCAGTTCCCAGGCGAGGGTAAAGGCATCGCGGCTAAAGCTCACGGCTTGGGGATAGTCCTGGAGTTGCCCGTAGTTAGCAGCGATTTGCTGGTAGGTGCGGATCAGTTGGGGCAGGTTTTGTTCTTGGAAATAAACAGGGGTGAGTTGCCGCTGTTGGGCGATCGCCTTTGCTGGTTGCTGGGTTTGTTCATAGAGGGCGGCGAGTTGTTCCCGGTCGGCATCCGTCAGGGCGTTGAGGGTTTCAATTTCTTCTAGGGCAGCGAGGGCGGCGTCAGTGTTGAACCAATCTAGGGCCAGTTGGGTAATCAGGCGCAAAATTTCCGGTTTATAAGGATCTTCAAGGGTCTCTAGGTGCTGCCGATAAAGGGCGATCGCCCGTTGGGAATCGCGAATTTGTTCATAGGCCGTGGCCAGGGGCAGCAGGAGGTTATAGTCTTGGGGGAAATCTTGCTGTTCGATGGCCACCAAACGTTCGGTGATGATTTCTACTGGCTCCGTTTGGTTGTCTTCCCAGGCGATCGCCCCAATCCGCCCTAGGCTTTCAACTTCGGCCTGGCGATCCGGTAAAACTTGCCGTAACTGCAGTTGCCGCCACCACCGGGAAAAAGCCGCATCTTTGTTGCCCTCGGCCCATCGCTCAAACCCCTCGGCCTCTAGGGTGATAATTTCTTGGGTCAGTTGGGTGGCTTGGGACTCACTCAAAGGGCGATCGCCTTGCTGTGCGGGGAGCAAAGAATCCTGAATTGGCCCTACCAAAGACGCCGCCGAAACCTGCCCGGCCCCCATCATTAAGCTGAGGCTAAGAAAAAGCAAAAGTTTGCGATAACAATTGGTCATGGGGTTTACTCTATTAACAATGGCGAGAAAGGCTTCCCGTCACAGTTTCGATCCTCTGCATAAAAAGTATATGTCCTCTGCGAAAACCGCCAGTAAACTCAAAACTGACCTCGATAATCCGCAATATTATTTTAATCGGGAACTCAGTTGGCTTGAATTTAACCGCCGCGTGCTCAGCGAGGGATTAGACGACCGCAACGTACTCCTAGAGCGCCTCAAATTTCTGGCCATTTTTAGCAATAACCTCGACGAATTTTTCATGGTGCGGGTTGCCGGACTGAAGCAACAAGTAGAAGCTGGGGTCAGCAAACTCTCCTTTGATGGACGCAATCCCGCCGAACAACTCCAGGACATCTACGAACGCCTCAAACCCCTCGTCCAACTCCAAGACCAACATTTTCAACACACCCTCAAGCCCCTCCTCGCCCAAGAAGGGATTTACCTCGTTGATTACCTCGACCTCAACCGGGAACAACGGAACTATCTCCATGATTTTTATCGGGAGCATATTTTTCCCGTCCTAACGCCCCTCGCCGTTGATCCGAGTCACCCATTCCCCCACATTTCTAACCTCAGTCTCAACCTCGCGGTGGTGATCAAAGAACCAGAAAACGAGCAACAGGAAAGATTTGCCCGGGTCAAGGTGCCGGGAAATTTCCCCCGGTTTGTCACGCTACCACCAGAGCTTTGCTATTACCCTGACCAAGAACAAGCGATTTGGGTCGGGGTGCCCATCGAACAGGTGATCGCCCATAATCTGGATACCCTATTCCCCCAGATGAATATCCAGGAGTGCTATGCCTTTCGGGTGACCCGCAATGCTTCCCTCTCAGTAGAAGAAGATGAAGCTGATGATTTGATGATCGCCATCGAGGAACAGTTACATAAGCGGCGTTTTAGTGGCTCTGTGGTGCGCTTGGAAATTCACCATTCCATGCCAGAAGATGTGCGACAAATGCTGATCAAGGAAATGGATCTCCAGGACATTGATGTCTATGAGGTAGAAGGCTTAATTGGCTTGGATTCTTTATTTACCTTCTTGGGTTTACCCCTCAAGCGTCTCAAGGATAAACCTTGGTCACCCACCGCCCCCGCCTGGCTCGATGCAGGTAAAGGCAGCCGTTCTTCAGAGGAATTTGAGCCGGACTTTTTTGAGCTGATTCGCCAAGGCGATCGCCTTCTGCACCACCCCTACCATTCCTTTTCAGCCACCGTCCAAGCC
This sequence comes from Picosynechococcus sp. PCC 7003, assembly GCF_001693255.1. Taxonomy (NCBI): domain Bacteria; kingdom Bacillati; phylum Cyanobacteriota; class Cyanophyceae; order Chroococcales; family Geminocystaceae; genus Picosynechococcus; species Picosynechococcus sp. PCC 7003. Next base: position 2,613,627 of record NZ_CP016474.1, read on the forward strand.
TTTATTACCCAGGCGGCGAAGGATCCCGACGTGCTGGCGATTAAAATGACCCTCTATCGAACCTCCGGCGATTCTCCGATTATTCAGTCCCTCATCGAAGCCGCCCAAAATGGGAAGCAGGTGGCGGTATTAGTGGAACTCAAAGCCCGCTTTGACGAAGAAAATAACATTAACTGGGCGAGAACCCTCGAACAAAAAGGGGTTCATGTGGTCTATGGCCTGGCTGGGCTAAAAACCCATACCAAAATTGTCCTGGTGGTGCGCCAAGAGAAAAAGAAAAAAATTCGCCGCTACGTCCACATTGGCACCGGCAACTACAACCCAAAAACCGCCCGCCTCTATACGGATCTGGGGCTACTGAGTTGCCGGGAAGATTTAGGGGCAGACCTCACGGATTTGTTTAATTTCCTCACGGGCTATTCCCGCCAAAATTCCTACCGAAAGTTACTGGTGGCCCCCGTCACCCTCAGGCCCCGCATGGTAGCGATGATTGAGCGGGAGATTGCCCACGTCAAAAATGGCGGCAGTGGACGGATCGTCGCGAAAATGAACTCCCTGGTTGATCGTGAAATGATCCAAACCCTTTATCGGGCGTCCCAAGCGGGAGTGGAAATTGATCTGATCGTGCGGGGGATTTGTTGTCTGCGCCCCGGTGTCGAAGGCCTTAGTGAAAATATCCGCGTCATCAGTATTATTGGGCGTTTTTTGGAACACTCGCGCATTTACTATTTCCAGAATGATGGGGCTGAGGAAATGTATATCGGTAGTGCCGATTGGATGACCCGGAACCTGAGTCGTCGGGTAGAAGCGGTGGCCCCCGTAGAAGATCCCAAGTTAATTGGTGATCTCAACGAAATTCTGGGGATTATGTTGTCTGATAACCGTTTATCTTGGCAGCTCCAGAAGGATGGCCATTATCGCCAAAAGGAACCCCATGCAGATGGCCACAGCGATAGCACCCACGATATTTTGATGCAGATGGCTCTCCAGGACAGCTTAGATTAATTTTCGTTGCAGAGAGTTGTGAATTCTGTGGTAGCATTCTAGCGCTTTTGGCTTGAACTTTTTGTTACGGAGACACATTGAATTTAAGCGTTTTAAAACGGGAATGGTTTGCTAATGTGCGGGCCGATATTCTGGCGGGTGCAGTGGTGGGATTGGCTTTGATCCCAGAGGCGATCGCCTTTTCAATCATCGCTGGGGTTGATCCGAAGGTGGGTCTATATGCTTCGTTTATCATCGCGGTGATGACGGCCTTTCTGGGAGGTAGACCCGGTTCCATTTCAGCAGCCACAGGAGCGATGGCCCTGTTGATGATTGATCTGGTGAAAGATCATGGGTTGGAATATTTGTTTGCGACGACCCTCTTGACAGGGGTGATTCAGCTGATCTTTGGGTTTCTCAAACTGGGTCGCCAGATGAAATATGTGCCGCGAGCGGTGGTCTTGGGCTATGTGAATGCTTTGGCGGTGTTGATTTTCTTGGCCCAACTGCCCCAACTGATCGGAAAATCACCAATGGTTTATATGCTCACGGCGTTGTCCCTGGGGATTATCTATGGTTTACCGCGGCTAACAACGGTGGTGCCCTCGCCCCTAGTGACCTTGGCCGTGATGACGGTGGCGGCGATCGCCTTAAATTTAGATGTTCCGACAGTGGGCGATATGGGCGAACTGCCCACGGCCTTGCCTTTCTTCCGTTTGCCCCAGGTGCCCCTGAACTGGGAGACGCTACAGATTATTTTCCCCTACGCAATCACCCTCGCCATTGTTGGCCTCCTGGCCTCATTCTTGACCGCTTCTCTGGTGGATGAGTTGACCGATACCCCCAGTGACAAAAATCAAGAGGCGAAGGGACAGGGCTTTGCCAACATTATTACGGCGTTTTTTGGGGGCATGGCGGGCTGCGGCATGATTGGCCAATCGGTGATCAATGTCCAGTCCGGTGGTCGGGGCCGTTTATCAACCCTATGTGCAGGGATTTTTCTGTTAATTGCGATTTTGGGTCTCCAGGATTGGGTGCAGCAGATGCCGATGGCGGCCTTGGTGGCGATTATGATCATGGTCTCTATCGGGACGTTCCGCTGGTCTTCTCTTAAAAATCTGTCCCGTCTGCCGCGCAGTGAATCCATGGTGATGCTGACGACGATGACAGTGATTATCTTGACCCGCAATTTTGCCCTGGGAGTCGCGACGGGTATTGTGATGAGTACGGTCTTTTTCTCCAATAAAATTGCGCAAGTCGTCTTGGTGGACAAGCGGGTTGAAGCCGGGGGCGATCGCCATGTTTATACCGTCCGGGGGCAAATCTTTTTTGTCTCTAAGGAAGAATTTTTTGACGCCTTTAACTTTGAAGAAGTCGTCGATGAAGTCGTCATTGATCTCAGTGCAGCCCACCTCTGGGATCAAGGGGCTGTGGAAATGCTCGACCGCATTGTGGCAAAGTTTCACCGCACAGGGGCAGAAGTGGAGTTACTGGGTCTCAACGCCGAAAGTGCAAAACTGGTAGATAAGCTGGCCACCTATAGTAAAAAGCACACCGCGAAAGCGACCCCGGCTCCCGTAGACGTTTCTTGAGAACCTTAAAGAATCATGCAACGAATTTTGTTATGTACCGACGGCTCTAACTTTGCCCAGAGTAATTATCAATATGCCGCTTGGTTTGGCGATCGCCTGGGGGCCACCATCGATGTACTCCATGTCACCGATGCCCGCAGTCGGGCCGCTGCCGATGCCCGTAATTTTAGTGGCAGCATTGGTCTGGGGACCTCAGAAAATCTCCTTCAACGTTTGGTCGCCCTCGAACACGAAAAAGCCAAGCTTGACCATGAACGGGCAAAATTGATTCTCCAAGACGCCCAAGAAACCCTCACCACTGCTGGCCAAGCTCCCGAAAAGCTCCTCCATGAGGTGGGCTATTTTATCGATTGTCTCCAACACCTAGAACAAAATACCGATCTGATTATCTTGGGTAAACGGGGAGAATCAGAAAATATCGCCCCCGATCACCTCGGTGCTAATTTGGAACGCCTGATCCGGTCGAGCCATAAACCCTGCTTAGTCACCACCCGGGAGTTTCACCCCATCGAGCGTATTCTCGTCGCCTACGATGACAGTCCCAGTTGCCGCAAGCTCCTCGATTTTTTAGGTGAATGCGCCGCCCTTAGAGCCTTAGAAATCCATGTGCTGACCGTTACGAAAAAACCCGGTGATGCCACTACTAACCCCTGCCTTGCCCAAGCTAAGCAACAATTGAGCGCCGCTGGCATTGAAGCCCATTATCACCTTGCCCCAGGCAACTCTGAAACGGCGATCGCCCAGTTTTGTGACCAAGCCAAAATTAACCTGTTAATGATTGGTGCCTACGGCCATAGTCGCATTCGCTACTTTGTCATTGGCAGCACCACCGTCCAAATCCTCCGCAGCAGTCGCATCCCTGTCTTCGTTTATCGCTAACCGTTTACCGACTGCCGAGAAACACTCCGAAAAGTAAAAATAAAAGTATCATCTGGGACATTGCAAAAGAATCATTCCTATAATTTCTAGTTATATAGTGCATAGAGATTTATTATCTGCCAGCGCAATAACTCTGGGTCAACACCATTGCGTGACCAACCATGGCAGTAAGTATCTCTGCACTGACTTGCAAGAGGAAATGATTAATGCACGACAACATCACGAACACCGGGGGCAAATGCCCAGTAATGCACGGTGCAATGACCACGACCAGCATGGCAAACATGGACTGGTGGCCAAAAGCCCTTAATCTCGACATTCTGCACCAGCACGACCGTAAAACCAACCCGATGGGCGCAGACTTCAACTATCGAGACGCCGTCAAAACCCTCGATGTTGCCGCCCTCAAGCAAGATCTCCATGCACTGATGACCGATAGCCAAGACTGGTGGCCCGCAGACTGGGGACATTACGGTGGGTTGATGATTCGGATGACTTGGCACGCCGCCGGCACCTATCGGATCGCCGATGGTCGGGGTGGTGCCGGGACGGGCAATCAACGTTTCGCCCCGATAAATTCTTGGCCCGACAACACCAACCTAGATAAAGCCCGTCGCCTACTCTGGCCCATCAAAAAGAAATATGGCAATAAGCTCAGTTGGGCCGATTTAATTGCCTATGCTGGCACCATTGCCTATGAGTCCATGGGGCTAAACACCTTTGGCTTTGCCTTTGGTCGCGAGGATATTTGGCATCCCGAAAAAGATATTTATTGGGGCTCAGAAAAAGAATGGCTGGCTCCCAGTGAGAGCCCCCACAGTCGGTATTCTGGCGAGCGGGATTTAGAAAATCCATTGGCCGCGGTGATGATGGGATTAATCTATGTCAATCCCGAAGGGGTAGACGGTAATCCTGACCCCCTCAAAACCGCCCATGATATCCGGATCACTTTTGCCCGGATGGCGATGAACGACGAAGAAACCGTCGCCCTCACTGCCGGTGGCCATACCGTGGGTAAGTGCCATGGGAATGGGGATGCGACATTGCTTGGCCCGGAACCGGAGGCGGCGGATCTCGATGATCAGGGTTTAGGTTGGCTCAACAAAACCCAACGCGGCATTGGGCGGAACACGGTCACTAGCGGCATTGAAGGGGCCTGGACGACCTACCCCACCCAATGGGACAACGGTTATTTTCGACTACTGCTCAACTACGATTGGGAACTGAAGAAAAGCCCAGCGGGGGCTTGGCAATGGGAACCGATCAATATCAAAGAAGAAGACAAGCCCGTTGATGTTGAAGACCCATCGATCCGCCTCAGCCCGATTATGACCGACGCTGACATGGCGATGAAAATGGATCCGGACTATCGGCAAATATCCGAGCGGTTTTACCAAGATCCGGCTTATTTTGCCGAAACCTTTGCCCAGACCTGGTTCAAACTCACGCACCGGGATATGGGGCCGAAGTCCCGTTACATTGGCCCAGATGTGCCCCAGGAAGACTTGTTGTGGCAAGATCCGATTCCAGCGGGAAAGACGGACTACGATCTGCAAGCGGTCAAGGACAAAATTGCGGCCAGTAGCCTAAGCATTAGCGAAATGGTCTGTACGGCCTGGGACAGTGCAAGAACGTTTCGGGGTTCAGACAAACGTGGTGGGGCAAACGGGGCGAGAATTCGCTTGGCTCCCCAAAAGGATTGGGCAGGGAATGAACCAGCACGTCTAGCTAAGGTGTTGCCAGTACTAGAGGCGATCGCCGCCGAGAGTGGGGCCAGTGTCGCAGATGTGATTGTCCTGGCAGGTAACGTTGGCATTGAGCAAGCGGCCAAGGCGGCTGGGGTTGAGATTACGGTGCCCTTTGCTCCAGGTCGCGGAGATGCTACGGCGGAAATGACCGATGTCGAAGGATTCGCGGTGTTAGAACCCCTCCACGACGGCTACCGAAACTGGCTCCCAAAAGACTATGTGGTTAGCCCTGAAGAGTTAATGCTCGACCGCACCCAATTACTGGGTCTAACTGCCCCTGAGATGACTGTTTTGGTCGGCGGGATGCGGGTATTAGGCACCAATTATGGTGGCACCAAGCATGGCGTGCTCACAGACCGCGAGGGCGCCTTGACCAATGATTTCTTCGTCAACTTGACGGATATGAAATACACCTGGAAGCCAGCCGGTAAAAACCTTTATGAAATTGGCGATCGCCACACCGGTGAAGTCAAATGGACAGCTACGCGGGTTGATCTTGTTTTTGGCTGTAACTCCATCCTGCGGGCCTATGCCGAAGTCTACGCCCAAGACGATAACAACGAAAAATTTGTCCAGGATTTTGTCGCGGCTTGGACAAAAGTGATGAACGCAGATCGCTTTGATTTGGCTTATAGTCATTCCAAATCGTAATGAGACAGTCAAAAATCTCAAGTCCCCCTTTCAAAGGGGGATTCAGGGGGATCGAATCTCTATAAAGAAGCGAGGTGGTGTGGGGATTTGGCAAATTTACTGATCTTTACTGATCTAACTTGAGCACTGCCATGAACGCCTCTTGGGGCACATCAACCGTACCAATCGACTTCATTCGTTTCTTACCCTTAGCCTGTTTCTGGAGTAGCTTTTTCTTTCGGGAAATATCACCGCCGTAGCACTTCGCTAAAACATCCTTGCGTAGGGCCGGAATATGCTCACTGGCAATGATTTTAGAACCGATCGCCGCCTGAATCGGAATCTTAAACTGGTGACGGGGGATTAATTCTTTGAGCTTTTCAGCCATCGCCCGTCCCACGTTGTAAGCCTTGTCCCGATGGACAATCATCGCGAGGGAATCCACTGAATCTTTATTTACCAAAATATCCAGGCGCACCAACTGCCCAACCCGGTAACCAATGAGCTGATACTCCATGCTGGCATAACCTCTAGTACGGGACTTTAACTGATCAAAAAAGTCTGTCACTACCTCCGCCAGGGGAAGTTCATAGATGATATTTGTGCGACTTTCGGTGAAATACTTCATGTCCTTGAAAATGCCCCGTCGCGTTTGGCACAGATCCATAATGGTGCCCACAAATTCTTCGGGGGTGATTACATCCACTTGAATGTAAGGCTCTTCGATTTTTTCGCGTTTTTGGGGATCCGGTAATTGACTGGGGTTATCAATTTCCATCACTTCTCCATCTGTCGTGGTAACTCGATAAACCACCGAAGGCGCCGTTGTAATCAAATCCAGGTTATATTCTCGCTCCAAACGTTCTTGGACAATTTCTAGGTGGAGGAGGCCCAGGAAGCCGCACCGGAAACCAAACCCCATGGCACTAGAGGTTTCCGGCTCAAAGGAGAGGGCCGCATCATTTAGTTTCAATTTATCCAGGGCATCTCGCAGATCCGCATATTGGTCGGCATCGGTGGGGAAGAGGCCGCAGAAAACCATCGGTTTCGCTTCGGTATAGCCCGGTAACGGCGAAGGTGCAGGGTGGACAGCAGAGGTGATCGTATCACCGACCCGTGCATCTTCAACGGATTTGATTGCCGCCGCAAAGTAACCCACTTCTCCGGCGTGGAGTGCATCTACTTGCACTTGATTCGGTGCGAGGACGCCAAGTTCGTCAATTTCATATTCTTTTTTGGAGGCCATCAGGCGCACTTTGTCGCCTTTTTTAACTTCGCCATCCATCACTCGGAAATAGACGATCACGCCTCGATAGGGGTCGTAGTAACTGTCAAAAATGAGTGCCCGCAACGGTTGATCGATGGTGTCGGCCGGGGGGGGCACCTGTTGGACGATGGACTCTAAAATATCGTTGATGCCGAGGCCCTGTTTGGCGGAGGCTTTGATAATGTCAGTGCAATCTAAGCCGACCACTTCTTCAATTTCCTCGGTAACTCGATCAGGTTCAGCACCGGGCAGATCAATTTTGTTTAAAACAGGAATAATTTCTAGGTTGTTGTCCAGGGCGAGGTAAACGTTGGCAAGGGTCTGGGCTTCGACGCCCTGGGAAGCGTCTACGACTAGTAATGCTCCTTCACAGGCGGCCAAGGAGCGCGATACCTCGTAGGAAAAATCGACGTGGCCTGGGGTATCGATGAGGTTGAGGATATATTCTTCGCCATCCTTTGCTACATAACGCATCCGCGCGGCTTGGAGTTTGATGGTGATCCCCCGTTCCCGCTCCAGTTCCATATTGTCGAGGAACTGTTCTTTCATATCCCGTTGCGCCACTGTTTGGGTGTCCTGGAGCATCCGGTCTGCCAGGGTCGATTTTCCGTGGTCGATGTGGGCAATGATCGAAAAATTACGAATACGAGAGACAGGAACGTCAGTCATGGAAGATCCACTAATTTTTGAAAAACTTTACTTATTTTAACTAATGAAGGGAGCCTTCATCGCGGAAAGGCCAGGGAAAGAGCCAAGATTGTCGAGGATTTGGAGGAGCTTTGAAAAGTTCACGAGAAGTTTAGACCCGCTTGCGACGACTGAGTAGGATCCCCTGTTCTTTGAGAATTTTACGCACCGTTTCGCGGCAAATGTGCTTGACAATTTTTTGGGCTTTGAGTTCTCGCACCAGGAGACTAAGGGACCAATAGTCATGGCCGGGGGGTGGCCCACCGTGATAAAGGGTGAGGAGTTTGGTGATTTTAGCGTCGCTGAGTTTGGGTTTGATCGGCGGGTGCGCCCTCGGCTTGCGACCGAGGGCTTGGGCTTCACCGTCGGTGACAAACAGTTTTCGGACACGGGCGACGGTGTTGGCATGAACGCTCAGGGCTTGGGCGATTTGTTGGTCTTGCCAGTTGCCGTCGGGGTGGGCGCGGTCGGCCATCAGTAGAATACGGGCATGGAGCATTTTCTTGGCTGGCTGGTAACCGTTACGGGCGATCGCCCATAATCTTTCCCGTTGTTCAGCGCTCAAACACACCTTGTATTTAGTCCGCCTGCCCATAGAACCCGATAAAATAAACTGAAAATTTGATCAGTATTGCTTAAATTTCACAAAAAATCGTCCCTAATCTACCATGACTATTGCACCACGCAGACAACCCGGCCGTGCCAAACGTAATCGTACCAGTCTGCTTTTTGAGCGGGGCATGGCTCTCTTGGCCTCTGCTAATTTGGTGTTAGTTCTCTTTGACCTGAGTTACATCCCCCTGCGTAATTTCTGGTTACAGGGCCGAGTCCAATTTTACGCACGCATTGCCAAATATGAATGGAAATTTCCCGCCGAACCGGTGCGCATTCTCCCAGTCAATGTAACCCATGCCTATGACTGGGTAAAAGGCATCGAAGAACATCGAGACACCGCCTACTATCTCCAACGGGTCGAAGATCTCCAAGCAAAAATTCAACAGATTAACGATCTGACCCTCCGGTCGACAGGCTCAAATAGTGGCATTGTCGGTTTTGGCGATCGCCAAGACATCACCACCCAACTCCGCCGCTACAACCAAGAACAAGAAGCCATCCTCGCCGATCTCCGGGAACTGAGCGTTGAGATGGTAGATACCAATCCCTTTGAAATTGCCAACAAAACAGGCACCCTCGAAAAAATCAAAAACCGCATGCGTCGTCACGTGTTTGGCGATACTTCTGCCTCCTCCAAAGACGCATTTCAACTCTTTTGGAGCAGTGAATATCTCTCAGAAAATGGCTGGCGTGAAGAATTTAACTTTTACGAACGCGAAATCGAACCCCTCCTAGAAACCAACTATTTCCGTCCCATTGGCGAAAACGGCAAATACATCGATAACTTTGGCATCCTCGATTTCCCCTTCTTTCTCGCCTTTCTCCTCGAATTCCTGGCTCGGAGTTGGTATATCAGTCGTCGTCGCACAGGGGTAAGTTGGTTCGATGCCATGCTTTGGCGTTGGTACGATATCTTTCTGCTGATCCCCCTTTTCCGTTGGTTACGGGTGATTCCCGTGGTCGTTCGCCTCAACCAAGCCGATCTCATTGACCTTAGTGCGATCCAAAAACAAGCCAGTCAAGGTTTCGTTGCCAGCATTGCCGAAGATATCACCGAAGTCGTCGTTATTCGGATTATCAACCAGATTCAAGGCTCTATCCACCGGGGTGAATTTGCCACCCTCCTAGCCCAAACCACCAGCCGAGAATATGTCGATCTCAACGATATCAACGAACCTGTCGAGCTCGCGAAGCTTATGGCTAACCTTTTAGTCCACCAAGTCTTACCCAAAATTCAGCCCGAAGCCGAAGCCGTCATTCGCCATACCATTGATCGAGTCATTTCCATGTCCCCTGCCTACCAAGGCCTACAGATGCTGCCCGGCGTTGGCGATCTTAAAGGCACCCTGGCAAAGCAACTTTCCCATCAACTCTATCAAATCACCGCAGATACCCTGAAAGCCGTCCTTGAAGAAGACCCTGTCTTTGAACAACTCCTCGAAGAACTATTAACCCAAATGACCAGCAGCATTACTTCCGAAATCCAGGGCCAAGAAAGCCTTGCCCAAATGGAATCACTAATCAATGACCTCCTCGAAGAAGTCAAAATCAATTACGTTGAGAGACTCTCTGAAGAAGATGTCGAAGACATTCTGGAACAAACCCGTGCGCTGCGGCAGATGACCCGCTAAATTTACCCATAAAAAACGAGGGTAGTTCATCTACCCTCGCTAGTCACTTACTTAATTTGGTGTTATTACCAGTGGTGCTGCAAGCAGCTTACTTGGTTTCAGAAAACTCTGCGTCAATGACATCGTCACCACCATCGTTGCCAGTGTTGCCACCTGGTGCAGCGCCACCGGTTGCAGCATTGGGGTCAAACCCTGCGGCAGAAGGATCGCCACCAGCCTGTTGGTAGATGTTGCTGCCAATGGTGTAAAGCAGTTGTTGCAGTTCCGGCATCAATGTCGAGATTTTCTCATCATTTTCCTGGGTCACAGCTTCCTTGAGATCTTTGATCATTTGGTCAGCTTTGCTCTTGTCATCGGCAGGAACTTTATCACCGAGCTCTTCGAGTTGCTTTTCAGCTTGGTAAACGAGGGAATCTGCCTGATTCTTGCGGTCAATTTTTTCGCGGCGCTCCTTATCTGCAGCGGCATTGGCCTCAGCTTCGCTTACCATCCGTTCTACTTCGTCGTCCGGTAAGGTCGATGCGCCAGTGATACTGATGGATTGTTCTTTACCAGTGCCCTTGTCCTTCGCCGTGACGTTCAGAATACCGTTGGCATCAATGTCAAAAGTGACTTCGATTTGGGGTACACCACGGGGAGCCGGCGGAATGCCATCAAGGCGGAACGTGCCCAGACTCTTGTTGTCCTTAGACATTTCCCGTTCACCCTGCAGAACGTGAATTTCAACGTTGGTTTGACCATCAACGGCGGTGGAGAAGACCTCTGATTTTTTGGTCGGAATCGTGGTGTTTCTGGGGATAATCTTGGTCATCACACCACCAAGGGTTTCTACGCCCAAAGATAGGGGCGTAACGTCAAGGAGCAGAATGTCTTTTACTTCACCGGCAAGAACACCACCTTGAATAGCCGCACCAACGGCCACAACTTCATCGGGGTTCACGGTTTGGTTAGGCTTTTTACCCAGTACACGCTCAACGACATCTTGTACGGCGGGAATCCGGGTAGACCCCCCCACAAGAACGATTTCATCAATGGCGGATTTGTCGAGCTTGGCATCCCGAATCGCGTTTTCGACGGGGATGCGACAGCGGTCGATCAAGTCGGCACACAGCTCTTCAAATTTTGCCCGGGTCAAGCTCATGTCGAGGTGTTTCGGGCCGTCTTGGGTAGCAGTGATAAAGGGGAGGTTGATATCCGCTTGGGTGACGTTAGAGAGCTCAATCTTTGCTTTTTCAGCGGCTTCTGTCAGACGTTGAAGGGCTTGCTTATCTTTGCGGAGATCAATGCCTTCGGCGCGTTGGAATTCTTCGGCCAAGAAATCAACGATCTTTTTGTCGAAGTCATCTCCACCCAGGTGTGTATCACCAGAAGTGGCGAGTACTTCAAAGACACCGTCACCGACTTCTAGGATAGATACGTCGAAGGTTCCACCACCGAGGTCAAAAACGAGGATTGTTTCGTTACTCTTCTTGTCAAGACCGTAAGCGAGGGAGGCCGCGGTGGGCTCGTTGATAATCCGTAACACTTCTACCCCGGCAATTTTCCCGGCGTCTTTAGTGGCTTGACGTTGGGAGTCGTTAAAGTACGCAGGCACAGTGATGACAGCCTGGGTAACCGGCTCGCCAAGGTACTTACTGGCGTCTTCGATCAGCTTGCGGAGTACTTGGGCAGAGATTTCTTCGGGGGCGAATTTTTTCTCTTTGGCAGGGCAATCGATTTTCACGTTGCCGGTGCTGTCGCGTTCTACTTTGTAGGCAACTTCAGTAGACTCGTTGCTTACTTCACTGTGCTTGCGGCCGATGAAGCGCTTTACGGAATAGAAGGTGTTGCCAGGGTTCATCACGGCTTGACGCTTGGCGATTTGCCCTACGAGCAGGTCTCCGTTTTTGGCATAGGCCACGACGGAGGGAGTAGTTCTAAATCCTTCTGCGTTGGCGATTACAGTCGGCTTACCGCCTTCCATAACGGATACGCAAGAGTTGGTGGTTCCGAGGTCAATACCGACGACTTTTCCCATAGCAGTGTGACTCCAAAGATCAGCGATTTAACTTGAATAAAACTTTCAAATATTGGTGCAGTCATGCAGAACCCAAAAATTCTAGGTTGATTCCGATGACTATTCCCATAGTGCTGTGTGATTTAAGGATTTTATAGTGTAGGTTCCCGAACCTGGGGGGACGGTTTTATTTAGATGGTGAACAAACAGGCGGTTTCTATTGCTGGATCTTGGTTAGGTTGGCTGTCTGGATGTTCGCCAACAAGCAATAAATCATATCGCTCCGAGTGAGTGAGTTCTTCTTTTATGCTGAAGACATTAAATGTGACATGGGGATATCGAAGAGCCAGTTGCAAGCCAACCAATCGTTCATAATGTTGGCTGATATGAGCTCTCGGACATCCAATAATCGCCACTTGATTGGCTTGTTCTAGGGCTATGGCATTTTCTAAGGTGACCTGACCACTGGGTAATGTCGCGTGTGTCCAGGTGGTGTGGATATTTAAAATAACATGGGCAATAACCAAAATACTTAATCCGTAAGACATCGTGTTTGAACCTTTAGATGCAAGCAAGGTCTGAAACCATAGGAGCAACTGGAGCCCCCCCCAAATCGCCAAAGGATAAATGACGGTGACAGCAATTTTCATTAAGCGGTATGTATAGTCAAGGGGAATAAAGGCCAATAAATATAGGATATAGACAGCAGTGACGATCAATGCTGCGCATAAATCCTGGTAGATTTGCCATTCTTTTTCTTGTTTACGCCGTTGGCATAATTTCTTTATTAAGAATAGAGCACTAAACAAACCAACAATCATATGAAACCATAGCCCAAAATCCCGCCTTGTCGGCATTGGTTTTGGGGTTTCATGAAATAAGCTCCAAGGATTTAATGGTACGAAGTTTGAACCATGTTCATCAAAAAGGTTTAAACTTTTTTGAACTTCATAAATACCAATTTGAGACCTTAGTAGCCAGACAATTAAAAGAACACAGGCAATGGCCACCAGGGCATAATTAAGATTTTGACTCTTAAAAGTTATTTTTTTTATTTTGAAAATTTTGGCGATCGCCTTGTTTAAAGAAGATGAATAAACCAATATTGTTGTAATATAACCAGAAATTAAAACGACAGAGAACGCTGGATAAAATGCCAGGGTGGCTAGAAGTCCTCCGATACAGAAGAGACCATGGTAAACACTCAATAAATTTGATTTTAGAGCAGCAGATCTTGTCTCTTGAAATACGACAGAGATTATGATCAAGAAAAGCAAATTTGATAAATATGAGCTAATCAAAAACCAAATGATCATTGGAGAGGATAAGACCCAAGCCAACAAACAAATTTTTTCTAATCGTTGTCTTAGCTGTTTTTTATGATTGGCATTAATGACCTGAAATATTTTTTGAAATAAACTCATAAAAGCAAAACCGCCAAGGACACCTTGAAAAACGGATATCCCAAGGGAAGATCCCTGGAAAGCATAGGTGAATATTGATCCCAGAAAAGAACTTAATTTTTTTGGACTGCCAATGACAAAGAAGTCAGGATTTTTCCCGGAAAATGTCAAATTGTCAACGTTAAAAGCAGCAAACCTAGGAATATAAGCCCACATATCGGGATTTGTGTTGATCAAGAGGGGATCTAAACTGACATAGTTATTTTTTAGAAAAAAAACCGAAAATATCAAGCACCAGATTCCCAAAAAAATGGAAAAATCAAAGTTGTTTTTTATAATCTTAAACGAAAGAAAGTCAAAACCCGATACATTCTTTCTATGGATCAATAGAAGGTTACTGAAAACAATAAGCTCTATGACAAGAAAAACATAGAAGCTGTTAAACTTTACACTAATAAGACTGGCGATCGCCAATGGTAATAAGCCAACAATAGAAAAAGAATACACTGACTGTTCTTTTGACGGTTGAGCGGCCTGGGGAAATGCTTTATCTTGATCGAGCAGTAAAAACATTTTTCGAGCCAAAAAAGTAATTAATTGGCCATTCCATTGAAGGGCGATGAAGAAGAGATATATACCGAAATAAGTACAGAAAAATACGACAAAGAAGTCACTCATAAAGTCAAGATAAAAAACGATATATTAAGTGAAATATAAATTGTTTCCCTAGTATAAGCTCAAGTTTGATGTGGAGAGATCAACGCTAGTGGAAATATTAATAAAAAAGAAACTGAATGTAGGATGAATTTGTGATATTTTGGCTTTTGATGAAATGAGATGCAAGTGTTACAACCTTGTAAGTTATGATTTTAGATGTGACTGAGTTGATTTGCTTTGCTTTAGAAAAAGATAAGGGTTGTCTTGAGATAAGTCCCTACCGAAAACTTCAGTGATGTCAAATACTCATTCGGGCCATGAGAGCGGCGGTGAGGGGAATCAGACAGAAGCCCAGTAATTCGGCGCGAATCAACCAAGTAATCAGAGTCTGTTGGATTGGAGAAATGGTGGGCGCTTGTTCCTTAGCAAGGTCTTTAATCCACCACAAAATAAAAGTGATTGTGGGGTAGAGAGAGAGAAGGCTCACCACGATAAAAATGGCAATCTTGACCCAAAAGAGGGTGTTGTTGAGGTAGTAGGCCGAACCTTTGCCGAAGTAGAGAACGCGGAGAATGCCAGTAATCAGAATTGTGCTGGCGGCTAGGCCATAGACTCCATCGGCGATACCAACCAATTTCGCTTCTTTGAGGGAAATATCTTTTTTGAAAAATAGAGCTTCCAGGCATAAGGCGACGAAACTTAGCATTAAGCCGAGGTAATGGAGATAGGCGACAAGGGCACTGGTTAACATTGTTTTGCTTTACAAGATTAAAATAAAAATCACTAAATTGCTTTTTAGTTATTTTACAAAGAAAGTCTTGGCTGCGACAATCAATCTCTTGAAAAATTGCTCTGTGGATGGTGAGGCAAGAGAACCCAAAACCCTTAACGGACGTCGGCTTGGATGCCGGGACTGGCGATTTGCGTTACCCAAAGGTCGAGGGCTGGATCATTTAACTCTTGGGCAACTTGGGTTTTAAGGGTCTGGGCTTGTTCGAGGGTTTCGCAGATGGCAAAAACACTGGGGCCGGAGCCGGACATCATCGTACCGATCGCCCCGTGTTTGGCGAAACAATCACGCAATTGTTGCACTTGGGGAAATTCGGGTAAAACGACTTTTTCGAGATCGTTGTACAGCTCACGGGCGATCGCCTGGATATTTTTTTGTTGAATGGCTTTGATCAGACCGCCGGAATGGATTTGTTTCATGCGGGCATCCCAACTCGCTGCATCTTGGAGGTAATGCTCCCCAAATTGGGCGCGATAGGTTTGATAAGCCCAGGGGGTAGAGACGGCAATGTTGCTGTATTTTGCCAAGACAATTGGTATGCCATCAAGATCGGGCAATGGGTCTAAAATTTCTCCCCGTCCGGTGGCGATCGCCGTACCTCCCCCAATACAAAAAGGCACATCCGAACCCAGTTCTGCCGCTAACTCCTGCAATTCCGGTTGGGTTAACCCCAAATTCCAGAGCAAATTTAACCCCACCAATACCGCGGCACCGTCCGTTGACCCCCCAGCTAGTCCCGCAGCCACGGGGATATTTTTTTCGATGGTAATGTCCACTCCACCGCCCACCCTGGCATATATATCCGCAAAGCGCGTCATCATTAACTGGGCGGCCCGGTAGGCAATATTGCTGGCGGTGAGGGGGACTTCTGGGTGTTGGCAATAGAGATTAATGTCGCCGCTGCGGTTTTGTCGCACCTCAATCCGGTCATATAAGCCAATGGTCTGCATCACCATCACCAACTCATGGAACCCGTCGGGGCGATCGCCCAAAATTTCGAGGTAGAGATTAATTTTTGCGGGGGCGGTCAGAAGATAGGCGGACATCACACAGTACCAAGCAGTAAACCGACACCATTATCCGGTTTCCTTTGTTTTTTTGGAAATCCCTCCCAATCATGAGCCAAGCTTAACCCTTAATATTTCTTGAAAGATCCCCGGCGATCGCCCCCTATCCTTAAGGGCCAGCACCTTTCGCAGTAGCATAGATAGACGAATTGTTGTATGTGGCGGGGTAAAAACAATGCAAAAACCCATTCTTGTTGGTGGCTTAGGTTTAGCCTTATTTTTCGCAGTCTTGGGTCGCTGGCAAGGCAATATTTTCGACCTCGGCGAATGGTTATTTTGGGGGGCGATCGCCTGGGGTGGTCTCCTGCTCTGGCAAAAAAAACAGCCCCAACACCTCCAGGACAATCCCCAAAATCCCCTCAAACGAAAAGACGTTGACCAAGCCATTGCAAACGCCCAACAGTGGGTGCTGGCGCTCCAGCAGGAAGTGCCGGATCAAGATTTCACAACTTTTAGGCAAACCCTAGATAACCTCCATCAAGAATTTCAACGGGAGCGCTTCACCGTAGCGATCACGGGTGGCCGGGGCACTGGAAAAACAACCCTCCTCAAGCAGCTCCAAGCCACAGCATCAGCTCATACTCTCCAGGAAACACCGCCCCTATTCACCGACCTCGCCAGCTATGACCAAGCGGCCCAAAACCAAGTCTTTGCTGCTGACCTCGTGATTTTCCTGGTGAATGGGGATTTGATGGCCTCCCAATGGCAGACCCTCAACCATTGGCACCAGGCTCGCCAAACAATTCTCATCGCCTTTAACAAGCAAGACCAATATCAGCCAGAACAACGGGAATTAATCCTGAACCAACTGCGCAACCATTGTCAGCCGGCGATCGCCCCCCAAAATATCCTCCCCATCACCGCCGCGCCCCAGGCGATCAAAGTTAAGAAAATTCAAGCCGATGGCACCGCAACTGAGCATTTTGAACGTCCCGATCCGGTCATTGCGTCCCTGCAAAATCAACTCCAAACCCTCCTCAGTCAGCCCGAAACCCAACAACAACTACTCTGGTCAACCATCTGGCGCACCGCACGGCTCACCCAGCACAATGCCAAGCAAACCCTCAATCAATTCCGACGGGAACGGGCTTTACCGATCCTCGAAAAATATCAGTGGTTGGCCGCCGGCGCGACCTTTGCCAATCCCGTTGCTGCTTTAGATTTACTGGCAACGGCAGCCGTGACAGGACAAATGATTATGGATTTAGGAGGGGTTTATCAACAGCGCCTTTCTTTAAGTCAGGCCCAGGCGATCGCCACGACCCTGGGGAAACAAATGATCCAACTTGGCCTCGTGGAACTCTCTACCCAGGCCGTCGGGGGAGTGCTCAAAACCAACGCGATTACCTACCTTGCCGGGGGCGCTGTCCAGGGAGTGAGTGCGGCCTATCTGACCCACATTGCGGGGCTGAGTTTAATTCAATATTTCCAAGAACAAAATCCCCAAACCGCCACTGACTCTCTCAATTTCGAGAAATTAAGTCAAATTCTCAAGCAGGTTTTTGAGCAAAATCAGCGGTCACAATTTTTCGGCAATTTCGTGAAAGGTGCCCTAAATCGCCTATCTCCCCAAGCGATTGGGTAAGATCTATAGTTAGCCCAAAAAATCATAAAATTCATACCCCCTAAATTCCCATGGATATCGAACTCGAAAACCTAGAGGCCTCTGTTGAAAATTTGTTATCTGCGGCGAAGACCCACCTCGAAGAAAAAAAATTACAGCAGCAACGGGACGAACAATACCAGGACATTGTGCGCCAACGGGAAGCGAAGCTGCACCCTCTCCTCAAAAAAGTAGAAGAAATGATCAGTACCTACCGGGCGGAAGGATATCACAATGCCGACATAATCCAACAATTACAGGAAAAAGCTGCAGATATTCGCCGTGAAATAGCCGAAATACCCGAAAAAGCCACTGAAATTGTCGATGCCCAACTGGTACTCCGGGAAGAAAGACTTTTAGAAGAAAAAGCGCGGGAAAAAGTCCAACGCTGGCAATCTGATCTCCGGGATGATCTGCTCGATATGATCTTTGAACAGCAGGACTTTTTTAGTGCCACCGATGCGGCGATCGCCATCCGGGGTTATGTCGAAGATCTCAAGGAAATTGGCGCCCTCGAAGAAGTGGTCGATGCCCTGATTAACCAAATCAATGAACATAGCGAAGAAGGCCCCGTTGCCCGGCTGCGGGGAACCCACGAACAAACTCTCAACTTTATCTACAACAAAGCTCTCGAAAACCGTTCCCGCACGGAACACCACCCCAATATTCAACCTAAATCCCGCCACCGCAAATCCGACAAACGCCCTGAACTGTATGCCGATCTTGCTGGAAAAGTCTTAGTTTTTGGGGGACATGATCGCCTCCAAACCGCCGTCAAAAATCGCCTGCGGAATTCCCAGGTGGAATTGCAATGGTACAGCGAACAGGACGGCCTCCAGCTTTCCGCCCAGGGGGAAGCCCAGGTGACTAATGTTGACCTCATTTTGATTATCACGGGCTATGCGAGCCATTCCATGACGGAGCGGGCCATGGAAGCCTGTAAAAAAGCAGACAGAAAATATGAAATTATCAACACCACAGGCATGACTAGGGTGCTAGAAGCCATCGAAGCAGGACTTAAAACCCAACAATTGGCGCAACTGTGGAATAAATAATCGCTTTATGGCAGTTCCCCCAAAGTTCTTGATTCAAACAGCACAATTTGTCTGGCATCGCCTCTGGCAAACCCTAATGTCTCCACTAGCCCCCAGCGATCCGACGGGCAATTTTCAACGGGTCGAGAGTCAATTTCGCCATTGGGTTGGTTCTGAACAGTTTCCAGCCGAGCCCAACCGTTATCGACTTTACATTGGCCTCACTTGCCCCTGGGCGCACCGGACGGCCATTACCCGCATTCTCAAAGGCCTAGAGGATGTAGTTGAGTTGAGTGTGGCGATCGCCGATGTATCTGTGGGGGGCTGGCGTCTGGAAAATGACCCCACGGGTTGCCGCAGTATGAAAGAGCTTTATCAATTGGGACAGGCGGGTTACAAGGGTCGCTGTTCTGTGCCAGTGCTCTGGGATTGCCAAACGTATCAGATCGTTAATAACGAGAGCGCAGAGATCATTGTGATGCTCAATGCTGCCTTTAATCAGTTTGCGAAATTTCCAGAGCGGGATCTCTACCCCCAAGCTTTACAAGCAGAAGGCGATCGCCTGAATGATCTGATCTATCACACCGTTAACAATGGCGTTTACAAATGTGGCTTTGCCCGCACCCAAGCTGCCTATGACCAAGCAGCGACAGCACTCTTTCAAACCCTAGATGATCTCGATGAACGCTTAGGCGATCGCCGCTATCTTTTGGGCAACCAACTCACTCTCTGCGATATCCGCCTGTTTACCACCCTGATTCGCTTCGATCTGGTGTACCACGGCCTCTTTAAATGCGATCGCCGTCGCATCTGTGATTACAAAAATCTTTGGGGTTATCTACGGGACATTTATCAACTGCCGGGTGTTGCCGCCACCTGTCCCCTTAAGACGATCCAACAGGAATATTACCGCTCCCTATTCCCTCTCAATCCCAGCGGTATCGTTCCCCTCGGCATCGATTTACAGGCGTTGCATACCCCCCACCACCGCTCAGAAAAGTTTATAACATAGGGAGAGTTGAATGTTTCATGAGCAATCCAATCAAACCTTTGAGGGTTAGCAACTTCGGCGCATTCCTTAGCAGCGGCTGCAAGCGATCATTTATTTGCTGATGGGCTGAGGTGAACTACCCCGCCGCAAGCAGCGGGGCTTCCTACCCAAAGAACAGCTTTCTATTCCGAGGAATAGCGAGTCTTATATTCTGGCGATAGGCGGACTCCCCGGTTCCCGAGGACAAAAATCACGGTCACAAAAAATACTTTGTATGTGTCTAGCTTGGTTTTCGCTATCCGTTGCCGTGTCAGCGATATGATTATAGAGCATTACGCCCCAAGGGGCGGGGATTTCAACCCTTTGCCGTTAAACCCTTCTAAATGGAGCTGAGGAGAAAACTTCAAATAAAAAAATCCACAGGTCATTTGTGGATTGAAATCGTCTCGTAACTTTCTTCAAAGATTTCTAGGGAAAATTCTCTTTAAGAAGATTAATCAAGGTCAGCATCATCGTCATCGTCGTCATCTTCAAAGCCGTCTTCATCCATCAGCTCAGATAAATCTTGATCGTCTGCCATCTCATCGATGATGTCGTCTTTTTTCTCACGGTAGATAATGCGACCGTTTTCTTCTAGCCATTCTAGTAACGATGTCTTTTGCTCTAGGGCAATCACAGAGGCAGGCGCATATCGAGGTTCTTGGCGCAGGGAAGGATTTTTCATAGTCAAAACTAGGCGATCGCTACGGGTAGATGAGCAGTTTTTTAGTATAACCTATTCAGGATTCGGGGAACTTGAGATAGAGTGCTTTTTAGGCCAAAACGGTACAGGGCGTCCCTGGCGTCGGTTCTAAAACGAGGGTATCAGGCTGTTTTTGGTGGAGCATTTGCTTAAAGTCAGCAACAGTACCTTGGGGTTTAAGGAACTTCATCACCAACCCTTCAAAGTTGACATCTCCGCCAGCAGCAGTGGGTAAAATCACCTGGGGTTTTAGCCATTCACACACTTGCAACGCGCTCGCTTGACCTTTGATTACGGGGCCGAGGAGGGGCAGGGTGAGATTAATTAATGGCGTCACCACAACATCAATCGGAGCATACTGTTTTACTTCCGGGGAATGGTAACCGTGGGGTTCGTAGTAAAGGGTTTGCCCAGTGCTGAGATCCTTGAGCAGGTAGCCATTTTCAAAGGTTGTTGGCCCCACCGGAGACCCTTTCAGGGCCAGAATTTCTAAGTTGTCAATGGTGTATTTCTGGTGGTGCTCTAGGGTGTGGATGGTTTGATAACCCAGAGATTGCACAACCTTGGCCGCATTCGGGGAGCCGACAACGGGTAAGGCGTGATCCAACTGCTCTAGGGTCGGTACATGGGCATGGTCTGGTAGCCCTTGGGATAACAAAATCAAGTCAACGTTTTTGGGAATGGGCCGATCCTGGGGGCGATCGCCTTTAAATAGCCAAGGTGTATTCCCAAACATCAACGAGCCCACTAGCCACGGATCCAACAAAATGCGTTTGCCAGCCATCTCAATGAGCCAGCTATTACTGTCGAGATATGTCAATTCCATGGGTCAGCCTAGAGATTTATTTACAGATCTTAACAACTTCTGCCCTGGGGTTAACGGCGAGACTCCAATGCCGCTTGGGGATAGGCAATGCGCTTGTGATTGTATTGCTCCCACACTTTTACAAAAACATCCACAATGGACGGCAACTCATTTTTCTCAATGCCAGATTCAGCTAATTGACCATCCTGCCAACGAGCCCGAAATATACGATTGACCATAATGGCTGCTTGGTCGGGGGTTGCTTCTTTCAGGGAGCGCAGGGCCGCTTCACAACTATCCGCCAACATTACAACGCCTGTTTCCCGCGATTGGGGGATGGGGCCAGCATACCGGAATAACTGTTCATCCACACTCTCTGGGGGTTGGCCTTCTTTTTCAGCTAGGGCGCGGGCTTGGTGGTAAAAATATGAGATTTGCATCGTCCCCTGGTGTTCTGGGATGAAGTCGCGGATGGCCTTGGGAAGCTTATGTTTTTTAGCCATTTTTTCCCCTTCCGTCACATGCTTGCGAATAATCTCGACACTTTCGTAGGGACTAAGCTTGTCATGTTTATTGGGGCCGCCCTGCTGATTTTCAATAAAACCTTGGGGGTCATGGGTTTTACCGATGTCATGGTAGAGGGTTCCGGCACGGATTAATTCCACATCACAGCCTAATTGGCGACCGGCGGCCTCGGCGAGGGAGGCAACAAATAGCGTGTGTTGAAAGGTTCCAGGTGTTTCTTTAGCAAGCTTGGCGAGCAGCGGACGGTTCGGATTGGAAAGTTCGGCCAAGCGAATGGGGGTCAGGAGTTCAAAAAAGCGTTCCAGATAGGGAGAGAGTCCGAGGGCAATAATAATCCAGATGGTGCCAGATACTCCGAAGATCAGAGCTTCTGGCAATAGCACATACCAGAGGGTCTCGGCACTGGCACTAGCAATGAGATTCCAGGCGAGGCTAATGATGGCTTGCATGGCCCCAATGGTAAAGCCGAGGGTGGCTTGTTCTTCCCGGGAGCGCAATTTACCGCTTTGTTGGGCCGCAATGAGCCCGCCGACGGTGGCCGCAATGAGGTGATCCCATTTAATGTCTTCGTCGCTAATGCCCGTAATCCCAGATAAGAGGGCCACTTGGGCGATCGCAATGTGGGGATGGTAGAGGCTACCAGTGAGTAGTCCGACGGCTGGTAAGTTGTTGTTGTAGGGGAATTTCGTTAGGCCAAGGAGGGGGGTACTCAGGCTAATGAGCAGCAGCAACACCCAATCACGCCGACGCAGGTTTTTTTTGGTTTTGGCAACGACAATGATGGTTATGGCAACGCCACCGCTAACCAAGAGGGCGTAACCACCGAGACCCAGCCAATTAATTTGGCGATCGCTGAGGCCAAAGCCATCGAGCAGAACAAAATCTTCCTGGCTAATTTGTTCCCCCTTGGTGACAATTACCTCGCCGGCATCAATGCTCACAACGACGGGTTCCACGGCGAGGGCAGCCTGTTCGGAACGACGTTTGGTTTCTTCGCGGTCTTCGATCAGGTTGGGGCGGAGAATTTGGGTTAAAGCGTCGATGGCAAAGGCGCGCCCGGAACTGTCGTTTTCGAGTTGTACTTGGACGGTTTCCTGGAGGAGGCTTTGGGAAATGCCGGGGGGAATCCCCTGGGTCAAAATGCGATCGCCGGCCTGGAGAATATCAGTACGAACTTGCTCCCATTCTGCATCAGACAAGCGGAGTAAAAACGTTTGGTGGGTTTGGAACAGGTCGGTGTTAAAGGTAGTTTGGGCCTCGGCGATCGCCTGTTGATAACCTTCCCGGGCAACCATGATCGTCGTGATCAGCCTTTGCACTGCCGCCGGGCCAGCTACCCCTGCATAGCCGTAGAGTTCCCGGGTCGGGGTCGCCAAACTTGCATCCGTGGGCAGCAAGGTATCGAGGGGCGGCAGGGGAGATATTTCGAGTTGATCGGCGATCGCCAATACCGTTTCCCATTGGGCATCGCTGGCTTGGCGGAGCGTTGTTTGGCTCGGAACCGATAAAATTTGGGGATCGAGAAACGGAAATTCACCGGAAATGGTACGGATTCGGCTAATGTCATCGAGGAGGGTTTTGAGATCTTGCTTGATGGTTGGTGTCAGTTCCGGATCTCGCTTCAAGCTGGGGATAGCGCCCTGACGAATTTCCTGGCGTTTGGCCTCGGTGGTCTTGGTATCTTCAAATTCGCCGTCGGTGGGAGCCGTGATCGTCTTTGGTGCAATGGTATCCACCGCCAATTGCGGTTGGTTATAGAAGCGATCGCCAATGACGCTGGTTAAGGAGGTGACCGCAACCACTGCCAATACCGAAGCAGAAAGTTGGCTAGGCGACTTCCGCCGGGTGGGAGATTGCCCTTGGCCCCGATGCTGTTTGGAATTAGACCAAAAATTCATATGCAAATTGAAAAAAATGCGATTAATTCAGACATCCACCGAGCGCAGAAGATTCAATCGGTCGCAGGGTGCTAAACAAGGTGGCGTTGGGAAATAAGTTGAAGCTGGGGGCGATATTGGAGAACGGACGGACTCGCAATGAGTGGTACTTGCTCCAACTGTAACTGATTTTCTGGGGGAAGTCCCGACCAGCGGCTCCAAAACTGCAAGACTTGGGTTTCCATTGCTTCTAAATCATGATGTAGCCGTAAACATAGAGGTAAATGGCGATCGCCCCGGAGGACACCGACAAAAATTGCCACCCAAAGGCTGATAATACTTGATTCTGTTTGGACTAGGGCTAAGCTCTCTGGCCAACGACCGTTACCATAGGCGATCGCCCCGTAGATGAGCAGGCGTTGCTGGGTTGTCCTAGGGTGCTTCCCTGCTCGAATCGCCCGATCCAAGCTTACCCAGGTCTGCCCGGAAGTCCAGTGGGATTGTAGCAGTGCACCAACCGGAGAATATCGCGCGATGTGGGCGCGGAAGTTACCAGGGGCGAGTTTTTCCCGGAAACAAGCACTCAGGACACAGGCTAAATCCAGCACCACAGCGCAGTGTTCCTGGGGCAGGTCAAATTCCCCCAGGCGATCGCCTAAATCCTGGGGATCTTCATGGCAAAACACCAACAATGGCAACAACAAAAAACCATTTTCTAAAGGCTCCTCGGTAAACTGGGGTCGCCAATTACCCGGTACCCCCATTTCGTTGTACTGGGTCATCAAGGTCTGCAGCGACAGCATCAGCGGCGAAGGATCATTGCTCTCAAACTGACTGGCGATCGCCAAGATCATTCCCAGTAATCGGTGATAAAGACTCACAATCATTCCTGAACCTCCCCTTGAGAAGCTTGCCAAGCCGCCCACAGATCCGGCCGTCGTACTTGGGTGCGTTCAATTTGCTGGGCCAAGCGCCATGCCGCAATTTTTTGGTGATTACCAGACCGCAAGACCTCTGGCACTTCCCACCCCCGGAACTTAGCGGGGCGCGTGTATTGCGGATAGTCCAACAGCGGCACCTGGAAACTATCGGCCTTGAGGGACGCCTCTTTTCCCACCGTGCCCGGCAGTAAGCGAATCACCCCATTGAGCAACGTCAACGCCGGAATTTCGCCACAGGTCAAGACAAAATCACCCAAGGAAATTTCCCGGGTCACCAAATGCTCCCGCACCCGTTCATCGACCCCCTCATAATGGCCGCAGATTAAAACCAACTGGTCATAGGTGGTTAATTCCGCCAAAAGCTGTTGATCAAGTCGTTGTCCTTGGGGCGTCATCAAAATCACCTCCCGTTTGGGTTGCATAGGTAAAGACTCCACTGCCGCAAAGAGGGGTTCTGGTTTTAATAGCATCCCTGCACCGCCTCCGTAGGGTTCATCATCAACGCTCCGGTGTTTATCCGTCGTGAAGTCCCGGGGATTGGTGAAGTTAACGGTGGCAATGCCTTTCCCTAAAGCTTTTCCCAGGAGGCCGGACTGGAGCGGCGAGGTAAAAAAATCCGGAAAAAGGGTCACAAGATCGAAATGTAAAGCCATAGAAAAAGGGGGAGTGAAAGTGATGGTTTTTTGACCTAAAAAAGAATAATCAGCTAATTTGAGAATGACAAGGACTATGCAATAATTGTGGGGATTTTTCTGGATTTCTCTGGTTCTTTTGGTAAGGGTTCAGACCGTAGGAATCTGGTCAATGGCTCGGGCCCAATGGTGGCTGCACCAAGTACAAACGGATCTGGAATTTCGCCACTCATCTGTCCTCAAGATTAAACTAATGCCGTCAGAAACTTCTCTTGCTCAGCAAACTTCTTTTAAGAGTTCCATCCTTGTCATTGGGGGAGCGGAAGATAAGGTTCATGGTAAGGAGATTCTCGCTTCGTTCTTCCGGCGGTCTGGGGGAACCGAGGCGGCGATCGCCATTATTCCGTCGGCATCCCGCGAACCGTTATTGATTGGCGATCGCTACCAACGAATTTTTGAGGACATGGGCGTCGCCAAGGTCAAGGTTTTGGACGTGCGCGATCGCATCCATGCCGAAGACCGCTATTACCAAGAATTTGTTGAAGATTGTACTGGCGTTTTTATGACGGGCGGCGACCAGCTCCGGCTCTGTGGTCTGCTTTCAGATACACCATTAATGGAGCGCATTCGCCAACGGATCCACAGCGGCGAAATCACCCTCGCTGGCACTAGCGCCGGGGCAGCAGTGATGGGCCACCACATGATTGCCGGGGGCAGTAGCGGTGAATCTCCCAACCGAGGCCTCGTGGATTTGGCCATGGGTCTGGGGATGATTCCAGAAATTATCGTCGATCAGCATTTTCACAACCGCAATCGCATGGTGCGCCTCCTCAGTACCATTGCCGTACATCCGGATCGTCTGGGCATCGGCATTGACGAAGATACGGCGGCGGTCTTTGAGCAGGAAGGCTATTTAGAAGTCCTAGGCCGGGGGACGGTCACCATTGTTGATGCCCAGGATTTGACCCACACAAATCAGTCCCGCGTCGATACATCTGAACCGTTGAGTCTCCATAATTTGCATTTGCATGTCCTCTGCCATGGCGATCGCTACGACCTCAAAAACCACCGGCCAATGTCCGGAAACCTTTAAATGATGGTCACTAACCGACAAATAATCCACGAACAAATTGTCCTAGAATAATTAGCAATTCTAGGGCGATCGCCAAATGTCATCCTCCAGTTCACCATTTCCTCTTAATAGACCATTGCCATCCCCAGCAGTACTCTAACGCCGATTATCGCCCACCCGTCGGCATTTGCGCCCAGCCCCACCAGACTTTCAACCACGCCAACCCATGAGAATCCTCAAGACCCTAACCCTCAGAGGCCCAAACTATTGGAGTATTCGACGCAAAAAGTTGATCGTCATGCGTCTCGATCTCGAAGAAATTGCAGAAATCCCCTCCAACGAAATTAGCGGATTCTACGAAGCCCTCAGCGAAACCTTGCCCAGCCTTGTCGAACACTATTGCTCCCCCGGCTGCCGGGGTGGTTTTTTAAGCCGTGTCCGGGAAGGCACCCTCATGGGTCATATCGTTGAACATGTCGCCCTCGAACTCCAAGAATTAGCTGGCATGCCCGTTGGGTTTGGTCGCACCAGGGCCACTGGCGATCACGGTGTCTACAATGTCGTTTTTGAATACATCTACGAGCAAGCTGGGCGTTATGCAGGGCGGGCCGCTGTGCGCCTCTGCCAATCCATCCTCGACACCGGGCACTATTCCCCCAAAGAACTCGATCAAGATATTGCCGACCTCAAAGATCTCTGTGCCAGTTCAGCCCTTGGCCCTAGTACCGAAACCATCGTCAAAGAGGCTGAATCTCGTGGCATTCCCTGGTCATTGCTCAGTGCCCGCTCCATGATTCAACTGGGTTATGGCCTACACCAGCGACGGCTCCAAGCGACCCTCAGCAACCAATCCGGCATTTTAGCCGTTGAATTAGCCTGTGACAAAGAAGGCACCAAAAATATTTTGGCCGATGCAGGTGTACCCGTGCCCCGTGGTACCGTGATTCGCTATTTAGATGACCTTGAGGATGCCATTGAAGACGTTGGTGGCTATCCCATTGTGATTAAACCCCTCGATGGTAACCATGGCCGCGGCATTACCATTGATATCAAAACCTGGGCTGACGCAGAGCACGCCTATGATCTCGCCAGTGAAGCTTCAAAAACCCGCTCCGTGATTGTAGAACGTTACTACAAGGGCAGTGACCACCGGGTATTGGTCATTAACGGTAAGCTCGTCGCCGTCTCTGAACGGGTACCCGCCCATGTGGTGGGAGATGGCCGCTCAACCATTGAAACCCTCATCGAAGAAACCAACCGCGACCCCAACCGAGGTGATGGCCATGATAATGTCCTCACCCGCATCGTGATCGACCAAACGGCCCTGAAAGTGCTCGATCGCCAAGGTTTATCCCTTGACACCGTGCTTCAGGACGGAGAAATTGCCTATCTGCGGGCCACAGCAAACCTAAGTACAGGCGGCATTGCCGTTGATCGTACCGATGATATTCACCCTTACAACGTGTGGCTCTTTGAGCGAGTCGCCAAAATTATCGGCTTGGATATTGCCGGGATTGATGTAGTCACCGAGGACATTACCCAACCCCTCCCCGATACCGATGGGGTAATTGTGGAGGTTAATGCCGCCCCTGGTTTTCGGATGCATGTGGCTCCGAGCCGTGGTTTACCCCGCAATGTGGCGGCCCCGGTGCTGGATATGCTTTATCCCGATGGTGCTCCCAGCCGCATCCCCATCATTGCCCTTACGGGAACCAATGGCAAAACCACCACCACCCGCTTGACGGCCCATATCTATCGTCAAACAGGGAAAATTGTAGGTTATACCAGCACAGACGGCGTTTACATCGGTGATTATCTTGCCCAAAAGGGTGATAATACTGGCCCCCAGAGTGCGGCGATGATTCTCCAGGACCCAACGGTGGAGGTGGCTGTTCTGGAATCGGCCCGTGGTGGGATTTTACGGGCGGGTTTGGCGTTTGATTGCTGTGATGTGGGGGTTGTACTGAATGTCGCCGCAGACCATCTGGGTTTGGGAGATATTAACACCATTGAGCAAATGGCCCAGGTCAAGGGAGTGATTGCTGAAACAGTTAGCCCCGATGGCTATGCAGTCCTAAATGCTGATGATCCCCTCGTGGCTGCCATGGCCGAAAAGGTGCGGGGTAAGGTGACTTATTTTTCGATGCAGCCGGATAATCCGTTGGTTCTAGAACATATACGGCGGGGTGGCTTGGCGGCGGTTTATGACAATGGCTATCTAACTTTGTTAGAAGGGGAATGGAAGTTGCAGGTGGAGCATGTGAAGCACGCGCCGGTAACGATGGGGGGAATGGCGCCGTTTATGATTGCTAATGCCCTTGCCGCTTGTTTGGCGGCCTTCGCCCAGGGGGTTGATATTGAGCATATTCGCCAGGGACTACGAACCTTTAAGCCTTCGGCAGCCCAGACTCCAGGACGGATGAATCTTTTTGATTTGGGAACACACCATGCGCTGGTAGACTACGCCCATAATCCAGCCGGTTATGAGGCCGTTGGCGCCTTTGTGAAAAACTGGCCCGGCAAACGGATTGGGGTGGTGGGTGGCCCTGGCGATCGCCGCGATGAAGATTTAATTTTATTGGGCCGCATTGCCGCTGCGGTTTTTGACCGCATTATCGTTAAAGAGGACGATGATAAACGGGGCCGCCGTGAAGGAGAAGTGGCAGATTTAATCCGCCAGGGGATTTGCGAAGAGAATCCGGATTGTCAATATGAGATGATCCTCGATGAACAACGGGCCTTGACTGTCGCCCTCGATGAAGCGCCCCAGGAGGCTCTGGTAGTGATTTTCCCCGAAAGTGTGACCCGGGCGATCGCCATGATTGAGGAACGCCTACCAAGCAAGACTAGCCCTGACCTGAATGGGGCGACCAGTATTCCCCCTGAACTTGGGCGCGGCAGTCCCTATCCCTCTTTAGGGTAGGGAAGGATAGCGCGGCTACTGAAGAGAAACGGAAGTAGCCAACCAGTGTGGAAATAATATGCTATAACAGTAGCCACATTGATCACTTAAAAAGAATCAATGCAGCTCAGGTTAATTTAGCCTGGGCAAGGGGTCAGGAACTGGCCTCTTTAGACGCAGAGCTGCCAAGCTCTACCGATTGCGGAAGCATGAGGCAACTAGGAGCGATGAAGCGTCGGAAACTCCATGTCTCTTAGGCTGGAGTAGTTCATTCTCCTGTTAATTCTCCCTCCATCGCTGGCTAAGGAGTGGTTTATCCGTTACTTGCCGTTTTGTTTTCTCAAGCGACAACGAACATCCTACGACGAAGAGTCAGTAACCGGGGCAGGCGTTGCCCCTAGGGAAACTAAGGGAATCGTGCGGTAGTTACCGAGAATTTTTAAAATTTCTGTATGGGTTTGGAGCTCCATCAAAGCCGCCTGGACATCGGGATTTGTTAGACAACCATCGATATCGACAAAAAATAAATATTCCCCCAGGGAACGTTTTGTGGGGCGCGATTCGATGCGGCTGAGATTAATTTTGCGGCGAGCAAAGACTTCCAGGGCGCTCACCAGAACCCCAGGAATTTTTGCCGGCAGGGTAAAGGCAAGGGAAATCACATCTCCGGCCGTTTGGATTTCTTTCCCTAAAACCCAAAACCGGGTGCAATTTTGCGGAAAATCACCAATGGCATCCACCATGATCGGTAAATGGTAAAGGTGCGCAGCCCGGGGCGCGGCGATCGCCCCTAGGTGAGGATTATCCTTGAGGTTACTTAAGACAGCCGTTGTTGAATTGGCTTCCCTTAACGCTGCATGGGGCAAATGTTTTTCGAGCCAACGCTGACATTGGGCGAGGGCCTGGGGATGGGAACGAACTTCTTTGATCTCGCTAAAATCCTGGGCAAAGGAAATCAACGCATGGTGAATTGGCAGGATGATTTGCTGACAAATGGAAAGGGGATGTAACTCCCAAACCAGATCGAGGGAAATAGCCACGGAACCTTGGATGGAATTTTCCACCGGAATTACCGCCCGATCTACCTCGTCATGGGCAAGGGCATACAAACTTTGGGCAATGCTTTGGCAGGGCAATAGTTCAACGGTGGCTTCACTATCCCGCTGTAACCATTCCTGATAGGTCTGGGCTGCTGCTTCTGCATTCGTTCCCGCTGGCCCGAGATGGGCGATTTTAATGGTCATACCCGACGATTGCTTGCGAATGCTTTCAATCCTACCAAGTTTCAAGACTCTTGCCGCTTCCGGGGCCGACCACTCCACCACATAATGAGACCCGTGATAATCAAGATCAATAAACCCAAACCATTCAGAAATGGGTAAATTGCCTCTAAATTCAAAGGACCAAACTCGCCCTTATGGAGATCAAGCAGCCAGGCAAAATTCGCCCCATTGTCCGTCATATCAGCGATTTGGAAGAGTACCCCTGTCAACATGGTCAAAAGAAGAGGCGCAATCATGATGGGAACTAAGCGACGATGGACTTGGCGCATGTAGCGTTTATCAAATGCCATTATGTAAAGATCCTTACATTTTTGGGGAATAACCCTTCCTATTGTTCAATATCCTGATTAATTTTGGGTTAATCAGAGGGCGAGTGTTGGAAATATTTATGGGCTGTGTAGACGAGGGTAATGACCCCGGTGAGGATCGCACTTTCATCAATGTCAAAGAGGGGATGGTGCAGGGGGTAGTTCAAGCGGTTTTGGTGACCGACCCCCAAGCGAAACATCGTTCCGGGGAGATTTTCGAGGTACATGGAAAAATCCTCGGCCCCCAGGGAAGGCTCCGGCAAAATTTCTACATGGCGATCGCCAAGGGCTTCCCGACTTGCCTGTTCGAGGATTTTCGTCAAACCGGGATCATTTTGCACCGAAGGCACCCCCCGCTGGTAGTTGACCTTATATTTTGCGCCGTAGGTATTGCAGATGTTGGCGACGATATTTTCAATCCATTGGGGGAGATCGGCATGGGTTTCGGGGTGGAGCGATCGCACTGTGCCGGTCATGTGTACCTCATCGGCAATGACATTGGCGGCCCGGCCCCCGTTAATTTTGCCAATGGTGAGGACAATGGGCCGCAGGGGGTTTTGGGTGCGGCTGATCGACTGTTGTAGGGCTGTGACCACCTGGGCGGCAATCCAAATGGCATCAATGGCTTGGTGGGGACGGGCACCATGGCCCGATTCGCCGTAGATAAAAATTTCTAAATCGTCGGCGGCGGCGGTGAGGGCACCGTAGCGAATCCCGATGGTTTTAGCGGGAATGGTCGGAAAAACGTGCAAGCCAATCACCCCATCGACCCCCACCAAGGCCCCATCATCGACCATCCATTTTGCTCCCTGGGCAATTTCTTCGGCGGGCTGAAACAAAAAGCGGATATTACCGGCGATCGCCTCCGGGAGTTGAGCCAAAACCATCGCCGCTCCCAGACCCACCGTTGTATGTACATCGTGGCCGCAGGCGTGCATCACTCCCATGCGGGTAGAAGCATAGTCTAAGTTTGTACATTCTTGGATTGGCAGCGCATCCATATCGACGCGAATGCCTAGGGTGCGCGGGTCTGTACCTTGGCCCCGGAGGTTACCGACTACCCCAGTTTTGCCCACCGACTCCTGTACCGCAATGCCACAGGAAGACAAGACCCCAGACACATAGGCCGCTGTTTGCTGTTCCTCGCCACTTAATTCGGGGTGGGCGTGGATGTGGCGACGGATTTCAATTAAACGGGGTGCTAATTTTTCAGCAAGGCTTTTAATTTCGGCGAGCATAGGGGCGGTCAACTTTGGACGGGCAGTTGCAATGGAGGTTTAGCCTTTTATTGTAAAACAGCTAATTTTCTAGCGTTGTTCGACGTCGTTGCTAACCGAGGGCGATCGCCCTTAGATTTTAAGACCACCCACCAAAACAAAAATCCCCAGAAAAACTCCGGGGATACAACAACCTTCTCCAAAACAAAAGACAAAACGACGAATTTTAAAAATAACAAGCTCAAATCAGACCAGCAAACACAGGTTCTTTAGATCGCACCCATGCTACCCAAGCCGAGGATGACCCCAACACCGAGGATATGTCCGAAACTCGTGGTTGCGAGGAGTGCGGGGAGACCCATACCACCGAACATATCAGACATCGGTAATGCGGGGCCTTCGGAGGGGTGCTTAATGGTGGCTTTCCCAATGGCGATCGCCAAAACATTGCAGATCACCATCACAATGGCGACTTTGGGGCTCCAGGCCATGGTGGTGGGCACAGCAGCGGCAACGGTAAGGGCAAGGGACATAAATCTTGACTCCTAAATAACGATTAAATAAATTTTGGATTTTTTAGCGTAATTGTCCCTAGTTTTGCCCAAAGCTGAGCCTTTGCTTTATTTCCTTTGCAATACTTAGCAACATCGTAAAGTTTTATAAATGGATCGCCCCATAAGCTATTCTGCGCGAATTAATGCCAGTTCAATTTCATCTTCTGTGGGTTGGGCGATCGCCGCCGTGACATCCGGGCCAAAAAACCGCTCAATTTTTTCCCGGCGCGTTTGCCAATCTTCCAGGGAAAATAACGGCGACTTAAATTCCAATACCAACGCATAGCGCCCTTCCCGGGATTCCTCGCGGATGTGGTGCAATAGAGGCCGTTCCTCGTCTGTTGGGCTTAACCCCAAACGTTCTAGGGCATCATCTAAATGACAGTCCTGACCATAGCGATATCGGGTCACATCCTTTCTGATTTGCTGTTGGGTTGCCGTTGCCTGGCTATCCCGTAGTGCTTGCAAGTCTGGAGAAGGTTCTTGGCTATAGGCGATCGGTTTAATTTCCGCTGCCTTGAGGGCTAACCCCCCCAAAAGAATGGGGATGCCATAGAACATCCCCGCCAAATTTAAGGTGGCATTACCAAAGCCATAGGCCGCGAAACCCACCACCGAGAGGATGCCTCCCACCACTAAACCCACACTACCCAGGGAAATTTTGCCGAACATCCAGTTGCCCCATTAATCCTAAAAACACAAAACGTTACTAATCTTAACACGGTGTTTTTAAGTCGTTGGCAAACTGTAGTCGCTATTGGGCGTTGAGGGATCGGTAATTGTGGCCACCAAAGTCTTGATCACGTCCTTTGCGCCTTTGCCCCCGGTGACAATCACTCGGTGGGCTAAAACAAACGGCGCGAGGTATTTAATATCATCGGTCGTAATAAAATCTCGATCCGCCAGAAAAGCATAGGCTTGGGCGGCCCGCTGGAGGGCTACTGTGCCCCGGGGACTAACCCCTAGAATAATTCCTTCATAATTGCGGGACTTTTGGGCAATTTTGACAATGTATTCCTGGATTGATTTCTCGACATGGATTTTATTGACGAGACTTTGGAGTTCACGCATGTCATCTAGGGAAATACAGGGCTTGAGTTCCTCTGGGGCAATGCGGGATTGGTGGAGTTGGAGCATATCCACTTCCTCAGAAAAACCAGGATAACCAAGGGTGAGAGAAAGAATAAACCGATCCATCTGGGCTTCTGGGAGTGGGAAGGTGCCTTGGTATTCGATGGGGTTTTGGGTCGCAATCACAAAAAACGGTTTGGGCACTTTACGGGCTTCACCATCGACGGTCACCTGTTGCTCTTCCATTACTTCAAGGAGCGCGGACTGAGTGCGGGGGGTAGCCCGGTTAATTTCATCGGCGAGGAGGACATTGGCAAACACAGGGCCGGATAAAAATTCAAATTCACGGCTACTGGGATTCCAAATATTGGTGCCTGTAATGTCACTGGGTAAGAGATCGGGGGTGCATTGAATCCGCTGGAAACGGCCATTGACGGAACGGGCGAGGGATTTGGCCAAAAGGGTCTTACCGACGCCGGGGACATCTTCGAGGAGCACATGGCCCCCACTTAACATCGCCACGAGCACAAGACGAATGGCATCTTCTTTGCCGACGATGGTTTTTGAGAGGTTATCGGTGAGGTCACGAATGCGTTCTTTCATGCTGATTGGAGGAGGAGGTGAGCAGGGTACGGGCGCGATCGCCATCCTGGTGAATTTGATTTTGGAGGGCCTGGAGGGAGGCAAACTTTTGTTCTGGACGTAGGTAATGGAGGAGATCAACCTTCAAGGTGGCCCCATAGAGATCCTGGTGATAATCCAAGAGATGCACTTCCACCGTCGGTAGGGCTGTGGTTGTAACCGTGGGGCGACACCCAATGTTTAGTATGCCCCATTGGGCGGTAGGCAAAACATCGCTGGTCACTTGCACGGCATAGACCCCATATTTCGGTAAAAATTTAGTGGCCTCTCCCTGGAGATTGGCGGTGGGAAAGCCAATTTGACGGCCTAATTTTTGACCATGGGTCACGGTGCCTTGAAGGGAGTAGGGACGGCCGAGCAGTTGATTTGCGTAATGGATTTGTCCCGTAGCCAGGGCTTCCCGAATGGCAGAACTACTAATCCTTGTTTCGGCTTCCCGGCACAGGGGCGTGATGTGGACATCGATCCCAAAGCTTTTGGCGATCGCCTGGAGATCGGTGGCACTGCCGCTCCGCCCCCGACCAAAGGAAAAGTCACTACCGACGCTAATGGACTGGGTTTGCAGTTGCTTAACGAGGATTTCGGCCACAAACTCCTGGGGGGAAAGGGCTGCCAGTTCTCGGTCAAAGGAGAGTAATACCAACTGTTCGATGCCAAACTGCGCCAGAAATGCTTGTTTTTCTGGGAGGGGAGTCAGGAGATGTTGGGGGTTCCCAGAGAAAAACTCCCGGGGGTGAGGGTCAAAGGTGACAACGGTGGCGTGAATTTTGGGTGAGCTTCGGAGGCGATCGCCAACCATTTCCCCTTGGGACAGCACCCTGGCTTGGGTAACGGCCGGGGCAATGACCCGCTGGTGTCCCCGGTGCACCCCATCAAAATTGCCCAGGGCAATGCAAGTGGGTGTTAACGCTTCAGTTGTTGATGAGATTACCCGCACGCTTTACAGTCCGAAACATTTGACCGTATTTTATACCGATATCAGACGGATAGTGCTTGGGTTGGCCCCGGAAACCTAGGATTTCCTTCTCCGGAGGCTTGCAAAATA
Source organism: Picosynechococcus sp. PCC 7003 (assembly GCF_001693255.1). NCBI lineage: Bacteria > Bacillati > Cyanobacteriota > Cyanophyceae > Chroococcales > Geminocystaceae > Picosynechococcus > Picosynechococcus sp. PCC 7003. Next base: position 2,648,817 of record NZ_CP016474.1, read on the forward strand.
ATGGTCTGTCCTTCCTGGGCGATCGCCGTTTGGGGAAAAATAGCCCGCGCCGCTTGTTGGACATCATCGAGGAAATCATCACCATGGCTCGGATCATGGTGAAACAGGATCAATTGCTTCACTTTAGCGGCCTGGGCAACCTTCACTGCCTCTTGCCAAGTACTATGGCCCCAGCCCACTTTGCTATGGCGCGGATCATGATATTCCTCATCTGTGTAGGTCGCATCTATGATCAGAACATCAGCCCCCTGGGCGAGTCGTAGCACCTGATCATCCAGGCGATCGCGGTAATGTTCTGTGTCTGTGACGTAGGCCACTCTCAGCCCTTGCCAGTCCACTCGATAACCCACCGCGCCACCGGGATGATTCAGAGGCCCATTGGTGACCCGCACCTCTCCGAGGGAAAGCGTTTCTCCTAGAGCTAAAGCGAAAAAGTTTAGCTCCGCCCGCATCACCTGGAGGGGCACCGGAAAGTTGGGGTGAAGCATTTGGTCATGGAGCCGTTTTTGGATCGGGATCTCGTCGTCCACCGTGACACCGTAGATGTTGAAACAATTTTTCTGCTGAAAAGCCGGCGCAAAAAAAGGAAACCCCTGGATATGATCCCAATGGGAGTGGGAAAAAAACAAATGGGCCGTGACCGGTTCTGATTGTGCGACCAAGGTTTCACCCAGCAGACGTAGGCCCGTACCGCCATCAAAAATGAGATGTTGATCTCCCACGCGCATTTCCACACAGGGAGTGTTGCCGCCATAGCGGACGGTTTCTCGCCCAGGACAAGGAATACTGCCACGCACCCCCCAAAACTTGATCTTAAATTCGGTCTGGGCCTTGGACATGGCTGGTCAATGTTAGCTGGATTTGTGCAGGAATGGTGTCTTACTTACTTGAAATGGTTGGCTTTAGCGGTGATAAGGCTGGCCTAATATTTCGATTTGGCTTGGATTTTTATGATCGAACAAGTAAGACCATGAAAACAACTACCGTTAGACTAACAAACCCCACCCTAGATTTAGGGGGTCGGTATCACTTACGTGGAGTGATTTGGATCACCGAATTAACGACCTAGGTGATGCAGTTGATTAATGACTTCGGTACAGGTTTGGGTTACTTGGTTCAGGGCTTCTTTTTTGACAGCAGAGGGCGGGGCGATCGCCTCACCAATGCGTACAGTTAACGGTACCGACTGGGGCATTTTCTTCCCCTTGACTAAAATTTTCTCAGTGCCCCAGAGACTAATCGGCAAAAGAGGCACCTGGGCTTTCGCCGCAATGAGGGCGGCACCGGGTTTGGGATCGGTGATCGTACCGTCTGGCGTCCGAGTTCCCTGGAGAAAAATTCCCACGCCCCAACCTTGCTCAAGGGCTTTGATCGCCGCGCGGATGGCTCCCCGATCCCCGGCGCCTCGCTTCACTGGGTAAGCGCCATAGAGGGCGATCGCCTGCTTGAGAATTGGCACCTGAAATAATTCTTCCTTCGCCATAAAAGCCACCGGACGGCAGAGGCAATTGGACAAAATAGGCGGATCAAAATTGCTGGCATGGTTACTCACTGCGATAAATGGCCCCTCCTTGGGTACATGCTCTACCCCATACACCCGGCCCCGAAAATACGTCCGAAATACCGGGTTCACACAGCCCCACTTGAAAGCACGGTAGAGAATCAAACTACTCAAAGGTTCCCTGGCACGGGAAGATTCCAACTCAGGCATGGTGTAAAAAATTGGCAAAATGACGGGTTTGATCAGTCGATATTACCGCGATCGCCGGATCGATACCTAGACATTGGGGATGAATTCAGACAATTCCCTTCCTAACGACCCATGGTGATGGAGTTCCCGATGATTTGTAAGGTTTCGCCCATTCGCTTTCGTCTTGGTCCAAGGTATTGTTTTGTAACTTAAAGAACTTAATTTTTTCTTAAGATTCTTTTGGGTCTCTAGAAACCTTTTTAAAAGTAAGGTTTTATATCAAAAATTGTTACTTAAATTACAAAAGAAAAATTTGGAAAATATCCAGCTAAAACGCGAATAGATAAACAAATATCAAACTTTCAAGAAGAACTATTTTGCTTAGCTTATGTCTTTGTAGTGGACGTTACAACCACTGGGGATCAATCGGTGTTAGCTTATCATCGAGAGATATAAAAGACTATTTAAATACTTACCCAGGAATACCATGGCTCAAATTCTTGATCCCGTCCCAAATGACGATAACAAAGCTCTACTTTGCTGCTATGTAAATGCAACCAGTCAGATCCAAGTTGCTCGTATTACAAATGTCGAAGATTGGTATTTTGAGCGGGTTGTTTTTCCCGGGCAACGGCTAATGTTTGAAGCCCTGCCCCAGGCGATCTTAGAAATTCATACGGGTATGATGGCGAGTGCTATTTTGTCGGACACGATCCCCTGCCATCGTCTAGCGATGCAAGAAACTGGCCCGGAAACAGATGAACCAGAGCCGGCCCCAGTTAATCGAGATATTCCTGCGGTGAGACCGGTGGCGATCGCCCCCTAAGTTTTTCCTTGATTTTTGCCACGAACCATCCTTCGGGGTGGTTTTATTTTGTCTACCTCGATGCGTCCATCGTTAAACCCCAAAGCCAAAATGTAAGATAGAATACCGCTCCTAACCCTATTTGACCTTGACCGCCCATGACTAAGACCCTACCTCCCGTAACTGTAATTGGTGGTGGCCTCGCTGGCACAGAAGCCGCCTGGCAAATTGCCCAAGCCGGGGTTCCGGTCACCCTCTATGAGATGCGCCCCGTCCAAAAAAGTCCGGCCCACCATACCGCCGACCTTGCTGAGTTGGTTTGCAGCAATTCCTTTGGGGCGGCCTCCAGCGATCGCGCCGCTGGATTGCTCCACGAAGAACTCCGTCGCCTCCAATCCGTGATCATCGGTACTGCCGATCAACACCGGGTTCCTGCAGGGGGAGCCTTAGCCGTTGACCGGGCCGTTTTTAGTCAAGATCTCACCCAAAAACTCGCCGAACATCCCCTAGTCACCTTTCGCCGCGAACCCCTAGATCAAATACCCAGTGAAGGGATCACCGTCTTGGCAACCGGCCCCCTGACCACCGCTGCCCTGGCCACAGAACTGCAGCAATTCACGGGCTTAGAGTACATGAGCTTTTTTGATGCCGCGAGTCCAATCATTATTGGCGAAAGCATCAACCAAGACATTGCCTTTCTCGCTTCTCGCTACGACAAAGGAGAAGCCGCTTACCTGAATTGCCCGATGGATCAAGCCCAGTACCAAGCTTTTCGGAACGCCCTTTGTGAAGCAGAACAAGCAGAACTGAAAGATTTTGAATTAGAAACCGCGAAATTTTTTGAGGGCTGTCTCCCCATCGAAGAATTAGCTCGCCGGGGTGAAGATACCATGCGTTTTGGGCCTCTAAAACCTGTAGGTCTTTTCGATGCCCGTCTCGGTGATTTTCGCGCCCCCGAAAACAAAAACAAACGCCCCTATGCAGTCGTACAACTGCGCCAGGAAGATAAACAGGGTCAACTCTGGAACATGGTCGGCTTTCAAACTAATCTCCGTTGGGGTGAACAAAAACGGGTATTCCGCATGATTCCTGGGTTAGAAAATGCGGAATTTGTCCGCATGGGCGTGATGCACCGCAATACATTTCTAAATTCCCCTGAGCTGCTCGAAGCAACGCTGCAATTTAAAAAACGCCCGACCCTCCTCGCCGCTGGCCAATTAATTGGCACCGAAGGTTATACGGCAGCAGCAGCGGGGGGATGGCTCGCCGGCACCAATGCTGCCCGTTTAGCCAAAGAATTAACGCCTTTGACCTTACCGGAAACCACCATGATGGGAGCCTTGTTCGCCTTTATCCATAGCGCTTCTCCCAAGCATTTCCAACCCATGCCCCCCAACTTCGGCATTATTCCGCCCCTGGTGGAGCGCGTACGGAGTAAAAAAGAACGGTATGGTGTTTACCGGGATCGTTCCCTCACTGACTTGGAGCAGTGGCAAGAGAATTATCGTCGTTCAGCAGCCTTGGTCTAATGACGCCGTAACGTCCCAGGTTCACCAAGATTTTGACTGAGTAAGCGTACTGTGATGGTGCGCTTTTTTTGTGGCTGGAGGGGCAGGCGATCGCCAAAAAAAATCCCCCGATGATTGCCGGGAGATTTGCTGGTTAATTAGGCGTAATTCACACAATTCACATTAAACAGAGGTGAGTTGTTTTTCTGCCGCATTAACATTGACTTCAGGGCTATCAGCCTCCGAAGGGGGCACCACTTGCCAGAACTGGGGTAGATAGGTGGCCCAGTCCGCCAAAATTGCCTTGGCTTTGGGGCTGCCAGTCTTTTCAGCGTGGGCCGTGATCAGATCTTTCAATTGTTTTTCTCCAGCGGCGGTACCAACCCGTTGAATACTCACAATCTCTGTATTCATCTTTTCAGGAAGAGTGTTGTGTTCATCGAGAATGTAGGTGAGGCCACCGGTCATCCCGGCGCCCACATTACGGCCCACATCACCGAGCACCACAATGACACCGCCGGTCATATATTCACAACAGTGGTCACCGGTCCCTTCAACGACGGCTTTACCCTTCGAGTTCCGCACAGCAAAACGTTCACCAGCGCGACCATTGGCATAGAGGGTGCCGCCGGTGGCACCGTAGAGACAGGTATTGCCGATGATGACGTTATCTGCCGCCGTGTATTGGGACTGGGTTGGGGGGACGATGATGATTTCACCACCATTCATCCCTTTGCCCACGTAATCGTTGGCTTCCCCTTCGAGGTGCATGGTCATTCCCAAAAGATTAAAAGCCCCAAAACTTTGACCAGCAGAGCCTTTGAAGTTGAATTTGAGCTCTCCTTCAAAGCCTTCGTTGCCGTACTGCTTAGCAATAAAACCGGAAACCCGGGCACCGACAGAGCGATCAGTATTGATAATCTTGATCTCTTGACTCAGGGAACCTTGTTCACGGATAGCCTGCTGCACTGCGGCATTTGCCAAAATTTCATCATCTAGGACAGGGCCATTACTGTGCACATCGCCATGGTTCAACCAATCGCGATTGTCGCGGACATCGGGGAGGCGGGTCAGGCAATCTAGGACAAGACCGCTGGTCTTCGTGAGTTTGACGTTTTCACGGGGTTTGAGTAGATCGGCCCGGCCAATAATTTCATTGAGACTCCGGTAGCCAAGTTTGGCCAAGATGGCACGGATTTCTTCGGCGATGAAGTAGAAGAAATTGACCACATGCTCAGGGATTCCCTTAAAGCGATCGCGGAGGCGTTGTTGTTGGGTCGCAACCCCGACGGGGCATTGGTTGGTGTGGCAAACCCGCGCCATGATACAGCCTTCGGCAATCATCGCAATGGAACCAAAGCCGTATTCTTCGGCCCCCATGAGCGCCGCCATAATCACATCCCAACCGGTTTTGAGACCGCCATCGGCCCGGAGAATAACGCGATCGCGCAACTGATTATCCATGAGGGTCTTGTGCACTTCTGTTACACCCAATTCCCAGGGGCAACCTGCGTGCTTAATGGAACTGAGGGGCGAGGCACCGGTGCCACCATCATGGCCAGAAACCATAATGACATCGGCATTGGCCTTGGCGACCCCAGCAGCAATGGTACCAATACCAATTTCAGCAACGAGCTTCACAGAAACCTTCGCAGCGGGATTGATCTGGTGGAGATCGTAAATTAGCTGGGCGAGATCCTCGATGGAGTAAATATCGTGGTGGGGTGGTGGGGAAATGAGGGTCACGCCGGGCTTAGAATTCCGCAGCATCGCGATATATTCACTGACTTTTTTGCCAGGCAGTTGTCCCCCTTCACCGGGTTTCGCCCCTTGGGCCATCTTGATTTCTAGCTGGCGACCGCTCATCAAATACTCAGGAGTCACCCCAAAGCGGCCGGAGGCAATTTGTTTGATGGCAGAGTTGGCAGTGTCGCCGTTGCGCAAGCCGTGGAGGTGGGGCAAGGTGGGAGAATCACCGCTCGCATTCACATCGTCAAGGATTTTAAAGCGGACGGGATCTTCGCCCCCTTCACCGGAGTTGGACTTGGCACCCAGGCGGTTCATGGCGATCGCCAAAGTTTCGTGGGCTTCCCGGGAGAGAGACCCTAAAGACATCCCACCGGTGCAGAAGCGTTTGACGATACTTTCAACGGACTCAACTTCAATGAGATCAATGGCCGGGCGATCGCTCTTGAAATCCAGTAAATCCCGCAGCGCAGTCGCCGGGCGATTTTCTAGATAATCCTGATAGTTGCCGTAGTGATCAAAGGCTTCTTGCTGATCGTCGTTGTAAGCTGCCACCGCCTTATGGAGGGCCTTGGTCATTTCGGGGGAATTCATGTGATATTCACCCCCCTTGCGATAATTCACAAAGCCATAGTTAGCCAGCTTACTGCCGGAAAGTTCAGGGAAAGCACGACTATGGAACGCAATCCCTTCCTGGGATAAATCGGCAAGGGTCATGCCACCCACCCGGGACGTGGTGCCCTTGAAGGCGACATTAATCACTTCCATACCGAGGCCGATCGCTTCAAAGATCTGAGCCCCGTGGTAGGACTGGAGCAGGGAGATTCCCATCTTAGAGAGAATTTTGAGCAGCCCTGCTTCAATGGCATGGCGATAGTTATCCTGGGCCTGTTCAATGGTCATCGCCGGAATTTGCTCGGCGGCCATTTGTTTCTGTACCCGGGGAATATGCCACCAGTGACGGACGGCTTCGAAGGCAAGGTAGGGACAAACGGCGGAGGCCCCATAGCCCACCAGGCAGGCAAAGTGGTGGGTGCTCCAACATTGGGCGGTATCGACCACAATGGAAGCGCTTAAGCGGAGTCCAACGCTGATGAGGTGATGATGCACTGCCCCCACTGCCAGGAGAGGTGGAATAAAGCTGTGGTCTTGATCGACAGTACCGTCAGCGCGATCGCTCAGGATAATAATTTTATTGCCAGACCGGACGGCCGCTTCTGCTGCTGTGCAAAGGCTTTCTAGGGCACCCCGGAGACCATCGGGGCCATTGGCGATCGCATAGGTCGTTGCCAGGGTCGTGGCTCCCAGTTGGCTATCCCGTACCCGTTGCAGTTCTGCTTCGTTGAGGACAGGGCTATTCAGTTTAAGTACCTTGGCATCCTCAGTGCCACAGTCTAGAAGATTACCCCGTTCCCCAAGGTACATATTCAAGGACATAACCAGGCTTTCCCGCAGGGGATCGATGGGCGGATTGGTGACCTGGGCAAAGCGTTGCTTGAAGTAGTCGTAGAGCAGACGGGGCTTGTCGGACAGTACCGCTAGGGGAATATCATCGCCCATACAGAAGGTCGGTTCTTTCCCCATCTCTGCCATGGCATTGATGATCATCTCGACGTCTTCGGCAGTGTAACCAAAGGCCGTTTGGAGCCGGAGCAGATCAGTTTCGTTCTGCTGGCGATCGCCAACGAAATCCTGGGATTCAAGGACTTGGCGATTTTCTTTGAGCCAGGTGCCATAGGGCTGGGCTTCAGCGACCCGCTGTTTAATTTCCCAGTTTTTGAGCAGTTCTTGGGTTTGGAAATCAACGGCGACCATCTGGCCGGGGCCAAGGCGGCCTTTTTCCACAATGTCTTCGTCGAGGACATCCACAACCCCCGCTTCCGAAGACACGAGAATATAACCGTCCTTGGTGATGCAATAGCGGGCTGGGCGTAAACCATTCCGGTCTAGGGTTGCGCCGACGGTTTTGCCGTCACTAAATACCAGTAATGCCGGACCATCCCAGGGTTCTTGCATTCCGGCGTAGTAGTCATAGAAATCGGTGATTTCTGGGTGCGCTTTGAGGCTGGGCTGATTTTGATAGGCTTCCGGCACGAGGATCATCGCTGCTTCCATAGGCGATCGCCCAGCCCGGACTAACAGCTCCATCGCACTATCTAAATTGAAAGAATCACTATTGTCAGTGTTAACAATCGGGTGGAGGGCTTCAATATCTTCTTTGTCCCAGCCGGGAATTTCGAGAATATTTTCCCGGGCCTTCATCCAGTTGATATTCCCAATGAGCGTATTGATTTCCCCATTGTGACCCAACAAACGCATCGGGTGCGCCAGGGGCCATTTAGGCATCGTATTTGTACTAAAGCGACGGTGGTAAACCGCAAATTCACTCTTATAGAGGGGGTTTGTCAAATCCTTGTAGAACTTGCCTAGGACTTCCGACTGCACCATGCCTTTGTAAACGATGGTGCGACAGGATAAAGTACACACATAAAAGACATCGGTGAGGTGTTTCCCAATTTCCGAGCGGGCAATATAGAGGGCTTTATCGAGTTCATCGCCAGTCAACCCCTTTTCCGAGACCACAAAAACCTGCTTCATCTGGGGTTGGTTTTCCCGGGCCTGAATGCCTAAGGTTTCCGGAGCCACAGGTACATCCCGCCACCCTAGGATCTTAAATTGACGACGGGTCAGAATATCTTCAACTAACGCTTTTGCCGCCGCGCATTCCCCTTCAGCCTGGGGTAAGAACACCATCCCAACACCATAGGTTTCGGGCTCCGGTTGGGTAATCCCCTCTGCCTGGAACCACTCGGCAAATAATTCATGGGGCAACGCCGTCATCACCCCTGCACCATCACCCGATTCTCGATCGGCGGTACAGCCCCCCCGGTGCTCCATGCAGCCGAGGGCCGTCAGGGTTTGTTCAATTAATTTATGGGTTTTGCGACCATCTTTGTAGGCCAAAAAGCCAACACCACAGGCATCCCGTTCTTCCACAAGCCAACGGGGACCGGTGTAGTAGTTTGTTGTTTCTTGATTATTATTGTTTTGGGAGAAGGTGCCTTGATGGTTCATTATGTCTCGGTCCATAGGTTAGGAATTTTAGGGTAGAAAAAACCTGGTGTGCTGTGGGGAGGGGACGCATTTTTGGGGACGACTTGCCTCTACACGAACCCACGGGAAATGCTTGACTAGAAATCTCCGTTGGGCTTATTTAGAATAGCGATATTTTGTCGAACGTCAAGTTTTGGGGACGATGATCTCTATCCACTGCTGGTCATTCGCGGCATTGGGCAGGATTTTAGCGACTGCATTTCCCCAGGGGCTGACGTTAACTCTCTTTAATTTCTAACTTGACAAAATCTACGCTAAAGACAGCGTAGCAATATTATAGGAAATAAATTCATTTAACAATAGGGAATACCGTTTAAGAACGGTCGTTTGAGGGGTGTGAAACATTTCCTCCGGGATAAAGTCAGTGTTTGTTGATGTTGTAAGGAAAGAGTGGGCTTTGATGGGATTACGTCGTTGGCAATGGTTCTTGGGGACAGTGGGCTGTTTTGGACTCAGTTTTGGGGCACCTAATTTGCTGGTGGGAGATCTGGCAAGCCCACGGGCGATCGCCAATCCCGTAAGTCTTAATACCCAAATTCAAACAAAGGGCAGTCAAATTCGTCTCAATGGTCAAACCCTCCGGGGAGCCTGGGCCCAGTGGTCGGAAAATGGCACTGTGCGCCTGGGGATTGAGTCGATGACCTTAGAAAAAACCCTGGGGATGGAATTGGGCAATGGCCTCGATTTGGGGCAGCAAGCCGTCACCTGGTTTGACAATACCCCCTACCAATTGCCGATCCGCTTTGCGACCCCCTACCGTTATTTGGATGTGACCACTCTAGCCGCAGCGCAGCAATGGCAGGCTCGGCCCAACGGCAATGTCCTGGAACTAACGACCCCCAAGGGGCAAATTTTGAGCGTCCGGCAGGGGCGACAGAGCTGGGGGACGCGCTTAGTAATTGATCTAGACCGGCCCATACTCTGGCAAAAGGTGACCCCCACAAAACTGCGGCTCCAGAGTGATTATGGGGCGACGGCCCAACGGCTCAGGGGACAACTAAGCACCAACGAACTGCCGTTTACCCTCAAAGATAGCAATGGCTTAACGGAACTGGTGTTTAAGGCTGGTACCCCAGAGATCCAGGTCTTTAGTTTGGCGAACCCGCCCCGTTTGGTGGTGGATCTGCGATCGCAACCGGAAAATCAAAATCGGTCTGTGCAATGGCTCCCTGGGGTGCAGTGGCGACAGGAAAATGTTGCGGCCAGTTCTGGGCCTGTGCGGGTGACTTGGCTCGAAATTGACCCCGCCCAACGGCAACTCCAGCTCAAGCCGATCACCCCAGAAAACAACACAATCGTGGGCTTAGCGCCCCTGTTGATCCAATCAGAAACTAATCAGGCGATCGCCGCCATTAATGCGGGCTTTTTTAACCGAAATAACCAGTATCCCCTGGGGATTGTCCAAGGAGACCGAGCTTTGCGTTCGGGGCCGATTCTCAATCGGGGGGCGGTGGCCTGGGACAATACGGGCCGCTGGGAATTTGACCGCCTCAAAGTCGAAACCGATATTATTGCGGGCAATGGTGAACAGGTCAGTGTTGAACTGATTAATAGCGGCTACGTGAAAGCCGGGGCCGCCCTGTATGACCGCGCCTGGGGCAGCCGTTACACCACAGCCGTTGATAATGAAATTGTGGTGACGGTGATGACCTCCGGGGGCCGCGACCAGGTCATTCGCCAAGAAACGGCGGGGAAAGCGGGCCAAAATAGCTATGAAATCCCCCAGGGCGGTTATTTATTAGTGTTTCGTTCCTTTCGCACCGGTGCGGCCAAATTCCCCGTGGGCGTAACCCTAGAACGGCGACCCAGATTTACTCCCAATAGTTTTGCTTCGTTCCCGAATATTGTCGGCGGTGGCCCGCTCCTCCTGAAAAATGGCCAGGTCGTCCTCAATGGTCAGGCAGAACAATTTAGTACGGCCTTTAATATCCAATCGGCTTCCCGTAGTGCGATCGCCAGAACCCGAGACAACAAAATTCTCCTGGTGACTCTCCATGGCGCAGCAGAAGAAACAGCAGGGGCAACCCTCAACGAATGGGCGAATATTCTGCGGCGTATGGGGGCTACGGATGCCTTGAATTTAGATGGAGGCGGATCCTCGGCCCTCGCCATCGGTGCTAATTTAAGCGATCGCCACCCAAGCACCGCCGGACGGGTTAACAACGGCATCGGCTTGTTTTTAGAATAGAACCGACGCACGCTAATCCTCGCCCAAATTACCGATGAATAAACGCCTTGTCCAAGTCATTGTCTTTGTGATGATCGTTCTGTTGCTGGTGCCCCTCCTGGCAACCCCTGCCTTTGGTGCCGATCTCGACCAGGGAACCCAGATTTTTGAGGCCCATTGCGCTGGCTGTCATCTCAACGGTGGCAACATTGTCCGGCGCGGCAAAAATCTCAAAAAACGAGCGATGGAGAAAAATGGCTATACCTCTGTAGAGGCGATCGCCAATCTCGTCACCCAGGGCAAAGGCAACATGTCCGCCTACGGTGACAAACTCAGCCCCGAAGAAATTCAGGCCGTCTCCCAGTACGTTCTCCAGCAATCCCAAACCAACTGGAAATCTTAGAAATCAAAGTAAATGTAAGGAATATTCCCCTCCGGCCCAAAAATCAAAATACCGTAGAAACAGAGGGGAATTAGCGCCACTTTGAGGCCCCAATTTAGTTGGAGTTGCCACTGGCGCTGCACCAGATAAGTTCCCCCCATCCCCAACAAGAGCAAGCCCAACAACACCAAAAAACCAGGTCTTTCCAAACCAAGCCCCTCCAAATAAATTTTTTGGGTAAATTGCAGATCCCCCGGATAACGCCACAGATGCCGCAGAACTAGCACAGCGCGGGGCCCATCGGGTAAGCGAAAGGGAACCCAACTCAAGAACACAAACGCCTGGGTCAAGAGCCATGCCCCAAATATTCCGGGTAGCGACGCCCAAAAACGCTCTAACCACAGCCAGCGCCTCGCACACCACTGCCCTAGTCGATGAATTCCTAGGCCCAAACCATGGAGACAGCCCCAGATGACGTAACCCCAGGCGGCCCCATGCCATAATCCGGCTAAAAACATCACCACAAAAAGATTGGCACAGGTGCGCCCCAAACCCCGCCGGGATCCCCCCAGGGGAAAATACAGATAGTTACGTAGCCAATCCCCTAAGCTGATGTGCCAACGCCGCCAAAATTCTGCCAAACTCGTTGAAAAATAAGGAAAATCAAAATTTTCGGGGAGCTGAAAACCGAGTAATTTCGCACTGCCCAAGGCTAGATCCACATAGCCACTAAAGTCAAAATAAAGCTGGAGACCATAGGCCAAGATAAAAAGCCATAGGTCACCGCTGCCCGCCCGTTCGAGGTTGTTGGCACAGAGTTCCACAAAAACCCCCAGGTTGTCCGCGATGAGGACTTTTTTCACCGCGCCGCTGGCGATGAGCCATAGCCCTTCGACCCCTTCGTCGAGCAGTAAGCCTGCAGTTCTACGACCCTGCCCCGCAAAAATATGAAAGCGCGTAATCGGCCCCGACAGGAGTTTGGGGAAGAACAGTTTGTAACTACCGAATGTCAAGAGAGATTGGGCAGCGGGCGCACCCCGGTATACATCTACCAGGTAGGCAATACATTCAAAGGTAAAAAAGGAAATCCCCAGGGGCGCAATCAGTGTTTCTTGGAAGGCGATCGCCCATTGTTCTAGTCCAGGCAGAGGCCAGAGCCAGGCTAAATTCTCAAGGGTAAAAGGAATATATTTAAACCCAAAAAGCACCGCCAGATTCAGAAAAATCCCCAAGCCCAACCAATACCCAGGCTGCCATTGCCACAACCGAAAAGCTTGCCGTAAAGACTGGGGGCGATCGCCTGCTGGACCTTGGCGAGCAAGAAATTTCCCCCAAAAGAAGTTTAAGGCCGTCAAACCTAGCAGCAATGGTAAAAACTGCGGTTGTAGCAGGCCATAAAACAGGACACTCGCCAGGAGCAGCAACCAGCGTTGCAATGGTGGCCAAAACCGTCCCAAGCCCCAATAGCTCATCACCGTTCCCAGGAGGAAACAGCCATAGCCGAAGGATACCAGCCTCATCAGTTCGTCAGAAAAACATCAGGGTCACCATAGCAGCCCTGTCCCGGAATTAATAGCCCTGTCCCGGATCAAAGGGTTCCACAATTTCTACTTCAACGGCCTTTTCAATTTCTGGTTCCGCCTCAATAATCAAAGGAGCCGATACCGGTTCTAGCTCAGGTAGGGCGATGCGCTGCGGTGCTTTTTCCTTCACGAGGTCTGGCATTGGTTCTGCCTTATCCAGCCAGTATTCTGCCACCGGTAACGTGTGTTCTAGATCTTCTAGCAGTCGCGGAATAATCATCACCGCATGGAGTTCCCCGATCCGTTCCGCTTCATGCATACCCGCATCGATGGCCATCGCCACGTTGGAAACAGTGCCGCGAATAATCGCCGTACAAAGGCCATCCCCAATGGTTTCATAGGATGCCAGTTGTACATCAGCAGACTTTAACATCGCATCGGCAGCCCCCACCATCGCCGGAAAACCACGGGTTTCTAGCAGGCCAATGGAACGATTACTGAGGCGACTATAGCCCCGTTGCTGTTGGGCAATTTCTGCCAAATGACTCCCAATGGGAAAAATGGCCTCGAGGTTTGGCAAAGGTCGGGGAATAACTAATTTAGAAACATATTGATCGAACTGAGCAGCGGTGCGGGCTCCCTCTTCGACGGCGAGACGGACATCCGCTGTTTTCCCCCGAACCACGGCGGTACAATAGCCACCCCCAGTTTTTTCGTAGCCGACAAGGGTGACTGCCGCTGACTTGAGCATCATGTCCGCCGTGCCCACGATCGCCGGGAAGCTTTTAGTAGAAACGAGTCCCAAGGCACAATCCTGAAACGGATGCACATGGCGGGGAGGTTGGCGGAGGGGTTGCCGACGGGCAGGAAAATTCATAGGAACTGGGGGAAGGATCGGTTTAGAACAGTCTCGCTTTATGATTAACTCGCTTTATGATTAAGTTTATCGGGCAAATACTGATTTACCTATCATTTTACGTTATTCCATTTTTGATTCGGCTTTATGATTGGACAACCGCAATCTCCAGAACACAAACTCTCCCCTGAAGAAACGGACGCTTTATTCCGGTCACTGCTCCACAAAGAAGGGACTTGGGTCGAGTGGGGCGTTGGTTGCCAACAACTTCAGCAATCGGGCCACAGCGCCCAGGAAATTTTTGAGCGGACGGGTTTCCAGACAGCGCAGCAAAATATGATCATTGTGGCGGCCCAGGTGTACCAAAGCATCGAAAGCAGTGGTGTCCCGGAGGATCTGCTGGCCTATTGTCGCGGCCCCCGTTCTGATGTGCTGTACGAGCTACGGATCCTCAGTCACAGCCAAAGGGCGATCGCCGCCCAAGTTTGCCAGACCAAAAGCCTTGAATTTGATGGGGCGAAGGAACTGGCCCGGGCGATGCAAGAGTTTGCCCGCTTACCTCAGATTCCTGATGGTTTTACAGAGCACCCTGGGGACGCCGTTGCCTACCAAGCCTGGCGTTCGGCCAAGCAAAAAAAAGATTTACAGGACCGCACCCGCTTGATCGCCAAGGGGTTAAAGTTTGCCCATTCCGCGACAGCCCGACAGAAAATTGAGCAACTCCTCAGTGACCTCACCATCAGCCCCACCAAGGCGGCCCCACTCCTCCCCCTCTACCGTTACGACGAAGATACCAATGTCCCCCTGTTAATTCCGGTGGCGGGATCTTTGCCCCTAGAAAGCGATCGCCTGCTGACAGTACCTCCTCTGAAGCAAGCGTCCCCTTTCAATCTCGTGACAGTTACCGCAGAGACAAGCCTGGTGCCGCTACCCAGTTGGCAAAACGTGCTTACAGCGGGGGATCCAGTGGTGATCTTCCACCAAACCGATCAATTGCCCCAGCCCATTCCCGGCAAGCCAGAGCCTGTTTTGGTTCTACTGGATCGCCAACAAACCACCTGGAATGACAACAGCTACTTTGCGGTGGATGCCGACGGTAAAGTGGCATTGGGTTGGTTTGCCGAAGCACCGATCGCCAAAATTTTAGGCCAAGTCCTCTTGGTGATGCGCCCGAAAAAAATTCTTGATGAGAATAACCTCCGAGAACCCTGGCAAATGGACGATTAGGCCCAAAAAGCGCTACTTTTACCTTAATTTCCATCCATTTAGCGCTGAAATTTTTGTCTGAAAATTCTCTCTAACGGTGTACTAGATAGCATTACTTTTCTAAACGATTGCGTTACAGTATGAGATACAGAGCGTTATTCCTGAGGTGAAAAATGCCGCACTCGACCACTGCCTACACTGAAGCATCCCCAGATCACGCCATTTGGGATAGCCTGAAGCAGGCGATCGCCCGCAGTTCTGGTTTCAAACGCTGGTATGTGAACCACTGCGAAATCCTCGCCCTTGAAAATCTCAGCGTCGATCAGCAAGTCACCATTTACCTCAAGGAAACCCTAGAGACCCTCGCCTATTAAGTGAGTCGGGTGAATATCTCCAAAGAAGCTTGGTGGACAACCGCCAATAAATCTCAAAATTTCATCATTTAGTTCCAGACATCTTTCAAGACCAGGATAGTCAGCGGCGTTTTCCCTTCGGTGTGCGGCTGGCTATTTTTTTGTGGGGCGATCGCTGGCGCGGCTTGGCCTTTTTTACCAAACCTTGCAAGGCCCCGATCTCTGTCGTTGTCAAATAACGCCATTCCCCCGGCCCTAAACCAGTGAGGGTCAATCTAGCTGAGCCTGTGCCCATGGCCACACGGATGAGGCGTAACGTAGGATGGCCCACTGCGGCCGTCATGCGGCGCACCTGGCGATTTCGTCCTTCCGTTAGGGTCAGATCTAGCCAGGCTGTCGGGACATTTTTCCGGAACCGAATCGGGGGATCTCGTGGTGGTACCGTTGGCTCCGAGGTCAAACGATTGGCGATCGCCGGTCGCGTTTTTTTCCCTTGGATCATCACCCCCTGGCGTAGCTGTGCTAAAGCTTGCCCATCCGGGATATTTTCGACCTGTACCCAATAGGTGCGGGGGTGGGCAAACTTCGGTTCACATAGATAATGCTTTAAAGGAGCATCATTGGTCAGTAGCAAAAGCCCTTCACTATCTAGATCTAAACGACCCACAGAGTAAATATCTGGCACCGGGACAAAATCCTTCAACGTTTGCCGCTGTGACCCTTGGGGGCTATTATCAGTAAACTGACAAAGGACGTTATAAGGCTTGTGGAGCAAAACGTATGAGTGCTGCATTAGAACAAGAGATGACTACTAACATCATGCCCGAAGTCACCTCCCAGACACCAGAAAAAATCCAACTTCAGGAAACCCAACCCAGTCCCCTGATCACTACCCCGGCGGCGCTTCCTGAAACAAAAGCAGGTGAAAATCCTCTCCTCGGCTTACTTTTGCTCATGCCCTTTATTTTTCTGATTTTGGTTGCAGCAGTCATCATTGAGCGCCTGATTAAATGGGGTTTACGGAAATTCTTTGCCCCCCAAACTTCTCCTGCCCCTGCGATGTCGTCATCTCCCTTTGCCATATCCCATGGCTGAACCCCATTTTTGTTAAAAACGAAAAGTTTTCATGGAGTAGCTCTCTCTCTTTTTTAAAGATTAGAAAAAGTTTGTTTATGATGTCGCCGTAGCAAGGCTTAAAATTTAAAGCTAAACTATCGAAAAAGGGAATTTTTCATTGCCTTATGGTTTGCGCAAACTAAAAAATAAAACAATTAGCTCTTGACCCTCTGTAATTCCGTAAAAATGCGGAGACTCTCTTTACAAAAGAGATAAAGTAACGGAATACAGTGGGCCTCTGTCGCTTGGGAGTGGGCGGAGACAAAACTGAAAAATATGACTTTTTTTATATAAAATAGGGTTGATATCGACCTAAGGTTCTCACAGTTTTGGTTAAAATCATTCGCCGCAAGTTCGTTGGCCATGCGCCGACCTATGATATTGGACTCAGTCAAGACCATAATTTTTTATTGGGTCAGGGTCTGATTGCGGCTAACTGTTTTAATAAATCCCACTCAACGGCCTATGCCTACGTCACCTACCAGACTGCTTATCTGAAGGCGAACTATCCCGTTGAATACATGACGGCACTGCTCAGTGCCAGCAGTGGCAATAAAGATAAAGTCCGCAAATATCGAGAAAATGCGGAACGGATGGGCATTCCGGTCTTGCCACCGGATATTAACGAGTCAGACCTGGACTTTAAGCCCGTGGGTGAAGGGATCCGTTTTGGTTTGTCAGCAGTCCAAAACCTTGGTGAAAATGCCATTAATGCCATTTTAACGGCACGGGAAGAGGGGCCTTTCTCAAGTTTGTCTGACCTCTGTTCCCGGTTAGATTTGCGGGTTGTGAACCGTCGTGCCCTAGAAACTTTAATTACCTGTGGTGGACTCGATTCGCTCCATGATAATCGCCAGGCAATGCTGAAGGGTCTAGATCTAATGATCGATTGGGCGCAGTTGAAGGCGAAGGAAAAGGCCAGTGGCCAAACGAATTTATTTGAAAGTCTGGGGGATACGGCAACGGCATTTGACGAAGCCCCTATTTTACCAAAAGTGGCTGATTTAACCTTAGAAGAAAAGCTCCGGCAAGAAAAAGAATTGCTGGGATTTTATGTTTCTGAGCATCCTTTAGAAAAGCTGCGGTCAACGATTTCGCCAATTTTATCGCCCATTAGCCTCACGGCGATCGCCAATCACATCAATAAAAAAGTCAGCGCCGTGGCGATCCTGACGGATATGCGCAAGATTTTTACGAAGGCTAATAACGAACCCATGGCCTTTATTCAATTAGAAGATATTTCGGGTCAAGTAGAAGGGATTGTTTTTCCCCGCACCTATCAAAAAGTTGAACAACTCTTGCAGCTTGATAGCCGCGTCATTGTGTGGGGTAAGGTGCAACAAAAAGATGATCGGACGCAATTGATTGTGGACGATCTCGAACCCATTGAAGAGGTACGAATGTTGATGATTCGCCTCTCTCCGAGTGAGCTTCATCATACCCAGAGTCAGCAACGACTGAAGCAAATTTTGTCGCAGCAGGCTGGGGATAAGAAGAAGCGGGGGCGGATCCCGGTGATCGTGATCGTCGGAAGAGGTGGCGATCGCACCTTCATTCGCCTTGGGCAGGACTATTGGGTGGAGGACGATCACCAGGCCCTCTTGGCACTCCGACAAGGGGGCTTCCATGTCTACCGCGAAAACCTGATTCCCCAGGCCCAAGCGAGCTAACAATTACTTCTACTTTTTAAAAGAAACCCATAAAACCCATAAATCCTATGTCTTACACTTACGAATATCCAAAACCGGGCGTTACCGTTGACTGTGTTGTGTTTGGCCTCGACGCCACACACACCCTGAAAATGATGCTGATCCAGCGGGGGGTTGAACCCTTCAAAGGAGAATGGGCCTTGCCGGGAGGCTTTGTGCGCCTTGATGAATCCCTCGAAGAAGCGGCGATGCGTGAACTCCGGGAAGAAACCGGCGTCGAGAAAATCTTTTTAGAGCAGCTCTATACCTTTGGGGCTCCGGATCGGGACCCGCGCGATCGCGTCATTACCGTGGCCTATTATGCGTTGATTAACCTAGAGGATCATCCGATCCATGCCCAAACCGATGCTGATGACGTGGCTTGGTTCTCGCTGGATGAGTTGCCCGATGTCGCTTTTGATCACCAACAAATCATTGATGTGGCGACCCAGCGACTCCAGGGTAAACTCCGCTATGAACCCATCGGCTTTGAGTTGCTGCCGCGCAAATTCACCTTGACCCAACTACAAAAACTCTATGAGCAGATTTTGGGAACCCAACTGGATAAACGGAACTTCCGGCGCAAAATCCTTAAAATGGATCTCTTGATTAAATTAGATGAGCTGCAAACGGGGGTTGCCCACCGAGCGGCGCGTCTCTATTCCTTTGATGAGGCGAAATATCAACGGCTCAAGGAGGCTGGCTTCAATTTTGAACTCTAGGGTGAACTTGGAGTTAGTTCGTCAGCTTTGCACATCAGATTCGCATAATGATTGAAGGCGATCGCCAAAAGTAGATGGAACCCATCGAGGAAAAACGCGATCCGACTCTCTGGTATCGGCTTTACTGTGCAAGTTTAATACTAGGCCAGGTGCTCTGGCGTCTTCTGCAAGGGAAGCTCCGGCGAGACCAGATCACGGAACAAATGCTAACGGCGGGGCCGAAGGCGTTGGTACCTGTGCTTCTGGTCGCTTTTTTTGGGGGGATGATCTTCACGATCCAAACCGCGCGGGAACTCACTACCTTTGGGGCAGAAAGTTTTGTCGGAGGAGCATTTGCGATCGCCTTTTGTCGAGAACTGGCGCCGATTTTGACAGCAAGCATCATTGCGGGTCAGGTGGGTTCGGCCTTTGCAGCAGAATTAGGCTCGATGAAAATCACCGAACAGATCGATGCCCTCTATATGCTCCGGTCTAATCCCATTGATTATCTGGTGATGCCCCGGGTGGTGGCCTGCTGTTTAATGTTGCCGATTTTAACGGTCTTTGCCTTGGTGGTGGGGGTGATCGGGGGGACTGGGGCCGCCTACCAGTTCTATGACCTCGCGCCGATTAATTTTTTAACGTCCGTACAGACTTTTTTGGAACCCCGGGATCTGATTAATATCGGTGTCAAAGGGATTCTGTTTGGGCTGTTGGTGGGGATTATCGGCTGCAGTTGGGGCCTGACGACCATCGGCAGCACACAACAGGTAGGCCGCTCTGCCACCTCGGCGGTGGTAACGACTTGGATCGGCATTTTTATGTTGGATTTCTTTTTATCGCTCTTGTTGTTTCACCAATCCCCTCTAGGTTAAGGGAGTCCGCAAAGATTTACGCAGCCCGAGGTCAGGGGGATATGTTATTTTCCAAGGAGATTCTTTTATTCTGAGTGCTACATGTTACTGAGCGATGATCTGTTGTTGAATTTTAAGCGGTGTGAACGTCGGGCTTTTTTAGACCTGTATGGCGATCGCACTGAGCAGACATCCGAAAAAGATTTTCTCCAAAAATTACGTAAAGAAAACCAACGCCAAATTCAGGAATATCTAGGCCAACGCCCCTACCACGAACCCGAAGCCGACGATTGGGAAACCTGTGCCGCTGAAACAGAAGCACTGATGGCGGCGGGGGTCGAGTGCATTTATCGGGGGGTCTTGCTCTATCACTTTGACCAGTGGCCCGGCACCCCCATTGAACAGTTGACTTTAGTGGGGAAACCTACAGTCCTATTGCGACAACCCGGCCCTTCCCGTTGGGGGAAATGGCATTATCGACCGGTCAGTGTCAAATTAGGCCAAAAACCCAAGCCGGAATATAAGTTGGTGGCGATGTTCCACTCTTTTTTATTGGAAGCGATCCAAGGGCGATCGCCCCGGTTAACCCAACTCATTTTGCGGGCCCGCCGTCCCCACCGCGTTGACGTAGACCTTTGGGCCGACAAACTCCAGGAGACGGTCACCGACTGCATTAACCTTTTATTACCCGAACTAGAGCCGGAAGTGTTTATTTCCCGGCAACGCTGTCACCTCTGCTCTTGGCACAACCATTGCTATGCGATCGCCCAAGCCGATAACCATTTATCCCTTGTACCCGGCGTCACTCCCAACCGCTACGAATCCCTCCAGGGCATCGGCGTCAACACCCTCGAATCCCTCGCCCAAACTTCCCCCAAACACCTGGGCCAACACCTGGGGGCGGATATTGCCATGCAGCTCCAACAACAGGCGCGGGCCATCGTCCACCAAGAAGTCGTCTGGCGCATCAATCGTCCCAACAAAACCCAGCCCATTCCCCAGGGAACCGTCGAACTGTTTTTTGATATCGAGGCAGAACCCGACCGCAATGTCGATTATCTTTTGGGGGTATATCTCGTGGATCAGCAAAACCAACGGGAAAAATTTTACGGTTTTGTGGCAGAAACTTTGGAGGAAGAAGGCAAGATTTGGCAAGAATTTGTGGAGTTTGTCACACAATTTCCCGAAGCACCGATTTTCCATTTTTCCCCCTATGAACGGGACACCCTCAATCGCCTGGGGAAAAAATACGGCACGCCACCCCAGCAACTCCAGAAAATTGTGGGTCGCCTGATGGATATCCACCAATGGGTGACAAAATACCTTGTGTTTCCCGTCGAAAGTTATTCCCTCAAGGCTCTGGCCAATTGCCTTGGCTACCAATGGCGTGAACAGGGGGTCAGCGGCGATCAAACCGTCTGTTGGTATGACCAGTGGTTAGAAACGGGCGATCACCAATTATTAGAGGCCATTGTCCGCTACAACGAAGATGACTGTCGGGCAACCCATCACCTCAAACAATGGATCACCACCTTCCTCGAATCCCAGCAAAAAACTATGGTATTGCGCTGATCCCGTAGGCTACAGTAAACCGCGATAGCGAATAAACATTAAAATCGCCGCCCAGGAACCCAAGGCAACCTTGACCGCCACGATGACATTGAGGATTGTGATCCAACCGCCACTAAATAATGTGCCAAATTCACCATCGGGTAGCTGGAAGCCCATCAGAGACAAAGCTGCGAACAGAAAAAAGATCAGCACCGAAATTTTTTCAAGAATCGCCGCATTCCACTTTTTATAAATGGCATCCATCCACTGGGGTGAAGAGACGATCGCCACCAAGCCAATGGCCGTCCCGCCCGCAACACCAGCGGCAAAACCACCACCAGGGCTGAGGTGTCCCCGAATGGCCAACTCAATCCCAATGAGGGCCGCAATGGTCGCCCCCAACCGCGCGAGGACAATGGAGGGAGAATCAGTAAATTGCTTGACTTCCTTTGAGGGGTGTTCGTCGGCCAGCAAAAAACGCACACCCATGATCGCCAGTGTAAAGACCATCACTTCAAAGCCGGTGTCGTAAAGGCGATTGCGCAAAATAATCCCCGACACGGCATTGGGGACCCCCGCTTCGGCGGCCACCACTTCGGCGATCGTCCCAATCTCCCCTTCCATGGCAAAATTCGGGAAGACGAGCATTTTCACAAATAAAGAAATACCAAACGCAAGGTAGACCCACTTCATGATTGATGATTCTCCATAAGGGATTGCGGCGACGACTGCCCAACGACATCAGGGGCAGGCTGAAGCTCCAGCAGTTGCAGTTCGATCACGTCCGTCAAGGCCGAGGTTTTAAAAATTTCATAGAGGCGTGGCACACGGGTTTTTAGGATCTGGATTTGATCATGGCCATCTACCCGCAAAATACAGTGCACAGCTTTCTGCGCCAGGGCTTGCTCCAGGACTTGGGTATCTTCAAAAACCACTGGTTCCAGGCGTAAATGATATTTGCTGATCACCTGCTTGAGCAGCGGGTTGACTTTTTGGATGAGATTAACCGTATCTGTGCCAGTGGCCAAAACCCCTAAACGCAGACTCATTGAGGAACGCACGGCCACCGCATACAGAGTAATGGACAGCATCGTCCCCACCAATGCTTCGGTTAAGGCCACATCCGCCGCCCCGAACATCGCGTACAGGAGCGCGGCGATCGCCCCCAGGATCCCCCGAATCACCAGCGCATAGTAGGGATTTTTCTGGGCGACCAATAATCCTGCCGTCACCGGTAACAATAAGGCGATCGCCCCCACAAACCAGTCAAAATTAGATCCGCTCATCACCACCTCCACGACTCGAACAATAGGCCAACACATACCCCAGCACCGTATTCCAAATCGCTAGGGCAATAATTGCCAAAATCAGCAGGGGCCATTCCCGGGGAATTTTTAGCAGTAGCCCCGCCATAATCGCCATCGACCCCAAGGTGTCAGAGACCGACAAAGTATGTAATTTAAACAGTACAGAACGATTACCCAGCAGGGGAGCAGTGCCCCAAAACCAGAAAATCACCCCCACAATGATGCAGCCGTAGCTGAGGATATTGATCAAAGTGCTCATGGTAAATTCACCCGCCTCAAAATGTGAGCTAGTAGCATTAACGCCGCATTACCGACGCACAAAATTAAGACACCGACCACCCCGACCGTCCAGTCATCCCGCAGCACCGAAATCACCAAAATCATCACCGAGGTTTTACTCGCAATGCTGGCGAAGGCCAGGAGCTTTTGCCAAATATCTTCATCCTGTATCGCCTCATAAATCGGGAGCAGTAACGCGCCGATCATCGCACCAAAAATCCAGGTCATTTGAGTTTCCTCCTTTGCACACGGTGGACTTCATACCAACCGTCTTTGTGGTAATGCAGCACGATCGTTTTGGGGGTAAAGGTAATGAGAAAAATATCGAGAAAAATTAAGCCTGGAGTCCGATTTGGTTTCACCCGCTCCATGGTGACTGTTTCATAGAGATGGGGGCGAAAAATCATTTCAAAGGCTTCGAAATAGGCCTGGGGAATCGCAATGATAATTTCCCAAAACACATGGAGCCAATCTTTAATCTGAGCCCCATCAAAGCGTTTGCCGGGCATCAAGATTGCAATGAGCACGCCGATGAGAATATTGGCTGCACTCAGGTCTGCTGTGAGCAGAAACCAGATCATTAAAATTAGAAAAATATCGAGAATGCCGATCATAGGGTCACCATCCAAAATAATCCAGTTAAGACAACGCTCATGGCGCCGATCAACTGCTCAAACGCCTCGAAGATCCGGGGAAGCTTGAACTCGATGCGCTTCATAATGAGCCAGTACAACGCCCAACCAATGGCAATTTTGATTAAGGCCTTGGGGATATTTTCCAGTTGATAGGCCTCGAGATAAAAACCATTGGCGAGGACGACACCACTGAATAGAAAGGCGATCGCCCCCCAAAACGTCGCGCTTTTGGCGGTAAATTTTGTCGCGGCATCCTGGGGAATAAATAGGAATTTGGCGAAGGCCAGGGCCGTACCCACAGCGGCAATGTTTAAGCCGATTTCCTGCCAAGGCGCAATATTTTTCAACAGTAGGGCTTTCGAGCTAAACCCAACCAGTAACGGCATGCCCACCATCGACAGGCAGGCGATCGCCAAGGGAATCCACAGGCTGCGAGAAATTTTGGTTTGACGGAGTTCCTGACAATTACGGGTGGGCAATTGACCCGCCATCAAAAATAAAGAAGATTTCACTAAACCATGGGAGAGGGCCGCCAAACCCGCCACCGCCGGTGCCGAGAGCAATAATCCCAATTTTGAGATGGTACTAAAGGCCAGTAAACGTTTGGCATCGGTTTCGAGAATGGCAAAGGTAATCCCCAGCAAGGCGGTGGCCATCCCGAATAGTCTCAGCCACAGATCCAGGTCTGGCACCAAAATGCCGCAGCGCAGGAGGGGAAAGATCCCCGCTTTGACCACAACACCAGACAACATTGCCGATACGGGGGTTTCTGCTTCGGAGTGGGTCAAGGGCAACCAGAGCCCCGACACAAAGACGCCTCCCTTGGTGAGTAAGCCGAGAAAAATCAGGGCGATCGCCTCATTGGGCGCTTCAGCCAGACCCGCAAAGGCAAAGGATTTTGTCGCTTGGTAAACCAGTACTGCCCCAATGAGATAGAACAGCATCGCCGTATTGCTGAGAAATAAATACCTGAGACCAATCCAAATGGAACGGTCGGTGCGCTGGTAGGTCATCAACAGAAAAGCCGCGATGCTAATGGCCTCCAGGGCAACATAGAGACTAATCAGATCGGCGCAGACAAAAACAGCATTGAGGGCCCCTTGTAAAACCACCAACTGGGTAAAGAAAAAGGCACTCTTAGCGCTTTTCCAGCAGTAAAGCGTCACGGCGATCGCCACCGCCGCATTGGTCAAAATAAAATAGCCGCTCTGGTCATCCACCAACAGATCCACCCCATACATTCCCAGGAGCTTGAGGCTGTAGGGTTCCGGCTGAAAAATTTGAACAAGGCCAAAGATCAGCGAACAAATAGAAACGAAAATCGCCAGATAACGATCAACATTTGGTAGTAGATAAATACTAAATCCCACGACAAAGGGAAAAATTACCCAGCCAATGGTCAATTCATTCATGGTTATTGTCCTCCCTAAATTAGCACCCCCTTAAAGTTGCGCTATGCCAACACCAGCCAAAACAAACCCGTCAACACCAGACTCATCACCCCCACGAGATGTTCAAATTGCTCTACCACCCGGGGCAGCTTAACCGTAATCCGTTGGAAAATCAGCCCATAGGCCAGCCAGCCGATGCCAATGGTCACCAAAGCCTTGAGGATATTACTGGGTTGATAAGCTTCCAGATAAAAACTATTGGTCACAAACAACCCCCCCAGGAGCAGCACAACCGCGCCATAGAAATTAGGCGAAATTTTGAGACTGGGGTCTGTTTTGGTCGGGAGAAAAATAAATTTCGCAAAGGAAATCGCTGTCCCCACCGCCGCCACATTGAGGGCAAAGCTTTGCCAAGGCAGGATATTCTTCATCGTCAGAATTTTAGAACTGTAGCCCGCCAAAAAGGGCAGTCCAGAGATCGAGGCACAGGCCAGCACCAAGACCCACCAGTACGCCCGGGGAATCGACTGTTCGCGCAAGATCTTAAAGTTGCGACTCGATAACTGTCCCGCCGTGAGAAAAAGCGCACCTTTAACGAGGCCATGGGTGAGAGCATAAAACCCCCCTACCGCCGGAGCGGCCAACACAAAGCCCAATTGGGAAACGGTATGAAAAGCCAGCATTCGTTTTGTATCTTTCTCAAACACCGCATAGCCAACCCCCAATAGGGCTGTCCCCACGCCAAATAAACGCACGATAGGATCGAGTTCTGGCACGAGTAGGGCACACCGGGCCAAGGGAAAAACGCCAGCTTTAACCACGACCCCTGATAAAAGGGCGGATACGGGGGTTTCTGATTCCCCATGGGTGAGGGGGAGCCACAGACCGGAGACAAAAATGCCCCCCTTGGTGAGCAAGCCGAGGAAAATTAAGGCGATCGCCTCCTTGGGGGCCACCGCTAAACCCGAAAAAGCAAAGGAATAACTCGCCTGGTAGACCAATACCGCACCGATGAGATAAAACAACATCGCGGTATTGCTAATGAATAAATAGCGCAGGCCAACCCAGAGGGAGCGATCACTGCGGGAATAGGTGATCAATAAAAATGCGGCAATCCCAATGCACTCTAGGGCCACATACAGACTGATCAAATCTGCACAGCAGAAAGTCGCATTCACCGCCCCATGGAGAATCACCAGTTGGGTATAGAAAAACGGTGATTTCTGTTTATCGAAACAGTAAAGGAGTACAGCCCCCGTCACCAGCCCATTCATCAAAATGAAGTAGCCACTCAGTTCATCGAACATCAGGGTAACGCCGAAGCTATCCAAGAGTTCTAGGGTAAAAGGCTCTAGACTCCAAAGCAGACCGATACTATAGGCCACCGAGAGGCCGGCGATCGCCAAGGCAAAATAACGGTTCCAGCGGGGCAAGAGATAAATACTAAACCCCACCACAAACGGCAACAAAATCCAAATAATTGTGATGTCGTCGATCATGGCGTATGGCTTTTTTCGATTTCGCTGGTTTCTAAGGTCGGATTATCCCGTGACAACTTCATCACGCCCACGAGCATCAAGGCTTGAATCGAAAATCCGATCACAATCGCCGTCAAAATAACGGCCTGGGGCACCGGATCGGCATAGGCGATCGCCTCCTGTTCAGCATCCACAATGGGAGCAAAAATCCCCCCTCGGGCCGCCACAAGAATGTAATACGCAATCACCCCGGTACTCATCACATCCATGGCCAGGATTTTCATAATCAAATTTTTTTTAAAGATGATGCCGAAAAACCCAATAAAGATCACCGCAAATACACAGGCTTCGAGTATAGACATAGACATGGCTGCATTCCCTCCGTCCGAGTTAAGGGATTACCAGCATGGCAATCCCCAATCAATGATTTCCTATACCGACATTTTTTCGAGGGCCTCCCGCTCTGCGGGGACATCCGGATCCTGGGGCTTGTTCAAAACAGCCTGGAGTAGAGGCGGTGCTAAGAAAGTCGTCAAGATGACCATCACAATAATGGCGGCTTCTAGGGGCTTATCCAACACACCGCTGGCAGAACCGATGCCCGCAAAAACCAGGCCCACTTCCCCCCGGGGAATCATGCCAAAACCAATGGCCAAACGATTCACCCCCGGCTGACCAAAGACAGCCCAGCCCGTGATTACCTTCCCGACGATTGCCACAACGATCAAGAAAGCAGCAATCACTAATCCGGCGCGGTTGGCGGACTCGAAGGGGTTGAGAACGCCGAGGTCTGCTTTTGCCCCCACGGTGACAAAAAAGATGGGTACTAAAAAGTCGGCAATGGGCATCACCTGACGGTCTAACTCTTTACGGAGATCCGTTTCATCCAACACCAGACCAGCCGCAAAGGCCCCTAAAATGGCTTCCAAATGGATCAAGTTCGCAATGATTGCCATTACCAACGCAAAGGCAAAGGCCGGAATCAACAACGCGCCACGGGTTTTTAATTTGGCGGCGATCGCCTCAAAACCTTGGTTAAAGAACTTACCGAGCAGGATTGAGCCCAACAGAAAAGCACTGGCACCAATAATCAGATAGACCACATTTAGGAGATCCACTTCCCCAGTCTTGGCCAAACTCGCGACCACTGCTAAAACAATAATCCCCAGCACATCGTCAATCACCGCAGCACCAACGATAATTTTGCCTTCGGTAGACTTTAGCTGGCCCAAGTCCGACAACACCTTAGAGGTAATGCCAATACTCGTGGCCGTGAGGGCTGCCCCAGCAAAAATAGCGGGGATAACCGGGGTATGGAACAAGGTCACGAGACCGACCGTCCCCAAAAGGAAAGGTGCCACCACCCCGACAATCGCGACCACCGCAGCCTGGGAACCCACTTTACTCAGCTCCCGGAGGTCTGATTCGAGGCCAATTTCAAATAACAGCACAATGACCCCGAGCTCTGCCAAGACTGAGATCACTTCACTTTGGCTGGCAAAAATATGCTCAAGGGCAGTGCCATCTAAACCGCCAAGCTGCTGCAAAAACAGCATTAAGCTTGAGTCGGCAGCCGTTGCTCCTGTTTCCGGAAAGACAATCAAATGTAAAGCAGAGACCCCAACTAGGACGCCCCCGACCAGTTCCCCTAGCACGGGGGGCAAACCGACCCGCTTGGAGAGTTCTCCCCCCAACTTACTCATGGCATAGATCACCACTAGGGTCATTAAAACGCCAGTTAACACAAATGAACCGTAGTCAGCCTCTGGGGTCGTCGCCAGGGACAGGGAAGGAAGGAAATCTGTAAATCCTGGCAAACTGCCGGGAAGTATTGTGGGACATAGCATAGAATTTTTGCCTCAAACGTTTTGGTAAAAAGCGATCGCAAATATTGCGGGTATGGGACAAAAGTGAAAAATAAGGATCGGTTTTGTCGCGCCAGGAGGAAGGCTATCTGCCAACCGTACCGAACTCAGACAAGCCAGCAAGTTGGATTCAGATAGCCAGCGGCCAACAGCAGATCAGGGCTTTAACCCATCTCTGAACTGGGGGCCGCAACACCTTCCGCCAAGTGGGGATAGATTCCCAGCACGGCATTCTTTAGGGCTTCTTCCCGCGACATTAAACATTTATCGGGGGGGAGCCGCTTAAAGAGTTTGAGTTTTTCCAGACGGCGGCGAGTTTGGCCCGCAGCACCGACGATATAAACCTGACGTTCTTTGTCGAGGGCCTCTTCAATGGCATTTTCTAGGGCCAAGGAAGCGGTAACCCCCATGTGGGGCACTTCACCGATATCAAAAACGAGGGCATCACAGTCACCCATCGCATTGTGTTCTCTGGCGATCGCCTTCGCGACCCCAAAGATCATCGGCCCACTGAGTTGAAACAAAAGAACGCGGCCTTGGCCTTCATCCAACCAACGTTTTTCGGTGGCAGTCAGGCGAATATTATCGTCAGCATCACTGACCGTTTGGACTTTTTCGGACTGGAGATTACTCATCCGTTCGATGGTGAGCACATTGGCCACAAAGACCCCCACACCCACGGCAACAATCAAGTCAACCAAGACAGTCAACAGAATGACGCCGTACATAATGAAGGCTCCTTTGGGGGAGATTTCGTGGGCCCGTTTTAGGAAACTCCAGTCAATGATGTCAACCCCGACCTTGAAGGCAATCCCAGCCAATACAGCGAGAGGAATAGTTGCCGTTAAACTGGCAGCGCCAAGGATCACCACCAAGAGAACCAGGGCTCGCACCAAGCCAGACAGTGCAGATCGACCACCAGACTGGATATTTACCACAGTGCCCATGGTGGCCCCAGCCCCAGCAATCCCGCCAAACAACCCAGAAAAGAGGTTCCCTAGACCCTGACCAATTAATTCTTTGTTGGAATTGTGTTCGGTACGGGTCAAGCTATCGGCCACGACGGAAGTCAAAAGGGCATCGATACAACCGAGCATCCCTAATACTGCCGCATCGAGAATCATTCTCTGGAATTCAGTCGCACTGAAGCTCGGTCGAACCAATGCTGGGAATCCGGCTCTAATTTCACCGATCCGACGGAGATCACTCACCTCTGGCGGAAAGACGAAAAAGGCGATCACCGTCCCAAGGACAAGGGCCACCAATTGGGGCGGGATCACTTTTTTGAACCGTTCGGGCATAAACCAGATGATCGCCACGGTACCTAAAGCTAAGGCCGTTTCGCCCGGTTGAATATTACTGAGTAATGTCGGTAAACTTTGGAGCGTGCCGATAACGCCGCCCCCCGGATTCGCCTGCCCCAGGAAGGGAGCTAACTGCAAAATGACCAGGATGATTCCAATCCCTGACATGAAGCCAGAAATAACGGTGTAGGGCATCATGGTGACGTATTTGCCGAGCTTGAGAGCGCCAAAAACAAGCTGGAAAACCCCGGCCATCATGACGACGGTAAAGGCGATCGCCAAACCTTCTTCTGTGGTGGCAGCACTGGCAGTGAAATGGGCAATCACAGCGGTCATAACCACCGTCATCGGCCCCGTGGGTTCAGAAATGAGGGTCGGGGTTCCCCCAAAGAGGGCCGCAAAAAAGCCCACAAGCACAGCACCCCAGAGACCGGCTTCGGCCCCAGCACCAGACGCTACCCCGAAAGCTAGGGCCATGGGCAACGCGATGACCGCCGCCGTTAGCCCCCCAAAAATATCGCCTCGGATATTCCTAAAGTGAATTTTGTTGGTTATCTGCATGGTTACGCATTTTTCAAATCAATAGTGAGCAAAGCTACTAGACAAACCATAAAGGATCTCCGGATCGGCTTGCTGATTGTGGGCAAAGTTGCTGGCACAACAGCAACATAGTTTAATGTCTATATAAAATTTATTTTGTATTGATTAATATCTAACCATAGCCCCCTACCAATTGTCTCCATTGGGAAAACTATCTTTTTGATGAATTAGATAAGTTTTTTTTATGAAAAAGATAGGCTGGCGATCGCCCATGGCCCAATGGGCTGGGGGAGATTTCTAGGGTTCAAGTTACAATGGCAAAACTTTGTGGGGCGTCTAAGGAAAGGAAATGTTATGAAAATTTTTTGGTCTGGTTTAACTATTGCAACCCTGGGAGCCTTAGCCAGTTTGGTCAGTCAGCCGGGCCTCACCCAGGTGCTCCAACCGACCACAAATCCAGGGGCGATCGCCTTGCCGGATTACGGTCTGTGGCAAAACCCAGAACGCCAAAAGTTACTAAATGCCATTGACCATAGCCTGCGTTACATCGATACCAATACCGCCCAAGAGGATTACACAAAGGTACAAGTCCCCGGATTCAGTCGAGAAAAAGTGCGGCGATCGCTGGTACGGTTTCGACAGTTGGTGCAACAGTATCCCGACCCCCGTCAATTACATCAAGCGATCCAGCAAGAATTTGTCTTCTATCGGTCTGTGGGCAAAGATGGTATGGGCCAGGTGGACTTCACCGCCTACTTTGAGCCGGCCTACGTCGCCAGCCCTGTCAAAACCAGCGAATTTCAATATCCTCTCTATCGTCAGCCCCCCGGTTTTGAAAATTGGTCGCAACCCCACCCCAGTCGCATTGCCTTAGAAGGCCGTGATGGTATTCCCCCCAGCAATAGTCCCTTGCGGGGGCATGAATTGGTTTGGCTAAAAAGTCGCCTCGAAGCCTACCTGATTCAGGTGCAAGGTTCTGCCCGGTTGCAATTGACCGATGGCCGCACCATGACCATTGGTTTTGATGGCAGCACCGATTATGAATATGTCAGCCTCGGCAAAGAACTGATCAATGAAGGGATTTTTCAGCCAGAGGAATTGAGCCTCCCCAAGTTAATTGACTATTTTGAGGCGAACCCCGCAGAACTCAGTACTTATATTCCTCGTAATAATCGCTTTATTTTTTTCCAGGAAACCTTCGGGTCACCGCCCATCGGCAGTATTGGGGTGCCCGTCTTAGCAGAACGCTCGATCGCCACCGATAAAAGTATTTTTCCCCCAGGGGCGATCGCCTTTATTGCGACCCAACTTCCCTATCAGCGGGCTAATGGAGACTGGTTAAAACTCCCCGTTAGTCGTTATGTCCTCGATCAAGACACAGGTAGCGCCATCAAAGGAGCCGGACGGGTTGATATTTTCCTCGGCACAGGGCCAAACACCCAAACCCGCGCCGGTCTCGTTAATGATCCAGGAAATCTTTACTATCTCCTCCTCAAGGATTAAGTCTCGCTCGATTTCTCGATCAAAAATCCCCCTAAATGTCTCAATCTAGGGGGACTGGTCTTAAGATTCAAAAGTTCGTTAGATATCAACAACGGCCTTCGTTGGCGCTTGGAAATCTGCGCATTCCTTGAGCAGAGCATAATCTAGCTCACTGGGGACATTGATCGGCTGGAAGCCCGCCGGAACCATTTGCAACGTCGGGCGATCGCCACCATCGGCGACATAAGCCTTACCGACGTAGTCCAGCTGATAATCGTAAGCTACCTGCTCATGGGGATCGAGGACGGCTAAATCTAACTCGCCGTTGTTAATCGCCCCCGAAAAACAAGCATATTCCGAATTTACTTGATAAAAGACCCCTTGCACTCGGTTGTTCCCATTTACCTGAAGCACCATGTAATCTTGGCCTAATTGTTGGGCAACGGGAGATGTTCCATAAACGAAGACGGCACTTTGCTGCTGGGCGATTAAGCGGGTATTTAGGGACGCAAAAAAGTTTTCACTCCGACTCAGGGCACGGTGTTCGAGGGTTGCCCCCTGGGCTAAATTTGGGGCGATCGCCGTTAGACCTAAACCCAGCAACAGCGCCACTGGCCGGGCCACGAAATGACCTGCAAATTTTCTTAACTTTTGCCACACCATATTGCGCTCCCTAAACCTCTATCAACTGCTAAAAATCTCGATACTGCCCTGAAAAATTTTCCAATTCCTGGATGACTGGCGAAAAATTTCTCTTGTGACTTTATTTAATTTTCTTATCTCTGACTGTAACGTAAATCGAAACCTTAATGGAAGGGGAAAAAAGCCTTTCTTCTCATAAGTTTACGATGTGATTTTTTGCTCACAAAAAAAGACCCGGCTGGGTCAAGAAATGTAAATCTTCCACTGTGGTTGGGACGGGATATTTTTTACCGTAATCGTTAAGCTCATCATCGGAGGGACGATTTCGAGGGCTTAATTTTGGAGGGCGCGGCGGATTTGTTGCATCAGTTGCGGCGCGGCAACGGCTCCTTCGATGCGGGAAACTAACTGCCCTTTGTTGTAGAGCACAAGGGTGGGATAGGCATGGACACCGTGGTGGGAGGCAAGGGCTGGATAGCGATCGCCATCTACTTTGACAATTTGAATTTCATTGGCCATTTGGGGACTGATTTCTTCGAGGGTTTTGCCCATAATTTGGCAGGGGCCACACCAGGTTGCATAAAAATCGACTAAAACAGGCTTTTCAGCGGCCTGTAACATTGCTTCAAAACTGGAAAATTGTTTTTTGACAGCCATGGAAAATAGCTCCGAAACGGGATTGCTAGGGGAATTGTTGCGATCGCACGACCCTAACTCCTATGATAACCCAGTCATCAAAACGCAAAGACTTTTGGAGAGATAGGCAATGGAGCTTTTACCCGCCGCGCAACAATGTTTGAAGGATCAAGTGGCCATCGTCACCGGGGCCTCTCGGGGGATCGGTAAAGCCACGGCGATCGCCCTCGCCACAGAAGGTGCCAAGGTGGTGATCAACTACGCCCGTTCCAGTGCCGCCGCCGAAGCATTGGTCGCTGAGATTCAGGCCGCTGGAGGAGAGGCGATCGCCCTCCAAGCCGATGTGTCCCAGGAAGATCAAGTCAACGATCTCGTCGAAAAAACCCTCGCCCAATGGGGCCAGATTGATATCCTCGTCAACAACGCCGGGATCACAAAAGATACCCTGCTGATGCGCATGAAGCTCGATGCCTGGCAGGCTGTCATTGACCTCAACCTCACGGGGGTCTTTCTCTGTACCAAAGCCGTCACCAAACCGATGATGAAAAAACGGCGGGGCCGGATCATTAACATCACCTCCGTTGCCGGTCTCATGGGGAACCCTGGTCAAGCCAACTACAGTGCCGCCAAAGCAGGGGTCATTGGTTTTACGAAGACTGTCGCCAAAGAACTGGCCAGTCGGAATATCGTGGTTAATGCTGTGGCCCCTGGGTTTATCGCCACTGACATGACCGAAGGCCTCGAAGCCGATGAAATTCTCAAGTACATTCCACTGGGCCGCTATGGTCAACCGGAAGAAATTGCTGGGATGATCCGTTTCCTCGCCGCTGATCCTGCCGCCGCTTACATTACAGGCCAAACCTTCAATGTTGATGGCGGCATGGTAATGCACTAAAACGCAGCCTGGGCGATCGCCTATTTTTTCCGGAAGATGCCCCAATGTTCATCCCCTTGCCGACTCGGCACAGAGTTTTGAATCGGATCCAGGGCAAGAATGTTGAATTGTGGGGCAAATAATTGCCTTAATTCCTGGGGGGTCGTGCCAAAGGGCGGGCCTCCCGGTTTGCTATGGGTATAGAAAATACCGTAGAGTTTGGCCCTTGGTTTGAGGATTGTCGCCGCGAGGGTAACGTAATCGGGGCGCTGTTCTGGGGCGATCGCACAGAAACAGGTATGCTCAAACAAATAGTCAAAGTGACTTTTATGACTTTTTTTGAGATCAAAAATATTTTCTTCGAGTAAATTAAGAGTAACACCATGCTCTTGACTTAACGCTTTCGCAGCGGCGATCGCCGATGGAGCAAAATCAACCCCCGTTACCGAGAATCCCTGTTTTGCCAAAAACACAGCATCATGGCCCTGACCACAGCCCAAAACCCCCCATTCCCCTTGGGGCGATGTCGATGTCTTTGCTAAAAAATCCTGGAGCGGTGGTGCTGCTTGGCCCAGATCCCAACGATGTTGAGCCATTTGATATTTTTCTTCCCAAAAATTTGTATCCCGTACCATCACCATGGCCTAACCTTAAAGCTTCGTTGCAGAGCATAAATGAGTTTATTGAATTCAGTATTACACTTATTTTCATCGACTTTTCTGATCGAACTTTTCAGATTGATTGCCGTTGGGCGATCAGTAGTCCCTCATTCTCCTTTGTCTAATCATTTTTCTTTTCCTCCGCCTGTCCTACCGCAGTTTGCCCATGCAATATAATCCCGCTCTGATCAAAGCCCTTGGCGACATCGTCTACGAACGCTGTTTAACCTCAGGTGCAATGGTTTGGTACGGGGATTTTACGCGGGTTTTGGGGTATTCTGCCGCGGAAATGGGTGAAAATTCTCAAATTTGGCTAGATCGGCTCTATCCAGAGGATCAAACCAAAGTCTTGGCCACCCTAGAACAAGCCTGTACCCAACAACAAGCCTACGAGTTGGACTATCGGTTTCAGCATCGTGACGGCTCCTATGTTTGGATCCAGGATCGGGGGGTCCCCAAGGATGCTGTTGCGCAAGAGTTGGGTCAATTTTGGGTGATTGGGGTGATGCGTGACATTAGCGATCGCAAACAGGTAGAGCTCGATATGCACAATGCCCTGATGCGTGAAAAAGAACTCAATCAACTGAAAACCCGTTTCATTGACATCGCTTCCCACGAATTTCGCACCCCTTTAACCTCGATTTTGGGCTTTACAGAACTCCTCGAACAATACGCCCACAAATTTGACCCGGAGGCGCAACGGCGGCATCTACAGCGAATTAAGGGGGCGGCCCAACGGCTCCAAACCCTAGTTGATGATGTGCTTTCGGTCAGTCGTGTTGATGCGGGGCAACTCACCCTAGAACCAGCGCCTATGCATTTTGAAGGGCTATGCCAGGACATCATCGAAGAGCTGCAAGTTGTGTTTGGCCATACCCACCCAATCCGGTTTGATTTCGCCCCCAAATACCAAGGCGATCGCCGCCTCTTACCCGTACTAGACGCCAAGATTATCCGCCATGTTTTGTCGAATTTACTCTCGAACGCCCTCAAATATTCCTTTCCCGGTGAAGCCGTCAGCCTGGCGGTTCGTTGCGGCGAGCAACAAGTCAGCATCACCGTCACAGATCAAGGAATTGGCATTCCCAAAACTGATTTACCCCATTTATTCGAACCCTTTCACCGAGCCCAAAATGTCGGCAAAATTCCAGGCACCGGTTTGGGGCTACACATTGTGAAACGTTACATCGACTTGCACAATGGTACGATTATGGTCGCAAGTCTCGTGAATTCTGGCACCACATTCCGCGTTGATATTCCCTGCTCTTTCGTGAGTAATCCATGACTGACGCACAAGTCCCATGAGAAACATCTACTATGGTTGCCTCCTCACTTTCCCCTACCATTCTCGTCATTGAAGACGAAGATTCCATCCGAGAGCTAATCGTTACGCTGCTCATCGCCGAAGATTATCAGGTTCTAGAGGCAGAAAATGGACAGATTGGCGTTGGGATTGCCATCGAAAATCGTCCAGATTTGATTATTTGCGACATTATGATGCCGGGCATGGATGGTTATGGGGTCTTAGAAATTCTCCAAGCGGATCCGGAAACCGAGACGATCCCGTTTATTTTCTTAACGGCTAAAGGCACCAAAGAAAACATTCGCCAGGGGATGAATTTGGGGGCCGATGATTACCTCACGAAACCCTTTACAACCTACGAATTACTCGACGCCATTAAAACGCGTTTGCGGAAACGTCGTTCTTGGCAAGGCTATTTCCAGCAGAAAAAACAGGCCGGCGATCGCCAACAAATCAACTACGCCGTCACCCACGATCCCATTACCCAGCTTCCCAACCAACTCGCCCTCCGGGATGACCTCAACCGCCTCCTCAAGCAGTGGGAACCGTTTGTTCACCAACAACTCAAACCCCATGAATCATGGCAAATTCCGATTGTTTACCTGAGCGTTGATCGATTTGAAAAAATAAACGAACTCTTTGGGTATCAATTTGGCAATGTTGTCCTCAAACACATTGTGCGCCAGTTGGTGACGGTGGTGGCCGAGGATGCCTATTTAGCCTGTTTAAATTACACAGATTTTGTGGTGATTTATCCCCCCAGTTGCGCGGTGAATGAGGCCGAGCTCAATCAAATGGCAGAGCAAATCCTAGAAGCCTTTGAGAGCCCCCTGACGGTCAATGGACAAAAGATCTTAATCAATTGGTACATCGGGATGATTACCATGCCCTACCGGGAATACAATTTTGATAAGTACCTCAACCAAGCAAAAGAGGCGATGGAGACGGCGCGTCAACGGGGTAACACAAACTACTATTTCTATTTCCAAGAAGCGCAAATTAATGCCAATCACCAAAATCTGCTTCTCGATGCGGATCTTTACGACGCGATCCAAGAAAATCAATTAACCCTGTATTACCAACCCAAGATTAGTACCACGACTGGAAAAATTGTCGGTGCAGAAGCGCTCATTCGCTGGTTTCATCCCACCTTGGGCATGGTGTCACCGGCTAAATTTATTCCCCTCGCTGAAAAAAATGGTTTGATCACTAGCATTGGTGAATGGGTGTTTCGGGCCGCCTGTCACCAGGCTCAACAGTGGATGCAAGGAGAAATGGCCACTCCGAAGATCGCCGTCAATCTTTCTGGACGACAGTTTTACCAATCACAACTGGTCGAAAATCTAGTCGAAATCACCCAGAAGTACGGGGTTAATCCGGCCCAAATTGAGTTGGAAGTGACCGAAAGTATTTTAATCTCGGATGTGGAATTGGCGATCGCCCATCTGCAAGCCCTAAAAAATTCCGGTTTTCCCATTGCCATTGATGACTTTGGGACAGGCTACTCTTCCCTGAGCTACCTCCAAAACTTCCCCTTTGATATCCTCAAAATTGACCGCTGTTTTGTCCGCAACGTCGCCCATAACATTACCAACTCCACCATTGTCAAACACATCATCATGATGGCCAAGCAGCTCGAACTAACCACCGTCGCCGAAGGGGTCGAAACCATGGCCGAATTAGAATTCCTCAAGACGCAACATTGTGACGAGATCCAGGGATTTTTATTTAGTCCGCCGGTGCCCGCCGAAAAATTTACAGCGATGCTCCAGGCCGACCAAAACTTTTACGAACCGTGTCCAATCTCACCCGAGCCCGCCTAGCTTCTGACCCTGACGCGAAGAAAGAACCGGAGTACGATAGGATTAAGCCTATTCCAATCTTTTTTCGTATCAGACATTTATTCACAATGACTGCAGAGCCTAATCCCGCGATCGCCTTTTCCATGGACGACTTTGAGCATGCCCTCACCGAACATGACTACCATTTCGAACAGGGGCAAGTGGTCACAGGAAAAATTTTTGAACATCTATCCGATGGCGTCCTCGTGGATATTGGTGGAAAATCACCTGGGTTTTCTCCCCTCCGGGATGCACTCCTGGCTGGCGAGACAGATGCCCATACGGCTCTGCCCGTGGGCGAAAACGTTGAATTTTTGATTGTCCGGGGCCAAAACGCCGAAGGTCAAGTTACCCTGTCTCGCCGCAAATTAGCTGAACAACGGGTTTGGGAAGATCTCGCCCAAGCCGCCGAAGCAGGCAACTCCGTCCAGATGCGCGTCACAGGTAGTAACCGGGGCGGCGTCACTGGTGATGTTCAAGGACTGCGGGGCTTTATTCCCAACTCTCACCTAGTCGATAAAAATATCGATGATCTAATGGGGCAACTCCTGACAGTCAACTTCTTGGAGTTTGACCAAGAACGTCGCAAATTAGTGCTGTCCCAACGCTATGCTGCCCAAGCCGAAGTGATGCGTCGCCTGTCAATTGGGGCTTTGGTCAGTGGTACCGTGGTGAATCTCAAGCCCTACGGCGTTTTCGTTGAACTCGATGGCATGACTGGACTCCTCCACCGCAGTCAAATTAGTGCCAAGCCCGTTGAACAAATCGAAGCCCTCTTTAGCATTGGCCAAACGGTGCGGGTGCTGATCACAGACATTGAAGAAAGTAATAATCGCATTTCCCTGTCCCTACAGGCCCTCGAAAAATTCCCCGGTGAAGTGATCGAGCAGTTTGACGCAGTACAAACCAATGCCGAGGAACGGGTAGAGGCAGCCCGCAAAAAACTCAATCTGGTTTAAGGCATAAAAAATAAGGGAAAAGTTTCCCTTGTTAACCAGAATTAACTAACTTAACTGGTGGTTTGAGGTGGTCTTTAGACCATCTTTTTTTTGGGTAAATTTCAGAAAGCGACTATTTTCTGTGCTTTACAGGGAGGCTACTCAAAGTCTAAGTCCGTATGGAGGGAGCCAGATTCAACGAGGCTAGACTCTAGGTTCATGCGTTGTTCCATCTGGCCGAGGAAATAACCTGTCATCATGGCAGACGCCAGGAGATTTGCTAAATTTTCGCGGTCGGTGGTAATGCTTACTTGAAAATCATCTGGAGGTAAGACACCGATTAAGCCTCTGACATTGTGGGCGATGATATCTTTTATCTCCGAGCTAGCGGACTGGGCCACCCGTGCAAGTACGTCCGGATTTTGCTGTTGCAAGTATTCCATTAAATTGTTTGCGGCTTGTTCGTCAACGTCGGCGGAAAAGAAGTCAGAGTTAAAAATCATTCCTTAGTCCGAAAATATTACTGCTCACCCCCCACTTTAGCTTTTATTTATCAGACTGTACATGGTGGGTAGCCGGAGAGCTTAGGGAGAGCGCTAGGGGCCAATGGTGTGAATCACGGGGGCGATCGCCCCCAAAAAGTCCCTGGGGATGATCAACTGTAAAATGAATAACGCCTGCAAACCCTGTTGTAATTTATGCCGACGATGACCGTAAGCTCTTCTCGCCAATCCACCGATTTCCGTGTCAAGCTAGCCAATGGCCTTTTGGCAATTCGACCGATCGCCGCCCTTGCGAAAAACCGCGCCCGGGCGATGATGATTCAGCGGGCCGAAAGGTTAGGGGTGCCCTGGCGGGAGACTGTGGCGACCTTGAAACAACGGGATTGGCAGGGGGATCTTGCAGCGGTTGAAAATCCGGATTTAGAGTATCCCGAATATTATCTGCGCTCATTCCACGCCTATGAGGCTGGAAATTTGGGTTGGGAGCCGGCCCTAGAGGTCGAATCGGCGGCCTATTCTGTCCATTCAACCTTGTTTGGTGAACCGAACGTCCAAGGGGATGCGTTGCTGCGGGATAGCTACCACCAAATTCTGAAATTTAACATTGATATTACCCCTGAAAAAATTGTCGATATTGGCTGCAGTGTGGGCATGAGTACGGAAGCATTGCAGCAGGTTTTCCCCCAAACACAATTGACGGGAGTAGATTTGTCGCCTTATTTTTTGGCAGTCGCAAAATATCGCACCGCTCATCACGCAGATCAGTTTACCTGGTGCCACGCGCCCGGAGAGGATACCAACCTGCCGGGACAATCATTTGATTTGGTGTCCTGTTCTTTGATTTTCCATGAGCTGCCCCAGACAGCGGCGATCGCCATTTTCCGAGAAGCCAAACGACTTCTTAGACCAGGTGGCTATTTTGCGATGATGGACATGAATCCCCAGGCGGAAGTTTATAAAAAAATGCCCCCCTATATTTTGACGTTGCTCAAAAGTACAGAACCCTATTTGGATCAGTATTTCAGCCTGGATGTGGCCGAGGAATTGCAGCGGGCTGGGTTTGAGGCCCCCTTCATCCAAGAAAATACCGTTCGTCACCGCACGGTCATTGCCAAGGTCAGGGATTAAGCCATGGTGAAACGGGTTGTCATTTTAGGCGCAGGGGTCGTCGGCGCGGCGATCGCCTATGAGTTGAGCCGATTAGATCAGTTCGAGATTACGGTTTTAGATACAAGCCAACCAGCGAGTGGGTCAACGGGGGCGGCCCTGGGAGTGCTGATGGGGATCATCAGTCGCAAAACGAAGGGTCGCGCCTGGACATTGCGTCGTCGCAGTATGGAACGCTTTCCTGAGCTTTTGAAAGAACTCGCCGCTGCGGGTCAGCCAGTGCCCCACAATCCCCACGGCATTTTGAAGTTACTGCGCGAACCAGAAGAACTCGCAAAAGGCGATCGCCTCCGGGATGTTCGCCAGGCATCGGGTTGGCAGTTGGCAATCTGGGATCAGGAAATGATTCAGCAACATTGTCCCCACCTCCAAGCCGGGGAAGCCGCTGGCGGCATTTTTTCGCCCCAGGATTTTCAGGTGCAGCCCGTCCCCTTCACCCAATCGCTCCTGGCCGTCGCCCAACGAAATGGTGTGCACTGTCAATTTGGGGTCTCCCAGCCCAGGTTGGATGTCACAGATCAACATTGTCAAAAAATTGTCACAGATCAAAACGGCTATCCTTGTGATTGGCTCATTGTTTCAGCGGGTTTAGGTTCCCTAGAGATAACCAAAAATCTAAGCGAAAGCCTTTCCCTGGGGCCAGTGTTGGGGCAAGCCTTTCACCTGCGCGTGCCAGAACAAGTTGAACCGCAAACTTCTTTTCAACCCGTGGTGAGTTTTGAAGATATCCATGTGGTGCCCCTCGGCCAAGGGGAATATTGGGTGGGGGCGACGGTGGAATTTCCCGCTGAAACAGGTGAGATCACCACCGATGCGAACCTCGCTGATCAAGTGCTCCAAAAGGCGATCGCCTTCTATCCGGTGTTAAAACAGGCAGAAATTCTCCGGCATTGGTCAGGGAAACGGCCCAGACCGAATGGTCAAGGCGCCCCCGTGCTCAAAGGATTAGCGGGTTATGACAATATCCTCCTGGCCACGGGTCACTACCGCAATGGCGTACTCTTGGCCCCAGCTACGGCTTTAACGATCCGCGATTGGCTCCTGGCCCCAGAAACCATTCCTTTTTAAGTCTGTTCCAATTCCTAAACTTCCTAACACAAACTATGACGACCTCCGGCACCCTTTATCTGGTGGGCACCCCCATCGGCAACCTTGATGACATGACTTTCCGGGCGATCGCCACCCTCAAAACCGTTGATTTGATCGCCGCCGAAGACACCCGACACACCGGCAAACTTCTCAAGCATTTTCAAATTGCCACCCCCCAAATCAGCTACCACGACCACAACCGGCACCAACGACAGGTGCAACTCCTCGAAAAATTGCACAGTGGGCTAAATATTGCTCTAGTTAGCGATGCCGGATTACCGGGGATCAGCGATCCTGGCTTTGAATTGGTCGCCAGTGCCATCGACGCAGCAATTACGGTGGTGCCCATTCCAGGGGTGAGTGCCGGACTGACGGGTTTAATTGCCTCCGGTATTTCCCCCGAAAAATTTGTCTTTGAAGGTTTTTTACCCCCCAAGAAAAAGGATCGCCATCAACTCTTAGCGCAACTGTGCGAGGAGCCCCGCACCCTAATTTTCTACGAAGCGCCCCATCGATTGGTGAAAACCCTGACGGATTTGCTGGAGCATTTTGCAGGCGATCGCCCCCTTGTGTGCGCTAGGGAACTGACAAAACTCCACGAAGAATTTTGGCGCGGCACCCTAGAAACAGCCCTCACCCATTACCAGCAGCACAACCCCAAGGGGGAATTCACCCTGATTTTGGCCGGGGCGAGCCCAACAACTGACCAGGAGGCACCGACTGATGCGGAAATCTTGGCCCAACTTCAGACGTTAATCCAACAGGGTATGAGCCGTTCCGGGGCTAGTCGCACCCTCGCCCAACAACTCAACCTCTCCCGCCGCCACATTTATCAACTCAGTACTGATCTAGAGAGTTAAGTCTAAGAAGATGCCTGGGTTTTAGGTTTGTTGTTGTCGGCTTTGGCCTGGTAGGTAAACTCTTCGACGGCACCGGGTTCCCCTAAACGATGGGGTTGTTGGTTATTGATGGTGATGTAAACAGCCCCGGCATTACCGGAACGGACGCGCACACTTTCATCGGCGATCCATTGTTTTTGGGTGCCCTTAGCGAGGGTGCCTTCAAAGGCCGTTTGACCATCGATTTCCACCCGCATCCAAGCCATTTCTTGGGTTTGGATATCAACCACCACTGATTCTGATGCGTCTGCTGCATTGCCATCGGGGTTGGTGGTGGCGACGGGTTGAGATGAGGCTATGCTTTGGGTAGTCGTGTTTTCTTGACGGGCTGGGATTTTACTTTCTACAAGTGCCGGATCTAGCTGGGGCGTCAGACTGGGATTTTGGTTACGGACGATATTACCCAAGGATTGCACTGTGGCGACGATGATCAACAAATAGGCAAGGTAAAGGTGGCTAGGCCGCAACTGGAAATGATAGATAAATTGGCTCCAGTGGGGAATGTGCCAACGGTTTTGGGGCTCGGCTTGGGGAAATTCCTGGGCGATCGCCATACCATCGAGGCCAAGACATGCCGCATAGCAACGCAGAAGACCTTGGAGATAAACCGGCTCTGGTAACTCCTCAAGGCGACCTGCTTCAATGCTTTCCAGGAGTGCCCGGCGAATATTGGTTTTACGGGAAACAAAGGCGAGAGACCAGCCTTTGGCGAGGCGTTGTTGCTGCAACTGGACACCGATTTGGGCAAGGTATTCTTGCTGGGGGATGGGGGAATGGATCGCTGTCTCCTTCATGCTTGGTACTCCCGGACTGGGGCGGATGAATGGAATGGAAAATTAGAATTATATTTGGATCGGAGCTGTTTGATCTCAGCTTTGGTTAGGGGACGGGCTTGGCCCCGTTGCAGATCGCCCAGGTGTAGGTTGCCAATGGCTAAACGATGGAGTTTTACCACAGGAAAACCGAGCTGATCAGCTACCCGACGAATCTGGCGGTTGCGCCCTTCGGTAAGCATGATATCAATACAGGTTTTATCTTGGGTAATGGTTTTGAGGTGAATTTGGGTGGGCAAAGTGCGGCGATCGCCTAACATTACCCCCTGACGCCACTGGTCGAGGATATGCTCTGGCACTTTCCCTTTTAGCCAAACGCGATAGGTTTTGGGAATGTGGTACCGAGGATGAGTTAAGGCCAGGGTGAAATCACCGTCATTGGTCAGCAGCAACGCCCCTGTGGATTGGGCATCGAGACGGCCAATAGGATGAATTCCCTTTCCCTGTCGGAGCGGTGGGGGCAGTAAATCTAAGACCGTAGATCGTCCCTTAGGATCGGCACAGGTAGAAACCACCCCCTTGGGTTTGTGGATAAGGTAATAGTAATGTCGTGGCCGTTCAGCAACCTTGAGGGGTTTACCGTCAACACAGAGGCGATCGCCTTCTGGATCTGCTTGATCACCCAACTGAACGGGTTTGCCATTGAGGGTAACCCGTCCAGCGAGAATGAGTTTTTCTGCGCCTCGCCGTGAAGCAATGCCCCAACGGGCGAGAATCTTTTGCACTCTTTCAGCCATAGATTATGGAGTGCTGGTTTTTAAAAAGCCAGGAAAATTGCAAGTCATATTTTACAAATCTTAGCAGGTGTTGTTTCCCCGCATAAATACCTAAAACAAAAGGGGGATGTTGAAATTTCTTGACAAATGTGGGTCAGAGCAAGGGCCAACCTTGATTGTTTACCCACGACGCCCGGCGTAATTTCGTCCCTTAACGACCAATGGTGATGTTGCCTACTCGGATAGGGACACAGGCGTGGGTCATTTGGGCAATCTGCATTGGCTCTCCTTTGCCGCACATATCGGTGCCGCGCTGTTCTAATTCTGAAGCTGGGGCGATCGCCTCTACTTTATTCCAGAATTCTGTGGTCATGCTCTGGTAAGTGAGATTTTTGACCATGCCGTTGAGTTGACCGTTTTTGATGTACCAGACCCCATTACCGCCAAATTGAAAATTCCGCCGCTGTTGATCAATGGAAAAAGTATCATCCCCGTCGATGAGATAACCGTCTTTGGTATCGGCGATCATTTCCGCGAGGGTTGCCGTGCGATCGCCCCCAGGTTCTCCCGGTTCGAGGCCGAGATTCGGAATCCGCACCATGGGAACACTGGCCCAACTATCGGCGAAAGCACAACCATTACTTTCCGGTCGGCCGAGGCGGTGGGCGGTTTCTCGGTCAGTGAGGTAATCCGTCAAAATGCCATCTTTGACAACGTACCATTCCTGGGCCTTAACCCCCTCATCGTCATAGCCAGCGGTGCTGCGACCACCGGGTTGGGTGCGGTCTGCCTTGAAATTCACCCAGGGGGCTGCGTATTGCAGTTGATTGAGATGATTCGTGGTGGCAAAACTTGTCCCGGCAAAATTCGCCTCATAGCCATAAACCCGGTCTAACTCCGTGGGATGGCCGACAGATTCATGGATTGGAAGCCAGAGATGACTGGGTTTAAGGATCAAGGTTGTTTCACCGCTGGGAGCTTCGGGGGCATGGACTTTTTCGATGGCTTCCTGGGCGACGCGCTCGACATTGTTGCGGAGGGTTTCCGGTTCGATGTGTTCATAGCCGAGATTTAAGGGCGATCGCTCATATTTGCGACCCTGGGCATCCCCATTGGCCACCGCCGTACAACCCATCCCGGCCCCACTGCGATAGAGCCGTTGTTCAATTAAAGATCCTTCCGTCGAAGCAAAGATTTTG
Source organism: Picosynechococcus sp. PCC 7003 (assembly GCF_001693255.1). NCBI lineage: Bacteria > Bacillati > Cyanobacteriota > Cyanophyceae > Chroococcales > Geminocystaceae > Picosynechococcus > Picosynechococcus sp. PCC 7003. Next base: position 2,693,657 of record NZ_CP016474.1, read on the forward strand.
TCCTCTTGGGTAAAGCTCAGATAGGCATAGGCTTTTTTAATCTGGGGATCATGGCCCAGGAACCGATCCGTTAAATCGAGGAGGAGGTCTGTTTTTTCCGTGAGGGACACCGCAAACGGATCAATTTGAATCGGCGTTTCGTAGCGATCGCGGTAGGCGGGCACTGGCACCAAACGAATGGGTTCCCGTTGGCTGAGGTGACTGCCTTTGGCAATATCGATGGCTAATTGCACAACGCGTACCATCTCTGCGGTCGTCCGCCGGTGGCTCGCGGCAAATCCCCAAGCTCCCTGCCACAGTACCCGCACCCCAAAACCGGCACTGACATTATCGCTGAGGCGTTTGAGGGAACGATCCTGGGCCCAGAGTCGCTGCTTGCGATAGGTACAGAGACGAATTTCGCCATACTCACAACCCTGTTGCCGGATCAGCTGAATAGCAGCTTGGGCGAGGTCGCTAAACGTCAAATGTTGGGGGTGAGGCGCGGCTTGAACCATGGTTTAAAAAAGAATGAGGTTGTTGTGATCTTAGTGAATATTTTTGGCGATCGCCTGACCCGCGAGCCAACTGGTCGTCCAAGCACTCTGAAAATTAAAACCCCCAGTGATCCCATCAATGTCGAGCACTTCTCCAGCGAAATAGAGACCCGGACAACAGCGACTTTCGAGGGTTTTAAAATTGACTTCCTTCAGGGAAACACCGCCACAGGTGACAAATTCTTCCTTGAAAACGCCTTTCCCTTGGATGCTGTATTGGCCTTGGGTGAGTTCCTGACAGAGGACATTTAATTGTTTCTTTGATAAATCCGCCCAGTTTTGATCGGTGGTTATCCCTGCATACTGCGCCAAGCTTTGCCACAGGCGCTTGGGAATGTCCACCGGGGCCAGGGTCGTAATTTTCTTTTTGGGATGTTGGGTTTTAAAGGTTTGGATTTGTTGACGGAGGGTTTCTGGGTTGATGTCAGGGAGCCAATTGACCGTGAGGGGCATTGTGTAACGGTGTTCGGCTAACGTGCGCGCCCCCCAAGCCGAGAGTTTCAAAACCGCTGGCCCACTCAGGCCCCAATGGGTGATTAGCAGTGGCCCCGTTTGCACGAGTTTTTTCTTGGCATCTAGCTTAATACTCACAATGGCCTTGGGCACACTCACTCCAGCTAAACCCTGGAGACGGGGATCATTAATCTGAAACGTAAATAACGATGGTTGCGGCGGCACAATCTTGTGGCCCAAGGTGGCAGCGAATCGATGGCCCGAAGGATGACTCCCCGTGGCTAACAAAATGCAGTCGGCAGAAAGGCGATCGCCCCCCTTAAGATTCACTTGAAATTGCGCGGTTTCATCTTTAACAATGCTTTGAACCACGGCCCCGGTGCGACATTGAATTTTTGCCTGGGTGGCAGCTCGCAAAAAAGCCTGAATAATCGTTTCGGAATCATCCGTCACCGGGAACATCCGCCCATCGGCTTCGGTTTTGAGCTGAACACCCTCCCCCTTGAGCCAGGCGATCATGTCTCGGGGCTGAAACTGACTAAAGGCCCCCCGCAACTCCCGCTGGCCCCTCGGATAGGCTTTGATTAATTCCACGGGATCAAAGCAATGGTGGGTGACATTACAGCGGCCGCCCCCAGAAATTTTTACTTTGCTGAGAAATGTTTTGCCCGCTTCGAGGATGATCACCTCTAACTTTGGGTTCGCCCGGGCAGCGGCGATCGCCCCAAAAAATCCCGCCGCCCCACCGCCAACGACGATTAATTTTGCCATGGTTCGTTAGTAATTCTTTGTCCACTCCAGTCCATAGAGGATCCCAGAAAGGAGCGTCAGGAGCAACATGATATTAATAATGCCCCCCGGCAATAGCGTAAAGGGTGGCACCCCAAACCCCCGCAAAATCCAGAGCAGCAGAAAGCAGACGAGGCAAGTGATGAAGAGGTAGAGAACACCGGAAGAATTGGAGCGATTCACAAGGCGACACACCGGGTCAAATAACTCCTCTAGTCTAACATTCGCCCCTTGGGGCCGCCCAAAACCCGCTATCATAAACAGTTGCAAAAATATCTAGATCAACACCCTCCTATGACCCAGCAATACCGGATCACCCTCCTCCCTGGCGATGGCATTGGCCCCGAGATTTTGGCCGTGGCCGTAGATGTTTTAAAAACCATCGGCCAACAATTTGATCTAGAGTTTGTCTTTACCGAAGCTTTGATGGGGGGTGCGGCCATTGATGCCACCGGAGAACCCCTCCCCCAAAAAACCCTAGATATTTGCCGTGCCAGTGATGCGGTATTGTTTGCGGCGATCGGCGGCTACAAGTGGGATAATCTGCCCCGGGAGCAACGGCCAGAAACGGGGCTATTGGGCCTGCGTGCCGGTTTGGGTCTGTTTGCGAATTTACGTCCGGCAACAATTCTGCCGCAGCTCATTGATGCCTCGACCCTAAAGCGGGATGTGGTTGAAGGGGTCGATATTATGGTGGTGCGGGAACTCACCGGCGGCATCTATTTCGGGAAACCTAAAGGTACTGTCACCCTAGAAACGGGCGAAAAACGGGGTTTTAATACGATGGTCTATGACGAGTCGGAGGTGGATCGTATTGCGAAAGTCGCCTTTGAGATTGCCCAAAAACGCAACCATCGCCTCTGCTCTGTGGATAAGGCGAACGTCCTCGATGTGTCGCAACTATGGCGCGATCGCCTCAATTTGATGGCCGAAAACTATCCCGATGTGGAACTGTCCCATCTGTATGTCGATAATGCCGCCATGCAGTTGATCCGCGCACCGAAGCAGTTTGACACCATTGTCACGGGGAACTTATTTGGCGATATTCTTTCCGATGCCGCTGCCATGCTCACAGGGAGTATTGGCATGTTGCCCTCGGCCAGTTTGGGCGCGGATGGCCCTGGAGTTTATGAACCGGTGCATGGGTCTGCGCCAGACATTGCGGGGCAAGATAAGGCCAACCCCCTGGCGATGGTGCTCAGTGCGGCGATGATGTTGCGTTACTCCTTTGACCAACCGGAAGCAGCGGCAAAAATTGAACAGGCGGTACGAACGGTGCTCGACCAAGGCTTCCGCACGGGGGATATTATGTCCGAGGGGATGACTCTCCTAGGTTGTAAAGGCATGGGCGAAAAACTCCTGGCGGCTCTCACTGCTTAGGTCTTACCCTGGGCGTTGATGCCGGGAAAAAATTCGGTGAGTCATTTTTAAAAAATGCTTTTTGGCCATGGGGAACCTGAACTTTTCGAGACGGATTCCCCTACTGTCAAATTCTCCAGACAAAAATACAATAAATAGGTAAGTTCTAGGGTTTCTTTTCGGAGAAGCGATGGGACTTTATCTTAATATTTATTGTTCTGTCCTATGCAACCCACCAACCCGAATCAATTTACCGAAAAAGCTTGGCAGGCGATCGCCCAAACGCCGGACATTGCCAAACAAAATCAGCAGCAGCAGATCGAATCCGAACATCTGATGCAGGCGCTGTTGGAGCAAGATGGCCTCGCAAAAAGTATTTTTACTAAAGCTGAAATTCCCCTAGGGAGACTCCGGGAAAGAACCACCAGTTTCATCACTCAGCAACCCAAAATAGCCCAGCCGAGTGAATCGGTTTATTTAGGGCGGAGTTTAGACACCCTCTTAGACCGGGCTGAACAGCATCGCAAATCCTTTGGGGATGACTTTATTTCCGTTGAACATTTAATTCTGAGCTATGCCAAAGATGACCGCTTTGGCAAAAATCTGTATCAGGAATTTGACCTCACAGAAAACAAACTAAAAACAATCATTACGCAAATTCGAGGCAACCAAAAGGTGAGCGATCAAAACCCCGAAGGGAAATACGAATCCTTAGAAAAATATGGCCGGGATTTAACGGAATTGGCCCGCAACGGCAAACTCGACCCGGTCATTGGTCGCGATGATGAAATTCGGCGCACGATTCAAATTCTCTCCCGCCGCACCAAAAATAATCCAGTTTTGATCGGGGAGCCGGGGGTTGGTAAAACGGCGATCGCCGAAGGCTTGGCCCAAAGAATTATCAACCGAGATGTGCCAGAATCCCTCAAGGATCGCACCCTAATCGCCCTGGACATGGGATCTTTGATCGCCGGGGCAAAATATCGCGGTGAATTTGAAGAACGCCTCAAAGCAGTCTTAAAGGAAGTCACCGATTCCGAAGGGCAAATTATTCTCTTTATCGACGAAATCCACACCGTTGTCGGCGCTGGCGCAACCCAGGGGGCCATGGATGCCGGGAACCTGCTCAAACCGATGCTGGCCCGGGGTGAACTCCGCTGTATTGGCGCGACGACCCTCGATGAATACCGCAAATACATCGAAAAAGATGCGGCCCTCGAACGGCGCTTCCAGTCGGTGATGGTCAATGAACCCAATGTGGTGGATACCATCTCAATTCTGCGAGGCCTGAAGGAACGCTACGAAGTACACCATGGGGTCAAAATTGCTGACACAGCCCTGGTGGCGGCAGCGATGCTCTCGAACCGGTACATTAGCGATCGCTTTTTGCCCGACAAGGCCATTGATCTGGTGGACGAAGCCGCAGCCAAACTAAAGATGGAGATCACCTCCAAGCCGGAGGAACTCGATGAAATTGACCGGAAAATTCTCCAGTTGGAAATGGAAAAACTCTCCATCCAAAAGGAAAAAGATGAAGTTTCCCTAGAACGGCTCGCCAAACTCGAAAAGGAACTCGCCAACCTCAAGGAAGAGCAGTCCCAACTCAATGCCCAATGGCAATCGGAAAAAGAATTTATCGACAAAATTCGCTTTCTTAAGGAGGAAATTGACCGCACAAACCTAGAAATTCAGCAGGCCGAACGCAACTATGACCTCAACAAGGCCGCAGAGTTACGCTACGGTAAGCTGACGGAACTGCAACAAAAAATCAAAGACATTGAAAGCAGTCTCGCAGCCCAACAGGTCACTGGGGACTCTCTATTGCGGGAAGAGGTGATCGAATCGGATATCGCCGAAATCATTTCAAAATGGACAGGCATCCCGATTAGTAAATTAATCGAATCGGAAAAAGAAAAACTACTCCACCTCGAAGCAGAACTCCACCATCGGGTTGTCGGTCAAGAAGAAGCCGTCACCGCCGTTGCCGAAGCGATCCAGCGATCGCGCGCTGGACTCGCCGATCCGAACCGTCCCACGGCCAGCTTTATTTTCCTCGGGCCGACGGGGGTCGGGAAAACGGAACTCGCCAAAGCCCTCGCCCAATTTCTCTTTGATACCGAGGAAGCCCTAGTGCGGATCGATATGTCTGAGTACATGGAGAAACACGCCGTTTCCCGGTTGATGGGAGCACCTCCAGGGTATGTGGGCTACGAGGAAGGAGGCCAGTTAACGGAAGCGATTCGCCGTCGCCCTTACTCGGTGATTCTCTTTGACGAGATTGAGAAGGCTCACGCCGATGTGTTTAACGTGATGCTGCAAATCCTGGATGATGGTCGCCTCACCGATTCCCAGGGGCGGACAGTAGACTTTAAAAACACTGTGATCATCATGACCAGTAATATCGGCTCCCAATTTATCCTTGATATCGCCGGGGATGACAGCCGTTACGAGGAAATGCGGAATCGGGTGATGGACGCAATGAACGCGAACTTCCGACCGGAATTTCTCAACCGCATCGATGAACTGATCATTTTCCATGGTCTGCAAAAGGATCAGCTCCGTTCCATTGTTCAACTCCAGGTTAATCGCCTCGCTGAACGCCTCGCGGAACAGAAGATCAGCATCCAACTCACCCCAGAAGCCTATGATTTCATTGCGGAGGTGGGCTATAACCCAGTCTATGGTGCGAGACCCCTGAAGCGGGCCGTCCAAAAATATGTCGAAACGGCGATCGCCAAAGGCATCCTCAAGGGTGAATTTAAAACGGGCAGTGCAATTACCGTCGATGTGAAAGACGAAAGACTCGTTTTCCAAGGCTAAATTGCATCCCGATCTTTCCTATCGTTCAGGGGGCGTTCTACGGAGCGTCCTCTTTTCGCATCTGGGAAAAATTTTAGTAGTGGTAGCGGCATTGGGCGATTTCTACAGCAGCTTCAGTTACCCGGTAAGCAAGGCGATGTTCAGCGGTAATTCGACGCGACCAGTAGCCGGATAAGGCGTGCTTCAGGGGTTCGGGTTTGCCTGTTCCTTCGTAGGGGGTGCGCAAAATTTCCTTGATTAAACCGTTGATGCGCCGCAGAATCTTTTTATCGGTTTTTTGCCAATAGAGATAGTCGTCCCAGGCATTTTTTGCAAACACCAATTTCATTCGAGCAAATCCTTTTCTAACCCTTGACCACCTTCGAGTTGGGCGATCGCCTCTAGTAGTCGCTTGGCATTTTGGGGAGAACGGATTAAGTAGGCCGTTTCCTCTAGGGCTTCGTAGTCTTCGAGGGACATAATCACAACCGCGTCATTATTTTTCCGGGTGACGATGACTGGGGCATGGTCTTGGCACACCTGCTCCATGGTTTTGGCGAGATTTTGACGGGCATTGGTATAGGATATGGCTTTCATGGCGACCTCCTGTACAGAAAAATGTACAGCTCAAGTTTAATCGATCAACAAGAGGCGATCGCCTTTCGGCATTCCTTAAGGTTTCATCTAAAATTTTGGTGCTGGGATCGGCATTCGGGGCGGTGCTGTTTTCCACATGAGCGCGATCTCTTCGGGGGTGAGTTGATAGGCTTGGTTCACCAGATCGGACACGCGGATTTCATGGGCTAAAATCTCGGCTTTGCGTTGTTGGATCTGGGGGGCATATTCGTTGTAAGCATTTGTGAGTTCTTTATTCTGGGCAATGCTCAGGCTAGATCCTTTGGGGCGACGTTTTTTGATTTCCTGTTTAAAGTCTTCAATGCTCAGGGCAGAAAAATCTTCAAGTTTATTGCCTATTTTTTCGATATTCATTTCTACTCGCAACCAATCTAAAACATCTCGATAGGCTTCTTGGTTGAGTTTTGTTAGTTCAATTAATTCACTCACTCTTTCTTCTGTCTCCACACGAATTGAGTCAAGAGGCTCAACTATAGGAATATTTAACATATACTTTTTTTTGAGTCGTAAGGCTTCATCTTTTCCGTGAGGCGTATTTCGCCATAAATATGACCACATTAAAGGAGAGTTTAGAATTCCAAGTTTCCACAAGTCATTGGTCTCTAGACAAAAGCAAGTCATTTCTGGAATGCTATTTTCTAGAGAAAGGCAAAATTGTGAATTAAATGATAAATCTTTCCAGAAAATATTTGCTTGAGTAAACGTATCATAATAAGCACATGACCTTAATTCCCACCAAAATAATCCTTGATCAGATCTCTTTTTAAGATCAGTTTTGTATTCAATAAAATGGCTATATATGGAAGGAAAAGAATTACGAAAAATGTCTTCTGCACTAGAAATATTTTGTGCTTGACTCCATTCCCATAAGTGATTAGCACTAGATTTTATCAAAATAAGATATGTTTGGTCGTGTAGAGTATGCCATCTAGATAATCCATTACCTCGAAAATATGGAACAATCAAGTTATTTGCTTTTGGATCTGAATTCACTAGCTTTTGTCGCTTTATGTCATCAATCAAATAAGCATTATTAAAACCTGTTTTAATTCCACATAATAATTGTTCTTTGAGAAAGCCCTTTAAAGGAATACCGATCGCCCGAATTTTAGCCATCAGATCATCCACTTCCTGACGTTCCAGACTCCAAGCTCCATGGGAAAAACGATCTTGTTTAACTTGATATCCTTCGTTGTTGACATATTGCGTCAAATTCAAATCTGCCAGTCGCTCCCGTGGCACCGGACAAATTAAAGTCGGCGATTTTGGCGTTGCCGCTTTTTTTTCCTCCGGCTTTTTCACCACCACAATACAAGGAAAAGTATCCGCATCCTTAAAAATTGGCGCATGACCAAAATCAATAATTTGCTCGACCTCTGTTTTTTCTGCAAAGAACTTCCTGAGAGGTTCACCATAGCCCGCCCGTAACCACTTATTTGTCACGATATAGGACATCATTCCCTGGGGTTTGAGCAGCTTAACGCCCTTCTCATAAAAATACACATAGAGATCCGCCACCCCGTCATAACATTCATAATGCTGCTCTAAATAGGGCTTAAACGGCGATAACAGTTCCTGCCGCACATAGGGCGGATTGCCAATTACAACATCAAACCCACCATCCGCCATCACCTCAGGAAACGCCTTTTCCCAATCAAACGCCTTCGGGTCATATTGAGTATCCGCAACAATCGAATTACCCGCCTTAATATTGCCATCCAAATTCGTCAACCGTTGCCCCTTTTCCGCCGTATGGAGCCACAAAGAAAGCTTGGTAATTTCCACCGACTCCGCCGATAGATCCACCCCATATAAATTCTGGGTCAAAATTAAACTACTCAGATCAAATAAGTCCGGTGTATTTTGTGTTTTTTGATATTGAGCTAAATTCTCATTCGCTTCCTGATATTTGCGCTGGAGAAACTGTAACGCCGCAATCAGGAAAGCCCCCGAACCACAGGCCGGATCAAGAATCCGAATTTTTTGTAAAATCTCTTTAATATAAATCTGCCAAAATTTACGATTTTTCGCATCGAAAGACCTAAGTTTTTTGATTTCTGGCCGTTCCCAAATGGCTTCTTTTTTCTGTTCTAGGTATTCCCCAATGGTGGTCTCGACAATATAGGTCGTCACCCAGGCTGGCGTATAAAAAACACCGTCTTTTTTCCGTTTTCCCTTTTTGGCATCGTAGGGCTGGTGATTGGCGATCGCCTGAAGCTCTTCTAAGTCCGTAACGGATTGCTCAAAAATATGACCCAACACATTCACCGACACCTCAGAATCAAAATCGAACCGAGTTAATTCCTTAAAAGAGGTACATAGCTCATCCGGTACAGTGAGCAGTTGATCCACAAGCGGATCTGGCTTAAAAAGTCCCCCGTTATAACCCGCAATGGGCGGATTATCATTGCCTTGGTCAACCCAACGAAACACAGCCTTGTAATTATGCCAAATCGGCTGAGGATTATAGGGATCTTTATAATCGTGGGCTTCCTTTAAAGTATTGTTGGGCAACAGTAAACGATCTTCACAGAATGCCACAAAGAGAACCCGATCTAAAATCCTTTGGGCTGCCTCAATAATGGCCGCATTTTTATCCTGAAGATCTGTGGGTGCCGTATCCCGAAAATGCTGCACTAACCGCTGACGAACATTTTTATATTCCTTATAAAGATCATTCGTTATCTCCTCCTCCTTTGCCTCCGACGTTTTCAGCAGCTTATCAATCACCGTTTCTGTATTGGGCTGAGTTGCCTTCGGAAGAAAATTCTGCCGACAGAGTAAAAAATAAAATCGCTTAAAAACAGCTAAATTAGCCAAATCCTTCAAGAAAAAACATTCATAATTAGAAGGAGTTTTGAGGGTGTGATAGAGCCTAATTTCTTGGTAATTAGACACTAAAATCCATTGACAGCCTTCCGTATAATTCGCGTATCGCCACCCCTGATGAACTGGGGACTCCTTCCCTTTGGGGGCATGATCCAGATTAACTTTCGCCCCTTTCAACTCAATCGGCGCAACGATCCGCCCCGTCAGCTTGACTTCCCCTTTTTTGCCTGTAGTTGCCGTAAACAAACCCAAAGCCGCATCCGCAAACCCACCGCCACCATTAACATTTTTTCTGGGTGAATCTCCCAAGCCTCTCCCTCTCCGGTGGTAATGCCCTTGTAGCCTAAGACTTCCCGAAAAATATCCCCTAAAAATTCACCGTGTAACGACGTTTCTTTAATCTTTGTGAGGGTGCCGCTCGCTTCTGTCTTCACCCATTTCTGAATAATGCCGTGTTTTTGTTCTAGATCTTCTGGAAAAATAAATGACTTAACGGCTTGACGTAGGGTTTTTTCGTGGAAGAGAGACGTTTGGCTAACCATTCTGAAACTGAGGGGCTCTAGAAAGCTTCTTTCTCCCCATTCTATGACCTTCCTGGTTGATCACTCCCCACAGCTCATCCGCTAAACCGAGGCGATCGCCTACGAGAGTTAAGTTAAGGTTGCTTTCATTTTTATTTCTCCGGCACAATGGAAGACCGTGCAGTGTAGTCAGGGTAATGTAACGATGGCCAGTCAGTGGGAAAATTTTCTAAAAAATCTGGGGAACTGGCGCGGTTCCTTTGCAGGGGTAAATCTGGATGGAGAGATCACCACGGAAGTCCCTTCCATTTTGACCCTGTCGCTCATAGACGGGAACCGAGATAAAGTGCTGTTTACCCTACGGCGCTTTGAAAATGGCGGTTACGACAGCGAACCCACCAGCAATATGTCCCAGGAATTTACCGGCTTGGGGCGACACACGATGTTTTTCGATACGGGATCTTTCTCGAAAGGCTCTATGTGTTTGTCGTCCATTTCATCCTTTATCGCCGAATATGGGTTTATCAAAGGCGATCGCCGCATGCGGATGGTGCAAATGTACGGTGATGCGTTTACCTTCAATAAGCTAGTGTTTATCCGGGAATTTCGGAAGGGAAGCAATGCCCAGGAGCGGCCAGCACTAACCGTTGAACAACTTTTAGGTACCTGGGAAGCGGAATACCACGTTTACACCCCCGACCTTGATCCCCCCAAAGTGCACCAGAGCCGCTTAAGCCTCAAAAAAGAGGGCGATTATCTCCACCAGACCCTCGAATTAGAACACCAAACCATCGCCTCTAAAGGGCAGATCCAAGGCAACACAATTCGTTTTACGGAAGGCAGTACGCCCCGCAATTTGGTGCTGTTACCCGATGGCGCTTCGATGAATGTGTCCCCCCAATTAGCCCAACGGCAGGCTTTTTTCGTGGAAGCGGGTTGGCTCGTCAGCGACAACGAACGGCAACGAATCATGCGCAACTACAACGACCGGGGTGAATGGGTTAGTTCGACGTTGATTTTTGAGCGACGGGTGGCCTAGGCTCCGGTTGACACAGGGTCTGATGCAGTTGGTAACGATACTCTGCCGTCAAAAATTGGTGCTGTAGTTTTGTCCATTGGTGCCAAGTTTGGTGACGATTGTCGTGGAAAATTTGGCAGAGGGTGGGGAGTTCCTGGGCGAACGTTTTACCGAGGGCTTTTTCTAGAAATTCTTGCAGTACTGCATCATCTTGAAGTAAACCGATTAGGGTTTGGACTTTTTTGATCGCTTGGAGCTGATCGGCATAATTTTCACCGTAAAAAGGCGCAAAAATTTCCCTGGTATAGCGCGATCGCTTGGCGGCCTTGCGGAGGTCATGGAGGATCGGGCTGTCGGTCGCAAAAAGTTTTTCTAACTGTTTTTTCGAGAGTTTCTTTGGGCTGTAACCGACCCACCAACCGGGATGGAGCAGCAGTTCGCTCAGTTGAGGCAACAGCAAATCCGGCAAGATCAGTTGAATGTCTACCGAGGCGATCGCCTGATATTGGGGTTGATCTAACCAAGCCTGGGTTGCCCCCTTAAACTCCCCATAGCGCGCTGAGTTGAGGAATTGCCGCACCTTAGTGAGTTGTTTTTGACGACGCTTAGCTAATTTTTTCAGGGCAATCTCGAGAATTGTCACCTCAACGGTCGGCAGTTGGGGCAGATACCGCTCCCGAAACGTCAGGGTCATCACATCCACATCCCGCAACTTCCCCAGAACCCGACCATAGCGGCCTACTTGCTTCGGGGCCATGGCTTCCGGCACCACCAAAGCAGGGGCAAATCCCAACAACACACTGCGCAACCGCCGCATCCCCACCCGCATTTGATGCAATTCTTCTGGGTCACGGTCGGCTAAAACCCCCGCTTCGTGGCTGAGGATTTTTTTGTAATGCTTGGCGATCGCCTTATGTGCCCAATCGCCAAAACGTTGTGCTTGGGGTGGCTGCATAATTCATGCCCAAATCAATCTCACTCCCTCGATCTTAAGAGGTGCAATTTTAAAACCTGATTAAGAACACACAAGGCTTAACGATTCCTGTTTGAAGTCTTTTCTTTTCCCCAAAATCAATTCCTGGCTCAATTATTAAAGGAACTGTCGCGCTTCGGTGACCCATTGCTTTACCAAAGTCAGGGGAGGCGCTAGATCCTTACGCTGGAGATTCGCCACCTGTAACCGGACAATATTCTGATGGAGCCGCGAAAAGGGAGTCTGGGCCAACTGATTTACCGATGCCACGCCACTGTGCAATACTAGGCCGCAATATTGTGTGCCAATACTCGGTACTCGCGCCAAATCTGCCAAGGCTACCCACTTCAAAACGTAATTGAGATGAATTTTGAGGCGACGGGCCAACGCTTGTTTCGCCTGGGGCGTGCGGGTCGCTAACAAAAGCTGATGGGTTGTGTGAATCTCCTGGGCTGCGAGTAGAGTCTGCTGTTCTTTGCTCAGGCCGGGTAATTCCACAATCCGCCAATTACAGGAAGCCATAGGAATCCTTGTTAAAATGGAAGCACATAATATCAAGAAAAATTGTCGTTACCCCCAAACGTAAAGAAATTTATGACTGTTGGTCTATCTGTCGAAAAAGGAAAGCAAGAGACTCCTCCCTTAGAACTCCATTACCTCGGTGACAAAGTCCTCCGCCAAAAAGCGAAACGCATCGCCAAAGTGGATGACGAAATCCGTACCCTAGCGAAGGAAATGCTGCAAACCATGTATTCTTCCCAGGGGATTGGTCTGGCTGCGCCCCAAGTTGGCGTTAATAAGCGTTTAATCGTCATTGATACCGATCCAGAAAATCCTGCCAATGAACCACTGGTTTTAATCAACCCTGAAATCAAAAAATTTGGACAGCAGCTTTGTCCCTTTGAGGAAGGTTGTCTCAGCATTCCTGGGGTTCACTTAGATGTCATTCGCCCCGATGAAATTGAAGTAAGTTACCGAGATGAGCAGGGTAAACCCAAACGTATCAAAGCTTCCGGCCTTCTATCCCGGGTGATTCAGCATGAAATTGACCATCTCGATGGGGTGATGTTCGTCGATCGCGTCGAAAATGAAATTGCCCTCAGCAGCCAATTAAAACAACGGGGATTTGCCCTGAAATCGGTACAGCGCATCTCCTAATTTTTTTTGCCTTGCGAGTTTCAACATGACGGTAACTTAGTGTTGTACCAAATTTGTGTCAGACAATTCCCGTCAAGTTAGATAGACGTTCTACCCCGTGAGGTGGTCGTCTTTTTTATTGCCTAATCTTCAGCAAGGTTGCGTTTTGTATCAAACCGCGAAAAATTTACGTTTCGTTAGCAAATTCTTGAGGCAGCGCAGCAGCACCGTTGCTACAGACATCGTTTTGAATCTCGGATTTTACAAAAGATAAAAGCTGGCTTTCCTCTATGGCAAGCGATTGGCCTACTGCGGGTGTTGCATGGGGCGTAAAAAAAGGCGATCGCCTTTTTGAGTCAAACCTGTATTTATACTCAGGTTTATTTTTAAATCTATTTTTTGTGTATTGTCTTTATTTTTATAAATCAAAGACGTAAATATTTTTTTAAGAAAGTATTTAGAGATTTCTGCTGATTTTTAAACTTTTGAATATTCATAAAAGCTTCTAAGTCTCTATAAATCTGTTTGAATGCTAGATCCCAAACCGTTGCACCTTTCAATTCCCCCAGGGATTGCCAATAATGCAGCTAACGGAACTTTTAGGAGCACGCAATTCCATGACAATGACCCTCGCGGTTTACGGCAAAGGTGGCATCGGCAAATCTACCACCAGTTGTAATATTTCCGTCGCCCTCGCCAAACGGGGCAAAAAGGTTCTCCAAATTGGCTGTGACCCGAAGCATGACAGCACCTTTACCTTGACGGGCTTTTTGATTCCGACGATCATCGACACTCTCCAGGAAAAAGATTTTCACTACGAAGACATTTGGCCAGAAGATGTCATTTACAAAGGCTATGGCGGTGTCGATTGTGTGGAAGCGGGTGGGCCTCCGGCGGGGGCAGGCTGCGGTGGTTATGTGGTCGGGGAAACGGTCAAACTCCTAAAAGAGCTCAATGCCTTCGATGAATATGATGTGATTTTGTTCGATGTGCTGGGAGACGTGGTTTGTGGGGGCTTTGCGGCACCACTCAATTACGCAGACTACTGTTTGATCGTGACGGACAATGGCTTTGATGCGTTGTTTGCGGCGAATCGTATCGCGGCTTCTGTGCGGGAAAAAGCGCGGACGCACCCCCTCCGCTTGGCTGGCTTGATTGGGAATCGTACCTCGAAGCGGGATTTGATCGAAAAATATGTGAGCCATGTGCCGATGCCCGTGCTGGAAGTGTTGCCCCTCATCGAAGATATTCGGGTGTCGCGGGTGAAGGGAAAAACCCTCTTTGAGATGGCAGAAGGGGACTCGATGTTGGATTATGTCTGCGATTTTTATTTGAATATTGCCGACCAAGTGTTGGCGGCCCCAGAGGGAGTTGTGCCCAGTGAGGCTTCGGATCGGGAATTGTTTAGTTTGCTCTCAGATTATTATCTCAATCCGCCTGTCGAAAAGACCCAGGAAGATGAGCTGGATCTGATGATGGTCTAGGCCAGGGGACGCTGGGCAGGATTCTCGAAATCGTTTATCCGGCAATGGCTCACTGTGATCATCCTCCTGGGTTAAATTTTGCTTCAAAATAGAGGCGATCGCCCGAAACGGCACAATGATCAAAAAAGGCGATCGCCCATTACCCAAATCTCTGCAGTTGATTTACAAGGAGCGTAAATATTGTGAGCTTTTTCGAGCAAATTAAACCCAGCATCAAAACCAAATGGCTAGATTACTTTGAAAATAACCAAGACTGGCTAAATATCCTGATGGATCGCGGCGAATCCGTGGCAACCCCCGACGGTGGCCGTCGTCCCCAAGGTTCCGTAATTCTCGGTGCGATCAGTGCCAAGGAACCCCGCCTCGCCGAAAGTCTCTATCTGTTTTCTTTAGTTGAAGCGAATTTTGACACGATTGTTGATGTTTTAGGGCTAAACTTTGACCCACTCTTGGAACTCCGAAACCTAGAGGAAAAAGGAGCGGCAGCAAAGCCAATGATTACGCCCCCGAACCCAACCGTTTTGCCCACAGAATAATTTCTCATCATTTGCCCTTCATTTTTTTGGGGGGCATCCCCTGAGCAACAATCGTGTCACTCCATTTCTAATTCACCCTTTCCAAAACTATTTGCAAATCTATTTAGGAAAATTTTTATGACCGTTGCTCAAGAAACCCCGAACTTAACCTTTGACTGCGAAACAGGCAACTACCACACCTTTTGTCCGATCAGTTGTGTGGCTTGGCTTTACCAGAAAATTGAAGATAGCTTTTTCCTGGTCATCGGCACCAAAACCTGCGGCTATTTCTTGCAAAATGCCATGGGCGTAATGATCTTCGCTGAACCCCGCTACGCCATGGCTGAACTCGAAGAGAGTGATATTTCTGCCCAACTCAACGATTACGACGAACTCAAACGTCTCTGTCTG
Source organism: Picosynechococcus sp. PCC 7003 (assembly GCF_001693255.1). Lineage (NCBI taxonomy): Bacteria > Bacillati > Cyanobacteriota > Cyanophyceae > Chroococcales > Geminocystaceae > Picosynechococcus > Picosynechococcus sp. PCC 7003. The sequence continues at coordinate 2,709,117 of NZ_CP016474.1, forward strand.
CAAATCAAACGCGATCGCAATCCCAGCGTGATTGTTTTTATCGGCACCTGCACCACCGAGATTATCAAAATGGATCTCGAAGGCTTTTCCCCTCGCCTCGAAGAAGAAATCGGCATTCCCATCGTCGTCGCCCGGGCCAATGGCCTAGATTATGCCTTTACCCAGGGTGAAGATACCGTCCTCGCAGCGATGGCGAACCGTTGCCCCAGCGAACCCCCGGCCCCCACAAAAGAAAAAGAAGAAGATACTGCTGCGGCCACTCGCTTCCAAAAACTTTTAAACTTGGGCCTCAAGAAAAAAGAAGAAGCACCCCCTGTGGCCACAGAACAAAAAGAGCACCATCCCTTAATTTTGTTTGGCTCTCTACCCGATCCTGTGGCAGCGAACCTGGAGCACGAACTGAAGAAACAGGGCGTTAAGGTTTCGGGCTGGCTCCCCACCAAGCTCTATACAGAATTACCGGTTGTACAAGAAGGCTATTACGTGGCGGGAGTAAATCCATTTCTCAGTCGCACCGCTACTACGTTGATGCGTCGCCGTAAATGTAAGCTCGTGGGTGCTCCATTCCCCATTGGCCCCGACGGTACCAGAGCCTGGGTTGAGAAAATTTGCTCCGTGCTCGACATCGAACCCCAGGGCTTAGCAGAACGGGAAGCACAAATCTGGGAAAGTTTAGAAGACTATCTCCAGCTCATTCGCGGCAAATCAGTCTTTTTCATGGGGGACAACTTACTAGAAATTTCCCTCGCCCGGTTCCTGATCCGCTGTGGCATGACTGTGGCCGAAATTGGCATCCCCTACATGGATAAGCGTTACCAAAAAGCAGAACTAGATTTCCTGGCCCGCACCTGCCAAGAAATGGGTGCACCGATCCCCAAAATTGTTGAAAAACCCGACAATTACAACCAAATTCAACGCATTAATGCCCTACAACCGGATTTGGTGATTACGGGGATGGCCCATGCGAATCCTTTGGAAGCCCGGGGGATCAACACAAAATGGTCAGTGGAATTTACCTTTGCCCAGATTCACGGCTTTACTAATGCGCGGGATATTCTCGAATTGGTCACGCGCCCCCTACGCCGCAATACAAACCTCAAGGATTTGGGCTGGGATAAACTGGTGAAAGAAGAGGCTGCGGTCTAATTGTTTCTCTGGATTGTCTTACAGACTCACCAATAGAAGTGATGCATGTTCAATTGCTGCCCTTTGATGGCGATCGCCACTGGTCACTCATTAATAAGTGGATCGAGGCCCCCCATGTTGCACGGTGGTGGGGCGATCCAGGTGAGATTCTTTTGGAATTACAGCAGCACGACCCAAATCATCAGGCAATGATCACCGCAGCGGGTCAACCAGTTGGTTTTCTTTGCTGGCAAACCCCTTCACAGGAAGAGTTACAAGCAGCGGGTCTGGCTGATCTCCCGAAGGATCTCATTGATGTGGACATCATGTTAGGGGAGGCCGAAGCCCTCGGTAAAGGGATTGCTCCCCAAGCCTTGCAATGTTTATTTGAGCAACTAAAAAATCAGGGAGTAACCCTTGTCGGACTGGCAGGAGCGATCGCCAATGGGCGGGCGATGAAAGCCTATCAAAAGGCAGGGCTTATGCCATTTCGTGACTTCTTTGAAAATGGTGAATGGTATCGATACTTTACGATTTCTCTGCTCTGAGCTGAGAAAAAATACCGACTCACTGGGTTTTAACGGTTAAAACCTGGGGGGGCGTCGCGTCGGGGGGATAGCGCAGTTGGATATTCACCAAACGGCGATCGCCTGGGGGCATTTCCAAGGTAACGAGGGGTTCCCCGGCTTGGCCGCGCTTTTGCACGAGGTGAAAATATTCGGTACGCAAAAAGCCCTGGTCATCTTTGTAATTGACCCGCACTGGCCCCCGGAAAAAGGTTGCTGTCGGTAGGGGATCAAAAAAGCGCAGTGCTTCGTCCGTAGCATCTTGCTTGATGGGCGTTTCAAGGGCGATCGCCACGGTTTGGGTTGCCTCGGTGGGATTGTGGAGGGGCAGGGTCAAATCGTAGAGCACCCCGTAATTCCCGTGGGCAGCATAGGCAGTATCGGGATAGCGGCGCAACATTTCGGCTGTTTGGATCTGGCCCGTGCCATGGGTTCCCCCAACGAGGGTGCTAATACCATAAGAAAAGACTTCTCCAGGGGCGGGAATGGTGAGATCCCAGGTGGGACTGTCATAAATTTGCGTTTTCCAAGTGCTGCCTGCGGAAACACCAGCCACCCGACCATAGATTAAACCTCCTGGAGCACCAGGCACGCTGGGGGGGCGATCGCGCGGGCTAGAGAGTTCCCCCGTTTCTAGAAGTGCTTGCCATTCTGCCAGGGTAGGTGCTCGGAAATTGCCTTGGCCATCGGGTTTTTCAAGGAGGGCTAAACTCGCCACATAAACGGGGCCAGTGCTGGTTAGCTCCAAATAGGTCGAGCGACCATTGAGAGGGGGATCTAGTTCCCGCACCGGAATCGGCAGATCAAAGATCATCTGGTAACTCCGAGGAGCAATGGTCAACTGCTTTGGAAACTGCTCCTGGAGACGGCGACGCAGCAGATTATCCATTACCCGGCTGCCTGGCCCGGCGTAAACATTCCCCCTCGGATTCGGCACTTGGGTATCCAGGGCAATAAAGGGAGCATCCGGTTGGCTCAAATAGCTCGCACCGTGGTGGAAATAAAGGGTAATGGGTTGATCGTTCGGATTGTAGGCGATCGCCCCGATGTGGAGACTGCGCAGATCCTCTGGGGAACCCTGGGCGACGTGGTGGGCAAACAGATCAAACCGTCCTGAAAAGGTGAAATCTAGGTGAGCATCTGGATGGGTTTTCCCGGTGGCCGGAAATGTGGACAGCAAAATTCCTTCCCCCAACACCTTTTCCGGGCTGTTGCTGTTAAACACAGGGGTTTGGTCTAGCTGTCCCGGTAAAACTCGTACTTCCTGGGGACGGACAATTTCCACCGGGGGCGGCGCTTGGGCAACAAAGAAGGGAAAAAACATACCGACATTCCACACACATTGCCGCCCATTGTATTGAGTTTTTTGGCTTTTTGGGTAATTACACGAGATCGCGATCCGTGAGAATTTCGTAACCCGTTTCTGTCACCAGCACCGTATGCTCAAACTGGGCGGACAGGGATTTATCAGGGGTAATCACTGTCCATTTATCTTCGAGGGTGATTGTTTCCTTGGTTTTCGCATTGACAATCGGTTCAATGGCCAGCACCATGCCCGCTTCGAGGATGACATTGGGCAGGTCACGGGTGCGGAAATTAAACACCGATGGTTCTTCGTGGAGTGCCTGGCCTACCCCGTGGCCCGTAAAATCTTCCACCACCTGGTAGCCATAGCTATGCACATGGTCTTCCACGGCCCCGGCAATATCCAGGAGTGTATTTCCGGCTTTTACTTGCTCGATTCCTTTATAAAGCGCTTCTTCGGCCGCTTGCATCAACCGTTTCGCCTCCGGCTTAATCTTTTTGCCAACGCCGACGGTAATACAGGAATCGCCATGGTAGCCATTGAAGAAGGCACCCGTATCGACTTTCACGATGTCCCCTTGGTGGATGCGTTTGTCCGCCCGGGGAATGCCATGGACGACTTCATCATTGATCGAGATGCAGATAGAACCGGGAAAACCGTAATACCCTTTAAAGCTCGGTGTTGCGCCTAATTCTCGGATCCGCTGTTCAGCATAGGCATCCACTTCAAGGGTCGTCATCCCTGGCTTGATGATCTCACTCACTTCCTTGAGAACGGTGGCCACGATCCGCGCCGATTGTCGCATAATTGCAATTTCAGCGGCGGTCTTAATTTTGACTTTGCTTTTTTTACGGCGGCGGGGGAGGCCCACCTGGGCTTTTTTGGGTTCGGGAATTAGGAGATTGAGTAACTGTTTCAATGGAGTACCTTGAGGAAATCAATGGCAGATTGGGCAATTATTTCGGCGGCGGGATCGAGATCAGCGACAATGCGGCGGGCGTGGTAAAAATCTTGGCGATCGCCATTGAGGTAATCGTCTAGTTTTTGACCCGTAAACGAACCGTCGCGCAGCCCCAGCACCAGGATGATCGCCGCGAGGTGAGGTTCAGCAGCAAAGTCTGGGTGATCGACGAGATTAACGCCTGTGCGATCGCCCCACCGGGTATAGTTTAACCGACCGGCAATTTTTACAAAGCCCCGTCCCTGGTAGCGCAGCCCATCACCCGGTTGGATATTTCCCAAATCACGACGACCTTCTAGGTTTGGGTCTGGGATCGGCTGCACAAGACTGGCACCAAAGACCCCTTTATGGCTCGCCGTGGCGAGAATATAGGCCACCTGGGTCGGTTCAATGATCCCGCAGCGTTGGCAGGTTTCTAGGAGTAGAGGAATGGTTTTGCGGGCGGCATTGTGGTGGGGATGATTTTCTAAGGATACAATCAGGCGATCGCCATAGCTTTTGAGGGGTCGTAGGGGCGCATAAACTTCCACCCATTGATTTAAGAGTGTCATCCAAGTTTGACCCCCAACAACGCCATCAATGGTCAATTCCGCAATCATCTGAAAGCGTTTCACAGCCTGTTCGGTTTGGGGGCCAAAGTGACCATCAATGGTGAAATGCTCAAGGGACAGCAGCCGCTGCAACAACCGTTGTAAATAGCTCACCGAAGCATTGAGTTGAGGCGTCGCTAAACCATCGCCCAAGTAAAGGATGGGATATTTGCGGTCACTGGCTGGGAATTCCCCGCTCGGCAAATGTTGTAAATCAGCATATTTTTTGGCGATCGCCTCTTGATCCTGAATAAATTTTTCCAAAGCTTCCCAGGTGGATAGCCCCACAATCCCATCGGCCACTAATTTTTGACGTACCTGAAAAAATTTCACGCCGTTTTCCGTTTGCCGACCAAACTTTCCATCCAGCTTGGCCGTTTCTGGGATAAATAGACCCCGTTGCAGCAATTTTTGCAGGTAATGCACTGCCTGCTGTTGGGGCGAAATTTCAAACCCGGCCCCCCGGCGCAACAGGAGTTTTTCGGGCCGATCTTGTTGGAAAAGCGAAGCGGCTTCCGGGACCTTTTGGGGTGAGAGTTCTCTCGTCGCTGGGGGGGTTAGAAAGAGTTGTTGGTAGCGTTCAATGGTTTGCCAAGTGCGGGGATCAACGGTGCCCGTTTTTGGTAGTTTATTCGCCCGTTGAAATGACCGAACCGCCGCTTCCGTCGTGCGCCCAAAAATGCCGTCAATCACCGCCGAGCGGGGTAAAAATCCGGCAGCCCGCAAAAAGGTTTGCAGATAACCCACATCATCATTGGCGATCGCCTGGCGTTGCAGTTGCCGGGGGCGTTTGAGAGCGGGACGTTCACGGCTGGCGGTGGCGGACTCACGGTGACGCTTCATATTATGATTGGGGGTGATGGGAGGGGCGATCGCCTTCCATTGTAAGAAATGAAAAATTAGACCACCCAAACTATCGCTACCATGTTCAGAATTCTTCACTTCGCCGATATCCATATGGGCAGCGGTTTTTCCCATGGTCGGGTGAACCCAGAAACTGGTCTAAATTCCCGCCTCGAAGATTTTGAGCAGACCCTAGGGCTTTGCATCGACCGGGCGATCGCCGATCCCGTAGACCTCGTTATTTTTGCTGGGGATGCCTTCCCCGATGCCACCCCGGCCCCCTATATCCACGAAGCCTTTGCCGGGCAATTTCGTCGCCTCGTCGCCCACAATATCCCGGCGGTGCTCGTCGTCGGCAACCATGACCAATATTCCCAAGGCAATGGGGGAGCCAGTTTAAATATCTATCGCACCCTGGCGGTGCCTGGTTTCATCGTGGGCGATCGCTTGACAACCCACACCCTCGAACTGCCCAAAGGTCCCCTGCAAATCATTACCCTGCCCTGGCTGAACCAAGCCACCCTCCTCACCCGGCAACAAACCGAAGGCAAAACCCTCAACGAAATTCATCAGATCCTCCTCCAGAAACTCGAACCGATCCTCGAAGCGGAAATTCGTCGCCTCAATCCCGAAATCCCAGCAATTCTGGTGGGTCATCTGATGGCCGACCGCGCCAACCTGGGGGCCGAACGCTTCCTTGCGGTGGGCAAAGGCTTTAACATTCCTGTGGCTTTCCTGAACCGTTCTGAACTTGATTATGTGGCCCTCGGCCATGTGCACCGCCACCAAAACCTGAATCCCAGCAATGATCCCCCGATCATTTATCCTGGCAGCATTGAACGGGTTGATTTTAGCGAGGAAAAAGAAGCCAAGGGCTATGTTTTAATCAACCTCCGCAAGGGTCAGGTCGACTGGGAATTTGTCCCTCTCCCAGCCCGGGCGTTCCGCACGATCAAAATCGATGTCAGTGACACTGACGAACCAGAAACCGAGATTCTCAGCGAAATTGCGAAGTCTTCCATCACCGATACCGTGGTTCGCCTCATCTACAAAATCCGCCCCGAACAAACAGAACTCATTGATCAACGCACCCTCAGAAAAGCCCTCAAAGCCGCCCATCAAGCGTCTATTCAAGCGGAACTGGTGAGCCAACTCTCCCGGCCCCGTTTACCGGAACTGGGCATTGGCCAATCCCTCGATCCGATGAATGCCCTCGACACCTATCTCACGAACCGAGAAGATTTACAGGATATTGCCCTGGCTATGCGCGAAACTGCCACAGAACTCATGTCACAAACCTCACTTTGAGCCTTAGAACGCTAATGGCCAATGCCCAGATAGCGAAACCCTAGTGCTTCTAGGACATCTCGGTCGAGAAAATTCCGGCCATCGATGATCAACCGATTTTGGAGGCGATCGCCTAATTGCCCATAGTCGAGGTGCAAAAATTCTTGCCAGTCCGTGACTAAAACCAAAGCATCACAGGTATCTGCTAACATTTCTGGGCTATCTTCGATGATTACTCCCGATAGGCCGTGACCAATGCCATTTTGAGAAACAATCGGATCATAGGCCTTGACCCGCGCCCCCAGGCGATTTAGCTCTGTAATCAGATTGAGGGATGGGGCATCGCGCATATCGTCGGTGTCTGGCTTAAAAGTTAACCCCAAAAGACCAATGGTTTTCCCCTTAAGGATTTTTAGTTCTTGTTGCAGTTTTTCGACGACGATTAATTTTTGCCGATTATTTACGCTGACAGCGGCTTCCAAGAGTTGCGCCTGATAGCCATAATCTTCGGCGGTGTGCACTAAAGCGGCCACATCTTTTGGGAAGCAGGAACCGCCCCACCCCAGGCCCGCCTGGAGAAATTTATTGCCAATGCGGCTATCGAGGCCGATGCCCTTCGCCACCTGGAGAATGTCTGCCCCGACGCGATCGCACACATTCGCCACTTCATTAATAAAGCTAATTTTTGTTGCCAGGAAAGCATTGGCGGCATATTTAATCATTTCGGCGGAATTGAGATCCGTTTCCACCACCGGAATCGGCTTGGGGTGTTCTGGCGCGCTAAATTGCCCTTGGATGAGGGGATCATAAAGCTGCTTCATCAAGGCGATCGCCTTGGGACTGCTACTGCCTAGGACAATCCGGTCGGGGTTAAAAGTATCGAAAATCGCCGAGCCTTCCCGCAGAAATTCGGGGTTACTAACCACGTCAAACTGCACCGTATGGCCGTTTTGCTTCCGTTTGACCCCATCGAGGACGATCATCCGCACCCAGTCCCCCGACCCAATCGGCACGGTTGATTTGTTAACAATCACTTTGTAACTAGCCGCTGGTAAATGTTCACCAATGCCCTTGGCCACGGCCTCCACATAGCGGGTGTCACTTTCCCCCGTCGGTAGGGCTGGGGTGCCCACCGCAATAAACAGAATTTCCCCGTGGTTGACCCCCCGCTGCAAATCACTACTAAATTGCAAACGTCCGGTGGCCATTTCCTGCTGCATCAGTTCCGCTAAACCGGGCTCGTAAATGGGCGATCGCCCCGCCTGCATCAGCTTGATTTTCTGCTCATTGTTGTCGATGCAGATGACATCATGGCCCATGTGCGCCAGGCAAACCCCTGTGACCAAGCCCACATAACCTGTTCCAATTACACAAACTTTCATCGTCGTTTCTAGTGTTGTTGTCCGTAAATTATTCTGCGAGGCGATCGCGGAAATAGGCGATCGTTTTTTCTAAGCCCACCTTGAGGGGGACTGTCGGCTGCCAATCCAAGTAGGTTTTAGCACGGGTAATGTCCGGTTGCCGTTGACGCGGATCATCCTGGGGCAAAGGTTCAAAGGCCAATTCAGCATTGGGATTGACCATATCCTGAATTGTTTGGGCCAACTCCAAAATGGTGTACTCATCAGGATTGCCTAAATTGACGGGGCCGATAAAGTCTTGGTTCATCAGGCGAATCAAACCTTCAACCAAATCACTCACATAGCAAAAACTCCGGGTTTGGGAACCATCGCCATAGACTGTCAGAGGTTTTCCTTGCAGGGCTTGGACGATAAAGTTGCTCACCACCCGTCCATCATTCGGCAACATATTGGGGCCATAGGTGTTAAAAATTCGAGCGACGCGAATATCAACATCATTGGAGCGGTGGTAATCAAAGGCCAGGGTTTCCGCCATTCGCTTCCCCTCGTCGTAACAGGAGCGAATGCCGATGGGATTCACATTGCCATGGTAGGTTTCTGGCTGAGGATGGACTTCTGGATCGCCATATACTTCAGAGGTGGATGCCAACAGAATTCTCGCTTTTACCCGTTTCGCCAAACCCAACATGTTGAGGGTGCCCATGACGTTGGTTTTAACGGTTTTAATGGCGTTGAACTGGTAATGGATGGGTGAAGCAGGACAAGCGAGGTGATAGACCTGATCCACTTCGAGGCGGATGGGTTCGGTGATATCGTGGCGCACCATTTCAAAATAGGGGTTGCCAATCCACTTCAAAAGGTTATGTTTGCGGCCTGTGTAGAAGTTATCGAGGCAAATGACTTCATGGCCTTCGGTCATCAGGCGATCAACGAGATGGGAGCCGATGAACCCTGCACCGCCGGTCACTAAAATTCGCATGGTGAGTTCTGGAACGATGAATGTTCAGATGATTTTCCTAACGGTAGCGAGAGACGGACACTTTGTCTAGCCATCTAGTTCTCCTTCAAGGATCGTGGCGATCGCCTGCCTGGTATTTTCTTTAAATTCGCGGATATTGACGTTATTAAGAATGAAAATGGCGCTGAACATCCCCACGGCCTGGAGCACAAAAACAGAACTGTAGGCCAAGAGGGGGGTTTGAAAAATCGCCCGTCCGATATCTAACACGACTCCCCCCATCAAAGTGGCGATCGCCCGGGACATCGCTTGGGCCAGCGCCCAGGTGCCAATGAAAGTGCCTGCAGTTTCGGCAGCGGTGAGATCAAGCATTAAACTAATCGCACCGATGGTACCGATCCCCGTGGCCATACCGAAGAGGACGAGGGCATATCTCAGGATCTGGGGTTGTTGGGTAAACCCGGCCAGAATAATTAAAAAGAAGCAAGCTGCCGTGAGCAAACAGCCTAAGCGGGCCGTATTTTTTTTCCCCAGGCGCGGCACCACCAAAAATCCGGTCACACTATAGCCGATGAGAACACCGATGCCCCAGTAGGAATTGAGCAAGGTGCTCTCGCCGATGGACATCCCAAACACTTCACCGCCGTAGGGTTCTAACACGGCTTCCTGCATAAACAGGCTGATCGTAAAGGTCACCAAAAAGCTGAAGAAAATGGCCGTTTGTGGACTGCTACGGACGACTTTAATAGAATCCCGAAAGGTGATTTGGTCTTCCCGCGTTGTGGGGGCAGTGCGCCGACTAAAGCGCGAATATTTGCGTTCGATCCCAAGGATGCCAAGCAATCCTAAACCAAAGGCGATCGCCGGCACCACCAAAAAGAGAGAATTGATTGGCCCCTGCAAACTTTCGATGGGGGTATTCAGGAGCTTTTCCCCCTGGGTGATGATCGCTCCGGCATTAGCCCCCAGGATGACCCCAGCCTGTTGCACCTGATCGAGGAAAATACTGCCACTGATCCCGCCAATCACAACCCCTAGCAGCAGCATTGACCAGACCACAGCAACGATTTTTGAGCGGTTGTTTTCATCGGAAATATCCACCAACAGCGCCGTGAAGGGGGTGGATGTAGAGCTGAGAGCCAGGCCATAGAAACCGAGAACTGCCCCCAGGGCGATCGCCCACAGCAACATCTCCCCAGACCAGGCCCAGCCGCCATTTTCCCGCACCGCTAAGGCCAACTGCCAGACGATTTGTACCGCCACAAAGATCGCCGCACCGAACAGCACTGTCCCAATCCAGACATAACCACTGCGGTGGAGCTTAAAAATCTTTTTGCTGTCGGACAGTTGCCCGAACCAGACCCGCGCTGGGGCCATAAATTGCGGTACCGCCAAAGCCCCCGCTGTCACCGTCGCTGGAATATCCAGTTCACTAATCATCACCCGGTTGAGTACCGCCAGGGTCAACACCGCCATCAGCCCCAAGCCCAGGTTAAAGAGTCCCAGACGAAACATCGTGAATGGGCCAACGGTGGGTAAATTTTGGGCGGAGGTGGGACTAAGTTCAGAAGTGGTCATGGGGCGATCGCCACAGGGCTTATAAGAATCACGAAAAACACTCTACATTCTAGAATGCATCGGCCTCGAATGCCCCTTCTAGGTAAGCAGCCAGGCTGAAGTCCTGGGGGAATACGGCGGTTTTGCTATAGGCGACGAGGGCCACATCAAAGCGACAGCCGTAGGTTTCATATCGGGGAAATTTACTTAAAAATTGCATCGCCGCCCGGATAGTTTTGCGTTGTTTGCTAGGGGTAATGGCCAGTAATCCCTGATGATCCAAGCTGTGCCGTTGTCGGGTTTTTACCTCTACAAAAGCGAGAATTTTTGTCTGGCCCTGAAACGCCACCAGATCCAATTCTCCCCAGCGGCAGCGCCAACGGGTCGCGATAATCTGCCAACCTTGGCTTTCGAGGTGCTGCTGCACAAAAAGCTCCCCCTGCTCACCAACGGCAAGGGCGGCTAATTTTTCGGGTGAGGGGGTGTCGGCCATGGTAACGGCTTACATGCCTCCAGATTCTGAATAGCCCTGGAGGTTTTCTGGGTTTTGCTCCTGGAGGAGACGGGTTACTAAATCGCGGTATTTATTCAACTCGTATTTGTAGATCACGAGGTATTTTCCAGCATTGAGGCGATTGCGATAGGGCAGGGCATCACCACTCCCCACAGCCAAGCCAACGGTTGTACCAACGAAATAGCTACCCATGGCGCCACCGATGGCCCCAGCAAGACCTCCGACGATATGATTACCCGGTGTACCGGCCCAAGCGAAGGTATCTAACCCCGTAATGTAATCGAAGACAAACCCCCCAAAAAAACCAAAGGGAATTAGCCAATAGGCCATCAGTTTCGCCCGTTTGCGCCCCTGCTTCGAGGGATCGATAAAGCCAAACTCATCGGCGGTTTGGTAGCCTTGACCCACAATGGCCAGACTTTTGGTGGGCACTTTGGCCTTTTCCAGTTGGGTATAGGCTTCTTCGGCAGTAATACGGTCTGGGAATACGGCGATCAGATAATTCATAGCAACGACAAACCAATGGGATCTTCAACGTTTGATTGTAGGCGATCGCCCCAACCTCCGGGTTGAAGTTGCAAATACCAACGCCTATTTTAATTTTGGCGACAACTTAAAGCAGGCTATTTTTTAATTGCAGGGGGTGTCAGTGATATCAACAACTAAAACCAAGTCATCATCGGTTTCATCATAGAAATGAAATCCAGTGGTTGATATTTCATTGATGGCATTTTGAGTAAATCTTCTGAGGCCATTTCGACCAAAAAAAGTCACTGCGACGTAACAACCAGAACCATAATTCCAGCGTTCATAATCGTAGACAGAATTAAAGGGAATATCTGTATTATTGTTTTGATTGATGTCTGGTCTATCCCTAACATACCCTGTATGCACCTTAAAACATTCAGACCCAGGATAGTAGGGGACATTACGGTTTTGGTCGGGGGGATAACCACCATTATTCAAGCGATATACTTTCAGCTCCTGAAGCATGCACCGCATTTGCAATCTGGCTTTAGCATATCGAGATTTGTCCACTTGATTTAAAAAGGTAGGTAAGGCGATCGCCGCGAGGATACCTGTGATAATTATCACAATCATGAGTTCAATCACAGTCAGACCCTGGGAATTTTGGGATACTTTCTTACGATGGGGAAAAAGAAGGCGCAACATACATAAGGAAGTTTTTTGGGATCTCAGAACAACTTTAGATTTACAATACCCAATTTATTTTTAATTCGATCTTTTATAACAGATAAAATTTTCTATTGATCACCAAGCTATCGGCCTATGCCTGGATAGAAATTGTAAAAATCTCTGCATAAAACGAATTTTGAACGGTATTGAATTGCTTTTTTGGTTCTTTTTTAGCCCAAAATCTTAGGGAGTTTTGTCAAGCAGAAGTAAAAGTTTATGGCGTATGGTGAGTGCTGCTTCTGTGGTGCTTTAGGATTGGAATATTTCACTGGATATTTTCGATGGCGATGAATTTTGTGCGTGGGTTAGGTCGGTTAGTGGCAACTTTATCTTGTTTGGGAGTATTGTTGATCCCAATGGAAACCCCAGAGAGGAGTAAGGCGATCGCCGATCCAGGGCCAGCCATTGCCCGGGCAAAAACCATTGATTTTCAGAAACATTTTCAGGATTTGGGACTGGAAGGGTCGATTTTGATCTATGACCTCCAGACGGGGCGAAGTTTTCAGCACAATCCCCAACGTAATCAGACAGCGTTTCCGGTCGCTTCAACCTTTAAAATTCCCAACTCTTTGATTGCCCTCGAAACAGGGGTGATCCCCAATGAGCTGGCTTTGCTTACCTGGGACGGGATTTCGCGGGAATTACCGGTGTGGAATCGGGATCTGAATCTAAAGGAAGCCTTTAAACATTCGGCGGTGTGGTTTTACCAAGTCCTCGCACGGCGGACGGGCCATGACCGGATGAAACAGTGGATCGAGGCGATCGCCTATGGCAATCAAGCGATTGGCACTCCAGATAATATTGATCAGTTTTGGCTGAATGGCACATTACAAATCACGCCCCAAGGTCAAGTGGACTTTTTGCGCCGTCTCTATGCCAATGAGTTACCTTTCTCCGCAAAGGCGATCGCCACGGTCAAGGAAATCATGATCGCTGAACAAACCCCCAATTACACGATTCGGGCAAAAACAGGCTGGTTTGGTTTTGGGAACCCCCAAGTACAAAATATTGGTTGGTATGTGGGCTATGTGGAACGGGGCGATGATGTGTACTTTTTTGCGACCAACATCGATATCAACAGTCCCCAAGATGGTTCTGCTCGCCTGGAGGTTACCCGTCGCTGTTTACAGGAGTTGGGGATTTTGCCTTGACTGCTTCCGGCCTTCAGCGTGGCAATTGATCAATCGGCTTAATAATTTCCACTGCACCATACTGTCCCAGACAACTGCAGGTTTGTCCCCCAGAGTTCTGTGGCGATGTGCTGCTGGATTGGTAGCCATGGTAGCGACAATAGCCGTGACAACGTTCTTGTGGAGATTTGGGGCCGAGGTTGCCATTACCCAACTGATGGAGCAAGATAATCGCAATTGGTAGTGATGTTGCCCATAGAGATAGCCAAAGGTGTTTGCTTTTAAACCCTGACCTCGCCTCTAATTTTTTGCCGACACGGTAGCCCACTACGGTAATCGTTAGCCATGAGCCAGAGAATATTAACAAAAACAAGACAGATATCAACGGATCTACCCACGTTGGCCATGGATTGTCGCCAAAGACATATAACCAGAGTATTCCGAGGACAGTACCCATTATTATCCAAGTACCCAATAGAGCAACAAAAAAACCGGGCACGAAGAACAGTAATGAGTAGATATAGCGCTGTTTCATGTAAAGGGTTTTTCTCGCCTATCTTTTACGTCCCGGCCGATGGGTCATGGGGTTGAGTCTGCCACGGTAAATGAGTGAGATCCTCAGGTGAGGGTGGTAAGGGCGATCGCCAATTGGTCGATGTCTTCGGGGGTGGTGAAGTAATGGGTACAGGCACGGATACAGTCGGGGAAGCGAATCGTCCGGAGACAAAAACCCTGGGCTTCGAGGGCTTTAACAATGTCACTATGGCTTTGGGGCGTATCAACTTGGAAGGAGACCAACCCAGAAGCAGGTGGCGTGGCCTTAAGACATTGCACCTGGGGGATAGCGTTGAGTTTTTCCCAGCAATAGGCACTGCGATCGCAGATTTGTTGATAACGGCTGGCGGTGTCACCCCATTGTTGGTGGAAGCGGATCGCCTCCATGAGGCCAACATAGAGGGGATAGGCAGAGGTTGCCACTTCATAGCGGCGGGCATCTTGGGCGAGGGCCACTGCAGTTGTTGAGTCCCACTGGGTCACCCCCCGCCAGCCAATAAAGGTCGGTCGATGCTGGGCGATCGCCTCGGTGGAAATATAAAGTCCGCCAACCCCCGCCGGACCACACCACCATTTATGGCCCGTAAAGGCATAGAAATCGACTCCCAGCGCCGGCAAATCGAGGGGCAACATCCCAAAGGATTGGGCCGCATCCACCAACACCAGGGTATTTTGGCCATGGCAGAGGCGACAAATGTCCTGTAGCGGTAAGACTTGGCCCGTATTCCAAAAGAGATGGCTGATCACCAAGAGGCGGGTCTGGGGGGTTAAATGTTTGGCGATCGCCGCTGTGGGATCACCACCATTGAGGGTGTCGAAGAGGGGGCAAATGCGGATTTTAACGTCGAAGCGAGCCGCAATCTCCTGGACAATGCCGACAATCCCCGGATGTTCACAATCACCAAGGAGGATTTCATCCCCCGGTTGCCAGTCGATGCCCCAGAGGGCAATGTTACAACCCGCTGTCACGTTTTCCGTCAGGGCAATATTTTCCGGTTGGGCGTTGAGTTCAAAGGCGATCGCCCCCCGTAATTTCTGAATCATGCCAGTTTCCCATTGACCCATGGCCAGCGAAAACGGCCCCCGGACAGCGCCCTGTTGGTAACTGTCCAAAATCGCACTGAGGCTCGACTGGGGTAGCGGCCCCTGGCCACCGTAATTAAAGTAGGTTTTGTTGGCGAGGGCGGGAAACTGTTGGCGGTGCTGGTGCAGGTCGGGCATGGGAAAATTAATTAAATTATGGGGATAAAAATGAACAGGGTTATTGCTGGGGCGAGAACTGACGGGTATTGGGATCGTAACGCCAGGGAATATTATCGGGATCTTTGGCCTGACTCCATTCGGCAAAATTATCACGGCCCCGGCGTTTACGGAGGGTGCTGGGATGCACGGAAAAACGTTTTGCTAATTCCGTTTGAATCATCGGTGCTGGCGGCGGCTTCGGGGCCAAGGGCGTTGGAGGACTTGGTTCCTGGGGGGCGGGGGCTTGGTTTGGGGTTTCGGGATCACTGCCATTGAACATACTGCCCAGGGCACCGCTCGTCAAAAAATAATAAACAATGCCTGTTTTTTGATATACCAC
The DNA here is from genome assembly GCF_001693255.1 of Picosynechococcus sp. PCC 7003. Classification (NCBI taxonomy): domain Bacteria; kingdom Bacillati; phylum Cyanobacteriota; class Cyanophyceae; order Chroococcales; family Geminocystaceae; genus Picosynechococcus; species Picosynechococcus sp. PCC 7003. The sequence goes on from NZ_CP016474.1 coordinate 2,724,649, forward strand.
AGCCTGGGCGGCGTACTCCTTTGCTTTGCGTTCGAGAAACCAACGAACATCGTGCCCCGGTAAACCTGTGGCAAGGGTTAAATCGGCCACAGTAATTTTCCCTTGGTTTGCTTCGATCAGGCGACGGAAATCGGGGGTGAGGGTAATCGAGAGTTGCTTCCAGCGGTACTGTTGCCAGAGATACCAGGCCACCAAAAAGGCGATCGCCACCACACAGATCGTCCAGACACTGAAAAATATAGTCATTAACAGTGTGCAGGGCAGGATCAGGATCAAGGGGCTTTTCGCATCTTTCTCCATTGGTTTTGTCAGGCAGTGCTGGTGAGAAGGGTCTACTTGCTAAGTTTAAACGGGGTTGCCTAAACGGGGCTGCTCGGTACAGACAAGGTGAGGCGCTGGAACATGGTCTGGCGCGCTTGGTGAGCCAGTTGATCGTCGAGGGGATCAAGGTGAATTTCGGTGTTGTACTTCCGTTCTAGGGCTTTTTCGAGAAGCCAATCGGCCAAGAACGGATTTTTTGGCAGTAGTGGCCCGTGGGCATAGGTGGCGATCGCCTTTTGGTAAAACGCTCCTTCCCAACCGTCTTCGCCGTTGTTGCCGTAGCCTTTGAGGACTTTCCCTAGGGGTTGTACATCGCCTAAATAGGTGCGTCCACCGTGGTTTTCGAAGCCAATGGCAATGGGGCGATCGCCGAGTTTGGTTTTTAATTCTGTGGCGAGGGGTTCAGCGGTAATTTCAAAGGCCACATTCCCGATGCAACGTTTCGCCCCAAAGCCTGGATGCTTACTCACGAGATCTAAAATGCCTAGACCTTCGATGCGTTGGCCGAGGGCGGGTTCGTAATATTTGCCAAGGAGTTGCGGCGAACCGCAGGTAAAGACCCCCGGCACCTGATCCTCGATGAGTGCTTTCAATTTCTCTGCCTTAGCCCCCTGGAGATCCCGCATGACAATTTCCTGCTGGCGATCCTGGGCTCCCCCGCCCACAATCAAATCCACCTCTTCCCAAACATTTAGGGGCGCTTCTTTATCGAGGGGAATCACGTCAACGGTAATCTGTCGCCATTGGGCGCGTTTTTCTAGGCAAATCACATTACCGCGATCGCCATAGGTGCCCATGAGGGTGGGGTAGAGCCAGCCGAGCTTTAGGTGCATCGTCATTGAGCCATTTACCGAAAAAAAGAATGCCCCTTATCTTAACCTTTGGGGGTCAACTCCGAAAAAGGCGAGTGTATTGGGTTTCGTGGTTCATACTCGCCAAACTTAAGCCCCAGGTACAGCCATAGAGATCTTTTTCCTGTTGGTCAAGCAATTCTTCTGCCACCGTTACTATCACTGGCTGTAATTGATAGATGATCTGTTGGCCCTGGGTCTGGCCCAAGGGGATCAACTTCACTCCCGCACTTACTAAGTTACTCACCCAGCTATGGAGATAACCTAAAACGGCTTGGTGCGGTTCGATCTCCCAGAGGGCCACGGCAATCCCAAAGGCGATCGCATAATGGCAGTTTTTGCCGATCTGCTCCCGACAGGCCCCTAGCTGTAGTCGTTTGTTTTCGTCTAAATCTCCCAGCAGTTTCAACAAACTATTGCCCATCTGGATACTTTGTTGCCGCAGTTCCCTAGTTTCCCGTGTGCCATTCAACCAGCTATTCCAATACTGCAATTGGGTCAAGTCATCAGCGGCGATCGCCTGAATAACCCGCAGCATAACGCTCACTTCAGCGCGGATCGAACCATAACGCAGGTGCAACCTCAACCAATCCTGAAAGCTCTCAGCCTCAGAACATCCAGCCGACTCAATCAAATATTCCAAACCCTCCGAATAGTTATAGGCTCCAAGGGGAAAGTTTGAATTAATGAGTTGCCAGAGAATTAGTTGTTGCACTAGTTATCCGCCTTATATGAACTAGAGAAAATCGCGTTTTAGGTAGGGCCGCAGTACCTCTGGCACCGCCACCGTCCCGTTGGGCTGTTGATAATTTTCGAGGATTGCCGCCATGGTGCGACCGATCGCCAAACCAGAACCGTTGAGGGTATGGACAAACTGAGTACCTTTTTTCCCTGCTTCTTTAAAGCGAATTCCCGCCCGTCGCGCTTGGAAATCATAGAAATTAGAACAACTCGAAATTTCCCGGTAGGTGTCTGCGGAGGGGAGCCACACTTCCAGGTCATAACATTTCCCGGCGCTGAAACCGAGATCGCCGCTACAGAGTTCTAAGACACGGTAGGGCAATTTCAGGGCTTGGAGGATCGCTTCGGCATTGGCGACAAGTTTTTCATGTTCTGCCGCCGAGGTTTCCGGCTGGACAAATTTCACCAGTTCCACCTTATTAAATTGGTGTAGTCGAATTAACCCACGGGTGTCTTTGCCGTAGCTGCCTGCTTCTCGCCGAAAACAAGGAGTGTAAGCACAATGGTAGATGGGCAAATTTTCGGCTTCGAGGATTTCATCACGGTAGAGATTCGTGACGGGCACTTCCGCAGTAGGGGTGAGCCAGAGATCATCATCGGCACAGCGGAAACTTTCCTCGGCAAATTTCGGCAACTGTCCCGTCCCGGTGAGGGAATCGCTATTGATCAGCACCGGAGGCATCACTTCCACATAACCCGCCGCAATTTGCTGATCCAACATGAAATTAATCAAAGCCCGTTCTAGGGCCGCCCCTGCACCAACTAGACTCACAAAGCGACTCTGGGCCACCTTCACTGACCGGGCAAATTCAAGGATACCGAGCTGTTCGCCGATTTCCCAGTGGGGCAAAATATTGTCGTTGGTGGGCTTATGTTCTTCTCCCCAGCGGCGTACTTCGACATTTTCGGTTTCGTTAGCTCCCACAGGGGTGCTTTGATCCGGCAGATTGGGCAGGGCTAACAGCAGATTATAAATTTGGGCTTTGAGTTCTTTTTCCTGGGGTTCGAGGTCGGCGAGTTTTTGTTTAATCTCATTCCCCTCCGCTTTGAGGGCGGCAATTTCTTCGCCTTTGGGATCGGCACCGCCCTTAATCTTTTGGCCGATGAGTTTACCGATTTCGTTGCTGCGGGCCTGGAGTTGGCTGCGATCGCCTTCGAGGGTACGTTGTTGAATATCAAGATCGAGAATCGGTTGAATATCGTATTCTCCCGCTTTACGGGCATCAAGACGTTCTTGGACAAGAGTGGGATTTTCGCGGAGGAGTTTAATGTCTAGCACGGACTTTGCTTTGCTGCGGTTGAATCACCCAACATTATTCATGATGGGCTAGTAATAATCAATCGAATCCTGCTGGGTACTGTCTCTAGGGACACCCACACCCCTCTAGCTCCCCTAATAGGGGAGAATGGCACCCTCCGCCTACGACACCTCCCTTAAGGGAGGATCTTTTGAGGGGTTTTCCGGAATACTGGCTAATTGTCCCCTCCTGGGAGGGGTTACGGGTGGGTTATGCAGAAAGACTAGCCACCCTCCGCCTACGGCACCTCCCTCTAGGAAAGATTTTTTGGGAGGATTGGCGATAGTTATTGACTAACGACGAACCGATTGGGGATCACGACATATTGCGGAGAAAGCACACCTCTTTGGTATGATGCTGGGATTCTAAACATTTCTACATATAGAAGCGAACAACTCATGGCACCAGATTTCCCATGGTTGACGGCAATCATTGCCCTGCCAGCTCTTTCGACCCTATTGATCCCGTTGCTTCCTGATAAAGAAGGAAAAACTGTACGCTGGTACGCCCTAATCGTCGGTTTAGTCGATTTTGCGCTGATGTGCTTTGCCTTTTGGCAACATTTTGACCCCCAGGCGACTGAGTTTCAATTGGCAGAAAGTTATAGTTGGCTGCCGTCCCTGGGAATTCAGTGGAGTGTCGCAGTGGATGGCATTTCTGCGCCCCTCGTGCTCCTCGCCGGTTTTGTAACAACCCTCGCGATGTTTTCGGCCTGGCAAGTCAATCGACGCCCCCGGCTGTTTTATGCGTTGATGCTGCTGCTCTATTCGGCGCAGATTGGGGTATTCGTCGCCAAGGATTTATTTTTGTTCTTCCTGATGTGGGAGATTGAACTGATCCCGGTGTATCTCCTCGTTTGTATCTGGGGAGGGAAACGTCGCCGTTACGCAGCGATGAAATTCCTGCTCTACACAGCCGCAGCTTCGATTTTTATTCTCGTGGCAGCTCTGGCTCTAAGCTTGAATCTGCCCGGTGGCCCGAACTTTGATTTCGGGGCGATCGCCCAACAGGATTATCCATTGGGCTTACAAATGTGGCTCTATGCGGGACTTTTAGTTTCCTTTGGCGTGAAGTTAGCGATTTTTCCGCTCCACACCTGGCTACCCGATGCCCACGGCGAAGCTTCATCCCCCGTTTCTATGCTCCTGGCAGGGGTACTGCTGAAAATGGGGGGCTACGGGTTGATGCGGTTCAATATGGAGCTGTTGCCCGACGCCCATGTGCGATTTGCGCCCCTTTTAGTCATCCTTGGGGTAGTCAATATTGTCTACGGTGCATTTAGTTCCTTTGGCCAAACCAATATGAAGCGTCGCCTCGCTTATTCTTCTATCTCTCACATGGGGTTTGTCCTGATTGGCATTGCCTCCTTTACGGATTTGGGGATCAACGGGGCAATGCTGCAAATGCTCTCCCACGGCTTGATTGCATCGGTACTCTTTTTCCTTGCTGGGGTAACCTATGACCGCACAAAGACGATGGTGCTCGCCGAAATTGGTGGCCTCGGTCAAGTAATGCCGAAGGTCTTTGCTTTGTTTACCGTCGGTGCTTTAGCCTCCCTCGCGCTGCCGGGGATGAGTGGTTTTGTGGGGGAACTTTCTGTCTTTGTCGGTCTGGCTACCAGTGATACCTATAGCTCGCTGTTCCGGACGATCACTGTTTTCCTCGCGGCTGTTGGGGTAATTCTTACGCCTATTTATCTGCTCTCGATGCTCCGGGAAATGTTCTACGCCCGGGATCTAGATCTCAGTTGCGACCTCGGTCAACCGAGCAATGTGGCGATCGCCGGGAATTCCCCCGTGTGTTTTGGGAATGACTGCGTGCTACCAAGCAATGCCATCTACGAAGACGCCCGGCCCCGGGAAATCTTTATCGCGACCTGCTTTACCGTCTTGATCATCGGGGTAGGACTTTATCCGAAACTGCTGATGCAAATGTACGACGCAAAAACCCAGACCCTCAATGCCAGCGTGCGTCAGGCCCAGGCGATCGCCCAGCAACCCAGTGAGCCCATCGCCGCTTTGCAGGCCCCAGAACTAAACACCCTCCGCTAATCTGTTTGATATTTCCAATGAATTAATTTCGCCAGTCCCCGATCCGTCGGGGATTTTTTTTGTACTTGCACCCATGGCGCAAAAAAATAGAAGCGCTTCCCAAGGGAAACACTTCTAAATGTTCTATTTATCTAGTTGCCCAAGGTGGGCCGAGAAATTCTAGTAGAGTTCTTCCTCTTTGTTAGTTTCGATGGTGACATCAGATTGAGGATAAGCAATACAGGTCAGAACGTAACCCGCTTCAATTTGATCATCATCGAGGAAGGACTGTTCGGATTGGTCAACAGTACCGGAAACGATCTTACCAGCACAGGTGGAGCAAGCACCGGCACGGCAGGATGCAGGAAGGTCATAACCAGCATCACCGGCGGAGTCTAGAATGTATTCATCATCGGGAGCGTCGTAGGATACTTCGCCGTCGGGAGTGATGAGTGTAACCTTATATGTAGCCATTAGTGTTTCCTCTGGTGTAACAGGGTGTTTACAAGGATTTCATCCAGCTATTCGAGAGCGCGCTCGGGCCTAAGCCTTGGGCTACCCACCAAATGCCTTCTGAAATTGATGGATCATTTTCTGATGATAAAGGAAAACAAAAGAGAACGAATGTCGCATTAGGAATGAAGTTAGCCTACACACTTTATATAAGACTGGCTTATGTTTTTTGGGGCAACAAAATTAGGGCAATAGAAAAATCCCTATAGCTTGCAAATCCGAGTGTTTCAGCGACCTAAGTCATGGAATGTGGTTATCGCCCCTTGTCATCTTCCTTTAAAACTGCATCAGGAATACTTATGCGATCGCCGCTGGATCGCTCGATTAGTAGAGATCTTCTTCTTTGTGGGTCTCGATCACACAGTTAGATGTGGGGTAAGCGATGCAGGTGAGGACGTAACCCGCGGCCACCTGTTCGGGGCTGAGGAAATTTTGATCACTCTGGTCAACGGTGCCAGAAATGAGTTTCCCGGCACAACTGGAACAAGCCCCAGCACGGCAGGAATAGGGAATATCGATGCCTTGGTTTTCAGCTTCGTCGAGGATATACATATCATCGGGAACGCTGATGGTATATTCGCCTTCGGGGGTCTTCAGAGTAACTTCGTAACTTGCCATTGCGGTAATGTAATTTTGCAACTAGGGTTTTCATTTTCCATTAAACCCGGTTGGGGGCCTTGGGAAAATACCTGATGTTCCATCGGGATTCTGGGCAGTATAGTTTGAGGTTGAAAATTAAACGATGGCAAAATTTCGAGTGGGCATTGTCGGGACTGGTTACGCGGCCCAACGGCGGGCAGAAGCCTTTTTGCGGGATGGGCGGGCCACCTTAGTCGCTGTGGCGGGGCAATGGCAGCAAGCCCGGGAACAGTTCGCCAGCAACTATGATCTAGAGGCGATCGCCCACTGGGAAGACCTCATTCAGCGGGACGATCTCGATTTAATTGTGGTGTGTACGGTCAACCGACGCCACGGGGCGGTGGTACGGGCGGCCTTAGAAGCAGGCAAACATGTGGTGGTGGAATATCCTTTGTCCCTAGATCCCACGGAAGGGGCGGAGTTGATTCAACTGGCCCAGGCGAAAAAACGATTCCTCCATGTGGAGCATATTGAACTGTTGGGGGGACTGCACCAAACGATTCGGCAGACCTTACCGGAACTAGGCGAGATCACCTATGGTCATTACGTCACCCTGGCCCCCAAGGCGAAAACTCTCCCCCACTGGACATACCATTACGAAGATTATGGCTTTCCCTTTGTGGCGGCCCTTTCGCGGGTGAATCGGTTACTGGATCTCTTTGGCGCTGTCGAAACAGTCACCGGAGCGGCGCAATTTCTCCCGGCAGATTTGCCCGGCTATTATCAAAACTGCCTCTGTACAGCGCAACTAAAATTTCAAAGTGGTGTGATTGCCCACCTCACCTACGGCAAAGGAGTCTTGATTCCCAAAGGCGATCGCCGTTTTCAGATCTATGGCGAAAAAGGCACTTTAGAATTTAACGGCAACCAAGGCACCCTGACCCAAGGCGATCAACAGACAAACCTCGATGCCGGCAGTCGGCGCGGCGTCTTTTTGCAAGACACAGTTGCGGTGCTGGATCATTTAACCGCAGACAAACCCCTCTACATTCAGCCAGAACAAAGCCTGTACGCCCTCCAGGTGGCCGCCCAAATCCAACAGGCTGCCCTGGGCAAAACCTAAATATTTCTGTGACTTCTCAGACTTCGGCCCATGCCGCTCGGTAAAATAGAGCGATGATTTACCCTGGGAAAATTATGGTTGCGTTGTTCTCTGCCCAACACAGGACAAAATTTTGGGGGCCGGTTTTGCTACTGACTTTGATGCTGCTGAGTAGTTGCGGTGGCAATAATCCCCCAGAAGAAGCCGTTGTCCCAGAGCCTCAACCTCTGCCCACGGAGGAGATCCCAGTGGAAAACGCGCCCCAAGTCCCCAACGCAAAAAATAACAATAACCTCCCCAAAGATAATCTGGTGGTGCAGGGGGAACCGATCCAGAATGCACCCGCCGACAGTGCTGCCCCCAAGATCACCAGTAAAACGACCCTAGAGGCAGGGGCCTATTGCTATCGCACCGAAGAGCAGACCATCCAGGCGATCGCCGAATTGCTTGTAGAACCGACAAATGATGTCAGCGGCACGATCGAAGCCACGATCACCAACGACGAAGCAGGCTACTACACTTCTTACAATCAGAGAATTGCCGGGGTTTTGGAGACAGAAACCCTGAGCGCCGCCGTCGTCACCAACATCGAAAACGATGTGCAAAACTCTCAAGAAACCTGGACGTTAAATCGGAATGTGTTTAGCAATGGCCGGGATGTGAACCTGAAGCGGGTGAGTTGCGAAGAAATTATCGCCCTCAAAGCCAACCGCAAAAACAGTCCCTAATGGCTATGGTCATGGCTCGGTTCTGCCATTGGATCAGCGGCGGGCATGGTTGAATTTTCGCTCGGTAAACTGTGTTGGTGGGGTTCGTTGAGGGTCATATTTTGCCGCCCAAAGGAATACAGCCCCATGGAGACGGCCCCCACACTCAAAGCCCCCATGGAAACTAGGCCACAGGAGATCACTCCCATTGCCACAACCCCAAGCGAAATAATGCCGTGGGTGGCCACTCCAATCGCGACAATGCCGTGGGCAGAGATACCAATCGCGATGGTGCCGTGGGCGGAAATGCCGATGGAGAGAAATTTGGTTTTCGAGAGGGGCGAGGGTTTCGTGATTTGGGTTTCTGGATTAAAAGTGGTCATCGGTACTGCACAGGGGAATTTTAAAAAAGGATTCAAAACTTAAGAAGTTACCGCCCAATATAACGAAGCTAAGGCGATCGCCACCATTGCCCCCACCAAAGTATTCAAAATATTCACCACTTCATTGGTGAGGACGGCAAATTTTTCCTGAATTGTTGCGCCGATCACGCTCTCAATATTCGTCGCCACAAAGGCCGCCACCACACACCAAAAGATTCCCAAGGCATCCATCAAACCGACCCCATACCCCACCAAGGCGATCGCCACCGAGGCAACCACCCCAGCCAGAGTTCCTTCTAAGCTCACTGCCCCTTCCGTGCCCCTGGGGACAGCTTGAAAGGTGGTGATTAAGAATGTGCGTTTCCCGTAGGCTTTACCCACTTCACTGGCGCTGGTATCCGAGAGCTTCGTGCAAAAACTGGCCACATAACCGAGCAACAGTAAGGGTTTGATATTTTCTGGCGCAATTAAAGTCCCCAGGGCGCAAAGGGTACCAATTAGAGCTGACCCCCAAACATTTTCTGGCCCCCGTAAGCCCCCCCGACCTTCGGCAATCCCAGCAGCTTCTTTGATATTTTTGCCAATTTTCGTGACGCCGACCCCCACCAGGAAATAGAACATCACCACTCCATAGCCCTGCCAACCCAAGCAACCCCAGACCAACACCCCCAACAGCCAAGCGTGGAGATAGCCCCAGGGGGTTAGTAATTTTTTCGGTACCAAAAAAGCAAAGGAGATCAGTAGCGAATTTAAGGCGATCGCCACGACCCAATTATTTGTCAGAACGTCCATCACAAAAACCAAACTCACTTTTCAATATCTTATTGAATCGCTTTCCCCATTGACCTTCTAGCCGAGGGGAGAGTCTATGATGAAAGCAGATTGTATTTGCGGTGTCAGTAATGGTGAAAAAATCTTGGTTTGCTGTCGGATCGATCGCTCTTTTACTGGGTGTTGGTGGGATCGCGGCCTTTAGTCAATCCCAGGCCCAGGGGGATCAGCTCCGCCTAGTCGAAAATCAGACGCCAATACCCAGCCAGGTGATCGCCGCAGAAGTTTACCGGACGCCTACCTGTGGTTGTTGCGGCGCTTGGGTGGATCATTCCGAAGCCAATGGCTTCACTTTTACGGACAATATTCAGCCGGACATCACCGCCATCAAAGAACAATTCGGCATCACCCCAGAACTTGCGTCTTGTCACACCACTGTCGCCAATGGCTATGTGTTTGAGGGTCATATTCCCGCCGCTGATATCCAACGGTTTTTAGCCAATCCTCCCGCCGATGTCGTCGGTTTGACCGTGCCAGGGATGCCCATCGGTTCCCCAGGGATGGAAGCGGGCGATCGCCAACAGGCTTACCAAGTTCTCGCGCTCCATAAAGACGGCACAACTTCTGTATTCCAAGAATATCCAGGTAACTAGGAGATTCAGGTGATGGCCATAAAGCGGCGGCAATTTCTCGGTTTAACGGCCTTGGGAGCAACGGGAGCCTTACTTTGGCAGGGGCGCAATTTTCTGACGGGAAAAACCTCTAGCCCTTTGGCGGCAACAGCATCGGAGATTTATCGCAGTGAGGGGGGTTCCCTAGAAATTAACCTAGAGGCCCGTTACGAAAACGTCTTGCTGGGAGGAGAACTGGCCCGCAACATGATGACCTATAACGGTCAAATCCCTGGCCCCCGCATGGAAGTCAGACCGGGCGATCACCTGACGATTCACTTTAAAAATAGCCTCGATCAACCGACAAATCTGCACTTCCACGGACTGCACCTTTCCCCAGAAGGCAACCAAGATAATGTGTTCCTCCACATCGCACCAGGGGAAACTTTTCACTACGAACTGGAGATTCACCCCCAACAGCGGGCAGGAACTTACTGGTATCACCCCCACCACCATGGTTTTGTTGCCGAGCAATTATTTCAGGGGTTGGCTGGGCTAATCGTTGTGCGGGGAGACTTGGATGAGCTGCCAGAGATCCGCGCTGCCCAAGAGGAATTTTTTGTTCTCCAGGATTTTAACCGCGATCGCCAATCTCAAGGGATGATGGGCTCACCGATGAATTTGATGGCCGGTCGAGAAGGGGATCTGATTACGGTCAATAGTCTATTCCACCCAGAAATTGCTGTCACCAAAGACCTGGTGCGCTTACGGTTGCTGAATGCGTCCCCCTCGCGGTTCTATCGTCTGCAACTCTATGGCCAAAAACTTATCCAAATTGCCGGAGATGGTGGTGCTTTTTCTCAACCCATGGAGCGGGACGAATTACTTTTAACCCCAGGTCAACGGGCGGAGGTGCTCATCAAAACCCAGGATCTACCGAAAACGCCGATCCATTTACTCAACCTTCCTTATCAACGCGCCCAAATGGGGATGATGGGCCAGCAATACAACAATGCAACCGTGGCGATCGCCGATTTTACCCCCAGCGCTCAAACCTTCGCCCCGGTGCAAATTCCTGCCCAATTAATTCCCGTTGAACCTTTACCGGAGCCGAGCCGAACCCGTCGTTTTACCCTGAACCATGGCATGGTACCAGGACAAGGAATGGCTTTTTTGATCAATGGGGAAGCCTACCGGGATCAACCCCAAACCACCGTCCGCTTGAACGATGTGGAGGATTGGGAAATTGTGAATACGGGCACAATGGATCACCCCTTCCATGTCCATGTGAATGGGTTCCAGGTGGTAAGTCGTAACGGGGTGCCGGAAGAAAATATCGCCTGGGCGGATACGGTACTGGTGCGGGTCGGGGAAACGGTCAAAATTAGAATGGCTTTCCGGGATTTCAGCGGCAAAACGGTTTACCACTGCCATATTCTCGATCATGAAGACCTTGGCATGATGGGCCAATTGGAAATTCTACCCGCTTCATAACCTACTTCATAAAATGTGAAATTTTGGCCTTGACTCTCCAGCGTACTAGAGCTTTTACCCTGAGATTAGTTATTGGATCATCGAGGAAACGCCCCCATGGAAACCCGCCAGTTCCAGATCAAAGGGATGGGCTGCGCTGCCTGTGCCACTACCATCGAAACCGCCCTTCAGAAAACCGCAGGGGTACAAACGGCCCAAGTGAATTTTGCCGCCGAGCAGTTAAGGGTCGAATTTGACGGCACCCAGGTTAACGGAGAAACCCTCCAACAGGTAGTCAGCGATGCGGGCTATGAAGCGATTCCCCTCATGAAAGGCGATCGCCAAAGTCAGTTAGACCAACAGGAACGGGAACAGGCGCGGCAACTGCGCAAATTAGCCCACAAGGTCTGGTTAGCGGGAATCTTAAGTACGGTATTGGTGGTGGGCAGTTTACCAATGATGCTGGGGACGGACATTCCGGGGATCGCCCATTGGTGGCATAGCCCCTGGTTGCAGTGGGCTTTGACGACGCCAATCATGGTCTGGCCGGGCCAGGGCTTTTTTACGGGGGCCTGGAAAAGTCTCAAAAATCGCACCGCCGACATGAATACCTTGGTGGCCCTGGGGACGGGGGTGGCCTATGGCTATTCGGTGCTGGCAACGGTGTTTGCAACGCAGTTCCAAGCTTGGGGTTTGACTGGGGATGTGTATTTTGAAAGTGCGGCGGTGATTATTACGCTGATCCTCCTGGGGCGCTTTTTAGAGCGGCGGGCGAGGGGGAAAACGGCGGCGGCAATTCGCGAACTCATGGGCCTACAGGTAAAAACAGCGCGGGTGCTGTGGGGCGAAGGAACCTTTGATATTCCTGTAGAAGAAGTGCAGGTTGGCGATCGCCTTTTAATCCGACCGGGGGAAAAAATTCCGGTGGATGGCGAAATTTTAGAAGGAGATTCCACCCTCGATGAAGCTTTGGTGACGGGGGAATCGCTGCCCGTGGAAAAAACCGTTGGCGATCGCGTCATTGGTTCCACCTTAAATAAAACGGGTCGCTTGATCCTGAAAGCCACCCATGTGGGGGAAGACACGGTCTTGGCGCAAATTATTCGCCTCGTCCAGGAGGCCCAGGGAAGCAAAGCACCGATCCAAAAGTTGGCGGATCAGGTCACGGCTTGGTTTGTGCCCGCAGTGCTGATGATTGCCTTGATTACTTTTAGTATTTGGGCGATCGCCGGTAATCTTTCTTTAGCGATCACGACTTTAGTGAGTGTGTTGATTATTGCTTGTCCCTGCGCCCTGGGGTTAGCAACGCCTACCTCGATTATGGTCGGCACGGGGGTTGGTGCCCAGCATGGAATTTTGATCAAAGATGCCCAGAGCCTCGAACTTGCGGCCCATCTCAGTACCATTGTTCTCGATAAAACGGGCACCCTCACCCAGGGGAAACCCAGCGTCACCAACTGCCACAGCCTCATTGACGAAGCGCAACTGTGGTCTTGGGTTGCCAGCGTGGAACAGTCTTCGGAACATCCTTTGGGGGAAGCGATCTTTCAGCACGCCCAGGCGAAAAATGTGCCCCTCGTGCCCCTAGAAAATTTCCAATCTCAAACGGGGCAAGGGGTACAGGCCACGATTAATCAACAATCGATCTACATTGGCACCGCCCAATGGTTACGGGATCTGGGCATTGATTCTGAGCCGCTCCAATCCCAAGCAACAGCCTGGCAAAACGAAGGGAAAACGGTGATTTGGGTCGCCATTGATCAGCAACTCGCAGGTATTATTGCCTTGGCTGACCAGCTTAAACCCACCAGTGCCAGTGTGGTGAAACAGTTGCAAAAACTGGGTCTGAAGGTTGTTCTGCTCACCGGAGATAATCCCCGCACCGCCGAGGCGATCGCCAAACAGGTAGGTATTGATCAGGTACAGGCGGAAGTACGTCCCGACCAAAAGGCCGCTGTGGTGCAACAATTCCAAAGTCAGCGGGAAATCGTCGCCATGGTGGGGGATGGCATTAACGACGCTCCAGCCCTGGCCCAGGCGGATTTAGGCATTGCCATTGGGACGGGAACCGATGTGGCGATCGCCGCCAGTGATCTCACCCTCATTTCTGGGGATTTAGAAGGGATTTTAACGGCGATCAAACTGAGCCGCGCCACCCTCCGCAATATCAAACAAAATCTCTTTTTCGCCTTCTTCTACAATGTCGCCAGTATTCCCATTGCTGCGGGGATTCTTAGTGCTTGGGGAATTTTCCTGAACCCGATGATCGCTGGGGCGGCCATGGCCTTTAGTTCTGTTTCGGTGGTGACGAATGCTCTACGTTTGAAAAAAGTTAGTCAACGGCTTTAAAAGGTCATTTATAAAGTCGATAAATCTCCCCCAAATTGGGGGCTGGGGGGCTTTTTAGGCATCCTGTAAAAAGGCGATCGCCTTTCGTAGATTATTGGTAAATTTCTCGGCGATGTCCAATTTTAATGATCAGAATAATGAGCTTTTCGTTTTCAATTCTATAGATAATGCGGTAATTTCCTACTCTAATCCGAAAGCGACCATTACCATTTTTAAGTTTTTTGGTATCTGGTGGATACGGATTATTGATCAGGGCTTCAATTTTTTCAATGATGCGCTTCTGAGTACCTTTGGGCAATTTAGAGAGTTCTTTTTGAGCAGTCTTCAAGAACTCAATGCTATAGCCAGCCATAATTCCTAAAGTCCTAGTTCTTGTTTGACAGTTTCTAAAGAAACACGTTCTTGATTTTCTGGGTTGGCTTCGGCTTCAATCGCATCATGAATATCTAATAAATCTTCTAATTCTTCGGCATCGATAATAGCTAATTTGCCTTGAATAATTTGTTTGAAAAAATCATCGACAGAAAGATTTAGTTGTGCAGCAAGGGCAGAAATGCCCTGTAAAGATTCGGCTGAGATCTGTAGTGAGGTCATGATTTTTGTGAATTCTAAAATAATTAAATGATATTTTTGCTCAATGGCTCATCAAAGTCGTCAGGAACAATAAATTCTCCTTCACACAGTCCAAAAGGACGTAATTTCTTTGACTGGTCAATATTTGATTTTTCTTGTTTTTCTTCGAGTAAGATTTCCAGAATTTTATGGACTAAATAGTCTGGCAGTTTTTCGATTTCTTGGATCAGTTGTTCTCTTTCTGTCATGGGTCGATGCTCGTGGTTCTGATTTATTTTGGTGGGTTATCGATCGCCCAGGGGCCAACTATATTTTCGCCATTTTTTTCTTTTTCGGCCAGGGCGAGGTTCAACTCTAAAAGTTTTTCGAGGATGTCATCGTCTTTTTTGAAGCCATAGGCTTTGAGAACAAGGGCATCAAGCTGTTTGTGGAGTTTATGGAGTTGGCTGGCGGGTTCATCGAAAAAGGCGTTGTAAAGTTTGGTAATCCCCCATTGTTTGGCTTCCATTTGGGCGCTGCGATATTCGTGGAGGTTGATCATCGCTTGGCGGATCTGTTGGGTGAGTTTTGCACTCGCCATCTGGGGAAAGGGAAAAGTTTCAAAACAAGTGTTGTGGGTGTAACGGGTATCACCTTTTAGGGTTGAGCTTTGGGCTTTGACCCATTGGCGATGAACATCTGATGTCAAAATTCCCAACACATAAAAATCATCCGAAGCCACAACAGTTGTTGAGTCAGCAGGAAGCCAATCTAATTTACAAGGAATAAAAATAAACCATTTAGAATGTCTTGGAACTGCAAAGTAAAGAGCTAGTAGCTCGATTGCTTGACGCATTGCAGGGCGTTTTTCTCCAAATTGCCACCAATTTTCTCGCGTTGTTTGTCGTCGATTTGTATCGCGCACGGGTTTTACAAATTCCTTGAGATGATTGAACGGTAATTTGTAATTACTAGCATCTTCTAAAGATAAATCATTAAAATCAATAATCCAGCGGCTTGGTTCACCGTTCACTTTGTCTGTCAAATCTCCTGCTGAAACTGACCACTTTAAAACTTGTCTATTGACTGAATTTTGTTTAATCCAAGCTTTTGCGATTTCTGGCTTAATATAAAAATCTTTCCCGACAGGAATTACACCTTGAAAAGCAAAATCCTTATTTTGTTCAATTCTAAAGGCTTGACTGACATCAAAAAGCTCTGTCAAAGAGCTATTGATACTTTTGACTTCTCGATTATCCAAAAGATAATGTTTTGGTGCTTGCTTTGCCCAATTCACTAAGCTGACATGAACATTTGCTTCCCCTGACCAGGGTTGTGTTGAAACTGCTTCGTGAATAAACCCGCCATTTTGCACAATATATTCCAAAGAGGCTGTGCGGCTTTTCCCTTGGCTAATGGAATTTGTGCCAACTAAACCAGCCCGACCGTTTCCATCCAGTTGATCGTGGGCTTTCCGAAACCAATAACTACAAAAATCCACTGAATCTTTGACATCAGCAAATTTTTTAAAAACCCGCTCCATATATTCATCACCCAGAGCTAATCGGGCGTGTTTACCACCAAGAAAAGGCGGATTGCCGATGATCGCGTCAGCCTTCGGCCAGTCATTAAATAGCGCATCCTTGCAGACAATATTTTGATCCAAAGAATCCAACGGCAAAGCAGGCTCATTCAACCCAAACTTATCAATCGCAATCTTCCGGGCGATCATCATCGTCACCCGCGCCAACTGCACCGCAAACGGATTTGTATCCATCCCAAAAAACTGCAATGGCGTCACAATCCCCAGTTCTTCCTGCTGTAAAGCGTCCCCCTGGAACCGCTTCCGCCGCTCATAGATTTTATTCAGCAAAACCCGTTCAAGCCGCTTCAACTCCTGATAGGCCACATAAAGGAAATTTCCCGAACCGCACGCCGGATCCAACACCCGATATTCCCGTAATTCCTGCTTCAGTTTTTCGAGATCTTCGTAGGTCGTCGCTTGGTCGATTTTT
The DNA here is from genome assembly GCF_001693255.1 of Picosynechococcus sp. PCC 7003. Lineage (NCBI taxonomy): Bacteria > Bacillati > Cyanobacteriota > Cyanophyceae > Chroococcales > Geminocystaceae > Picosynechococcus > Picosynechococcus sp. PCC 7003. The sequence continues at coordinate 2,740,945 of NZ_CP016474.1, forward strand.
CCTTCCCAATAGTCGGCGATCGTCGGTCGCACAATCTGCCGAATATCTTTCTCAGAGGTGTAATGAATCCCCCTGGCATGGCGCTCATCCGCATCAATGGCACTCTCAAAAATATTCCCAAAAATCGAGGGCCGGATATTCGCCCAATCATCCCGCGCACAAACATCCAGAATTTCTAACTCGCTCTTTTCCAAGGGAATTGGCTGAATCTCACCAAACAAGCCCCCATTAAAATAGTCCACCCCCTGATAGCGACCCTGGGGCACGATCCCCGGCTGATCCATCGCCCGAAACAACCCACTAAACGCATCATAGGCATTGTCCCGCCCCGCTAAACAGTCCTGCACCAACCCCACAAACAGATCCCGTGGCAGAAGGTTCCGGTCTTCAGCGAACATCGCTAGGACACATTGCAGGGTAAACCGTTGCAGTTGCGTTTCCGTGAAATAAACAAATTTTTCCTTTTCGCCTCGCGATCGCACCAGCCGATAAAATTCCCCCATGCGTTTAGCTGTGCGTTCCGTTACCTCGACCTGATTGTTGCGAAAGACGGGTTCCCGACCGCCAATCTCCATAAATGAGAACGTCCCCGCCCGATGGGGGAGATCCTCTAACTTCACCCGGTCTACAGGCTCATCGACTTGGTTGTTAAAGTCATAGACCCAAAACTCATCAAAATTGCAGAGGATCGAATAGCGTGGTTTCGGGGTCAGCCGCAGCCAATATTTTTCAAGCTGGGAATAATGCAGCGCCAGATCCGTGCCCCGCTTTTTCATCTCCACCACGATCCCCTTTACCCCAGGGGCGGGCGACCAAACCAAATCTGCAAAACCCGTTTTATCCTTCTTGCTCGCTTTTTTGACCCGCTCCTCAAACTCAGCCCCAACTTCCTTGATCCCCACATGGCCAAACGCTTGAAAAAATCGCGTTAAAAATGTCTGCGCCTCTGACTTCTCATCCCCTTGGATATACGCCTTGCAGTAATCCACAAATGCCTGGAGAGAATCACGGGTTACTGCCATCGGTCACTCAGCCTACAACAAAAAAACGATACAAAGATTCCTCCATAGTATCGTCCCGCCCCAACACCATCCACCCAAAAAGCACTGACACAATTGATTTTAGGCAAGTATGATGAAAGTCATACCCTGCAGTTTGAGTTAAGCACCCATGAAAAAAACACTGTACATCCCGGATGAGCTGTGGCAGCAGCTTGATCAATACCTCCAAACTCACCCCGAAGAAAATGCCTCTAGCCTCGTCCAGAGCGCCCTCAGAGATAAGCTACGTCCCCGGAACGGCCAGGGTTTACTAGATTTAGCAGGCCTAGTTCGTAATGCCCCTGTAGATGCTTCAACGAATCCCTTGGAGCGTTGATGGAACGACTGGTAATCGATGCAGGCCCACTAATTGCTCTCGTTTCTCACCAGGATCGATATCATGAGCTAGCTCAAGCCGGCTTTACCCAAATCCCAAAAGTTTTTGGGGAAATCATTACCCCTTTACCGATTGTTTTTGAGGTTTACAAATTCGTTTCACGCCGTGAGTCAATCCAAGCGGCTCAATTCCTTTTGACAACTTTGCAGGCCAATACAGTCATTCAGACTATTTCTCCAACGGATTTTCAAGAGATTTACGAACTCAGCCTTCGTTCACCCCAATGGCGAGGCAGTTTAGAAGATGCTTCTGTGCTGGTCTTAGCAAAACAAATGCAAGCGAGGGTTTGGACAATTGATTACAGAGATCTCGGCTTTTTTGAAGATATTGGTTTTTGGCATCCCTGAAAAAAGATTGCATCATAAATCCCCCACAAAATTTCTGTAAACCAGCGATTTCGCAGGGGAGATTTCAATAAAATGCGCTATTCAATCTGACTTTAGGCTTCTACTTTGATGTTGACCTTCGTTTCTTTATCCGCAGCTTCTTGGTAGAGCTTGAATCCAGAGACGAGATCTTTTTCTCCGGTAATCAGGCGAGCGCCCCGACCTCTAGTGACGTAGTTCCAACCCCACTGGAGCATCACCACCATCTTGTTATCAAACTCGATTAGGTAGTAAACGTGGGCAAAGATCCAGATTAACCAGGCCAGGAAGCCAGAGAATTTCACAAAACCCAGATCCACAACGGCGGCATTTTGCCCAATCACGGCCAGGCTACCCAATTCCATATAACGGAAGGGGGCCATCTCCTGACCATTGACCCGTTGTTTGATCAGTTTTGCCACATATTCTCCTTCTTGCATCGCCACCGGCGCCACCCCAGGCAAAGGCCGTTCATTTTGGTGGGGGAAGTTTGCCAAGTCCCCAATGACAAATACATCGGGATAACCGGCAACGCTTAGATTCGGCTCGACAATGACGCGACCGGCCCGGTCTAGGGTCGCTCCTAAACGGTCTTCGAGGACTTTACTCATGCCAGACGCTTTAACCCCAGCGGCCCAGACAATGGTTTTTGCGGCAATTTCAAGCTGCTCATCGCCCTGTTTAAAGGTGACGAGGTGGTCTTCGATGTTCGTGACGAGGCTCTTGGTTTGTACCTGCACCCCTAGATTTTCCAGGGATTTTTGCGCCTTCGCCGACAAACTCGGATCGTAGGGGGGCAAGACTCGATCCATCCCTTCTAGGAGAATAATCCGGGCGCGGGTAGTATCAATTTTACGGAAATCTTTTTTCAGAACGCTGTAGGCAATTTCGGCGATCGCCCCGGCGAGTTCTACCCCCGTGGGGCCACCCCCAATGATCACAAAGGTCAACCAAGCCTGTTGCAGAGCGGGGTCTGTTTCCTTTTCGGCTGCCTCAAAGGCCATAAAAATGCGATGGCGAATTTCGAGGGCATCTTCAACGGTTTTCAGGCCCGGTGCGTAGGGTTTCCAATGGTCATTCCCAAAGTAGTGGTGGCTGACCCCCGTAGCGACGATCAAACTGTCATAGTTGACGATCCCTTCGTTCATCACCACCGTTTTGCTGTCGGGGTCGATATCGACCACTTCATCGAGGAGCACATGGGTGTTTTTGTTGCCGCTGAGGACGCCGCGCAAAGGCGAAGCGATATCCGCAGGGGACAGGGTACCCGTTGCCACTTGGTACAGCAGGGGTTGAAACAGGTGGAAATTGCGTTTGTCGATCAGGGTGACATCCACGGCAGCCTCGTATTTACCGAGGGTTTTCGCGGCATAGAGGCCACCAAAACCACCACCGAGAATCACCACTTTATGCTTATCTGTCTTGGGGGTGAGATTGGGGAGTTGCGTATTGACCATGGGTTCGCTGGGGTTGGGGAGAATATAAACTTTTATTTCAATCGGCCTGTGTTAGGTAAGAATACTAACAGAAATCTACCCAAAGAGATAAAAGGTGAGATTTCAATGGTGCTATTGCCTGAAAAAGTGGCGCGGAGACGGTTAATTTAATGCAGCGTTTGGTGGTTTCTGAGGCGCAATTTGCTGATCTTTCTAGGGTTAATTTAACGGCAGAACAACGGCATTATCTGCTAAGTGTGTTACGGTTGCGCGCGGGCGATCGCCTGATTGTGTTAAATGGCTTAGGTCAAGCTTGGGTGGGGGAGTTGACCGAGACTGAGGAAATTCAACTAATAGAATCCCAGCCCCTCCAAACAGAATGTCCGATTCCGGTGAAATTAGTGGCAGCGCTGCCGAAAAATGGCTTTGATGAAGTGGTGCGTTGCTGTACAGAATTAGGAGTAACGCAGATCTATCCGGTGATTTCTGCGCGGACAATTTTAAAACCGAGTGAAAATAAGTTAAAACGCTGGCGCAAAATTGCCACCGAAGCCGCAGAACAATCGGAACGGGCAATTGTGCCGAAAATTGAAACACCACAACCTTTTTTAACGCTTTTAGAAAACCTTTCGCCAGAGCAAACCTATCTCTGTGGCGCACGGGAAAAATCATGGCATCTTCTGGATGTTTTACCGCCAAATCTCCCGCCAGAAATTACGGTACTGATCGGGCCGGAGGGGGGCTGGACAGAGACAGAAATCCAACAGGCGATCGCCAAAAATATTCCGGTGGTTTCCTTGGGAAGCTCTATCTTACGGGCAGTGACGGCTTCGATTACGGCGATCGCCCTGGTGAATAGTTACTGTCGCCCCAAAAACTAAGCTGACTTAACTTTGGGAGTCCCGGCGGGATTTTTCGATGGCGATCAAGGTTTTGCGGAGGGACTCGATCTCCCCCTGGAGTTGGCTGGTGTAGGTGGCATTGCTCTGGGCGGCTGTGAGCATGGCCGCCGCCTGAAAAGCCGTATCGGGGCTGATATTACCCTTGTAGGTCATCATGATGCGTTGATAATGTTCGCCAAGGTCATCGTGCATGATGCTTATAAAATCAGCGAATTCACTCATTTTCCCGCTTCTCCAAGCCGTTAGGGGGTTTTAGTTACCTTACATGGCCATGGTAGCGGAGATGCAAGGCGATCGCCTCGGAAATTTACCGAATGTATTTTTTTTCGTCCTCCCTCAGGCCACAATAGGGAAGATTTTTCACCGTTGGAATTTTCCCAGTTTAATGAGCAACTCCATTAACCCCATCGTTTGGCAAGAAGACCGCGTCCTCCTCGTGGATCAAACCCTGCTCCCCCTCGCCTGTAAAGTCGTCGAAATTAAAACCTACCAGGCCATGGCTGAGGCGATCCGCACGATGATTGTCCGGGGAGCGCCTGCCATTGGGGTTTCTGCTGCCTATGGTCTATACCTGGGGGCGAAGGAAATCCAAACCACGGACCGCACCATTTTCCTTGAAAAGTTAGAGGCGATCGCCGAAACCCTCCGGCAAACCAGACCCACCGCAGTCAACCTCTTTTGGGCCATTGATCGGGTGATGGCAACGGTGCAAGGGGCGACTGGTAGTATTCCTGAGTTGCAAAACTTGATTCTTAATACCGCCAAGGCGATCCACGATGAAGACCTCGCCACCTGCCAGGCGATCGGTGACCAGGGGTTAGCGGTTCTCCCCGAAACCCCCGAAAAGTTAACGATCCTCACCCATTGCAATGCGGGTGGTTTAGCTACAGCGGGTTATGGCACAGCTTTAGGCGTGATTCGCTCAGCCTGGCGGGAAAACCGGTTGGCCATGGTCTACGCCGACGAAACCCGACCCCGGCTCCAAGGCTCGAAGCTCACCACCTGGGAATGTGTCCAGGAAGGGATTCCCGTCACCCAAATCTGTGACAACATGGCCGCCCATTGTATGCAGCAAGGGCGCATCGATGCGGTGGTGGTGGGGGCCGACCGGATTACGGCCAACGGGGATGCGGCGAATAAGATTGGCACCTACAGTTTGGCGATCGTCGCGAAGGCCCATAATGTGCCTTTCTTTGTGGCGGCGCCCCTATCGACAGTAGATTTTTCCCTCAGCGACGGTAAGCAAATTCCCATTGAAGAGCGCGATCCCCAGGAAGTCTATCAAATTGGCGACACGCGCATTTGCCCAGAAGGGGTGCAGTTTTATAATCCGGCCTTTGATGTGACCCCGGCCCACCTGATCACGGCGATCATCACGGAAAAAGGGGCAGTAGCTCCCGACCAGTTGATTAATCTCAAGGGCTAAAAACCCACCCCTCTATCCTTTCCCAAGAGGGGAAGATCACTATCAAAAAAGCTGGGTCAAAATGGGTAATAATCCCAACACACTAAAGCCCAGCAAAAAATACAAACTTTGTTGTCCCGTTTGGCGATCGCCAAAGGAGCGGGCATAGATCCCTTTGACTGCATTGTTACTGGCCGTCGCAATCAGAATCGAAATACTGGCTAGGGGTAAGGACAAGGACTGGCCCGCCGACTGGGTCAAGCTCAGAATAAAGGGGTCTACATCGGTGATCCCCATGATTGCCGCAAAGGAGTACACACCGCGATCGCCTAAATAATCAACGATGTAACGGGTCAAGAGGGAGATCACCACAAACAGCAGCGCAAAACTAAAGGCGGCCTTTAGTTCCAAGGGGTTTCCCTGGGGATGGGTCGCAGCGATCGCCTGGGGATCAGTTCCATTTTTTTTCCGGAGGGCGATCGCCAAGCCCCCCACAACCCCTACCAGCCCTAACAGGAAAAACGAACCCATCAGCCGTTCTGACAAAGCCCCATTAAATAATTCCAACAGCAAAATTAAGCGCCAGTACATCATCCCCGAAGCCATCACCATTCCCCCCACATACCGCTGGGAATTTTCCGGATCAACGCTAGACCGTTTCGCCAGGGCCACGGTGGTCACCGTCGAAGAATAGGCTCCCCCCAAAAGGGCCGCCAGCGGAATGCTGCCTTTACCCTTGATCAGCCTTTGTAGGAGAAAACTGCCGTAGGAGACCGTACTCACAGCCACCACCACCAGCCAAGTTTTAAAGGGATTGAGATCAAAGGTGGTCAGGGCTTGATTGGGCAAGATTGGCAAAATGACGATGGTCAGCAACAGGAACTTTGTGAAGGTGAAAATATCCTCCTCAGAAAACTGCTCGGCCAGTCCCTCTAAAAATGTCTTCAGTTCCAACAGGATCAAACTGGCGATCGCCAAGGAAGAAGCCACCCAAAAATGCCCATGGTAGACCAGCGCCCCCAGAATATAGGTCGCCAAACCCGCCATTTCCGAAGTTAGGCCCACCCGTGATGTTTTCGCCTTATGCCAATAGGAAATCATCATAAAGCCACCAATCACCGCCAAACCGCCGATCACCGCCAGCATTTGGGTCTGGGCCAAAAAAGCGACGCTATAGCCAATCAGACCAATGAGCGGGTAGGTGCGCACGCCCCCAAAGGCATAGCCCTTATTGAGTTTGTGTTCCTCCCGTTCGAGGCCAATGAGAAACGACAAGAATAAAACCACCAGAAGCTTATAGGCATCTGCCGGGACGAGGCTGAGGAGTTGGGAGCCCATTACTAAAAATGTGTTGCGATTTTACGATAGCGATGTTTGCCGCCCTAAACCCAGTGACAAAAAATGATTGTGCTTAGGGTTGAACTTTAGCGCGGCAGTCCCTATCTCTCTTTAGGGTAGGGAAGGATAGCGCGGTGATGTAGCAAAGCGGAATCACCAACCAGTGTGGAAATAATATGCTATAACAGTAGCCACATTGATCACTTAAAGAGAATCAATGTAGCTCAGGTTAATTTAGCCTGGGCAAGGGGTCAGGAACTGGCCTCTTTAGACGCAGAGCTGCCTAGCTCTACCAATTGCGGAAGCATGAGGCAACTAGGAGCGATGAAGCGTCGGAAACTCCATGCCTCTTAGGCTGGAGTAGTTCATTAGGATGTACTCACCTTACCAGCAGCCGAGGTAGTAAACATCTTCGTAATGTTCAGTGCAACCTTCGCCACCAATGTTATTCAAAATATTCATGCTGGTGTTGTGGAGCATCGAACTGACATAGGATTGCTGTTCGGCAGAAACCGCAACGCCGCCACTTGCCATTAACTGCGCTTGGTATTGCTGGAGGTAGGCAATCAAAACATTCACCATCACCCCCGAATAAGGCCAAGGAGTAATCGCCGCTTCGATGGTATTTGGGTCAACGGCGATCGCCTGATTATTTTGCATTCTGTAGGTGGCAGTGGGTGTCAAGGCGTAGAGAATCTGTGGGTCATTATTTTGGCTCATTTGAGCGAAAAAAACCGTCACCTGACTCGGCGAAAAATAGCTGATCCGCCCTTGGGCATCCAGATAAATTAAACCCTGATCATCGGAAAAAGGGCCAATAATCCCAGCATTGGGGGGTACAGGAGGAAAGCCAAGCTGTTGGGCCACAAAGACGGCATTAGCATCCCCTTGGAACTGGATTCCCGCCGGGTTTGCCTGGGCTGGCGCACAGATCATTTGCCCCACAAGACAGCCAAAGCCCACACTGGCACTGAGGTAACGACGCAAAACCTGGAACATCGCAGCTTTCTCCCTAAGTAATACTTCACTTCAAGCAATGACGACAGTATTGGGCGCACTCTTTAGGATTTTCCTGCCGCCCTAAAATCTGCTCCATTAGTATAGTGAGTTTTCCCCAGACGCTTTTTAGATTGCAACGAGATTGCAACGAAAGACAAAAATTTCCACCGACAGCCCAGGGGAAATTAGGCAGCGATCCGGCCCCCCTAGTAAACGAACTGCATAGGTTCTCCGGGGCCACCACTACAACCCCGTGGAGGTTAGTCCCTAATCTCTCAATTTATTCTCCTTTGCAATGGAGCAAAACCATGAAATCAACACAAGGTATTGGCATACAGTTGTTGGATGGTCTGTTTTTGGGGTTGATGGTGCTGTTGTCTGGTGCCCCGGCGGCGATCGCCACCCCCACAGAAATGGCCTGTCCAGAGGGATGGCGTCTCCATACCCAAGAACTCAATCCCCAGATCCGTGTCTGCTTACCCAAACACCTCCACCTCCCAACGCTCTCAGATCTCAGCCGACAACCCGCCCAGGTGCAGGTACAACAATTACGGATTATCCAAACCGGCGCTCAAATCGATCCGAGCCACCCCAAGGAGTCCCACATTCAAAGTTCGAGCCGTACCTCGATCCAGGTTTACCAACATACCAGCCAGTAACAATTTGGCGGTTTGTCGGGGGTTTACATTTCGCCAGAGTCAGGAGGCTCTGGTTTTTTGTTGGGGAGAATGGCAATGAGGCGCTTTTTGAACCCAAAGATCGCCCCACACAACGGAAAAATTTCCGGTTCTTGCGATCCGACTGTTTAAAAAGTTTTTTAAAAATTGACCGCAATTAACAAAAGAGATTTTCTGGGCTGGTTAAAGTGGGGAATCAAGCAAGATTTTTGCCATAATTTTAGAAGCAAGCTTGCGTTTATCTTTGCGCCTCCAGTCTCCTCACACCCATGCTAAATCAATCTTTTCGTCAGTGGAGTCTCTACACGACTTTCCTTATCCTTGGGGGAAGCCTTGGGTTTTTGGGCCATGCCTATTGGTTCCAGAGACAATTGAATGCGTCTTTGCAGGCCTATGGTGAGTTTCGTCAATATGAGCAATCCCTCGCGGAGCTGGATCTCAACTCAGATTCGGTGAACTTTATTGCCGAGGCGGTGAAAACGGTTGGCCCGACCGTTGTGCGCATTGATGCCCTCGATCAGCCGGAGGCCCTGGCATCACCTACACCGTTATTTAAGAAGTTTTTTCAATTAGAAGAGGGATTACCCACCTTCGATGGCGATCGCCAACCCCAGGGCACGGGCTCCGGCTTTATTCTCAGTAGTAATGGCCAACTGGTGACCAATGCCCATGTGGTGGGAAATAGCTCTAAGGTAAAAGTGACCCTCAAGGATGGCCAGATATTTGAAGGCAAGGTGATGGGCGTTGATAAGCTAACGGATATTGCCGTAATTAAAATCGAGGCCACGGGGTTACCCACCGCAAAGTTAGGCCGGGCGGCAAGTCTGACCCCAGGAGAATGGGCGATCGCCATTGGCAATCCCCTCGGTTTTGACAACAGTGTCACCGTCGGCATCGTCAGTGCCCTCGACCGCCCCAGTGCCCAGGTGGGGATCCCGGACAAACGGGTGCGTTTTATTCAAACCGATGCAGCCATTAACCCCGGTAATTCCGGCGGCCCCCTCTTGAATGTGCGAGGAGAAGTGATTGGGTTAAATACAGCGATTCGCGCCGATGGCCAGGGGCTAGGGTTTGCGATTCCCATCGAAACGGCTCAACGCATTGCCCAGCAACTGTTTACGGAGGGGAAAGCGACTCACCCTTACCTCGGTATTCGGATGCTGGCACTAGACGGAGAAGGGAAAAACCGACTGCGAGAAACCCTGCCCACCCTGGCCGAGGAGCTTGATTTGCACCAAGAAACAGGGGTATTGGTAATTGAGGTGGCCCCAGATTCTCCGGCGGCGATCGCCAATATCCAGGAGGGGGATATCCTCAAACAGGTGGGGGAGCAACCCGTGCTAACGGCCTTTGATGTCCAGGATGCCGTAGAACGGAGCAGTATCGGTGCGGATTTGCCCATTGATCTCAAGCGCCGGGGCACAATGCGACAGTTAACTGTGCAACCTGCGGAGTTTCCGAGTTAGGCCACGCTTATGGATCAGTGGTGGGCCTTAATGATTGGCAATTCCCGGCTCCATTGGGCTGCATTTACGGGGAATATCTTGCAAACGGTACACCACACGGCCCATGGCACTTGTCCCTCTGCCGTTAAACAGTTGCGCTATGTGGCCTCGGTGGTGCCCCAACAAACTGCTTGGGTACAGGGTCATTTTCCCACTGCCCAGACCATTACCTTGGCAGAGATTCCCCTCGAAAATCTTTATCCTCAATTGGGGATTGATCGCGCCCTGGCGGTTTTAGGAGCCGGACAACAGTATGGTTTTCCCTGTTTAGTGATTGATGGGGGGACGGCTTTAACTTTTTCGGCAGTCAACGGCGATCGCCAATGGCTTGGTGGGGCCATCCTACCGGGTTTAAACCTCCAATTTACAAGCCTTTCCCAGCACACCGCCGCCTTACCGAAGGTGCATTTACCGACTCAACTACCCTTACGTTGGGCCAATGATCCCGCCGGGGCGATCGCCAGTGGCATTACCTATACAGTCCTTGCTGGGGTCAAAGATTTTATTCGCGCTTGGCAGGCAGAATTCCCCCAGGGTCAGATCTTCAGCACCGGCGGGGATGGGGCCTGGTTGGCCCAACAATTGCCCACGCTAAATTACGATCCGGGGCTTATTTTCCACGGGTTTACGGCCTTAGGAGGTAATTGCTAATCCTAACGGAGCTGATAAACCTTGCCATCGAGCAGTAGGCGGGTAATGCCCTTGGCTGCGAGACAACCGCTCGTTTTAAGGAAAAGTTCGCCATTGGGAATTTTGATGATTTTTTGGGTACGCCCCCGGATAAACCGTTTAGCGACGCGATGATTATCAAAAATCGGGAGGGTTTTTTGGGTGATTTCTTCGTCGGGAATTTCCCCTAAATCTTGAAAGTCCCGCATCGGCCGGGCGATTAACTCCGACAAACGATCCGTCACCACATAGCAATTGCGGGGAAACTGAGCCGCTTCGAGGGGCAAAATTTCTACCGTTTCCGAGTGGGCAACCGGGGTTACATCCAGGTCTTCGTCGTCGTCTTCATCATCAAATTCATCATCGTCGTCGTCTTCATCGTCAAATTCATCGTCATCACCAATGTCTTCCCCCAACAATTCCTTGAGGGCCTGTTGGCGATCGCCTAGCTGAATTTCCTGGGCCAGGGCCAGCAGATCGGGATTAATCTCAATCTCCTCAAAGGCTGCAGTCTCCGGTTCAGCATCAAGCTCAGAATCCTCTAGGGCCACTGTTTCAAACAGATCAGGGTCGGGCATTGCCTCCGGCTCCAGGTCACGGGATTTACGTCTGATGCGTCGCCGTTCCGTTTTTGGTGGCGTTTCCTCAGCGGTATCGGTGGGCTCTGGGGCTACTTCAACCCGTTTGACCAGCTTTGGTTTTTCCACGATTTTAGCAGTCGATGGCTCCGGTTCGGGGGTCGATTTTGCCCCACGGTTGCCGCGACCCAGGCGTTTGCGTTGGATCAATTCCTCGTATTCATTGGCACTGAGACGACTTTTGAGAAAGCGACTAATGGTAGAACTGCTCACGCCATAGCGAGCCGCCAAAGTAGAAGTCGTTTCTGCCGTCTCACGGTAGGCAACGAGTAATTCTTCTTTGTCATGGTCGGTTAGTTTGCGGGGACTCATAGCGTCGATACAAAATGCAGATAAAGGTGAGCAGCCTGGGTCAAAGCCTGCCAGCACATTAGTTTAACCTGTGTGCTCTATTAGTGTATCCCTTCAAGGAACCAGAGATTGCGGGATACACAGAATTTCTTCCAGAAATTTCTGCGTTCAGGGCGCTGCAGAAGGCTACAACTTGTTTTTCTTAGGGTGATGTTTCCGGAGGATTTTTCGGCACCGCCGTGGTGCCAGTGGGGGGAATTTTTTCGCGGATAATAAGGGCTTGGAGCACATCATGGACGACGGGTGCGGCGACAGTCCCCCCAAAGGAATTCGGCTCTGTGGGTTCATCGGCAGCGGCAAAGACCACATAGCGGGGGTTATCGATGGGAAAGATACTGACAAAACTTGTGATGTAGGCCCCCGGAATATATTGGCCGTTGCGCGCTTTTTGGGCAGTGCCCGTTTTCCCACCGATCCGATAGCCAGCAATTTTTGATTTTTCGCCACTGCCATCGTCCACAACGGTTTCCATCATGTCTAGTACGGTTCGGGCTACAGCGGGGGAAAAAATTTGTGGGTTTTCCGGTTCAGTCGTGGTTGCGGCAAGCTGCCGGGCACTATTGGGGATTTCCGCCTTGGGGATGACGGTTTGGGGTTCCCCTTGGCTGTTGAATAGGCCTCGCACTAGATGGGGTTCGACGAGGGTACCGCCATTGGCGATCGCCCCATGGAGTTGCACCAACTTAATGGGAGTCACGGTTAACCCTTGGCCAAAGGAATTCACCGCCGCTTCAACGGGGCTAGCGGTAAATTTTTCACGACTCTTGAGGGTGCCTGTCACTTCTCCCGGTAGATCAATGCCTGTGGGTTCGGTGATTCTCAGGCTTTGTAGTCGGTCATAATAATCATCTCGGGAAAGATTTTGCATCAGTCGGATCATCCCCACGTTACTAGAGACCCGCAAAATTCCCGCCACATCAATCACACCGTTTCCGGCACCGTTGTAGTTTTTCATCCGGTGGGGACCAACCTGAATTGATCCAGGATCATTCACCGACGTGTTGGGGGTAATGGCCCCTGCATCTAGGGCGAGGGCGACATTAATCGGTTTAAACGTTGAGCCTGGTTCATAGAGATCCGTGACGGCCCAATTTTTAAAAACACCATAGTTTTCGGGTTGGACTTGGGCGTAATTGTTGGGATCATAGTTGGGTTCTGTCACCAGGCTCAGCAGTTCCCCAGATTGGGCGTCCATGACAATGACAACACCCCGTTTCGCTTTGTAGGCAGCCATCTGTTTTTGGAGGGCTTGGCGGGCGGCCTTTTGGAGGGGAAGATCAAGGGATAGTTCTAATTCCCAATCGTCGTATTTCATCGCCTCTGCCTGGAGATCCCCCGGCAGGATCGCTCCATTGCCATTGCGCCGGAGACTGAGGGAAATGGGCTCCCGTTGGATCAAATTTTCCTGGGAGAGTTCAATGCCGGCTCGACCTAGGTGGTCGTCTTTTTGGACATAGCCAGTAATTTCTGCAGTCGCGTCCCCCTGGGGATAAAACCGACCGTAACGTTCCACCAGTTCCAAGCCATCAATGCGTAATTGCCGGATGTCGTCAACTTTGGTGGCGTCTAGGCTGGCACGCAACAAGATACCGCTTTTTTGGCGGCGTAATGTGGTCTCTAGGTCTGCGGGGGAAACATCGCCCAAAATGGGGGCGAGGTAATGGGCAACGGCCTTCGGGAGGTCTGTGGGGGCGATCGCCTCTGGAAGATCATCGACTAACTGCTGGGGCAGTCGAAAACCGACAGGATGGGCATAGAGGGTATGGGAGATGCGATCTAAGGCGAGGATATTGCCCTCACGGTCAACGATAGTGCGTCGAGGAATGTAGGGACGGAGGGTGATCTGGTGCTGGGACTGGGCGATCGCCCCTAGCTTGTCATAGTCAATGATCTGCAAGTAAAAAACCCGGATAGCCAGACCCAACAGGCCCACCATAAAAATGCCCCAGATGAGGAGTAAACGCCGTTGGAGCAACTTCGGTGCGGGCGGCCGAGATCGGATCGCTTGTTTTTTGCGCCGATACAGTTGCCGTCGTTGTTGATGGGAGTGGGGGGAAGGCATGGTCATCGGTTTGACCCCTGGTTACTAAGGGCAAATCTGCTCAATACTCTACCAAGAAACCAATGATTAGTAGCCAATGGGAGATTGTTCGCGGACGTGGGGAAGATTATCTTGGGGCGCTGCGGGGAGAGAGACCTGGGCTGGAGTTTTCACATAAACACTGTGGGCTGGGGTTGGTTCCACGAGTTCTGTGGTCGGTTCCTCTGCCTGCTGTTGGAAAAATTCGCCGAGGCTGGCACTGGTGGCAACGAGATCTGCCTCGTAGTCCTGGAGTTGGAGGAGGTGGCTAAAAGCTTCACTCCAGTCCTTTTGGGAATAGGCTTTCCCGGCGTACAGACCCATTGCCGTTGTCACGGCGGCGATCGCCACCCATTGGGTCACCTGCTTGCTGATTTGGAGCGTTTGCACCAAAGGGGTAACAGAGGGCTGTTTCGGCCGTGCTGGCAAGCTACGGACTTTGGGTTCTACCACCGTGAGGGGCCTTGATTTTTGCGGACGGGAGGGGGGAACCTGCCAGGGTCGAGGGGCAACTGCCATATCTACTTTCTATCGCCTCACACAAAAGATGTTGTCATTATGGGGTATTGTAGTCGCGCCTTGATTAATTTTCCCGTGTTTTTTTTTGATTTTTGCTGATTTTTCAAAAAAGCAATATTGATGTACTTTTATTTCTAAAAAAAATATAAAGAAAGATATCGATAGATCCCAAAAAGCGCTCTGATTTTTATGATCTTCAAGAAATGATTGTGACGAACAATCGGCGGCGATCGCCTATGGTACGTGCTCTTATAGAGTAGGCCTCAAGCGGTTTTGCCAAGTTTGACCCTGGGCGCGGATTGCCTGCAATTCATCTGAAGCGAGCCGTTCTAAATTTTTGAGGATTAAATTCATCCGACCTTGGCTGCGGAGTTGGCCCTGATGACGGTCGAGGAAGTGCCAGTAGAGGGTATTGAAAGGACAGGCATTTTCCCCGTGGCGATCGCCTTTGTGGTAGCGACAGTCACGACAGTAATCACTCATTTTATTAATGTAGTTGGCTGAGGCAGCGTAGGGCTTGCTAGCGAGGATCCCCCCGTCAGCGAACTGTCCCATGCCAATCACATTGGTTTGCATCACCCAATCGTAGGCATCGATAAAAGCTGCATGGAACCAAGCTTCGATTTCTTGGGGGTTCACCCCAAGGATCAAGGCAAAGTTACTGAGGATCATCAACCGCTGAATGTGGTGGGCATAGCCCGTTTGTTCTACTTGTTGTAAGACCTGTTTGAGGCAATTGAGATCGGTTTTACGGCTGTCCCAATAAAAATCGGGTAGGGGTTGTTGGTGGTTGAAATGATTTTTCTGGGCATAATCAGCGTCCACGTAATGGTAGAGGCCATGGAGATATTCCCGCCAGCCTAAAATTTGCCGGATAAAGCCTTCGAGATTATTTAAGGCGATCGCCTTTTGTTCCCGGATTGCCTCTGCTTTTTTGATTAATTCCCAGGGATGCAACAGACCCAGGTTGAGGTAGGGCGAAATTAGACCATGCCAGAGGGTATATTCTTCCGTGACCATCGCATCCTGAAAGGTGCCAAATTTTTCTAAGCCCGTAGCGAGGAAATGCTCAAAAACCTGGAGGGCTTGGGTACGGGTCACGGCCCAGCGGAAGGGTTCAAGCTGCCCGTAGGTGACGAGATCCAAAGTTTTAACCCGATTGATCACGGCTTGGGTCAGCGCGTCTGGTTCAAAGGTCAGCGGTTGAGGCGGATTGAAGTCTTTTTTGGGAGGTTTGCGGTTGTCCTTATCAAAGTTCCATTGACCCCCAAGGGGTTGCTGTTGCTCGTCGAGCAGGATCTTAAACCGTTTGCGACCAGCCCGATAAAAGTCTTCGAGGACGAGGCGTTTACGACCCTTGGCCCAGGTGTGAAATTCTGCCCGCGACCACAGGAAATGATTATTGGGGATGAACTTGAGGGAGCAGGGGAGGTCTAAGTTCTGAATAAAAGCTTCGAATGGGCGATCGCTCGGCTGCATCACCCACAATTCTGTGATTCCTTCAGCGGTGATCCAATCGATTAAAGCCGTTTGGAAATCAGCGGCGATCGCATAATGGACAGACCAGCCAGCCTGTTCTAGCTCCTGGGCAAAGTGGCGCATGGCCGACCAGACTAACACCAGCTTTTGGCCATGGTAGGGCCGTTGGCGGGCGTAGTCTGCCGCTTCGATCAACAGAACCGGCGTTGTGGATCGCTGGGTTTCCCGTTGTTGGAGGGCGGCTTGGGTGGCCCACAGTTGATCCCCCAGTACCCAAATCCCGACGGTCATGGGCTTTTCTCTCCCAAAAAATGCTGTTGGAGAGTCTAACACAGGCTTTTTGATGGCTGTGGCAACATGATCCGGGACTCAGACAATTAAGTTTCTGTGAACCCGTGGGCGATCGCCAGAAAAACCCTTTAACGTGGGGGGGAATCCCTTTAATTGCAGGTATTTTTTATGTCCGGCGAAGAACTTTTAACCCTGGCGACCCTCCTTAGTCCTGGGTTGGCCCTGTCGTTTATTGTGATGATTTGTTTTGCGAAGGGGGGTTAACCCTGGATTGTTTTTTCGGTGGCTTTGATCAAGATCTCCTGGAGTAGGGGAGAAAGATCTTTATTTAAGCGGCCCACCCGGATAAATTCGGCATAGGTGTCCGCCTCAATATCCAGGAGGGTATCGCGCAATTGCTTCATATCCAGTTCTTGCAGTTGGGGATGGCTGCCTTTGAGTTTTTCAATTTTTTCTTCGATGGTTTCTAATTCCCCTTCGACGAGATCCCGTTCGTACCGGTAGAATTCTTCGTCCACATCGGCAGCAAGATTTAACTGGTCGAGGTAGTTTAAGACTCGTTTGAGGGCAACGCGGCGGGCGAGATACTCGGAATATTCCTGGCGGATGGGTTGATCGCCAATGAGATCGAGTTTTTCTAGCACCCACTGGGTGGTGAGGCCCTGCACCAAAAGGGTGAATAGCACGACCCCGAAAATGATGTTGATAATTTCCTGGCGATCGCCGAGCACCACAGGCACACTCAAGGCCACGGCAATGGAGACAGAACCCCGCAGCCCTCCCCACCACAACACCGTTTGTTCGGAGAAGCTCAAGGGGTTATTGCTAAATTGATTCGAGAGCCAACCCAAGCCATAAACAGAAATGGCCCGCGTCACCAACACAGCGGCGATCGCCACAAAAATCGCGTCTAAGCTTTCCCCCAGGGTGCCAAAATTGACCTGATCACCAATGAGCAGAAACACAATCGAATTGACAAAAAACGCGAGAAAATCCCAAAATTCCGAGACAACCAAGCGCGTACGGGGATTCATGCCAATATTCGAGCCAAAATTCCCCAAAATCATCCCCACTGTCACCACCGCAATAACCCCAGAGCCGCCCAATTCCTCCGTTAAAAGGTAAGTACCATAGGCAGATACCAGGGTTAAAGATTGCTCCACGAGGGGAATATCAAACCGTTGCGTCAGAAAAGAAATGCCAAAACCAATCAAACAACCGAAACCAGCACCAACCCCCACAAAGACTAAGAAGGTTGACACGGTCGCCGACACAGAAAACGTCTGGGTACCGAGGGGAATCCCCACCAGTAACAGAAAGGCTACGACCGCCACCCCATCGTTAAAGAGGCTCTCCCCTTCCATCACCATGGTGAGCTTTTTGCTGGCCCCCAACTCCCGGAACAAGGCCACCACCGACACTGGATCCGTCGCCGAGAGGGCCGCCCCTGCAAGCAAAGCAGAACTAAGGGCTAAGTTCGTCCACTGACTCAGGGCAAAGCCAATCCCAAAGATGGCGATCGCCACCCCAGCCAAAGCAAACAAAACAATCGGTAACAATTGTTTCTGAAGTTCTCGCCAGCGAATATTCCAGGCAGCCTCAAACAAGAGCGGCGGGAGGAAAATTTCGAGGATGAGCTCTGGCGAAAGATTGACCAAACGCACATCAATAAAGGCCAGACCCAGTCCCACAATCACCAGCAGGAGGGTATAGGGGATCTGGCGCAACCAACTAAAAATCCGTGAAAAGGTTGCAACGGTTAGGGAGATCGATAAAACCAAAACAAACTGTTGCAAGTTAGTTGAAATCGATGCTTCTGCAAGTTCTGCTAAAACAATCATGACCAAAGGCATGTCTAGATAATCTCTACAGATGCTAACAGGCATTGACCTCTGTCATCAGAAATATCAAGAGTCTTTAAATTTTTGAGGGCTATCATTAGCCTAGAATGCCTTATATTTCACAAGTCCTTTGCATAGAAAAGCATTTAATTCAAGCTTCCATCACTTTATTGTTTTCATGTCAATTTAATAGTTACAAAATGTTGACTTTTGCCATGAGCTTGAATTGCCCATGAATCTTTTATGTAGAATAAAAATCCAATCAATTATTAATACAACAGTAAAACAATGGACAAAAGTATATTTGAAGAATTTGTCGATTATTACATCAAGGCTTGGCAAAATTATACAAATTTTAGTGGTAGAGCGCGCCGCAAAGAATTCTGGTATGTTTTTATCATCAACCTTTTGATTTCCTTTGTCTTGGGTATTTTTCAGGAAACATTTCTTGGGGTGATCGCCTCTTTGGTGAGTATTATCTATTCTTTAGCCTTCATTTTACCTGGGATAGCCCTTAGCATCAGGCGTTTGCATGATACTGGCCGGAGTGGTTGGTGGCTTTTGATTGGATTTGTACCGATTATTGGTGTAATTGTCTTAATTGTTTTCTTTGCTTCCGACAGTCAACCAGGCCCCAATCAATATAACGCTGACACGATGGTCTAACTTTTAGAAACTCACTTGAAAAATATAAACACCCTAAACCACTGTTGGTAAAGGGTGTTTTTTATCAGAAAATTAAAGTGTGACGGATCTAGTTGGACACAACCAGATTTTCTGAGCCATTAACAACTTTGGCAGAAATGATTTTGTCCGCTTTGCTGAGGTTTTCGAGGACATCTTGGCCAGCGACGGTATAGCCAAAGACGGAATAACGACCATCCATCAAGTTAAATCCAGGTGGCGCTAATTCATTATCAAACTTGAAGAAGAAGATCTGTGAAGAACCACCATTCGCATCATCGGCGGGACGGGCCAGGGCTAAGGCACCATAGGCATTGAAGGGCAGATTAATCTCCGCTAGGTAAATGCCTAGCTCCTCTAGGGTTGCGCCATAGGTGGCTTCGTGGTCGCCAGTGAGCATGATTTCCATGGGGATGGCGCGATATTCCTTGGTTTTCGGGTCGATGAAACCATCGGCATCACCTTCGGGATCGCCCGTTTGCAGGATGTAGAGATCTTCGGCACGGTTGAACGGTAAACCATCATAGAAACCGCGCTGTACTAGATCAACGAAGTTTCCGGCATTAATGGGGGCGTTGTAACCGTCAACAACAACGGTAATGTCGCCTTGGGTGGTTTTGAGTTCAACTGTGGCCCGACCCAAGAGGCGCGGCAGATCCGCATAGTCTTCGGGGATCGTGGTCGGATATTCGGCGATCATATTTTCTTCGATCACCCCGACTTTGTTGAGGATTTCCCGACGCTTTGTCCAGATAGTTTCGCGATCTTTGGCGGCGATCGCCTCCCTCATGGTGGCGACATCCTGTTCCATTTCATCTAAGAGAGTTTTAGCCTGTTCCTTAAAACTGGGGACAACATCTTCAAGGATGCCATCCTGGCTAATGGAGAGGACGCGGCTAGCTTTCTTGGCATTGGCCGCAATCGGCCCCCAGCGTTTCGCCCGTAGATCCTTGGACATAAATTCCATGCTGTCCTGGAGACGGCGAATGGGCTTATTTTCAATGGGCAGGGCGTAGCGGAGAATGGCTTCGGGATCAGTAATCGCATCCCCTTGGGCAAGGGAGGCAAGAGTAAAACTCGGTTGGGGTAAAGCCCAGGCAGCTTGGGTTACGCCAAAGCAAACGGCGATCGCCAAAGCCACAGATAGGCAATATTTTAAAAATTTGGTCATGGCGGAGAGAGGGAAATGAGTTTGTTTGAATTTCTTTGTTTAAAAGAATGCAGGTTGACTGGTCTCTTGTCATATTCTGCGTTTCCCTCTGGGCTTGTCAACAAAACATCACGACTCTTCAGATTCTTGCCACAACAAACCCCCCTGGGCTAACCTAGGAGGGTTGTTTTCTCTTCTTACGAGCCTGGAGAGATTCGAACTCCCGACCTGCTGATCCGTAGTCAGCTGCTCTAATCCGCTGAGCTACAGACCCATGGAGAAGAGTTGTGTTGTTTGACCAACAGTCATCTAATCTAACAGACGTTTTGGGTAAATGCAAGAGTTTTCTGAAAAAAAGATTTCCCTCCCTCCCCTGAGCCATCTCAACGCCACCGGCGAGGCGCAGATGGTGGATGTTTCTGAAAAAAACGTGACAAAACGGGAGGCGATCGCCACGGGGCTCATCACCATGACCCAGGATTGTTTTCACGCGATCCAAGCGGGAGATGCCCCCAAGGGAGATGTGCTCGGCACTGCGAGAATTGCCGGGATTATGGCAGCCAAGCAAACCTCGAATTTAATCCCCATGTGCCACCCGCTGCCCATTAAAAAGGTGACGGTGAATTTTACTGCTGATGCAAACTTACCCGGTTATCGCATCGAGGCTAGTGTGACGACCAAATCCGAAACGGGGGTGGAGATGGAAGCTTTAACGGCGGTTTCGGTGGCCGCTTTAACCCTCTACGACATGGCGAAAGCGATGGATAAAGGGATGGTCATTTCTGAGATTCAATTGCTGAAAAAAACCGGCGGTAAATCCGGCGATTATACCCGGCAAGCCTAGGGAAAATCCTTGTGATAGGATCACCAGTGTTCCGTAAATGTGATGGGTAAAACCTATGCCTCGCAGTTGGCCGCGCAAACCTGACCGTAAAACTGATCCTGAATTCCGTCGCGCCGAAGACCGGATGAATTTTATTGTCCATGTGATGGTCTATCTCGCGATTAATTCTCCCATTTGGTTTACTACCCTGATTCAAACGACGGTAGAGCGTCCCTGGGTCAAACCGTTTAGCCTGATTTGGCTGGGCATTTTGGGGTTACACCTGCTTTACATTACGGCGATCGCCGATTATTCGGAGGCTTCTAATGGCTAGCACGATTCAAATCGAAAAACTCGCCGCAGAGATTGGTGAAAATATCTATATTGATGTGTCCGGTTGGCATTTATATTTGGCCGATGCCCATTTACACACCACCGTCGCTGAAAAAATTTTTCCCGCTATTGAAGATCGCGCGGTGGACGAAGCGAAAGTGATGGATGTTTTGCGCTCAATCCAAGTTCCCCTGGGTGGCAAACAAACCTTTGTGACCCTCGCCCAACTGATTCCCACCGCCGGACAAGGGGATCTGCTCAAGCTCCTCGAAGCCTATCAAGACAATTGGTAACTTGAGGCGATCAATGGCAGAAATTATTCTGTTAGAAAATGCGGCGGCTACCCAAGCTTTCGGGGTAAAACTGGGGCGCACCTTACCGGAAAACACGGTGATTTTGCTGAAAGGCGATCTGGGGGCCGGAAAAACGACCCTCACCCAGGGCATTGGTTTGGGTTTAGGGATCACCGAGGCGATCGCCAGTCCCACCTTTACCTTGGTGAACGAATACCACAGCGGACGGATTCCCCTCTATCACTTGGACTTATATCGCCTTGAACCCGCACAAGTCGATAGCCTTTATCCCGAAACCTACTGGGAAGGCGAAGAATGTGACCCTGGCCTAACCGTCATTGAATGGTCAGAGCGTTTACCCTATCTCCCGGAATCCTATTACCAGATCGAACTCCGCCACACCCAAAACGATCAACGCCAAGCCGTCATTTCCGCTGTTAATGTCAAACAACCCTTGTTTGTCCTTTAAAATTTTCAAGTAAAGTTAAGGACGAACCATCACCCTGGGGTGCACCATGGAATTTCTCGCAATTTTGATGTCTGGCTTACTCACTGCCCTTGCCCCCGTGGGTCTGATCATCGAACAAGTCAGCGGTAAACGGATTGGCGATCGCCTCCAAGCTGCCGAGACCTTTGAAGTGCGCGTCGATAACGTACCTAGCCACCAACTTCTCAAGGGCAAAATTGACCGCGTCCAGATTGCCAGTCGTGGTGTAGAGCTATTGCCAGGCCTCCGTTTTGACGTTTTAGAACTAGAAACCGATCCCCTCAGTTTTGACCTGGCCAAACTCCGCAGTGGCAAACCCGGTCCCGGTGTTCTAGAGCAACCCCTCCAAGCAGGTGTACGCTTTGTCCTCACCGAAGCCGACCTCAACCAGGCTTTAACGTCCCCCCAAGTCACGGCCTTGGTTCAACCCCTCATCAATCGTCTGCTCACCCGTCCCGGCAGCACCAATCCGCCTCGTTTCCAACTAGAAAACGCCACCGTTGATTTCCTCGGTGAAAATCGCCTCCAGTTCACCGGTGAAATGTTCCAAATCAATCCCGAAACAGGCGAAACCGAGCAGGTGACTCTCCAACTCAGTTTTAGCCTCGGCCTTGTTTCCGGTAGTCAATTCCAACTGACTAACTTTGAGGGCACCATTAACGAGCAAGTGTTACCTGCCCCTTTGCTGAATGGTTTTGCCCAAGCCTTTAGTCGTCGTCTGAACCTACGCATTTTCCAGGATCGGGGGCTGACAGCGCGTTTCCTACAGCTAAACGCCCAGGCGGACCAACTTGAGGGGGCCATGTTTATCCAATTTACGCCCCAAGCCATTGAGTAGCAATTTCCCTGGGCCATAACAAAAGCTAATCTTTGTCCTAAAAAATCCTCAAGTGTGAAACCAGCTTTTGCATAGACAAAAAAAGATACGATGTTTGAACATCATAGGATAAAACCAATATTGTTTCCTTAGAAAACTAGAGGACAATCCACCATGGATCAAAACTGGATCGCCTTTCTCATTACCGCTGACGTTATGGCTCTCTTGCTGATTCTGGGGTTGCGGACCTGGCTCCTGCCTGAAGAATAACGCAGTGCGTGTTTGCAAAGATCATTGCCACAAAAAAATCCTCCCAATCGTGGAGGATTTTTTTGTGGGGTGGTGGTTGCAGTTTTTACTTCTGGAATTTGTTCCGAAGAAAAATAGCTGTACCATTCATTGCCAACAACATGACCATCAAGACGATAATCCCCGCTGCTGCTACGGTATGAAATTCTGGCTGGGGACGAGAAACCCAGTTAAAAATCTGAATTGGTAGTGCTGTAAAGGGTGTTTGCAAGCCCTCAAGAGATAGGGAAGGCAAGAAAGCAATAAATGTCAATGCCCCCAGGGTAATTAGAGGAGCAGTCTCCCCAATAGCACGGGATAGCGCCAGAATAGTTCCCGTTAGAATCCCAGGTAAAGCCAAGGGAAAAATTTGTTCGCGAACAACTTGCCATTTTGTCGCTCCAAGGGCAAGACCTGCCTGCCTAAGGCTATCCGGTACCGCCTTGAGCGCTTCACGAGTTGCGACAATCACAATCGGCAAAATCAATAAACTTAAGGTTAAAGCTCCGGCCAAAACACTGCGACCACCGGTAATGGGGGCCAAAATACGGACAAACACTTGCAGTCCTAGCAGACCATAAATGATTGAAGGGACTGCAGCGAGGTTATTGATATTAATTTCAATAATCTTGGTGAAAGTATTTTCAACGGAAAATTCTTCCAGAAAAATGCCTGCACCCACACCAATGGGAAAGGTGATCAAGGCGGTTAAAATCATCAGCCAAATGCTGCCAACGAGGGCCGATTTTAAGCCGGCGTCTTCGGGACGACGGGATGGAAAGGAATTTAACAACGTCCAATCGAGGCGCGGTAGACCATCCAGGAAAACATCAATCAGCAGAACAGCCAACACGACAATACTCAAAATGACGGCAAACCAACTGAGAAACTGAAACACCATATCCCAGCGGTAACGGATTTTGAGACGGCTATCAAAAAGGGTATTGACACTTGGGGAATCGGAAGAGTTGTTGTTCATTCGTATTTCTGTCTATAGCGACGTACAACCCAATAACTGAGAATGTTCAGGGTTAAGGTGATCAGGAAAAGGGACAAACCCACGGCATAAATTGTCTTAAAGGCTATACTTCCAGCCGGGGCATCCCCAAGGCTCACTTGGACGATAAAGGCGGTCATGGTGGCGATGGGCACCGTGGGATTAAGGGTGAGAGTCGGGTTTAAGCCTGCGGCGATTGTAACGATCATGGTTTCCCCCACGGCCCGGGAAACGGCCAGAATAAAAGAAGAGACAATCCCGGACAGAGCAGCGGGCAAAACGACATTGATGATCGTTTCTCGTTTAGTCGACCCGAGTGCATAGGACCCTTGGCGCAGACTATCGGGTACTGCGTAAATTGCATCCTCACTAAGGGATGCCACCAGGGGCAAAATTGAAATTCCCAACACTAAACCGGCACTCAAAGCGTTAAAGGGTGAAAGCCCCGGAATAATGGATTGTAGCGCTGGGGTCACCAACAATAGGGCGAAATAACCATAAACAACGGAAGGAACCCCCGCCAGAATTTCGAGGGCCGGCTTGAGCCACTGACGAATTTTAGGGGAGGCATATTCACTTAGGCAAATCGCGGCCAACAGACCCAACGGCAAGGCCACAGAAATGGCGATCGCCGTGGTCATAAAAGTGGCACAAACCAGAACAAAAATACCGAATTTGGGATTTGTAAAAAGAGGCGTCCAGCGGGTGTCCGTGAGAAATTGCCAGAGGGAGACTTCCTCAAAAAAGCCCGCAGCATCGACGACTAGAGTAACAACAATGCCAAATGTTGTCAAAACTGACACAAGGGCAAATAAGCCAAAAGTTCCCACGACCAGGCGCTGGCTCCATTTACTAAACCTCCGGTCTGGCCGCCAGAGTCCCGCATTGACTAATGGGGGGAAAGGGCTGGTTGTCATAGCATTTCATTAATAATTTTTTCTTGTGCATTAGCCACCTAAAAAAACTTAAGTGACATTCTTGCAAAGCATAAAGGGAGTCGGGACTTTCCGACGGAATTTTCCCTACTCCCTATCTAGGTCAAATATAAGGCCTAGAGGACATCGCTGAGTCGAACACCAACAGTGGAACCACCGTCAAAGATGGAACCAACAGTGCGAGAGGCTAGACGTTCCTGGGCTTTGGCATAGATTTCAGAACCGAGGGCAACATAGCCGACCTCAGAAACGAGGGTGGAATTTTCTTCAGCAGTATAGAAATCCATAAAGGCTTGTACTTGGGGCTTATCTAAAGAATCCGCACGGACATAGATAAAGATAGGACGAGCCAAGGGCTGGTAAGTCGTGTCATCTACCGTTGCCACACTAGGAGCCACACAACCGTCGCCATTGCTGGGGTCGCCGTCATCAATTTCAGCTGCGTTCAGTTGGTCTGAATTTTCTTCGTAGTAAGCAAAACCGAAGTAACCGATGGCATTGGGATCATTGATAACCCCTTGAACAACGACGTTGTCATCTTCACTAGCAGTGTAATCACCACGGCTGGCTCCTTCTTCACCATTGATCGCATCGGTGAAGTAGTCGAAGGTACCAGAATCAGTACCAGGGCCATAGAGATCGAGGGGGCGATCGGGGAAACCTTCGCGCACCTGGCTCCAGTTGGTGATTGTGCCTTCAGACTCAGGCGACCAAATGGTGGCCAACTCTTCGGTGGTTAAGCAAGTTGCCCAGTCGTTTTCGGGGCTAATAACAACGGAAATCGCATCGTAGGCAACGGGAATTTCGACGTATTCGATCCCGGCTTCAGCACAAGCTTCAATTTCTTCAGCTTTGATCGGACGGGATGCGTTGGAGATGTCCGTTTCACCGGCACAGAATTTAGAAAAGCCACCACCAGTCCCGGAAACCCCAACGGTTACCCGGGTATCGGGGTTTGCAATTTGGAATTCCTCGGCCATGGCTTCGGTAATCGGGAAAACGGTACTAGAACCATCAATGAGGATATCGCCAGACAAACCAGACGCACTATCTGCAGGCGCATCAGTTGTGCCAGTGCCTTCAGTCGGTGTTTGGGTAGTGTTACAAGCTGCAAGCGCAGCGGTAAGGGTGAGGCCAGCAAGACCCAAAGATAAGGTACGGAGGCGAGTCGCGCTCTGTTTCATAGTTTCCTCTATTGTGTACTGTGCAATTAAGCGTAAGTGAGCGATGTATTAAAACTTTTTAGCGAGATCGAGGCTTTCAGGCATTGACTGCTAGTCAGAGATTAAGATTAGAGCGATTTTTCTAGGCTTAAACTCTCTGAAGCTCTGATGGATTTGTAAATCTTCGAAAAAAGAAATTGAGATTCACAAAACTTTTCAAGATGTTTATACCATAACTACAGAAAATCAATCCAAAATTATGTTTGTTTTTTCTCTCCTCTCTCCAAAAAGTGCATCAGCCTTAAGCAAAGTTTTTAAGAAGGTTAAATGAAGGTTAATTTTTGAAAAAGTCGAGGTAAATTTAATGGGGATTTTTTGCTGAATATCTGAGTAGTTCAAGCCATTGCCTAGTTTGATTTAGCTCGATTTCCTGAAAATCCCAGGCAATATCCAGGGTATTGCGGGAGACCTTAAATGGTTGATGATTTAGGATGGGGTTCTTTTTTGAAAGACTTACTTAAACTGTGTCAAAACCAGTTCACCATAGCATTATTTTAACAATCCTAAAAAAGTTTTTGTGCCGGGAAAAATGGTCTTGGTTTAGATGAAAAGTAATGTACTTTTCCTGGAATATTGTACTTTCAGATTTTATGGAAAGCTGTGGGTCAGGGACAGCGGAAATGAGGTGAATTCCCAATGGTGACTCACCGCAAGTTTGTTGCTTAATGAATTGATTGTCGTTTTGGCGATCGCCTTTTGGCCTAGGGAATCGCTAACACTGGCTAAATCTCCAGGGTTTTAGGCAACATAGAATTGAGAAAAGTTTGCCTAGTAAGCTTTTGGGAGGCGATCGCAAAAAAAATGAAAAAGTCTGCGATACTGGTATCCGGTCAATTGTCAGAAGAGAAGAATTATGGCAGGTAGCGAAGTCAAAGCCGACTATTGGATTAACGAGTACATTACGCCCTGGGATATTTATAGCCACGGGATTACCAAGATTTTGGCCTATAAACAAACCAAATTTCAGGAGATGGCGATCGTTGAAAGCGGTGCCTATGGTAAAGCCCTGGTGCTGGATGGAAAATGGCAGTCCTGTACCGGCGATGAATTTCTCTACCACGAACCCCTTGTTCATCCGGCGATGATTGCCCATGGTGCCCCGAAAAAGGTACTGATCCTCGGTGCTGGGGAAGGTGCAACCGTGCGGGAAGTGCTGCGTTGGCAGTCCGTCGAAAAGGTGATGATGGTCGATATCGATGGCGAAGTGGTCGAAGCCTGTAAGGAATTTTTACCGGAGATGCACCAGGGGGTCTTTGATGATCCGCGCCTCGACCTACGCATTGAAGATGCCTTCAAAATTTTAGAAACCACCACCGAAAAGTGGGATGTAATCATCTCTGACCTTTCCGATCCCATCGAAGAAGGCCCTTCCTTTAAGCTCTTTACCAAGGAATATTTCGCCCAACTGAAGGACGTTTTGGCTCCCGGTGGCGTTGTGGCTGTGCAGGCAGGCCCTACGGCCCCGGCAAATTTGCGGCTCCATGCGCGGTTGGTGAATACTCTCAAGGCGGTTTATGCCAACGTTTCTTCCTATTCGACACCCATTTCGAGTTATGGCTCCCCCTGGGGGTTTGCAATCTGTACCGATGGGGATTTGAATTTGCGTCCCGACCCAGAAGCAGTGGATCAACTTTTAGCCGAACAAACCACCGGTGGCTTCAAGATTATTGACGGTTTAACGTTGTTGGGAATGCTGCAGACTTTCCGCCATGTCCGTGAGGCGATCGCCACCCATACCGAAGTCTTTACCCTAGCGGAACCGCCGAAGTTTTTCGGGAAAGGTCACAAAGCTCAGTAGAGACATTTTCTTTTTGAAATCTCTCTAGTTTCCCTCAAGGGCCCCCCCTCTAACTCCCCTCAAGGGCCACCCCTCTAACTCCCCTCAAGGGGAGAAGGTTTTTTAGAGGATTATTTTTGGGCAGCACGGGCCATGATCCAGGCGAGAACTGCGAGGAAGAGAATGCCCCAGAGACCACCGAGGGGATTACCATCAACCCCGGTCAACCAGGGGGAAACGCCTTCTTTGTATTGGATCAAACCGCCCACATTAAAGATGTAATAGCCCCAGACCAGGCCCCCATGGAGGCCGATGGATTTACCGAGGCGGCCAAACCGCGATCGCTTGGCCCAAACTAACGTTAATCCCAGCAGCACCAACCCCGGAAATACTGGCAGCGTCCGCAGCATCTCCGGGAGAGGTTTCAGGAAATGTAAGACCGCAAAGGCGATCGCACTGCCCCAAAGCACTGTTTTTGGGTTGTAGTCCCGTTCTAGTTCATCGTAAACCCAGCCTCGAAAGACCAATTCCTCCGCTAGGGCGACCCCAAGACCACTGAGCGCACCCTCGATCACAATGCGAATCAATGCCATTGTGGGCGGAATAATGTCGATAAACCCCAATACATCTTCAAAAATCAGCAAAGCCCAGGTGAACCCCAGCCCATAGGCCAAGCCTGTAACCAAATCCACGCCATTGGCCCGCTGCCAAACCAAACCATAGCGGCGGAAAGGTTGCGTTTCTCCGTGGACTCGTTTCACCCAAAAGGGCAGGTAAAACAAAAATTCTACAAACAGCAATCCCATGGTGAGGATGGTGGTTAGGTTCTCGTCGGCGCGAAAAATTAGATATAACGGTGCCGCCAGGGGAAGCCAAATCAGCCCTAAGCTCAAGAAAAAAAGGCCCAGCCGTAGGGGTGCTGGGGTTGTTTTACAGAGATGCCAAAATCGTTTCAAGGGTTTAGTCGTCGCTTGGAATGGTCACCTTCTATTTAATCGGTTTCTGGCCAATAATCTGGCGATCGCCTTCCTTAAAAGCAAGAAATATCTCTACTCGTCCGGCTCGATGGTACTGGTGAGGCCGTGCATTTTCAACGTTTCACAATAAAATTCTGCATGTTCCTGCACACAGGTGATCACTAGGGCGATGCCGTTGGTGTGGGCTTCCATCATGATGCTGACCGCCTGGGGTTGGGTCAGACCCGCCACCGTTTGCATTAGGGTTTGCACCACATGTTCCATGGAGTTGAAATCGTCGTTATGGAGCAGTACCCGGTAACGGGGGGCTGGTTTACGGATGGTCGAAGTGGAACGTTGTTCGATCACACCGGTAGACATGATGAATAAACCTCCTGAGGGCTATGGCTTGAGCAAGAAAAAAATTAGTTAATTTTTACCGCTTTGGCAAATGTTGAGGGCTTGCCATGGGAAGCGGCATCACAGGACAAACTGTCGCTTAGGTTATAACACAAATTTCAGACAAACCTCACCCGGCGATCGCCCCAGAACCCCCCGGAAGAAAACGATACAATGGCAGTAGTTAACATTTATTTACAAAAAAGTCCCGATGAGTGCGACCGTTTCCCCCCACGTTCTAGCCGAAAATCCCCCCAGTCAGTTTTGGCGGTGGCGGGGCTACGATATCCACTATGTCCAGGCCGGCACCAGCCAAGGAAAACCTCCCTTACTCCTCGTCCATGGTTTTGGGGCTTCCACAGACCACTGGCGCAAAAACATCACGGTGCTGCAACAGGATTTTTCGGTGTGGGCGATTGATTTGCTCGGCTTCGGGCGATCGCCGAAGGCCCCGATTGTTTACAGTGGTACCCTCTGGCGGGATCAACTGCGGGATTTTATCAACGAGGTGATTAGCGAACCCGTGGTCTTAGCGGGCAATTCCTTAGGGGGTTATGCGTCCCTTTGTGCGGCAGCCCAATGTCCAGAAGTGGCCAAGGGGTTAATTCTCCTCAACAGTGCTGGCCCCTTTAGCGACCAAGTTAAGGCCCAACCTTCACCCTGGAAAAAAGCCCTCCGTAAGGTTCTGTTTAGTCCCCTTTCAACCCAGCTTATTTTTCAATACACCAAACGGCGCGCCACCATCCGCAAAACCCTGCAAAAAGTCTATGTTAACCAAGAGGCCGTTACCGAACGTTTGATCGACGAAATTCAACGCCCTGCCAATGATCCAGGGGCCGCAAAAGTTTTCGCTGCCGTTTTTAACACCCCAGAAGGAGCCAAAGTCGATCATCTCCTGGAAGAACTAGATCGACCGTTACTGATGATTTGGGGCGAAAAGGATCCCTGGATTCGGGCACGGGAACGGGGGGCAAAGTTTAAACAGCACTGTCCCAACCTCGTGGAATATTACCTGGAGTCCGGCCATTGCCCCCACGACGATACGCCGGAATTGGTCAATCCTTTGATTCGCGATTGGCTCCACCAAACTTTTTAGGCAATTCAGAAACTTTGTGTAATGACCATGGCGACCACGTTTAATCTTTCACCCCTAATTCGCATCACCCTGCTGAGTCTCTATGTTTCGCTCACCGTTCCAATTCCATTTTTAGCGGATGTTACCCAAGCCCCTGTTTCGCCAGCGCTCCTCTGGGTCGGTTTGGGGTTGGGGGCGATTTTTCTTTACGGTGCCCTTAGTGAAAAGGTCTGCCTAGATGAGACGGGGATTACGGTCACCTATCCGGTCTGGTTCCGCTGGCTGACCCGTAAGGGCTGGTCATTGCCCTGGGAAAATATTGCGCAACTGAAAATGCGTACCACGGGCCAAGGGGGCTTAGTCTATTATTTCGTCACCCCAGAACGCGATCGCGCCTATTTGTTACCGATGCGGGTGGCGGGCTTTGCGAAGATGGTGGGCTTGATTGAAGCACAAACCAATATTGATACCAGCGATGTGCGGCCCCTGTCTCAACCGTGGATGTACATGATTTTGCTGGGGTTTTCGGTGCTGCTGTTCCTCGTGGATGGTTGGGCGATCGCCACGGCCATGACTTTGTCTTAAACTGCCGACATTGTCTTCAGTCTTGAGTTTCAGATCCGGCATTTCCCTCTAATGTGGAAACAAAGTTATCTGCAAGGGGAGAAAAAACATGGCGCGAGTCAAACCTTACCTGCTTTGTTTGGCGATTGGGTGCTGGTTGAGTATGGCATCAGGGGCGATCGCCAACCCGGAACCCGGCTGGGAATCCTGGCGACCCAACGAAACAGAAGACAACGACCGGTCGTTTAGTGCTGGGTTTTCTAATCTGGAACTGGGGGGATATATGGACTACGAATATACCTGCACCCAAGCCGGCACAGCAGCGGAGCAAGAACCCATTTTTGAATATCGCTTAAATAGTTTAGTCGAAGCTATTGGCACAGGTCAGGTGCAATATCGTTGTCTCGTCAACGATCAAGTCGTGGCCCAGCACACCAGTACAGCAACCTTAAATGATCAACCCTCTCGCGGTTGTTTAACCGTCCAGAGTGATGTGGGGACAGGCCTCAATATTAGACAGGAACCCACTGTCTCCGCCCCGGTTTTGGGTTTCCTCCGCAACGGTAGCCAGATTACGGTGACAGGGACGCCAGCCTATCTCAGCGAAGACGCCACCGGACGTACTTGGCTCTATATTCCCTTTCAAGAGGATTACGCCTGGACATCCCTCGTCGCCCAAGCGGGAGGCCACATCAACTACCGTTTTTGTGATTAATCAGGCCCAACATTTTGCTCTGGGATTCCCCAGGCGATCGCCACGACTTCCCTTCCCATAACACGCTAAAATCAGGATTCTGTTCCGGGACTTGGGCGACGAGCGCGTATGTATTTGCACACCCTGCACCTCCGTAATTTTCGCAACTACCACCACCAGCACGTTGATTTTTCCGCCCAAAAAACCATCTTGATCGGCAATAATGCCCAGGGAAAGTCCAACCTCCTCGAAGCCGTCGAACTACTCGCCAGCCTCAAAACCCACCGCACCAGCCGGGACGCCGATTTGGTGAAACAGGGAGAGGCCACTGCCAGCATCCAAGCCCAAATTCAGCGCGGTTACGGCACCGTTGATTTTGATATCTTGCTGCGCCGCCAGGGGGGACGTACCCTCAAACTCAATGGTGAAACCCTCCGCCGCCAACTCGATGGCCTCGGTACCCTGAACGCGGTGGAATTTTCCTGCCTCGATTTAGACCTTGTGCGCGGTGGCCCCGACTGTCGTCGCCAATGGATTGATAATCTTTTGATCCAGCTAGAACCCGTCTATGCCCGAATTTTGCAGGAGTACCAACAGGTGCTCAAGCAACGCAATGCCCTCTTGCGAACAGCGAAAAAACTCCACCGAAACCAGGCGGCGATTCCCGCTGATTTAACCCAACAGCTGACCCTCTGGGATCTCCAGTTAGCGGCCACAGGTTCGCGGGTTACCCGCAGGCGATCGCGGGGGTTGCTCAGACTAATGCCCCTCGCCCAAGCTTGGCACCGTGATATTAGTAGCCAAACCGAAACCCTAGAAATCACCTACTGTCCCAATATTCCCTGGCAACAAGATGACCCCCACCATGTGCAACAAGCCTGTCTCGATAAGATAGAACAACGCCGCCAAGCAGAACAACACCAGGGCAGCAGCATGGTTGGCCCCCACCGAGATGAAATCGAATTTTCTATCAATGGCACTCCTGCCCGTTTCTATGGCTCCCAAGGGCAGCAACGCACTTTAGTCCTAGCGCTCAAACTCGCCGAACTCCAACTGATTGAGACAATCATTGGGGAACCGCCCCTGTTGCTCTTGGATGATGTCCTGGCCGAGCTTGATCCTTCCCGCCAAAATCAACTGCTAGATACCATTCAAACCCGTTTCCAGACCCTCATTACGACGACCCATCTCAATTCCTTTGGGGCAGACTGGCTGAAGCATTCGCAAATTTTGACTGTGAACCAAGGCTCCTTGCAACCCTATGCCCGTCCCCTGTCGGAAACCTACGGCCCTTGAGGTGGATTGGCGCCCCGCGACAGATGACAATCCTGAAATTCGATCATAATGTAAGAATATTTGCTCTTTTTGGTGTGAGCTGACCTATGATTGCTAATCCTTCTAGTTCTCCGAGCTTCGATAACGTTACGCCCCTGCCCCGGAGTGGCGCTTCGGTACCTCTGTCTGTCTATCAACAACTCGCTGAAAAACTCCGGGAAACCCAAGCGGAGATGACGGCACTCCAGCAGGAAAATCAGCAGTTGCGGGTTCATAACCGCAAGCTATATAACCAGGTGCATCAGGTGGTGCAATCCACGGAACGTCTCAAAGAAATGGTCAACCGCCATGATTTTGGCATCGAGCCACTGCCACCGGTCACGGCCCCCCACCATCCCCCACAAGGGAAGGCGATTTCCCATGGGGTCACTGCATTGCCGACACCAGAACCAATGCGGCAGTTTACGACGGTTCCCCCGGAGCAGTTTGAGAGTGGGACAGATTTTGATGCTGGGGTGAGCGCTTGGGTGCTCTTGGTGGCGGCGATCGCCATGATTTTGACAGCATTTGGGGCAGGATACATGGTAGTTTTACCTCTGCTGAACAATAACAACGCCCCATCCCGATAAGCTGGGACTGGTACTTTTTTCTAGACATAATGGCAACAATTCAAGCTTTACGAGGAACGAAGGATATTTTTGCGCCGGAGATCGCCTACTGGCAACAGGTGGAAGCGGTGGTGCGTGACTGCCTCGGCCGGGCGATGTACCAGGAGATCCGCACGCCCATTTTTGAGCAGACCAGCTTGTTTGAGCGGGGGATCGGCGAGGCGACGGATGTGGTCAGTAAGGAAATGTATTCTTTTACAGACCGGGGAGATCGCCCGATTACTCTCCGACCTGAAGGGACAGCAGGGGCAGTCCGGGCCTATATCGAGCGAAAATTGTTTGCCCAGGGTGGTGTGCAGCGGCTGTGGTACACGGGGCCGATGTTCCGCTACGAAAGACCCCAAGCGGGCCGCCAACGGCAATTTCACCAGGTGGGGGTCGAGGTGCTCGGCAGTGCGGATCCCCGCGCCGATGTGGAAGTGATGGCGATCGCCACGGAAATTTTGCAGAAATTAGGCCTCAAAAATCTGAGTTTGCAATTGAATTCCGTCGGCAATGGCGGCGATCGTCAACGGTATCGTGAAGCCCTGGTGGATTATTTGCTCCCTTTTAAGACCGATTTAGACGCAGATTCCCAGGAACGGCTCGAGCGCAACCCCCTGCGTATTTTGGATAGCAAAGATCAAAAAACCCAAGAAATTGCCCAAAATGCCCCCAGTATTCTGGATTATCTGGGTGACGACTCCAAAAAACATTTTGACCAAGTGCAAGCCTCCCTCACGGCCCTAGGTATTGACTATGTGTTAAACCCCTGCCTGGTGCGTGGCCTAGACTACTACACCCATACCGCCTTTGAAATCCAATCCAGTGACCTCGGTGCCCAGGCAACGGTCTGTGGGGGCGGTCGCTACGATGGCCTTGTGGCGGAATTGGGTGGCCCTGAGACCCCGGCAGTGGGTTGGGCCATTGGCTTAGAGCGTTTGGTGATCCTGCTACAACAATTGGGAGAAGCCCCTAGCCCCCAACTTGATTTTTACCTCGTTTCTAAAGGGGAGCAGGCCGAGGCCGCCGCTGTGATTCTGGCCCACAAGTTGCGTTTTGCTGGGTTCTCGGTGGAGCTTGATCTCAGTGGTAGTGCCTTTGGGAAGCAATTTAAACGGGCCGACCGCAGTGGGGCGATCGCCTGTTTGGTGCTCGGAGACGAAGAGGCCGCCAACCAGCAGGTACAACTCAAATGGCTCCAGACCAAGGCCCAAGAAACCCTGGCCCAAGCGGATCTGCTGGGAAATCTTGCGCAGTGGCGTCAAAAAATCCAGCAAGCAAAACATTAAAACCCCAGAGGAGGCGTCGATGGTGCACTGGCAATTTCTGCTACAAAAAAAAGGCGATCGCAATTGGGATATCCTCCAAACCGAGACCCTGAATCTAGCGCCTGGAGAATATCGTCTGGCCGCCCGCGGCGATGCCCAAGCAGAAATCCACTGTGAAATCCGTCTTCCCCAAGGGCAAAGGGAGCAGCGCACAGATGTCACCACCGACCAGGGCCTATTTGCAATCATGCCCCTGCGGCACCTCGGAAGCGGAGAATGGGTGATTACCTGCCGGAGCCTTGATGTGACCAACCCCTGGGAAAAACGCCTTACGCTCCAGGTCACTCAGCCAACATTTCAGCCGTTGCCGTTGCCCCCAAATCCCAATGTTTTTTCCTTTGAAACAACGTTTTCCTTGGCGGACAGTCACCCGAATACGGCGGCTCATCCTGCCCAGAGAACAAGCGACAATGCCCCTCCCCCTCAACTAGAGGAAACCGAATCAACGCCGGTGACAGATTTTGTGACCGATACGGATCAAAGCACAGCGGAGAATGAAACATTAGAAGAATTAGCAGGAGTCGAGGCTTCCTCCACTCCTTTAGAAGCACCAGAAGAATTTGGATTACCAGAAGCTCCAGAACCCAGTGAAGAAGAACGCTCCGCTGCCCTCCTGGAAGATTCCCTCGCGGCATTAGATGAGCTACTCAAGGAAGAGCTAGAACCCATTTGGGCAGAAATGGACCAAGAGGCCCAGGCCCAGATTGCTGCGGCACCACCGGCGCCTCCGACCTTGGATATTCCGCCGACTCCACTTCCCTATCAGATTGTCCTAGAGCAAGCCGTTTATCCCTTAGACAAAACCCAAGCACTGGAACTCCGGGGAGACATTCAACCCAATTCAGCCGTTGGTGAGAGTCAGCAAATTTCTGAGCCTGGTACCCTAACGTTTACTCTCCGAGATCCCCAGACGGCGGCAGTGGTGACAACCTTAACGGCGGCGATCGCCCTTGAAGATTTCCCCTGTGCCTTTAGCCAAACCATTACCCTCGATGGGCCTCTGACAACGCTGCTCTTGGTCGGCGAAATCACTTTACACACGGGGGCAGGGATATTACTCGCCCAGCAAACCTTTAGTCTCATGGCAGACTATGGGGCGATCGCCAGTCAACTCAGTGCAAAGGCTGCTCCAAAACCAGACTCCCCAGCGCCCACTACGCCGCCTCCCAAACCCCTCAAGCTCCCTACCCCTGAGGCTGTGCCCCCTAGTCCTCAGCCCCAAAGCCATCAAACCCCGACCATTCTGCCCCCCAAGCTCAAAACCAAAGGCCAGAAATCATCCACTGGCCTACAGTTGCCCAACTTTGCCCCCAAGGCCACTATCCCTGATGCCCCCGACAAAACTGAATCAACCGCTGAAGCACCAGCAAGCCCCCCAGATCAGCCCGTAGAAGCTTTAGAGAAACCGCACCTAGAAGATGAGACTCCCCAGACAGCGGCACCAGAGACAGATCCAGACACCGCCGCGCAAGATTCTCAGCCACCTGCTGCG
Organism: Picosynechococcus sp. PCC 7003; assembly: GCF_001693255.1. NCBI lineage: Bacteria > Bacillati > Cyanobacteriota > Cyanophyceae > Chroococcales > Geminocystaceae > Picosynechococcus > Picosynechococcus sp. PCC 7003. The sequence continues at coordinate 2,777,117 of NZ_CP016474.1, forward strand.
GAATCCTCAGAAACCCTTCCCGCAGGGGATTTAGATTGGAATTCACGGTTTTTTACCCGGTTAAATGCCCTGGCCGTCGATGGAGAAGATTCCACCTGGTTAATGCCTAAACCCGAACCCGAACCCGAACCACCGACAGCCTCCCCTGAAGTAACCCCAGAAGCAGAGAATCCAATACCGACACCATCACCCCGTTTGGAAATTGTTGTCGATAGCCTCTGGGATGAGGAACTCGCAGCCCTCGAACCGGAACAATCCCCGGAGATAGTCTCTGAATTCCCGGAGTCGGAAATGCCCGCAGCGCAAGCTGACGTGGCACCATTACCAGTCCCAGAACCCCAGCTTCACCTTGATAAAACGACTTATCAGGTGGCGGATTTAGCGGTTGTTGAGCTGAGTTTACCCGCCGGAAGCGATCGCCTCCATGGGCAGCTCTGGCTCCAGGATCGCCAAACACGGGAACTTTTAGCGGGGCCATTCCAACTAATGACCTTTACACCAGGCCCCGAAGGACGGCTTTACTGTCGCCAAGTGGTTTCGATTCCCCCCGGTGCTTTGGCGTTAAGGTTTGAGGCGATCGCCCTTGATCCCCACTCCCACCAAGAAAGCCGCAAAGTGAGCCAAGATTGTCAGGTGTTGCTAACTGCTGCCACTGACGGAGACTGGCCCGCCTTTGATTCTGGAGAATCCTGGTGATGTTACCCTTGGGCAAAGAATCGTTCTACTCGGTCTGTCTGGCATAACGGAGCATTTTGATGAAAAAACCCATTCTGATCATTGCGAGTTCAATTTTGGCCCTCGGTGTAGTGGGGGGTGGAGCTTTGCTGGCGGCGGAAAACTGGTTAGGCCAGCGCCTGGAGACGGAACTCGAAAGCGAACTTACCGAGACCACGGGTATTGAGGCGGCGGTGGGTCAAACTGAGGTGCAACTTCTCCAACGTCGGGTGACCTTTCATGATTTGGCCTTTGCCAACATTCCGGGTTTCTCTGGGGCGAATCTGTTGGTCATTCGTCAGATCGAGCTGCAAGAACCCCAACTGCAAGGAAAACCACTCCAGGTGGCGATCGCCAACCTTGAAGGGGTCACGGTCAACATTGAAGGGGATCTGAATGACTTACCGGATCCACGCCTTGTGGGTGCCCTCCCCAATGTCAACATTGCCCAATTGATCGAACAATTAGAACAACAGGTACAAACCCCCTCCACCGCCGCTGATCAGCCCATCACGACGTTTACGGTGGATCAATTAGCCGTGCAAAATATCCAGGTGAATTTAAACCTTACGGTGCCTTGGCAGGAGCAGGCGATCGCCCGGCAGATTACCGTGCCTGATGTCAGCCTCACGGAGGTTACCAATCTCAACATTGGCGACAAATTAGGCGAAAGTCTGGGGGCTGCCCTCACGGAAGAATTATCTTTGTTTTTCTTCGAAGAAATTTTGCCCGGTTCTTTTCAATATGCCCAGGAATCTTTACCAGAGAACCTAGACCTCTCTGGGTTTGAACTGCCAGACACAATCGAGATCCCGTCCCCCCAGCGTCCTTAGCGTGATCTTGGGGAACAATTGCGGCGCGTTTGCATTCTTCCTTTACGAAGGGGTGGTGTGACCCTCGGAAATTTTGGCTATCCTTAAAGCTGCCAAGGGCGATCGCCACGATTACTATTGCAAGTTATTTTTGTCATTTTTCAAGTGTGAGTATTTTATGGATCAGCGGCCACAATCAAGGGGAACTGGCCCCAGACACATCACCCAGGCCCAGCTTTTCCGACCGCAACCTTGGTATAACCGTCTCCAGGCTTTTGGTCTCGCCCTTGGTTTGGGTGGCCTCTCCCTTGGTATCAATCCCCTTACTGCCCAAGCCCAGCTAAATAATCAGCTAGACGAATATTGCCGCCTCAATGCCGGGGCGATCGCCGCTAAAGATCAACGCCGTACCGCCGCGATCCAAGGCAACCGGAGCGCCCAGGCCGAGTACCAAGCGCTCTTACAACAACACAAGGAGCAACTACAGCGCTGCCGTCAAACCTATTGGCCACGACACCAAGCGATGTGGCTCCGCATCTATCCCTGCGACACGAAAGCCGGCATGATCGAGCGGATTCTCGACGATATTGTCAATAAAGGCTACGACCAACTCTACCTCGAAGTTTTTGCGGATAGCCAAGCCCTGTTGCCCAAAAACCAGAACAATACCCCCTGGCCGTCCCGCATCCAGACCCCCGGCCTCGAAAATCGCGATGTGATGGCCGAAATTATCGAAAAGGGTCGGGCCCGTGGGCTAAAGGTCTATGCTTGGCTGTTTGGGATGAACTATGGCTATGTTTATGGGAATCGAGGCGATCGCCAAAGTGCCATGGCCCGTAACGGTTACGGTGAAACCAGCCTCGACTTTGTCCAAGATGGTGCCCAAGCCTTCGCGGATCCCTACAATGCGATCGCCCAGGCCGACTATAAAAATCTCGTCAATCAGATGCTCCAGCGGCAACCTGATGGCATTTTATTCGATTACATCCGCTATCCCCGGGGGACTGGTGCCCGCTCCGTGGCCGCTTCCGTGGCAGATTTGTGGATCTATAGCCCCGCTTCGGCCCAAGCCCTCTACAATCGTGCCGAGAATCGCCAGGGTCTAACCCTCATCGAAAAATATCTCCGCCAAGGCAATATCACCGTGGGGGATGTGGCAGCGGTGTTGGCCCAATACCCCGAAGAGGGCACGCCCCGGTGGCAGGGTCGAAAAATCCTGGGAGATGAACCGGAACTAGACGTCAATGTCCTCCATCAACGCCTTGTGGCTGAACTTTGGTATCTCACCGTCAGTCACGCAGCCCAAGGGGTCGTGGATTTTGTCAACAGCGCCGCCGCCCAGGCCCAAAGTCGCAATATTCCTGCAGGGGCCGTATTTTTTCCGGGGGGCAATCAACCCGTCGGTCAACGGGGTTTTGATTCTCGCCTCCAACCCTGGGATAAATTTCCTGCTTCGATGGAGTGGCATCCCATGGCCTATGCCGTTTGTGGCAGCAGCAGTTGCATCGTTGATGAAATTAACCGAGTGCGTCAGTTTGCCCCAGCAGGCACCAAGATTATTCCGGCCTTGGCCGGGGATTGGAACCGTGCCCAAGACAATCGCCCTTCCCTCAAGGATCAAATGGCCGCCATCAAAGCCAGTTTTCCAGATATTACCCAGGTGAGTCATTTCGCCTACTCTTGGCAAGAGCCACAATTTGATAATGACCGCAAATTCTGTCGCGTTTAGAATGCTGCAGGAATCGGCTCGGTGACGATGTACTTAGAGATTCATTGCAGTGGTGTCATGAACGGTTCAAGCACACCCCACAATAGAATTTATTCATCGGTATATTTTCCCTAATCTTTTCTCTGTGATGGTTTTGTCGTCATTATCCCGTTTGTCTTCTCGTTTTTTGATGCATCAACCGGCACCTTGGTGGCAGCACGTGGTGGTGGCGATCGCCTATTGTGTGACGGCCTTGTTTTCCCACAGTTTTACGGTTTACCCAGAAACAGGGTCGACGCCCATCTGGATTCCGGGGGGGCTAGCGGTGGGCCTCCTGGTCGTGTGGGGGATGCCCATGTGGTTGGGGGTTTTGGGGGGGATTTTGGTCGCAGAAATCGTCATTTACCAAGCCTGGCTCAGTGTCCCTAATTTGCTAATGACCCTCGGCATCACGGCGATCGCCACCACCGGCAAAGTGTTGGCGGCCCATTGGTTGCAACACCGTAACCAACACCGGTATTTTCTCGACCGTCCGGAGACGACCCAAAATTTCATTCTCTACAGTTGCATCCTGAGCCATCTCCCTGTGGCGATCGCCTGTGCCCTCATCGTTTGTCTGGCCGGCAAAGCTCCTTGGGCCCTTTACCCGGAAATCGCCGGAACTTGGTTTCTTAGCGATAGCTTTGGCATTCTCATTTTTGCGCCCCTGATCATTGCCACCAACCATGGCTACCGCGAATTTATCCATTACCTCAAAAAATATTGGTTAGCCGCCCTCACCCTCGCCGCCCTCACCCTCGGCGTTAGTCACCTGGTGATCAACGGCTACCACGGAGAATATCTCCTCGCCCCTCTCCTGGTGTGGACAACCTTTCAGTTTAAAGAAGTCGGTGCTACCCTCCTGATGGTGATGATCGTCTTGATGGCTGCCGTCAGTACCGTCCAGGGCTATGGCACCTTTGTGGGGGAGTCAATGCGCAATTCCCTGCTGCTCTCGCAATTTTTTATTGCCTGCATCGGCCTCATGACGTTGATGTTGATTGCGGTGTTGAACGAAAAACAACAAGCAAAAGCCGATCTCAAGGCCATGAATCAAACCCTGACCGGCCAAAATCAGCGCCTCGAAGAGCTGGCAACCCAGAAAGAATTGGCACACCAACAGCGGGAAAATCTTCTGGTTAAATATAACCAAGCCCTCAAACGACAGCTGAACCTCATCCAGGCCAAGGAAGCCGCAGAAATGGCCGCCCAGGAAAAGAGCCAATTTCTCGCCAACATGAGCCATGAGATTCGCACGCCCCTAAATGGAGTGATCGGCATGGCCCAATTACTCCTCACCATGGATCTCAAGGACGATCAAGCAGAATTGGTCGCCATTATTGAAGACAGTGGCAAAACCCTACTCAATATCATCAACGATACCCTCGATTTTCTCCGCATTGAGTCGGGTAGTCTCCGTTTAGAAGCCCGTTATTTTTCTTTTCAGGAACTGTTGAAATCGGTCTTTACTCTTCTGAAAGTGCAGGCAGACCAAAAGGACAAGGACATTGACCTGCAATATCGTGTGGCAGACTCGATTCCAAATATTTTGGTAGGGGATGAGCTACGGTTGCGACAAATTCTATTTAACCTGTTGGGTAATGCCCTCAAGTTTACGGAAACGGGCTCTGTGCAATTAATTATCAGAAGCCATGCGGTGCTGTCTCCGAGCGATCCCCCAATGGAGGAACTGAGTTTTCAAATTTTAGATACGGGCATTGGCATTCAGGTTGAGCAACTCAATCAACTGTTTCAACCCTTTATCCAGGCCGATGCCTCTATTAGTCGTCGCTATGGAGGCAGTGGTTTGGGGTTGGCGATCGCCAAACGTCTGGTGAATCTCATGGGTGGAAAAATTTGGGTTGAGAGTAATGGTGAAATCGCCGGCGACCCACCACCAAAATGGTTTACCCCCGGTGGGCTTACCCCCCAGAGCTATGGTGCCTCTTTTTACTTTACGTTTTTGAGCCATCCCGTCCCGGAGCTAGAAATTATCCCGGATTCAAACTGAGGCAGCGAAACAATTACGCTGAGTGGAGTAGGGGCGCAGCGCCCAGTAGCTTTTGGGTATAGGGATGCTGGGGATGATTAAAAATGTCGGCGGTCTGGCCTAATTCAACGATTTTGCCTTGGTTCATCACTGCAATGCGATCGCACAAAAATTTCGCCACCCACAGATCATGGGTAATGAACAGATAGGTCAAGTTAAACTCCGCTTTTAGGGCTTGCATCAGATCTAAAACCTGGGCCTGGATACTCGCATCCAGCATACTGACGGGTTCATCACAGATCACGAGGCGCGGCTCGGTAATCAAAGCCCTGGCAATGCCCACCCGTTGCTGCTGTCCCCCAGACAGTTGCCGGGGATAGCGGGCGTAATATTCTTCGGCGGGCGTTAAACCAACCTTTTCCAGCATTTGCAAGACCTTTTCTTTGACCGCTGGCCCCGTCGCTAACTGGTGGATGTGGAGCGGATCGCCGATATTTTCCCCCACGGTCATCAGGGGATTTAAAGAAGCATGGGGATCTTGAAAGATCATCTGGAGGTGCCGCCGTTCCGGTCGCATTTGCCCCACTGACAATTGGTTTAATTCTTTCCCTTCAAAGATGACTCTGCCCCCGGTGGGTTTAATGAGTTGCAAAATTGTCCGGGAGAGGGTGGATTTACCACAGCCGGATTCCCCCACTAAGCCCAGAATTTCCCCTTCATAAATATCAAGGTTGATCCCATCGACGGCACGGATCACCTGGGTTTTTTGGCCTGTGATGAGCCGTTGGAACAGGTTACTCTCAAGGGTGTAATGTTGCTCTAGGTTTTCCAGGGAGAGGATCGGTTGCTTTTCTGGATTTAGGGAAATTGCTTGTTCACTGTGGAGGTGGAGGGCTGCTTCCAGGAGGGATTGGGTGTAGGGATGCTGGGGATCATTAAAGATTTGCTTGACGGGGCCAGTTTCGACGATTTGACCTTGGTGCATGACAGCGATGTCGGTGCAATATTCGGCGACCATGGCGAGGTCGTGGGAAATGAGCAACAATCCCATCTCCCGCTCGGCGCAGAGGCGGGTCAGTTCCTGGAGGATTTCGTTGGCGACGGTGACATCCAGGCTGGTAGTCGGTTCGTCGGCGATGATGAATTTGGGATCCAGTAACAGGGCAAGGGCGATCGCCACCCGTTGACGCATACCCCCGCTAAATTCGTGGGGATATTGATGCCAGCGGTTTTCGGGGATCCGGACAGCGGCGAGGGTTTCCAGGGCTTTTTGTTTCGCGGCGGGACGGCTGAGGTCGGGGCGATGGCACCGGAGGGTTTCCAGGCAATGGTTGCCGATGGTCATCAGGGGATCAAGCCTGGTCATCGGGTCTTGGAAAATCAGTCCCACCACTTCGCCTCGGTAATGGCGCAGGGCTTCACCCGTTAAATTAAGGATTGGTTTGGCTTGGAAAGTAGCATTGCCAGTCACCTGGGAACCCCGCGGCAGCAGTTGCAGCAGAGCGCGGCCAATGGTGGATTTCCCGCAGCCAGATTCTCCCACGAGGCCGAGGCGATCGCCTTGATTCACCTGAAAAGACACCCCAGCAACGGCCCACTGTAAAGCTTGACCCTGGGCGGGATAGGCGATGTGCAGATCTTGAACCTGAAGCAAAGGAGGGGTCATGACGAACTTACCAAGGAACACTGACCCTCTGATTTTAAGGGGATTTCTGGCCTTGCCGAGCATTTTTCCAGATAAACAGTATATTTTTAGAGACTCTTCCAATGGCTACTATGCGATCGCTTTATTTCCTTGTCCCCGGTGTCAGTAAAAAATTTGCCAGCGGTGGCCTCTTTGCCGAAATCAAGACCTACGAACTGGCCCAACAACTGCAATCGGCCCATTTAGTCACCTACCGAGAAAAATCCCCAGATCATCTCTATTTGCCGGAACTACTGCCCCAGGTGCGCCCCCAGGAGGCTATTTTTGTGGTTAGTTGGGGCTTTGATATTCCGCGCTTGGTCAAACAACTGCGATCGCATCCGGTGGTCTACCATGCCCACAGTACAGGCTATGGGTTTCAGCTCCCCAGTCGCGTTCCCATTTGGGCGGTAAGTCGCAATTCCCTCGGCTATTGGGGGCAAAAGGCACCGAATAATCCTTTGTTCTATTTGCCCAATCAGATTTCCCCAGCGTTCGAGAACTGGCACCAAGAACGGGACATTGATGTGTTGGTGCAAACCCGCAAAACCTCCAGCTATGTGCTCCAGCAACTGGTGCCCTACCTCCAGCAGCGGTGTCGAGTAGAAGTCGTCAATTCCTTTGTCCCGGATCTTGCGGCCCTCTTTAATCGCAGTAAAATTTATCTTTATGATTCGGCGGAATATTGGCTGAATAATGCAGTGAGTGAAGGTTTTGGCTTGCCCCCCCTAGAGGCGATCGCCTGTGGTTGTCAAGTTTTTAGTAGCGTCAACGGTGCTTTAGCCGATTATTTAGATCCGGGTTTTAATTGCCAGAAAATCAGTACCTATTGTGTGGAATACGATGGCGATCGCCTTTTGGCCGCCCTCAACAATCCCCCAGCGGCCACCAATACCCAGGCCCTATTGCAGGCATACCGCCCGGAAACGATCCTGCTCCGATTTGCCACGATCCTCCAGGAGGTCAATCATTTCTTTGACTACCAAGGCCAATACCCAGGCAATATCCAACTCCAGCGACAAAATCCCCTCCTGGTGCGCCTCCGCCTCGCCCTCCGTCAACAACTTGCCCGGTGGCGCACCTAATCCCCTTTCATTGTTTTAATGTCCTAAACGTTTCTTTGTTATCTTGATCGGCCATGACCATCGCCAGAACCATTTGCCTCGGCTTTCTCGGAGCTATTTTATTAGGGACGCTGCTTTTGATGTTGCCCTTTGCCACCGCCTCCGGGGAATGGAACAGCCCCCTCGTCGCCCTATTTACATCGACTTCTGCCGTCTGTGTCACGGGGTTAATTGTGGTGGATACAGGCACAGCCTTTTCCAATTTTGGCCAGGGGGTCATTCTCCTCTTGATCCAACTGGGGGGACTAGGCTACATGACCCTCTCGACATTTCTCATGCTGCTGCTGGGGCGTCGCTTTGATTTGGCCCAAAAATTTGCCATTAAAGAATCCTTTGACCAACCCTACAACCAAGGTAGTCGAAATTTGATTCGTTCGATTATCGCTACCACGCTCATTGGGGAACTGACAGGGATTTTTTTGCTGTTCGGGCGGTTTAGTCGGGACTTTGATCCCGGTGAAGGATTGTGGCTAGCCATTTTTCACAGCATTAGTGCTTGGAACAATGCAGGCTTCAGTTTATTTGCAGACAGTTTAGTGGGCTATCAAAATTCTCTCCTGGTGAATGGGGCAATCTCTGGTTTGATTATTTTTGGCGGCATTGGTTATGAGGCGATTATCGAAATGTATCTCTGGTTACGGCACCGTCTCCAGCGCAAAAGCCGACGCTTTACATTTTCGTTGAATTTTGAGGTGGTCACCTCCACGACTTTCTGGCTCCTGGGTCTAGGTACTGCGGCTTTTTTGTTCGTGGAATGGGCTAATCCAACGACCTTTGCGGGGATGAGTTGGGGTGATAAGGCGATCGCCGCTTGGTTTCAGTCGGTGACGACCCGCACTGCTGGGTTCAATAGCATTGACATCGGTACAATGAGTACCGCCGGGCTGTTTATTACCATGGGTTTGATGTTTATTGGGGCGAGTCCCAGTGGCACTGGGGGGGGAATCAAAACAACCACCATTAACATCCTGGCCAACTGCACCAAATCCGTGCTCTATGGTCAAACCCGCGTCACGGTCTTTAACCGTGAAATTGCCCAGAGTATCGTTTTTAAGGCGATCGCCGTCGTCTTCGGTTCCGCCACCGTGATCACCATTTCTACGGCAATTATTTCCATTAGCAACCCTGAGATCGAATTAATCGCCATTTTATTTGAGGTGATTTCTGCCTTCGCCACCGTTGGCTTGTCCACGGGGATCACCGCCAGCCTCTCCGCCGTCGGTCAAATTACCCTCATTGCCACCATGTACTGCGGTCGGGTCGGTGTCCTACTGTTGATGTCTGCCATTGTCGGGGAAATTACCCCACGCCGCATTAACTATCCCGAAGAAAATTTATTGGTGGGTTGAGCCGCAGCACCTTCCCCCTATTGCCGGAGGAATCTCCCAAGACTTCACCAGCGCTTGGAATTCTAGTACGATCATCGGTTAAGATGCGGCGATCGCCCCCACAGATTTTTATCCTTTCACAACGACAGTAGCCACTAGCTAACAATCATTTGGGTTTTGGAGTAAAACAAACGGTGAATTTACGGAATTGGAATTTTCTCTTTCAGGGTTTTCGGCAGGAAGAAAATCGTCAGTTTGCGGTCATTGGCCTGGGACGATTTGGCCGCGCCGTCTGCACAAAATTACACAACATGGGCTACGAAGTCCTTGGCACCGATATCAACCCCAAATTAGTCGGCCAGGTGGTTTCCGAAAAACTCGTTTCCCACGCGATGCAGTTGGATTCTACCGAAGTGATGGCCCTGCGCCAGGCGGGCATTTTTGAGTTTGACACGGTGATTGTGGCGATTGGCAACTACCTCCAAGAAAGCATTGTCACGACCTTAAATGTGAAGGAAGGGGGCGTCGAACATGTGGTTGCCAAGGCGTCTTCGGAGGTACACGGCAAGCTTTTGAAGCGGGTGGGGGCCGACCGCATTGTCTATCCGGAATATGAAGCTGGGGCCGCCCTGGCGATGACCCTGACAAAACCTTCAATCCTGGATCGGTTTGATATTGACGAAGAGCACAGTATTGTCGAAATCAAAACTCCCGAAGAATTCCATGGCAAAACCATCGCCGAACTGTCCCTCCGGGCGAACTACGGGGTCAATGTGTTGGCGGTGGGCAATGAGGATCATTTTGAAATTAATCCGGGGCCAGAACATCGCCTAGATAAGTCTCTAATGATGATGGTGATCGGCACCAACGATGCAATTCACCGCCTACCGTTGTCATAAGTTGTCCCATCCCATGACCAAGCCCTATCAACGGATCCCCATCGAAGCAAGTGACGATCCTCTGGTGCCGATTCCTGCAGATCTTTTTTCTTTGGTAATGCCCCATCCCTACATGGCTTTAGGAGCTGATTATGAAGGGCGATCGCCTTATTTTTTGCGCCGCCAAGTCCTCGAAAAGCTCATCCAAGCCCAGGATTTTTTGCGGGCTGCCCATCCAGAGTTACAAATTCAGATCTTCGATGCCTATCGACCGATCACGGTGCAACAATTTATGGTGGACTACACCTTTGCTCAGTTAAAAGGCGATCGCCCATTAACTCCTCCAGAAACAGCCCAGATTTGGGAGCAGGTGTTGCAATTTTGGGCCGTACCGAGCCGCGATCCGGCGACCCCACCGCCCCACAGTACCGGCGCGGCCCTGGATGTGCGTTTAGTGAACCTCGCCCAAGAACCTCTGCCGATGGGAGGAGAAATTGACGACATTGGCGATCGCTCCTACCCCGATTTCTATGCCGCCGCCACCACGCCCCCAGAGCAGCAGTACCATCAAAATCGGCAACTGCTTAGACAAGCTATGGAAAAGGCAGGTTTCGTGATTCACCCCAACGAATGGTGGCATTTTTCCTATGGGGATCAGCTCTGGGCCTGGCAAACCCAAAGGGCGATCGCCTACTACGGTAGAATTTAAAACACAATTTTTCTGATAAATAATGGCGCGCAAACCCTGGTTAGAACTTCCCTTTGCGATCTTTTCTTTTGGTTTTTATAAGGTTAATAAATTTATTATTGGTAATCTTTATACCCTGTACTTGAGCGTTAATAAAAAGAATGCAAAAGAATGGCGCATTATTGGGGAAAAATCCCTCCAGAAATTCCTGAGTTTACCCGTTTTAATGACCAAAGCGCCCCGGTGGAACACCCACGCCATTATCGGTACCCTGGGGCCGCTTTCTGTGGAAAAAGAACTCACCATTAACCTCGAAACCATTCGTCAATCTACGGAAGCTTGGGTGGGTTGCATCTATGACTTTCCGGGCTATCGCACGGTGTTAAATTTCACGCAACTCACCGATGATCCCAGCCAAACAGAACTCAAGATTTCCTTACCCAAAGGCAAATATACCGTTGGTTTACGTTACTACCATCCCAAGGTGAATCCTCGCTTTCCGACGGTAAAAACAGACCTAAATCTAACTGTACCGACCTTGGTTGTTTCGCCCCAAAACAACGACTTTTATCAAACCCTGGCCCAGAAAACAAACCTTTATTTTTGTCTGCTCCACTACTACATTTTTACGCTATTTAAATTTCGTGATGTCTTACCAACTGCTTTTGTGAAAGGAGAATTTCTCCCTGTTGGGGCCACCGACACCCAATTTTTCTACGGCGCTTTAGACGCAGCAGAACGCTTAGAAATCACCATCCCAGAATCCTGGCTGCAAACCTTTGATTTTTATCTGACGTTTTATAACCGCGCCAGTTTTCCTCTACGTTGGCAAAAAATCACTGAAAATTTGACCTGTGATCCCCTGAGAGAACAAGGCTATTACCTAATTCGGATGCGGCCCCGTACCGCAGAAGCAGAGGCACAATTACCGAGTGTTGTGGGAGAAGAAATCCAGGTCATGCCCCACCAGAAAAAACTGGTAATACGGTCGTTATAAATAGCCATGTTCCTGGAGGAAGTCGAGGCCAATGTCGGGGGCTTTTTGTTCCCGTTGGTAACTGACAAATCGCTGGACATATTTTGCGAGGATGTCCCCTTCTAGGTTCACCCAACTGCCTGGCTTGAGATAGGCCAAATTGGTTTCGGCGTAGGTATGGGGAATCACGGCCACCTTAAACCACTGCCCCAGGCGATCGCATTCGGCCACCGTTAGACTAATGCCATTAACCGCAATGCTCCCTTTGGACACCAGACAAGGGGAAATATTCATATCCCAGGTTGCCTGGTAATCGGCGATCGCCGTAAACCACAGTTCCCAAGCACGGGCGGTTTCAATCACTTTTTCTAAAGCGCCAATGGTATCCACATGGCCCGACACAAAATGGCCACCGATCTTGCTGCCCACCCGCAGGGACGTTTCAATATTCACCCAATTGGAACGGGAAACAGCATCGCCGAGGATCGTGCGTTTCAGGGTTTCGGGGGAGGCGGTGGCAACAAATCCCTGTTCGGCAATGGTTTCGACGGTCAGACAAACGCCATCTACGGCCACACTATCGCCGAGGGCCAGATCCGACATCACCTGACCTGCGCCGTGACCCTGGATGTCAATGGCAAAGCGATCGCCACCGAGGGCTTTAACGGTACCAAGGGCTTGAATCAATCCAGTAAACACAGGGCGTGATGCGATCGCAGTAAAAGGGCCATTCGATTGTAACGGGAATTGACCGAAAATCAGGCCCAACATCGTCCCAGAATATCGAAGCTGTAGGATACTAGTTAGTAAGGGAATCAAATATTGCTCCCGTTTCTATCCCTACGCCGAGGCCCAGATCCATGATTGAAATGCACGTTGCTGGCATTGCCCTTGATGCCATTACTCGGAGCCCGATCATTCTCCTGAAGGATGCCTCGGAACGGCGTGCCTTACCGATCTACATTGCCCAGGATCAGGCCCGCTCAATTATGAATGTTTTGGAGCAAAAAACACCGCCCCGGCCCCTCACCCATGATCTCTTTGCGGATCTATTGGAAGCTTGGGATCTCACCCTCGATAAAATCATTATCCACGCCCTCGAAGAACACACTTTCTATGCGGTGCTCTGTACCTCCCAGGGGGAAGAAACCCAGGAAATTGACTGTCGCCCCAGTGATGCGATCGCCATTGCCCTACGCACCGAAAGTCCGATTTGGGTCGTCGAAGAAGTGATTTCTGAGGCTTCAATTCCCGTAGACCGCGATGCTGACGAAGAAGAACGGCAAGCCTTCCGCGCCTTTGTCGATCAGATTAGCCCCGAAGATTTAATCCGCCACAGCCAATCCGCCAATCCAGAAGAAAGCTAAGGCATTGGGGGTTAAGGCCGGATGACGATTTTTGTCTACAGCTATAGTGACCCACTCCTGGATGCGGCCCCGGAACCGGAACTTTGGGGGGTTGAGGTTGATCGCATCTATAGCGATTGGGGCCAACGGCAGCAGCTCACCCAGTTACTGACGGCTCTCGACACAGGCGATCGCCCCGACTATCTACTATTACGTCGCCTCGATGAATTGGGAGAGAACCTCAGCGAGATTGGCGATCGCCTCCAGCACATCGAAAGATACGGCGTGGGGATCATCGCCACCGAACAGGATTACCAAAGCGATCAACCGCTGGATCAAAAAGCCCTCGGTCAACTCTTTCAAACCATTGGCGATCGCCTCAGACAACAAAAAATTCAACGGGGCCATGCGAAAAATCGCCGCCAATTCCTGCCGCCCCCAGGCAAAGCCCCCTACGGTTACAAACGGGGCCAAGACCGTTACCTCATCGACCGTAGTACCGCCCCCGTGGTCAAGGATTTTTGTGAACATTTCCTCCTGTTTGGTTCCCTGCGGGGGGCAGTGCGCCACCTAGAACAACGCTTCGGGAAAAAAATTGCCGTATCCACTGGGCGCAACTGGTTAAGCAATCCCATCTATCGAGGTCAACTCCATTACTGTGACGGCACAACCATTCCCAAAACCCACGCGGCGATCCTCACCGACAACGAAGCCGCCCAAATTGATCGCCTCCTGCGCCGCAATCGTCCCCTCGCCCCCCGCAGTGCCAGTGCCCCCCGGTGTTTAGCCGGGTTGGTGCAATGCCAAACCTGCGGCAGTGCCCTAAGCATTAGCCGTGTCAGTCGGCGTAACCATCCCAAAACCTATCTATATCTGCGTCCCCTCGCCTGCCCCCGCAAGCCTAAATGCCGGGCGATCGCCTACGATAATGTTTTCCGGGCCACCGTGCAAAAAATTTGCCAAGAGTTCCCCGCGATCGCCCAGCAATACCAAGGCCCCTCTCTGGATCAGCAACAGGGCCAGATTCAACAAGGAATCCAGCAAAAGGAAACCCTCATTGCCGCCCTCCCGGATCTCACCGCCCAGGGCATTTTCGACCCTGACACCGCCGCCCAACGTCGCTACGTGCTGCGTAGTGAAATCAGCCACCTGCAAAGCCAACTCAACCAACTGCCCCCCGCTAACCTAGGGGCGATCGCCAAAACCATTACCCTCGAATCCTTTTGGTATGACCTATCTGAAGCCGAGCGGCGCTTTTACCTGCGAGAATTTATCGAACAAATCCAACTCCACCGTATGAGCCGCGACGATTGGCAAATCCAGCTAAAATTCATTTTTTCGACCAGTTTCCGATACACTGATGAATGATTTAATTCAACTAAACCTTTATTAGTACAGCGATAATTGGCATGGAAATCGGGCAAAAAGTACAAATCTACCGTTTGCGGGATCGTGTCGGTAAAGATCTCGCCGATAAACTCGGTAAAGTAGGCACCATCACAGACTTTCGCGTCACCGATGGTAGTGGCATTGGGGCGATCGTGACCTTCGATGACAAAACCGCCACTTGGTTTTTTGGGGATGAACTGCGTCCTGCGTCCTAGGGCACATTTTTTTTACTGCCCAATTAGACCACCGAGGCGTCTCCCGTGGGGGGACGTTTTTTGTCGGTGTACTAAAGCCAAAATTTCACCACAAACCCAGAATAATTTACCCAACGCCTGAAACTTTTTTGCGGCACAATGGTCATCAAAGACGATCTATGCGCAACTCCATTGCCGATAAGCTAATGAAAAAACCTGCTCTACTAACTCTCATCTGTGGTTTTAGTGTCGCGATCGCCAGTGTGCCCGCCGCGCCTAGCCAGGCCCAAACTGCCAACGATCTCGAAGGAAACTATCAACAAAGCGAAAATTCCTCCCTCTATGGCAACACGGACGGCTTCAATCCCTACGATTTGATCCACATGATGCGCCTAGGCAATAAGGATCCAGAACAATTCCGGGAGAGCACAAACTCTAACCTTAATAATGCGGCCGCCGATTATCGCTCCCGACTGCAGGAATATTGGCGTCAGAAAAAACAAGCCGAAACCTCCGCAGCCAACGGCACCCCGGAAGACGGTTCGATTATCACCCCCACAGAAACCTTCGAGTAAGACCGGCTTTTGTGGCCTCAGCCCATGGCAGTTTCGTTTCCCATAGATATAGATTCTTGATGACAATTCTGGAACGTCTATGGGATTTTTATTGGGGAAATTTTCATCTGACGATTATCGTTTCATTGCGGCGATCGCCAATCCCCAGGCCACTAACCCTACAATGCGATAAAGCAGACTCGATACTCATAAAACTCATAAAGTTCATATTCGCCATGTCATGGGTCAAAGCCTTGGCCCAGTCACAGCCTCAGGAGGAATACCATTTTGAAACGAATGGATGCGGGAGAATTATTAGAACGCTATGCGGCCGGAGAACGGGATTTTCGGGAAGTAGACCTCGAAGGGGCGTTCTTGGGGGGCAGCAACTTTGACGGGATTAATCTACGGGAAAGCCATTTGTCTCGAATTGTGTTCACGGGGGCATCCCTTAAGCAGGCGAATTTCCGGGAAGCAGATCTCACCAACAGCAACCTCCAAGCGAATCTCAGCGAAGCAAATTTGATTTCCTGTGATCTGACCGACGCGAATTTAACCACCGCCCAACTCACCTATGGGGGACTCCGGGCGGCCAATTTAACCAACGCTCAACTTGTCTCAGCGGATCTCAGTTGTGCCACCCTCAACGAGGCGGTTTTACGGGAAGCCAATCTCACCAACGCGATCTTAACGGATGCATTCATTGGGCGGGCGAACTTGACCCAGGCAAACTTGGAAGGAGCAAACCTCGCCAATGCAAACCTGACGAGTACCATCTTGATCGGTGCCAATTTAAAGGGAGCCAATCTTTCCCACGCGATTATGCACGGGGTCAATGCCACCGGGGCGATCGCCGACCATGCAGACTTTAGCCAGGCGAAACTTAATAGCGCTAACTTTACCAACGTTAAACTGCGCCATGCGGTACTCCGGAAGGTACAAATGGCCTGGACGACCATGCGCGGGGCCGATCTCAGTGATGCCCAACTCTTCCGCAGTAAACTCTATTGGTCAAATTTTACCAGTGCGAACCTTAGCCGGGCTGTGCTGTTGGATGCGACGGTGGATCAGGTAAATTTCCACAACGCAATTTTTGATGGGACAATTCTCCCTGAAGGTCTTGATGTGGTGAATAAGTGAAATTTGCGGGGATTGACTTTGGCTGGACTTCTGGTGCCAGCGGCCTATGTTGTTTAGAACTTGGGCAACAACAGCTCACGATTCAACACTTTGGGCTAATCCTTGATCCTGGCGAAATTGTGGCTTGGGTCGCCCAACTGCTCCCGCAGGAAACAATGGGTCTGGTGGCAGTGGATGCGCCGACGATTATCCCCAATGAAACGGGAACACGTCTCCCGGATCGTCTCACTCACAAATATTTCGGTAAGTACCATGCGGGCTGTTATCCAGCGAATTTAAACCGTCCTTTTGCGCCCCGCACCACCCAATTGGGCTTTGATCTTGAAGCGTTAGGTTTTTCCCATGCTCCGGCAATAGAACCCCAAAAACTAGGCCGTTACCAGATCGAGGTGTTTCCCCATCCGGCGATGGTGCGTCTATTTCAGCTTGAGCGAATTATTAAATACAAAAAAGGAAAGTTAGGCGATCGCCGCCAAGAATTACTGCGCTTGGTGGGCCTCATTAAAACGGTATTGACGACCCTAGAGCCACAACTGACCCTGAACGATCTCTGGACAGATTTAATTACCCCCATCGCCACGGCCAAAGGTAGCGACCTTAAGGAAATCGAAGACCGCATTGATGCCCTCGTTTGTGCCTATGTGGGGGCCTACTGGTGGTACTGGGGCGCAGCAAAAAACCAAACCCTCGGCGATCGCCACTCCGGTTACATTATCGTCCCAGCACCTGTTACGATGGGTGATCAGCAATCATAAATTGTGAATTTTTAAAATAAAAAATTACGTTCCCTTACAAAAGTTTCTATTGATATGACAGTAACGGCTGACGCTCCTCCCCAAGAAAAAGTAAAACGTCGTGTGGTGTTCCCCTTTACGGCGGTAATCGGCCAAGATGAAATGAAACTGGCCCTCAAACTCAACATCATCGACCCCAAAATCGGCGGCGTGATGATCATGGGCGATCGCGGCACCGGAAAATCCACCACCATCCGCGCTTTAGCCGATCTCCTGCCTGAAATCGAAGTCGTCGCTAATGATCCCTTTAACAGCGACCCTACAAACCCCGAACTCATGGGCGATGAAGTGCGGCAAAAACTCGAAAACAACGAACCCATCGAGATCGCCCGCAAAAAAGTCCCCATGATTGACCTGCCCCTTGGCGCAACGGAAGACCGGGTCTGCGGTACCATCGACATCGAAAAAGCTCTTTCTGAAGGGGTGAAAGCTTTTGAACCCGGCCTGTTGGCGAAAGCAAACCGGGGTGTCCTCTATGTGGACGAAGTTAACCTCCTTGATGACCACCTCGTAGACGTGCTCCTCGACTCTGCCGCTGGCGGTTGGAATACCGTCGAACGGGAAGGGATCTCCATTCGTCACCCTGCCAACTTTGTCCTTGTCGGTTCTGGGAACCCCGAAGAAGGGGAACTACGCCCTCAACTCCTCGACCGCTTTGGGATGCACGCCGAGATCCGCACCGAACGCAACCCCGAACAGCGCGTTGAAATTGTGGAACGGCGCTCTGCCTTCGACCAAAACCCCACAGACTTTTTGCAGCAGTACGACGCTGAACAGAAAGCAGAACAGGAACGCCTCGTCCGCGCCCAACAACTATTACCCCAAGTCACCATTGATCGGGAACTGAAGGTGAAAATCTCCGAAGTTTGTTCCGAAGCCGATGTGGATGGTCTGCGGGGTGATATCGTCACTAACCGCGCCGCCAAGGCCCTTGCCGCCTACGAAGGTCGCACTGAAGTGACCGTGGATGATATTCGCCGGGTCGTCACCCTTTGTTTGCGGCATCGTCTGCGGAAGGATCCCCTTGAGTCTATTGACTCCGGCTACAAGGTGCAAAAAATTGTCGCCCGTGTCTTTGGCCTAGAAGACGACGAGTAAATAATTTTTCCATTAAGTAACATGACATCCCCTGGGCTGGAGAAATTCTCTCCAGCTTTTTTGTTCACTAGTTATCGTGGTTGCCGAGTAGTTGATGGCGTAATTTTTTGATTTGATCCCGCAGGAGAGCAGCCTGTTCGAATTCGAGATTTTTGGCGGCGTCCTTCATTTCTTCTTCTAGTTGTTTGATCACCTCGGGGATTTTTTCGAGGGGCACTGCTTCGGCGTGTTCTACGACCTGCTGCAATTGTTGGGTATTGAGACGACGGGAAATATCGAGGAAAGATAAAATTGCATTTTCGTCCCGCTTTTTGATCGGTTGGGGGGTGATGTTGTGTTTTTTGTTGTATTCGATCTGGATCTTGCGACGACGTTCCGTTTCGGCGATCGCCTTTGCCATGCTATCGGTGAGGTTATCGGCGTAGAGAATCGCTTGACCCCGCACATGACGGGCAGCCCGCCCGATGGTTTGGATTAAGGAACGTTCCGCCCGCAGGAAACCTTCCTTGTCGGCATCCATGATCGCCACGAGGGAAACTTCCGGTAAATCGAGTCCTTCCCGGAGTAAATTCACGCCAATTAAAACATCAAATTCCCCTTTGCGGAGGGCTTGCAAAATTTCGATGCGCTCAATGGATTTAATCTCAGAATGGAGATATTGAACCGCTACCCCTTGGTCACTGAAATAATCCGTTAAATCCTCTGCCATGCGTTTGGTTAGAGTGGTAATTAAAACCCGTTCTTTGAGTTTTTCGCGCTGACGAATTTCCCCTAATAAATCATCCACTTGTCCTTCGGTGGGACGCACATAAATTTCAGGATCAACGACCCCAGTAGGACGGATTACCTGTTCAATTACCCGTGCTTCTGATTGTTCAATTTCCCAATTGCCGGGGGTCGCCGAAACAAACACACATTGATTGACTTTTTGCCAAAATTCTTCAGATTTTAAGGGTCGATTATCGGCGGCACTGGGTAAGCGAAAACCATGATCAATTAATACCTTTTTTCGGGCTTGGTCGCCGTTATACATCCCCCGAATTTGGGGCACGGTGACATGGGATTCATCAACGACTAAAAGCCAATCTTCGGGGAAATAATCGATTAAACATTCCGGGGGAGAGCCAGCTTCACGACCAGCCAAAAAACGAGAATAGTTTTCAACACCATTACAGTAACCAACTTCCTGTAATAGTTCGAGATCGTAGCTGGTGCGTTGCTTTAACCGTTGGGCTTCGAGGAGTTTATTTTCTGCTTCTAAAAAAGTGAGTTGTTGAGCGAGTTCAGTTTTAATTTGTTCGCAGGCGATCGCCAACTGTTCTTGGGGCGTAACAAAGTGACGCGCTGGATAAATATTGATTTGATCAAGGCTTTGCAAAATTTCCCCAGTGGTAGGATCTAACAGGCGAATCGCATCAATTTCATCGCCGAAAAATTCGACGCGAATCACCCGATCTTCATAGGCGGGCACAATTTCTAAAATATCCCCTTTCACCCGAAAATTGCCGCGCCTTAAATCCGTATCATTACGGTTATATTGCACGGTCACAAGTTGCCGCAGTACCGCCCGTTGATCGAGTTCTTCACCTACTTTTAGAGAAAGAGCCGCCTTTAAATATTCGCTCGGAATTCCTAACCCGTAAATGCAACTAATGGAAGCCACCACAATCACATCTTTGCGTTCAAAGAGCGATCGCGTGGCGGAGTGGCGCAACATATCAATCTCATCATTGATCGAAGCGGTTTTTTCAATATAGGTATCGGTGACAGGAATGTAGGCTTCCGGTTGGTAGTAGTCGTAATAACTAATGAAATATTCCACGGCGTTGTCGGGGAAAAATTGCCGTAACTCGTTACAAAGCTGGGCTGCGAGGGTTTTGTTGTGCGCCAAAACGAGGGTGGGTTTCTGCATCTGGGCGATCACCGCCGCCATCGTAAAGGTTTTGCCTGTGCCCGTCGCCCCCAATAGGGTCTGATATTTGGCTTGGGATTCTAAGGATTTGACCAGTTTGGCGATCGCCCGGGGTTGATCGCCGGTGGGGGTAAAAGGGGCGTGGAGACGAAACAAAACATTACTCCCGTTAGACATAACTTAATTTAATGGGATACTTTAGAAACAATGTTGCGAATTTATGACAAAGTGTGTCTAAGATCAGCAAGGAATCTTTGTCCCATCATTTGGGATAATTGAAGTAAAGTAACGAAAAAATTCTTAAAACATAATCCTACTCAAAATTTTGATTCAGTAGGTGTTGGCTCAGATACCTCAAGGAGAAATCCCATGACCACCGAAAATTCGACTCCCACGAACGATAGCACAACTAAAAGTCCCACCCGTTCCCGCAGCACGGCGAAAAAAGACGAGGTGGTTGCCCTCTCTGTGAAAGAGCCGACCAAGTTGGGTCTGCCCAATAATCGTCCCATTGAACCCAGCCATCTCAAGGTGATGCATACCTACCGTTCCTCTGGTGCGGATCGCCCGGTGACCGCTGGCACGATGGAAATTTCTAGCACCATGACCGTTTCTGGTAATCGCCCGATTATGGCCAGCCATCTCCATGTCAGCGACACCATTGTGATTATGGGCAATCGCCCTGTCGCCCCCAATGAAACCGATGATATGGCTACTTTGATCGGCTACCTCGACTAATTCTCAAAAGTGGCGATAGAGTGGCGATCGCCAAACCATTTCCCCTATTACCTAGGGGTTTTTTGTGGGAAATTTTAACGGAGAGGCTTGACCATCCGGTAGTTTGTCAATGTTTGTTGGTGGCGTTGAACCTGTTGCTCTTGGAGAATCCGAAACCCCAGGGCTGCAAAAAAAGGTTTCGCGGTAATGCTGGCTTCGACGGTTAATGTGACGAGTTGCAGCTGTTCTGCTTGGGCGAGCAGTGTTTGATAGAGTTGGCGACCAATGCCTCGCCGTTGGTGATCCTTGTGGCAATAGAAACAGCCAATGTGACCCGCTGGCGAAAGTTCCGCAAACCCAAGGATTTGTTCATCCTCTTCGGCAACGTAGGTAAAGCAAGCATGACAACGGGTTTCCCAATCACGAAAATATAGGTCATCCGGCGCCCAGGCTCGCAGTTGGGCCGGGGAGTAGTCTTGAGCATTTACGGTATGGACGGTGTCGTGGAATAGTTGGGCGATCGCCAGAATATCCTGAGTTTGAAACGGACGAATCATAACCATAAAAACCCTTGAGACATTTTGGAGAAATGGAAAAATTCTTAGAATTGCTGCCGACTAAGCTCCCTCAGTATTGATCAAAAAGCCCGTCTCTCTTCCAGCAAATCCCAAGAAACATTAGATAAAATTGCAGAAAGCCCTTAACCGAAACTACTGATGAATAATCTGCAATACATTTGCGATGATACTGGACAGACCCTTGCTGTTGTCGTACCGATCCAAGTTTGGCAAGACCTCATGGCAGACAATGAAACTGCTTATCTTTTGAGTAGTGATGCTATGAAACAAAGGCTATTCGCCGCCAAAAACCCCACTACTGGTATTTCCCTCGACGCAGCCCGTGAAAAACTTGGAATTTGATCCCCATGCCTTTGAAGATTTAGCCTAGTGGGTCGATAAAGATCGTAAGAAAGCCCGCAAAATCATCAAGCTTATCCAAGAAATTCAGCGAAATCCTTTCACTGGTACAGGCAAGCCCGAACCCCTCAAACATGAACTTGCAGGTTGTTGGTCTCGTTGCATTGACCAAGAACACCGCCTTGTTTACGAAGTCTTCGACGACAAAATCAGAATCCTTGCCTGTCGCTTTCACTACGACCGATAACTTAAAACTGTCGCCGACTGAAAATAAAAATGGCGATCGCCGTTCGTTTTTTCTCTGTCTGGGCATGGGGGCGATCGCCGGACCTAAAAAGGCTTGATAAACTTAAAGCATCATCAAACAAGTTTTTGGAAGGGAGGGGTTATGACAACGTTACAGGTGCAAAGTGTAGCATCGCCCTTTGTGGTAGATTTGTCGGCGATTATGCCCCAACTGAAGATGAGTGATGCGCAATTTTATGAGTTTTGTCGGACAAATCGAGACCTCCGCATTGAACGAACAGCGACGGGGGAAGTAATTGTTATGCCACCTGCTTTTTCGGATACGGGCAATCGAAATGCCAAGTTGCTTTATCAAGTAATGGCTTGGGCAGAGCAAGACGGCACGGGAGAAACGTTTGATTCGAGTGCGGGGTTTACTTTGCCGAATGGTTCCACCAAATCGCCGGATGTGTCGTGGATTCGCTTAGAGCGTTGGAATCAGTTATCGACTGAAGAAAAAGCATCTTTTGCACCCATTTGTCCCGATTTTGTGATTGAGTTACGGTCAGCGAGTGACTCGTTGAAAAGATTACAAGAGAAAATGACGGAATACATTGAAAATGGGGTGCGTTTAGGCGTTCTCATTGATCGAAAAAATCAGACGGTTCATCTCTATCGCCCGAATCAATCGCCACAAATTTTGGAAAATCCAGAGGTTGTCAGTTGTGAGCCAGAGCTTCAAGGTTTAGTCCTCAAAATGGCGCGTATTTGGTGAATTGTTATGGCGATCGCCGAATTCCTCATACAGTTATTTATTTACACTGGATTTATGGAAACATCCATCATCTTGCAAGAATCTTTAAACAAGAACAATATTGTGAATTTCTTATATCAACATGCCCAGGAGTTAAAGGATCTTGGTGTTAAGTCTTTAGCGATATTTGGCTCGGTTGCCAGGAATGAAGCAACCCAAGATAGTGATGTAGATTGTTTGGTTGAACTTGAAGAAAATGTTGGTTTTTTTGAATTTTTTCAAATTAAGAATTATCTTGAAGAAATCCTTGACCGTCCCGTAGACCTTGGTACAAAAGATGCGTTAAAAGAACATTTACGCCAGTCAGTTTTTGAGGATTTAATTCATGTCTTCTAGTAGATCTGAGCAGGCAAGAATTCAGGATATTTTAAATTCAATCACCAGCATTCAAAAACATGTTGCCAATCTGGATTTTGATGATTTTTGTGGCAATGAGACAATTCAAAAAGCAGTTCTGTATGATTTGATTGTTATTGGGGAACCCGCAAAAAATATATCGTCTGAGACCCAAGCCAAAGCTAATATTCCTTGGCATTTAATGGGTGATATGCGGAACATCATGGCCCATGAGTATTTTCAAGTCAATCTAAAAATCACTTGGTCTACGATACAAAATAATTTACCAACAGTGATTGAGCCGTTAGAAAAGTTGTTACGTAATCTTCGATAAAGAAGGATCACCACAGTGTTTGATAGTTACCTTTCAGAGCTTATTACCGCAGTAAAGCAGGGCAATGCCACGGAGCATACCCACCGAGCAACTTTACAGAAGTTACTGCAGTCCTTAGATAATGGGCTAACGGTTACAAATGAGCCAAAACGAATTGATTGTGGTGCGCCTGATCTTCTAATTCAAAAGGATTATCAAGAGATTGGTCATCTCGAAGCGAAGGATGTGGGCAAGTCCTTAAAGCGGGAAGAGAAGTCCCAGCAGATGAAGCGATATCTGGCGGCTCTCGGCAACTTGATTTTGACAGATTACCTAGACTTTCGTTGGTATGTGGATGGCAGGCTACAGGCGGAGGGACGTTTAGGTAAGTTAAATACGAAGGGAGAATTTAAGGCTGATGAGGAAGGACAAAAACAGGTTGAAACGATCCTTAAGGGCTTCCTTGTTGCACGGGTGACTCAGGCGAAAAACCCTAGGGATTTGGCGAAGCGGATGGCAAATCTAGCCCAACTGATTCGGGAGGCGATCGCCACAAAACTCAAGAATGCAAAAAGTGGAGTGTTGTTTGATCAGTACAAGTCTTTTCAGCAGGTGCTAATGCGGGATTTATCGACCAAGTCCTTGAAAAACATGGCGGCTTCCCTATCCAATAAATATAAAAATCTGTGATTGATAGAGGATCAAAATATGAAAGCGCAAAAAGTCATGGCAACCATTGACGCTCAGGGGCAACTTACCCTTGATAACCCTTTAGTTGCGATTAAAAATAGTCGTGTCGAAGTCATTATCCTAATTCCTGAAGAAGACGAAGCCGATGAACCAACAAAAGCAGAATTACTCGATGACTTTCGGCAAGCATGGCATGAAGCAATGACCGGACAAACCCTTCCCGTTGAGCAACTTTGGGATGAGATTGATCATGCCGAATAAAACCCCCATCCAAGTTGAAACGTCGGCTGTTTTTCGCCGCAATCTCCGTAAACTCGCAAAGAAATATCGCAATATTAAAAAAGACATTCAGCCGATTATCGAAGCCCTCAGCCAAGGCAAGTTGCCAGGTGATCAAATTCCCGGCGTGAACTATCCTGTTTTTAAACTCAGAGTCCGCAATACTGATGTTCAAAAAGGGAAAAGTGGCGGTTATCGCTTAATCTATTACCTCAAGACTGATACAGGCATTATTCTACTGACGCTGTACACAAAATCTGAAAGAGCGAATATTGCGCCTGAAGATATCCGCCAAATTATAGAAGACTATTCAAATTAGATTTTTAGAAGGCTATTAAATTTTTTAGTCTGGTTTTTTCAATAAAACTCCCCCTGACTCCTGATGAATTAGGGGGCATTTTTTATCCATTTACCATTTCTGAACTGGGGCGTTTAAAATTGTCGCCGACTGAAAATAAAGATGGCGATCGCCTGGAGCAGAATTACATAGACGATGCCATAAATTGCGCTCAGGAGTAGGGTTTGGCCATCAGGAACCACCCCGTAAACCACCTCATTACGGAAATTTAGGCGCGATAAATCTGGCAGAACTTTATAGAGATTTTCAGTGATCCACTGGACACCCGTATTTTGGCTCAATTCCCCCAACCTTACTAGGTCAGTGCTGAAGTGGCCCATGAGGTAAATCCCAAAGGAAAATAAAGTTGCCAAGAGAGAACTGGTAAATACCCCAAAGGCGATCGCCACGGCAATGATCAGCATTAACTCAATAAATAAATAACCGAGGGAAAGGGAAATTGGCCCCAGCGGTACCGTTGACCCTTGCCACAGCAGCGGCATCATACTTTGTGACCAGGCCAAGAGCGCGAAGTAAACAATCCCCATGGCAACTAGCATCACCGCCACCACCGCCGAAAGCCCCAAATGCTTCCCGACAATTAGTTCGGCGCGGCTAATGGGTTTAGGAATTAGCACCAGGATCGTGCGTTTTTCAATTTCTTTGTTGACCAAGCCTGTGCCCACGAAAACAGCCACCAGCACACTGAGAATGCCGATCATCCCCAGGCCAAAGTCCACGACGATCTTCGCCCCTGCCGTCGCCGACACATCGGGTAAAATCCGTACCGCCAGGGCAAACACAAGGCCATAAAAACCCAAAAAATACAAAATGCGATCGCGGATCACTTCTCGGAAACAATTACTGGCGATCGCCCAAATGCGCTTAAGATTCATCGCTTTTCTCAACAGGACAAGCATCAAAGAAACAGCATATCAAGATTTTTTCATCCCGCAGCGAAAATGCCTCGACAAACAACCCGAAATAGTGATTTTTTAACGATTTAATAAAAAAGGCTGCATCCTTTCTCAGCCATGGGTGAGAATGCCAGAGTATCCCTACTGACGAAACTGCCCCCTCCCCATGAGCCATCCCCACGCTGCCCAACTTCAAACCCTCATGGCCCAAGCCAATGTGAGCGATGTTATTCAACTGGCGGCCTATTCGCGGGTCGCGGCGCGGCAAATTTACCGACTGCAAGCCGGACTCATTCACAGCATCCCCGTCGAAGCCGTGGTGAAATTGGCTCAATATTTCGATCAATCGGTGGATGAATTTCTCGCTCTGTTTCTCCCCACAGGGATTCAGCCCTTAGAATTTACCCCCAAAACAACTCAAGCAACTGGCGTTGACCCCGCTGAACTCGAAGCACTCCAGGCAGAGGGCGATCGCCTCCGCGGCCAACTAGAAACCCAGGCCATTAACCACGCCGAGGAAATCGAGCAACTTCAACATCATCTCCAAGCCCAGCAGCAGGAATATACCGATAAAATCGACCACCTCCAGCAACAATTAGCCGCCCAGGCCGAAGCTCAGGCCCAGCAAGAAGAAACCCTCAAGGCCGAATACGCCCGCTTAGAAAGCCAACTCGACAGCCAACAAGCCCAAAACGAGCAACGCTGGCAACAGGAAGCCCTGGATATCCTCGAAGCGTGGCTGTTGCAATGGTCTGCCGCCGCCAAGGCCGCCCAGGATAATGCCCAGTTCCCTGCTAGAACCCTTGTGGCCCTCACCCAACCCTTTGAGCAACTCCTCGCGAGTTGGGACGTGACTCCCATCGGCACCGTCGGCGAAATTGTGGACTATGACCCCCAAGAGCATCAATTGGTGAAAAATCACGGTGATGTCGGCCCAGGGGATGCGGTGGTGATTCAAAATGCGGGCTACCGTCAAGGCGATCGCCTTTTACATCGCGCCAAGGTGATCCACCCCGAAGCCGTTAAAGCCTAGGAATTCACTGCGCTATACAGAAGTAGGCGATTGTTCTTGGAGATTTCTAACGTAATCCCGGAAGCGATGGAGATCGGCTTGGATCGTTGATTCCACGACCCGGCCTAAAAAGAGATTATCCATTACCTGTCCTAAAATACCGGGGATATCGTAGGCAATGCTGAGGCGAACAATGGTTTTGCCATGGCGATCATAGAAACGAATCGCCCCCCGATTTGGCAGGCCATCAATGGATTCCCACTGGATAATTTGATGCTCAACGACTTTTACAATGCGAGAAAGCCAGGTAAATTCGAAGGAGCCACTGGCTAATTTCCAGCGGGACAGATCCGGATTGTCCTTAAGGATCACCACAGAATCAATCCATTTCATCCACTGGGGCATTTGTTCGAGATCTGACCAGAGTTCCCAAACGAGATCGATGGGGGCGTCAACTTCTACCTGTACGCTGTGCTCTAGCCAACCTGACATAAAACTTTATAAAACCAAACATCCCCCTCACTGTAACAGAATTCCCTGGCGAATTGGTACCGCTGACTGAGGGGGAAATAGCCGCTAGTCCTTGGGGAGTTCGTACTGGGCGACGATCTTTTTCGCGAACTCTGGCACATGGGCTTCTAGCTTACCTGGGTAATTGCGGCGGGTATAAAGATAGTTCCGCGTAAAATGAGAATCAATGGAAAATTTGGCGTACTCTAAGCCCTTCGGGCCAATTTTTTCGATCACAACTCCCATCAGTTTCGCCGCCCACATTGGTAGCGTTACGCCTTTATCGTAAGCAGGAATACTATTTTGCACAGCGGCCCGGCGATCGCCTTTAGAACTAACCGGCTGCGTTTCAATTTGATCGGCGACGAGATCAAACATTTCCTGGCCCGTTTCGTTGCGCACGACCATCCACTGCCAACCGAAGGGGGCACCCATGTAACCCACCACGAGATCCGCTAAACCGTTGGTATAGTCAAAGCAACTCATGCAAGACGGTGCAAACACATCCTTCAATTGATTGGTTTTTAGACCAAAGAAGGGGACTGTTTCCGTAGAACCATCCTCATGCTTAAAATGCACCTTAAAGTCCTGCATAAACTCGTAATAGACGACGGTTTCAGGCGATCGACTGGTGGTATCGAGAAATTTTTGTAGACCCGCGCGAGTGACATTATCCACACAGGGCAAACCCAAAACATAAAGTTTTTCAAGGCCCAATTTATCCTGCACCGCCCGCAAAGCTTGGATCTGGCAACCCACACCAATCACCAATAGTTTTTTGAACCCACCCTGTTCAATCTGCTCTAGGATCGTCAAATTTGGCGAAAGAGTTGGCTTATTGACCCGGGCGGCGAGAATTTCCTCTGGGGTAGTGGCGATGATTGGCATCGGCTGAAAACGGTCATCCGGAGAACTCTGCACACAAACGACCCCTTCTACCAGTTTTTCTTCGAGCATCTTGCAGGCGAGGGAACTAACAATCCCCGTCCATTGCGCCCCTTCGATGGGATCTGTTTTCCGGGCGGCGACCATTTTTTGATGCACGCCAAAATACATTTCCTGCTCTTGGTCTAGATCCCGCTTGCGACCATGTACCTTGGTTTCGAGCTTGTCAAACTGCTGATTGAGAAAAGCACAGGCTTCTTTAACATAGTGGATAAAATGGGTATCACAGAGGCCGCAGTCACTACACAGGGCCTTGGCCGGACGGACGCTCCCCCGGGGTAAACCTTTCGCTTTCTTGTGGGCAGGAATTTGGGCAGTCATGGGCAGCAGAGTCGATCAAAGAACAGTATTTGTCAGCGTAATGGAAAGGATTACCGGAAAGGGAGCTTTTGTGACGAACTGTAACGCGATCGCCGTCAGGATGATTGAAGACCAAAAATCAAGCAGATGACCATGGAGATTCAAACCAAGTCAATCATTAACAACTTGACCCAGGCGACAGTAACCTGTGAGGGCTTCTGGGAAAAGGCGATCGCCCCCAATCCAGATTTAGCCATTCAACGGGCAATGCAACGGCTTTTGGGACAACTCAACCAAGCCTTGGCCTTGGTGGATTATTTTGAACTTGGGCGCGGCAGTCCCTATCCCTCTTTAGGGTAGGGAAGGATAGCGCGGCTACTGAAGAGAAACGGAAGTAGCCAAATCAATCAGGCTTAGGCAATCGCCTTATGTACTCTCTGATAATTTGAGCCATGCTGACATCCTTGTTGGACGCGAACGCCTTGAGTCTTGCCAGATCCTCTGATGTTAGCCTTATTTTTAGTACTTCTGACTTGTTCATTGTGGGCACAATAGACTACAATAGGAGCATGGTAACACGCCGAATCACTTACAGGCTCTATCCAAGTCGCCAACAGCAAAAAAAGCTGCACTATTGGCGGCGCTTACATTGCAGTTTGTATAACGCGGCAATAGCTAATCGCAAAACCCAGTACCAAAAGTTCAATCATTCCGTTGATTACTTTGAGCAGCAAAATAGTTTGCCGGAGTTCAAGCAAGTATGGCCAGAATTTAAAGAACTGGGTTCCCATGCCCTACAGGCAACGTTAAAGCGAGTGGACTTTGCCTTCAACCGATTTTTTAAGGGATTGGGGGGATATCCAAAGTTCAAGGCATCTCGGAGATATTCGGGGTGGACATATCCCTGCGGGGCAGGTTGGCAGGTAGAAACAGATGGTCAGCATGGCTTTCTCAAGTTGAGCCACTTAGGCAGAATGCAAATGAGAGGGAAAGCTCGCACCTGGGGAAAACCAACAACTTGCACAATTTTCTTCCGCCAGGGCAAGTGGTATGCCTCAATCACCGTCAAATGTAAGCCGCAGCGGGAAGCTGACGGGGGATCTGTGGGGATTGATTTAGGTTGCAAGGAAGCGATTACCCTTTCTACAGGGGAGCAACTATCAAAGCCTAGCTTTATCAAAGTCGGTGAAGTTGCCGTAAAGCAAGCATCCAAGCAACTCAGACGAAAGCGTGCACCAAACCGAAATAAGCGAGTTAAAGCATCGCGGCGGTGGCAAAAAGCGAGACGGCAGGTATCAATGCGGCAACGCAAAATTACCCGTCAGCGCGAAGATTGGCTGCATCAAATCACAAGCGACATAGTCAGCGGTAATAGCCTGGTTGCAGGTGAGCAGTTAAACGTCAAAAACATGACCCGCAAAGCCAAAAAAGGCAGCAAACGGAAAGCTCAAAAAACAGGGCTTAACCGCTCCATTCTCTCGGTTGGCTTCGGCATGATTGGTTCAATGCTGGAATACAAGCTGGCAGAGGCAGGAGGATTTTATGTGGAGTCCCCGACAAGGACGCTTAAGCCCTCTCAGCGTTGCGCTAAATGTTGGGAGCTAACGCCAAAGACATTGGCAGACAGGGTACATATTTGCTCAAACCCAAACTGTGGCCACAGGGAGGATAGAGATATCAATGCAGCTCAGGTTAATTTAGCCTGGGCAAGGGGTCAGGAACTGGCCTCTTCAGTCGCGGAGCCGCCAAGCTCTACCGATTGCGGAAGCATGAGGCAACTTGGGGTGATGAAACGACGGAAACTCCATGCCTCTTAGGCTGGAGTAGTTCATTTGGTGCCAGAAAATCAATTGTCTGTACACAAAGAAAGTATTGCGGTGCTTGGGGGATTAGCTGATCACTACTTTCTCAGTGAAACACCGGGTTTATCTAATTCCTTGGGGTGGGGGCCAAAGGGCATTGAGTTGCGAGGCCAGGTCAAAATCACCCAAACGCAGGTAAGGCGAGTGCAACAGTTTATTGAGACAGCCCGCTACAACATTGCTCTCCATAACTGTGAACATTTCGCCAACTATATTCTCTACGGTTTACCCCTGTCTTCCCAGCAAACGACTTGTCACAAAGGTCTCGGAGCAACGATTATCGCTCAACTCCAACCCAAGCAGACCATCACCGAAAATATTTTGGCAGATATCAATCGGCAGTTTAAACACCGTCTTCAGGTTGAACGGGCAAAACGAGCCAAACGAGAAATTTACCAATTTTGCCAGACTCACCAGATTGCACTAGAGCCTGAGGCGATCGCCTAACCTAACCATTCCAAACTGACTCGGATATGATGAAAGAAATTTCTTTAACTTGTAAGAATTATGGAAAATATTGTGATTCAAGTGGACTCGGAAGTGGCCAAAGCTTACCGCAAAGCTACCCAGCAACAACAACAAGCAGCTTTATTTTTATTTAGTGTCATGGTGAAGGAAATTTTAAAATCTCGTTCCTTTGATGAATTGGTACAAGAGATTCGTGAAGATGTTGCGACAAGTGGTTTGACAGAGACAATACTTCAAGGAATTTTAGAGGATGAGTAAACGGCGTATTGTCCTTGATACAAACATTTTAATTAGTGGTTTGTTGTTTCGTAATTCTAAACCCCAAGCAGTCTTTGACTATGTTACGCAGCGGGAAGTTTTATTACTATCCCAAGAAATTTATACAGAGATCAGTCAGGTTTTAAGACGCCCAAAATTTGACAAGTACCTCTCTTTGGAAAAACGCTTGGCATTTTTAATGTTGTTGCTCACAAAGGTAGAAATGATAATGGTTACAGAAAAAGTTTTTGCTTGCCGCGACCCCAAGGATAATCAATTTTTAGAATTAGCTGTTAGTGGAAATGCCAGTTTTCTAGTCACGGGAGATCAGGATTTACTTGTTTTGAATCCTTTTCGTAATGTGCCAATTATTACGGTAAATCAGTTTCTCGAAACACTCAATCAGTAAACCAGTGGATGTCGCCCATGCCTAAAGCTCGCTGGGATGGGAAAAATTTTTGCGAAAAATTCAAAAGTGCCCGTTGGCCGACTGCCGTTTCAAAAACAGTAGAAATCACAATATCTGGCTGGTGAGCTTGGCAAAATTCTTTTAACCGGGACGGAAAACCGGCGATCGCCAATTTGATCACAAAAACACCGCACCAACCTTGGCCATAACAATGTTCTAAAGAAGCAAGCTGGGAAACGGATTCGTCTAGGGCGATTTGGGTTTGAAATGCTGCGTTTAGCTGTAATAGGTCAGAGAAATGCTCTGGGGCTAGGGGCTGCTCGATAAATTCTAGTTTTGCTTGGGATTCCCCCCAATTTAGCCAATATTTCGCTTGTTCTCGGTTTAAACCGCCATTGGCATCGAGGCGCAACCGACCATCAGCAGGCAAGGCAGCCAGGATTTGCTGACAGAGGGCGATTTCTGTTGTGGGTGTATCCAGGGCAATTTTCAGTTTAAAGGTGCGAAATCCTTGTTGTAGTAAAGTTTGTAGGTCTTGAAACAGGGTAGGCGATCGCCGGATTAACTGACAAAATTTTGTAGGGGGTAAGGATACTAAATTTTCGGTACTGGCAAGATTAAGTTGAGCCGTTTCAAAACCAAATTGACAGGCTGGCAGGGTATCGGGAATTGCCGCAATTTGCTCACGGGTAATGTTTCCCCCAAAGACCGCACAAAAGGCGATCGCCTCCTCTAGGGTTTCTGTGCCAAACCACGGTAGAGGGGCGATTTCTCCTTGGGTAATCCGTCCCATTTCGTCTTGTAGAGAAAGAATAATCCCCTGCCGCATAGTCCACAAACCATGGTGGGTACGGAGAGGCGTTTTAAAGGGGCGGCGATAGGGGGCAAAGCGAAACTGGTAATTCACCTAGGCCACTCGCTGCACCGCAGGCAGGTTCTCCAGGAAGGTTAAAGGCCGACTCATATTCGCCGCAAACCCTAGAATATTTTGGTCGAAGTGTTCATATTTCAGCGTGCCATCGGCCGCAAAGAGGAATGTCGCTCCCCGTTGGGTCATGTACTGGGCATCGGGCACATAGGTAGACCAATTGCCGAGGACTTCAGCCATATTTCGCAGGCGCAAAGTGGCCAATTCTAAGGGCCGCTGAAAACCCTTCCCCCCAGCCGCCGCAAAAAATTCTCCCTTTAGGGCTGGTAAAGGAGCCGCTTTAACGACTTCATCATCGGCAAACAGTTGGGGCGCTTGTTTATCCCCCGTATAACCCCGCAAAACTTCCTTGAGGGTACCTGGGCTGCCAATGCCAGCACACATCAGCATCAGATTTACCCAAGCATTTTGTCCTGCTTTGAGTCCGGGAATTTTCCAGGTTAACCCGCGATATAGGCCCAGTTCCTGATGAATGGTTGCATTGGGATCGATGAATAATTTCTCGGCCGGGAAACCCGTATAGTCACAAAATTTTTGACCAGAACGGCGATCGCCAATGCCCACTGCCACATAATCTACCCCGCGACAGAAATCAGCATCCTTTTGGAGCCACCAAGCATACTCAAGACTGTCAAAATCGCCGAGTTGGGATAGGATCAGCACCATGAGGGGTCGAGTAAAACCGGACGGGATTAATGGTGTCAGTTGACCATCGCTCACCCGCTGCCGTTCTGTGTGTTGAAAAAACTGAAGATAATCCACGGTTATTGGGAAACATTTAGGATAGAGAACAAGGGTTGCTATGGAGCCATAGCCTCGCCTTCGTCAGGATAAACAGATCTCGTTTAAAAATGCTACAGTGCCTGTCGCCCTATGGTTGCTTCTCATTATAGTGTCGCGGTTTTATCAACGGATATTAACGTTTACCAACGGCTGCAAACGCTTTTGGTAGAGGAGCAGCCTGAGGATTTCCAACTGGTTTGGCTTGATTTGACGGCGACGTCTGCGCTGCAAAGTTTGGGTCACCATGATCTTTATCTCAGTGATGCACCGCTGACTTATTTGGTTGACCATGCCGAGGTGGTGCAACGGTGGCCTTGGATTGGGTTGACCGATGAGGCAGCACTCCAGGATGAAATGCTGCGCCTTGGGGTTTTAGATTGTTTTTTGTGGTCTGAACTGACGGGGCCGCTGCTGGTACATACGCTGCGGGTTGCCCTACGGACGATGTTGGGCCGGACTCAGGGGACACTCTCGGCAGCACCTTTAGGCGATTTCCAGGGCGATCGCCTCCAAACGTTGATTCAAAATATTCCGGGCACGGTGTACCGATGTTTAAATACGGCGGAATGGCACGGGATCTATTTCAGCGAAACCATTGAACAATTGGTAGGTTATCCTGCGGCTGATTTTCTCCCAGGGGGCGATCGCCACTATGCCAGCCTCATCCACCCCAATGATCGGGCCTTTGTGCGCCAAATTATTGAGCGGAAAGTGCAGGAGAAAAAACCCTTCGCCCTCGAATACCGCCTCAAACATCGCGATGGCACAGTGAGATGGGTCGATGAACGGGGCCAAGGGGTCTTTGATGACCAGGGAAATCTGCTTTGGCTCGATGGGGTGATCATTGATATTTCCGAGAAAAAGGCGATCGCCCTGGAATTAAACCAACAGGCCATCTACTACTACGAAAAAACGCCGGCGATGTTGCATTCGATGGATGCGACGGGGCAAATCCTTGCGGTGAGTGATCGTTGGTTGCAGGTGCTGGGTTATGAACGGCGGCAAGTCATTGGCTGCAATGTCACTGATTTTTTGACGCCAGTCTCCCGCCATAAAGCAGAACAAGTCCTCCTGCCCACCCTAACCACCCAGGGCTCTGTAGAAGATGATGCCTATCAGTTCATCAAGAAAAATGGCGACATTTTAGAAGTGGAATTGGCGGCTGTCTGCGAGCAAACCAACCATTATTCGCGACTATTAGTGGTCTTGACGGATGTGACCGCCCGTAATCACCTGGCCCAACAGGTCAACCGCTACCAAACCCACCTAGAAGATCTCATCGAACAACGCACCCAAGCCCTCGCCGCCAGCCAAGCCCGCCTTGCCCAAGCCCAGGCGATCGCCCACATTGGCGTTTGGGAATGGGATATCCGCACCGATCAAATCTATTGGTCTCCAGAAACATTTCAGATCTTTGGCTTTGCCCCTGGTGAAATTCACCCCAATGCGGAAACCTTTTTTGAGCGGCTTCACCCCGACGACCGCGATCGCATAAAGGCCAGTATTGAAAGTCTCTTGAGCGGTCAACAGCTACCCAGTTCTGAATATCGCATTATTACTCCCGCCGGCGAAGTGCGTTATCTCAAGGACTACCACGAACTGACCCGGAACGAGCAGGGCCAACCTATTTTTTTAGGGGGGGCCGTGCAAGACATTACGACAATGCAGCAAGCCCTCAATGCCTTGGCCGCCAGTGAAGCCCGTCTACGGGCAATCTTCGACCAAGCCGCCCTGGGGATCGTACAAATTGACCGGACGGATCATTTCTCGCTGGTCAACCAAGCCTTCTGTCAGATCTGTGGCTACAGTGAAGCAGAATTACAGCAACTCACTTGGCAAGAACTCACCCATCCTGAAGATATCCATATCTGCCACGAAGCACGGGCCAAACTCAACCGCCACAAAGCGGCTAGTGCTGTTTTAGAAAAACGTTATCGTCACCGCCAGGGCCATTTTATTTGGGTCAAGGTGATCTGCTCCTATATCTATGACAACCAAGGCCAACCAGAATATCTTTTGACTATTATCGAAGACATTACTGAATATAAACAGGCGGCGATCGCCCTTGTTGAAAGCCAGCATCGCTACCAAAAAATGGTTGATGGGATTCCAGCGATCATCTACCAATATTCGCCCCAACGGGGTGGTTTGTTTTATTCCTCCCAGGTGCAACAGATCCTTGGCTATGACATGCAACATTTACTAGACCACCCAGCGCTCTGGCACCAATCGATCCACCCCGAAGATATCGTCGATGTCGATCAAGTCCTCCAGACCTTACAGGCCGGCAGGAACTTTGAGCTGGAATATCGGATCCGGGATGCCGCCGGCAATTGGCGCTGGTTCTATGACTGCTCCTTTAACATCCACACGGTCAACGATGGTGATCTTGTCATTGATGGTTTTGCCCTAGATATTACAGAGCGGAAAAACTTTGATAAGGTGCTCCGCCATCGTCTGAAGCTTGAAACCATGCTGGCTGATATTTCCCACATGATGGTGGTAGAAGCTAATCTCGATTTGGAGGCGTTACTGGCTCGACTGGGTCAAACCTTCCAAGCGGATCGAATGTCGATTATGCTCGGTCAATCCGATCACGCCACCGTCGAACGCATTGCTGCTTGGAGTGCGGCTCCCCATCTATGGTTAGAAGACTTACAAAAAATTGATCTAAGTCCCTATCCGTGGTGGTTAGATCATTGGCAGAAACAAGAAATAATTTTGCTCAATCGAAAAATCTCCCTACCGCCAACGGCGATCGCTGAACAGGAATTTTTAGATCACCTAGGGGTTAAGGCGGTGTTATGGATCCCGATCCAGGATGCAGAAGGGAAACCCTGGGGCTACATTGAGTGTTCTTCGACAGCGGTGGATCATCTGCTGTGGTCAAAGGAAGATGCGGATATTTTGGCGATCGCCGGCAACTTAATTTACAACTACCACCAACGGCAGCAGGCTAATAAACAACTCGAACTGGCAAAGGAATTGGCCGAGGCCGCAAACCATGCCAAAAACCAGTTCCTCACGAGCATGAGCCATGAACTGAGAACGCCCCTGAATGCGGTCCTAGGCTTTACGCAAATTATGGAGCGATCGCCTGACCTATCGACGGATCACCAGGAATACTTAAGCATCATCCATCGGTCGGGGAAACATCTCCTCGCCTTGCTCAACGATATTCTCAACCTGGCGAAGTTTGAAAAGGGCACCCTAAAACTGAACCCCAACCTGTTTAATCTCCACGATCTCCTGGATGACCTCGCCCAAATGTATGCCCTGGAAATCCAGCACAAAAATATCCAGCTTGATATCCATTGGGATGAGCAGGTGCCCCGTTATATCAACGCCGACCAAGCAAAACTCCATTCTGTGCTGCTCCACCTCCTGAATAATGCCCTCAAATTTACCGACAGTGGCTGCGTTCAACTGGCCGTAAAAACCCTGGCGCAAAATCCCCTCCGTCTCCAGTTCAGCGTTACAGATACAGGGATCGGCATTGCCGAAACAGATTTCACCAAACTCTTTGATAATTTTGTGAAATTAGAAGCCGGCGATCGCATGGGTCGAGGCAGTGGTTTGGGCTTGGCCCTCAGCCAAAAATTTGTCAATCTCATGGGCGGTGAAATCGTTGTCAGTAGCCAGCCTGGGGTCGGTTCTTGTTTTTCCTTTGAACTTACAAGTGTCACCCCAGCCAACCCGATGCACCTAACCCTCTATCCTCCCCAAGCACGGGACGAACAACTCCCAGCCCTAACCCCAGAGGCATTACAAAAATTTCCCCCGGAATGGTTAAAAGCCTTTCACCAAGCCGCCCTTGCCGCCAGGGCCCAACACCTCAAAGCCCTCATTGATCAACTGCCGCCCCAGGCAACGGCGATCGCCCGGGCCTTAGAAATCCTGGTGCAAAAATTTGCCTTTGATACCCTCGCCAAACTCAGCCAACAAAGAACCCCCAATGACTTTTCTTCATCAAAGGGGGAGACCGGGAGTTAGCCTGAAGTTACCGTAAAATTACTGTGATTTAGCCCTCACTATCTTTTGGTTTGGGTCGGGGTACAGGTCTCGCTCTGGCAGTTGCCCCATGGCTGTCACTGGCAGGATGATCACCGATGGGTCTGGGTTTGCTCTTGTCGCGGTTAAAGGGTTTCCCGCCGGGTTTGGGGCCTTTACGGCGACTGCTGATATAGCCAATATCTTCGCAGGTTTGGATCATCAGCATATTGTCGAGGAGCTTCGCCTGGAGATCATAAAAATGGTTAACGGGACGATCCGGCAGGGCACCAATGAGTTGAATCTTGAAAAATTTGGGTTTGTCCCCTTGCTTCTTCGGCGATTGACGAATTTTAACGATGACTTTTTTGGATTCGGCGTCATAGAAAACCACCTGACCGCGAATGGAAAAATAGCCGTCTTCGACTTGGTCACTGGTGGGAATGGACTCCGTGAGGGCCTCTGGATCATCAAGGTTTTCGGGCTCCCAAATGCCGAGAATCTGGAGGTGGAGATGGTTGTCATCCTGGCGGGTGCGGGGATAGACGACCCAAACGTGCTCTTGGTCGAGGTCAATGTGATTTTTGATCAGGCTAATCACGCGACCCAATAAAACGGCTTCAATGTCGCCATCCGCTGTGGCGATCGCCCCCTTACTGATTTGCTCTGGGTCTTCGGGGGTATATTTACCGCGCACAATGCCAATGGCCCGATATTGACGGGGATGGCTGGCGGGGGGAATGGGATGTTGCCGTAGTTTTTGGGAGGTCGTCTGGTCCTCATGGGGGTTCGGCGCTGGTGGAGACGATAGATGATGGTTAGATTCAGACACGGGCTTATCCAATGCTTTCTAGGTGGGCTAACAAAAAAATACAGATCGTTTTCGATGCCAGATAGTCAACTATCAGACATCAACATCATCGGTAGGCGATCGCCATCACGATAAAAATTAGCATTCTGCCTTCGATCATATTAGGACAGATGAAGACGTTTAGCGCCTGCCTATTGTACTCAATGGGGTGTCAGAGGTGTTGACACTCCCCTGCCTAAAGGTGAGGGGATTCTTGGTTCAGCGAGTCCACTTACCTAGGATTCCTTGCGAAGCCCTAACCAGAGGTGGGTCTCTCCCCAAGCGTTACTTTCCCAGTGCCCCTGGGTAGTGAAATTTCTCCAATGTTTGTTTGACTTGAAACCCTTGTTTCAAATGCTGGTCGTCTAGTTCCTGCAAAGACTTTACCTATCCACAGGGGGAACCTAGAACAATTGGATAGAACCCGATATCTTTGATTGTCAAGGTTCAGCGTAGTGCCGTGAGGCGACTGGGTTTTTAGAGCGGTTGATTACCCTATCCGCTAGAATGCAGTGTAGCAAAATGCCACTCGATATTGGCATGGCTCCTGCCTAGCGTCAGTCGCTCGCCTTGTATCATCGCCCTAGAACAGCGGAGTCTTAAGGCGACTTTTCCGATAAATCAGTAAAATTTAGATAAAATTTTGCCAACCTTCTGACTTTTCCGGTCTTTTGGGTCTGGTTTTTATCCCCTTAGTTTTCCCCACTATCTATAGCCATGGCGAGTCACATCATCGAAAAATACTATCGTCCCCGTGCCTGGGTCTATGGTCTTTCTGGGCTTCTGTTTCTGTTGGCAGGGGGGCTCTTGGTGATGCCACGCTTTGACCAGTGGATGGTGGCCCGGAAAACGGCAGCGGCGGCCAAGGTGCAGCCCGAAACAACCCCTGATCCGGCGATCGCCCTCCTCGAAAAAGACCAACAAAGTTATGAAATCTGGTTAGAAAAAGAACCCAATAACGAAAAAGCTCTCCGGGGTCTGTTGGATACCAGCCTCAAGCTCAATGATTTAGAAAAAACGGCCACCGCCCTCGATGGTCTGGCGCAAATCCACAGCGATAATCCCGATTATCTCGTGCTGCTAGGTCAGGTTAAACAGGAGGCCAAGGATTACGAAGGGGCCGCCGCGACTTACAAAAAGGTGCTGTTGACAGATCCCACCCACATCAACGCTCTCCAGGGCATGGTTGATCTGCTCCTGGTGCAAAATCGGCCAGAGGGAGCAATCGAACTGCTCCAAACCACCCTCAAGGACATGGGGCAATTAACGGAAGAAGAAACCATTGAAATCGACCCAGAAAAGGTTACATCTATTCAACTGATGTTGGGGCAAATTTACGTCGCTCAAAAACGCTTCGGGGAGGCGATCGCCATCTATGACCAAGCCGCCACAGTAAATAAAACAGACTTTCGGCCAGTCCTCGCCAAGGCCATGGTCTTAAAAAATCAAGGAAATGAAGCCGCTGCCAAACCCTTTTTCATGACAGCGATTAACCTTGCGCCTGCCACCTACAAAGACCAAATTAAGGAAATGGCCGTACTCAGTGCCGCAGATCTCAAGGCCCTCGAAGCCGTACCCACCGAAACCGACCCAGAAGCAGAGGCAACAGAATAATTTCCCTGGGGCGATCGCCTATAATTGCGGTTTGAAATTCTTTTCCCCGAATCCATGTCCGACGCCCCCCAAGCCCGCCTGGCCCAACTGCGATCGCAACTGCAAAAAGCGGCCTACGCTTACTATGTCCTCGATGCGCCATTCATGGAGGATGCCGTTTATGACCAGCTTTATCGGGAACTGGTGGCCCTGGAAACGGAACATCCCCAACTCATTACCCCCGACAGTCCCACTCAGCGGATCGGCGATCAACCCGCCACCCAATTCACCAGCGTCAAGCACAATATTCCCCTCTATAGCCTAGAAAATGCCTTTGACTTTGGGGAACTAACCCAGTGGGAACAGCGGTGGCAGCGGGCTTTAGCCGGAGAAATCCCTCGCCATTCCGGTTATGTGTGCGAACTTAAAATCGATGGTTCGGCGATCGCCTTAACCTACGAAAACGGCATTTTAGTGCGGGGGGCCACCCGGGGCGACGGTGTGACAGGCGAAGAAATCACCCAAAATCTGCGCACCATTCGCACCATTCCTTTGCGTTTAAACCTCGATAATCCGCCTCCTTTAGTGGAAGTGCGGGGAGAAGCCTTTTTACCTTTAGAGACCTTTGAAAAAATTAACCAGGAGCGAGAAAAAGCGGGTGAAAATCTATTTGCCAATCCGAGAAATGCCGCCGCCGGTACTTTACGACAACTCGATTCTCGCATCGTTGCCGCGCGCAAGTTAGACTTTTTTGCCTACACCCTCCACCTCCCAGACTTTAGCAATTCTCCCCAACTAAACAGCCAATGGGAAGCCCTAGAATTTCTGAAAAAAATGGGTTTTCGGGTCAATCCAAACCGCGAACTTTGTCCTGATTTAGCTGCTGTAAAAAACTATTTTGAAAGATGGGATAAAGGCCGGAAAAAACTGTCTTACCTGACCGATGGGGTGGTCGTTAAACTGAATGATTTTTCCCTCCAGGCTGAGTTGGGCTTCACCCAAAAATTTCCCCGCTGGGCGATCGCCTTAAAATATGCTGCCGAGGAAGCTCCCACCATCGTCAAAGACATCATCGTCAACGTGGGCAGAACGGGTGCTGTCACTCCCATGGCCGTCATGGAACCGGTGCAATTAGCAGGGACGACGGTACAACGGGCCACCCTCCATAACGAAGACCGCATTAAAGAATTAGACATCAGAATCGGTGATACGGTTGTTATTCGCAAAGCAGGGGAAATTATCCCGGAAGTTTTACGAGTTTTAGTTGATTTACGCCCAGAAGCGACTGTTCCCTATCAATTCCCTAGCCATTGCCCCGAATGCAACTCAGCCCTGGTGCGTCCCTCTGGAGAAGCCGTTGCCCGTTGCGTCAACAGCTCATGCCCAGCGATTTTGCGGGGTTCCCTCGTCCATTGGGCTGGCCGTGACGCCCTCGATATCCAGGGTTTAGGCGAAAAAAATGTGATTCTTTTGATCGAGCATGGTCTAGTGCAATCCATCGCCGATATCTATGACCTGACCAGCGAACAATTACAATCTCTCCCGCGCCTGGGGCAAAAGTCAGCGGCAAATTTAATCCAGGCGATCGCCCACTCAAAAAATCAAGACTATGCCCGTGTTTTGTATGGTCTAGGTATCCGCTTTGTGGGGAAAGTGAATGCGGAAATTTTGGCGCAAAACTTCCCAACTTTAGACCAACTCCAAAAAGCCACCTTTGCCCAATTACAAGGGGTTTATGGCATTGGCGAAGAAATTGCTCAGTCCGTCGTCGATTGGTTCCGGGTTGATGCCAATCAACAATTAATTGAAAAACTGAAAAAAGCTGGCTTGACCTTTTCCCAAACCCAGACCGCACAAACCGAAATTAACCATCAGATTGCCGGTAAAACCTTTGTGATCACAGGTACCTTACCCACCCTCAAACGCACTGAAGCCGCCGAAAAAATCAAAGCTGCTGGCGGAAAAGTGACGGGTTCTATTAGTAAAAATACTGATTATCTTGTGGCTGGTGAAAATGCCGGATCTAAATTAGACAAAGCCCGTCAATTGGGGGTTCAAGAACTGAATGAAAGTCAGCTTTTAGATTTGTTGGCATAGAAAAAATCTTTTTAATATGACGCAATCTCAACCACCAATTGCTACACAATTTTTAATTTCTCAAGCCAAGTTGACGCAATATCTACTCATCCTTCTTCCCAAAAATGATAAATCAAAGTTCCTATCCCAAGCCGGATATACTTTTGACAATTGGCAGGACCGGCACGATCACTTAAAAACACTAGCGATGAAAGGAAAATCTGAGTTTTTACAGCAGACACCGTATGGCAAAAAGTATAAAATCAAAGGAGAGCTGCAAGGGTTGGGTCACAAAACTCTTAAGGTTGCTACAATTTGGATGGTTGCCGATAAAATTGCCAAGTTTGTTACTTTGATTCCAGATAAAGGAGAATAATTATGCACGAACATTATCCTCTTTTCAGTCAAGTTGCTCTATCCCAAGACTTTCCTGAATACAATCTACATTGGGGCGACATTGCGACAGTGGTTGAATATTATCAAATGACAGAACAAGAAGATGGCTATAGCTTAGAAGGATTTAACATTCCAGAAATCACATTAGAAGTGGCACATTCACAAATTATATCAATTAGTCAATGGCAGAAAGAACAAGAGATTTTCCAAAAAATCCACAAGCTTTCTCCCGAAAAATTACAGGAATTAGATCAATATATTAATCAATTAATTGCCTAGATTTAATGGCTTAAGAATACAGCTTCTCGACAATGATCATTATCCCGAATCTGTCGTCTGTCAGCATTAATTGCTGCCCCGGTACTGTGCTGGGAAATTCATAGTGTGTGAATTAAAATATACCTTAGATATCAAAACATTTGCACTAAAAAACATCAAGAAATTTAACGAAACCGCGCTTTTAACTCCCGGAAATCCTTGCTATTATTCAGAAAACTCCCCCTAAGGTGCTGAAACCATGACTTATCCTAATTTTCCTGACGAAATCCCCTGGACAGAAGAAGCAAAAACCAAATACAAAAATATTCCTTTCTATGCCCGCTCCCAGGCGCGACAAACCATCGAGGAGCTTGCCCGTGAAGAGGAAGTCGAAGAAATTACGGCAGAACTGGTGATGCGCGCGCAACAAAAATTCGGGAAATAAGTCTAAAGCTAAATTATGGTGGTGGCGATCGCCAAAAAAATTCCTAGATTTGGGGTGCAGCCCGTGCGAATTCTTTACTCTGTCCCGGATACGGTGCGTCCATGATTTTTGATGCGTCAAACTTAGGCTATTGGGTGCTCCTGGGGAGTGGCATCCTGCTGTATTTATTTGTCATTTTCTCTGGGGGTGGGGACGATGACCTTGATATGGATGCCGATTTTGATGCGGACATTGACGCCGATATGGATTTAGATGCCGACGTTGATGGCGATCTCGATGGGGAAGCCGAGGTCGAGGGGGAAGGGTTTGGTCTCTGGTCGGTGCTGTCTTGGTTTGGCTTTGGGCAAGCGCCATTGATGTTGCTGTTGGCCACGGATTTGAGTCTGTGGGGTCTGCTGGGTTGGATGTTCAATGTGGGCCTGAGGACGCCGACGGGATTTTTAGGGATTGTAGTCTTTTTGGGGAGTGGGGCGATCGCCTTTTGGGTCGGGAAACTCTTGGCTTATCCTCTGGGAAAAGTATTTGCCTCCTTTGGGGAAGATGTCAGCAGCGATCGCCTGATTGGTTGCTTGGGAGTAGTCTCTTCTAAAAATCTCCCCCACTATGTCGCGGGCAAAATTGGCCAGGCAGATGTGTACGATTCGGCTCGGAACCTGATGACTGTCCCGGTGAGTTTACCCCACTGGGCCGAGGTGATTCCCCGACGGGGCGACAAAATTTTGATTGTTGATCGCACCGAACATAGTTATCTGGCGATCGCCAAGGACAGTTCCGATGAAGACCGCTGGCTCGCCGAGGTCAAACAGCTTCCCCAATAATCTTTTCCCCTTTTGCCCTAGGATAATGCCAGGCCAAATTTCACCTTGTGGAGAGTGAGCACCGATGCCGATCGAAATTATTGTGATCGTCGCCGCTTTAATTATTTCTTGGTTAGTTTTTACTGCGTTCATCAAAATCGTGAAAACCAGCGTGCAAACGGCTGTGACCATTGCGGTCATTGTGCTTGTGTTGCAACT
This sequence comes from Picosynechococcus sp. PCC 7003, assembly GCF_001693255.1. Lineage (NCBI taxonomy): Bacteria > Bacillati > Cyanobacteriota > Cyanophyceae > Chroococcales > Geminocystaceae > Picosynechococcus > Picosynechococcus sp. PCC 7003. The sequence goes on from NZ_CP016474.1 coordinate 2,821,129, forward strand.
GGCCTTCGGGATTCAGTCGGGGCAGGTGATTACACAGATTATTGAACTCCCCCGCATCATCTGGGACTTTTTCAGTAACCGTTAAGGTGTGGCCATTAAAGATCTTTTACTAGCGGTACTGTTCAATTAAGGCCGCCAGACGGTCGAGTACCTGCTTAATTTCCGTATCAGTCTTATGTTCTAAGCCCATGGCCACCATCAATAGGCCCATTTCCACCGCATCATTTAGACCCAGGGCCAGATCAACGGCTTCGGTGGCTTCGAGGACATCATGGAATTTTTCTGGGTGATCAACGGTGAGGTCAACGTAGATAGCAGCAGGGTTTTTGCGGGGATCGTCTTGTTTTTCTTCCACGCGAGAGATGCGATTGGCCCGTGCTGTCACGCTGGTCACATTACTGGTGAGAGTGATGTCACCCGTGGTGATTTCTTTGGTAAATAGTTTGTTTGTCATGGTACAAACCCCTCGGCGATCGCCAACAATAATTTAGAACAACATCGGCTACTTTTAGCTTAACTCGCTCCTTTAGGAGAAAGCCGGAAATTGTACATATCTTGAGCTTGATGGCGCTTTATGGCCTAAACCGAACTTTATGGCAATTCCAACTAGCGGCTTCTGTCCCAAAGGCGATCGCCTCCCCCGTAAACCCCCGTAAAAACATTGCCAAAATTTGAACAACCCCTTGTAAAATAGCTAGGTTGTATTCTGCGGCACATCTCGTGATTGAACGTTATACCCTCCCCGAAATGGGGAATCTCTGGACAAATGAAGCAAAACTCAAGGCCTGGCTGAAAGTCGAAGTTGCCGTCTGTGAAGCGCAAGCAGAGTTAGGGTATATCCCCACAGAAGCCGTAGAAGAAATCAAAGCCAAAGCCCAGTTTGACGAAGCGCGGGTTTTAGAAATTGAGAAAGAAGTACGCCATGATGTGATCGCTTTTCTCACCAACGTTAATGAATATGTTGGCGATGCGGGACGTTACATTCACCTCGGCATGACCAGTTCTGACGTCCTCGATACGGCCCTCGCCCTGCAGATGGTGGATAGTCTCGACCTGATCCTGACTTGTGTCGAAGAACTGATTCAAGCGATTCGTTACCAAGCCCAACAACACCGCTATACCGTGATGGTGGGTCGCTCCCACGGTATCCACGCCGAACCGATGACCTTTGGTTTTAAGCTGGCGGGTTGGCTGGCGGAAATGCTCCGGAACCGCGATCGCCTAGTGGCCGTGCGCAAAGAAATTGCCGTCGGTCAAATCTCTGGCGCAGTGGGTACCTACGCCAACATTGAACCCCGCGTTGAAGCCTTAGCTTGTCAAAAACTCGGTCTCGATCCGGATACTGCTTCTACCCAGGTCATTTCCCGCGATCGCCACGCCAACTACATGAACCAATTGGCTGTGTTAGCCGCCAGCATCGAACGCTTTGCCGTAGAGATCCGCAACCTCCAACGCACCGATGTTTTAGAAGTCGAAGAATATTTCTCCAAAGGGCAAAAAGGCTCCTCGGCGATGCCCCACAAGCGAAACCCGATCCGTTCTGAACGCTTAACCGGGATGGCGCGTCTGGTACGGGGGAATGCGATGGCCGCCCTCGAAAATGTTGCCCTCTGGCACGAGCGGGATATTTCCCACAGTTCCGTCGAGCGGGTTGCCGTGCCTGATAGCTGCATCCTCGTGCACTTTATGCTGCGGGAAACCATTAGCCTCGTGAAGAATCTTTTGGTGTATCCCGAAAACATGAAGCGCAATATGAACGTCTACGGCGGCGTGATCTTCAGTCAGCGGGTGCTGCTGGCCCTCGTCGAGAAAGGCTTAACCCGTGAGGATGCCTACCGCCTTGTGCAAGGTTGTGCCCACACCGCCTGGAACACCGAGGGAGGAAACTTCCGCGCCAATGTCGAGCAAGATGCCGAAATCACCCAACACCTCTCTGCCACAGAGATTGAAGCCTGCTTTGACCCACAATTCCAACTGCGTCACCTCGATCAGGTCTACCAACGTCTCGGTATCTAAATCTTTCATTTAACCCAGATCAATTTGGCGATCGCCTTTTTTGAACTAAGATCCAAGAGAGGCGATTTTTTATGGATAAATATTGATCTGCATGGAAACAAGCCCTAACCGCTGAATGTGTTGATGTTCAATATTGATCATCGCCAGGATAGTTTAAGAAATCCTATAAATTGGTTGCACTATGGCATGTAAAGAATGCACGAATCAGAATAAGCTCAATTTCGACTTCACAATGGCCTTTCAACCCATTGTCAACCTAGAAACCCAAACAATTTTTGCCCACGAAGCCCTGGTGCGGGGTTTAAATAATGAATCGGCCCAAGCAATTTTTCAACACATTAATGACAGCAATCGCTACCTATTTGACCAAGCCTGTCGTACCACCGCCATTCGCCTCGCCGCAGAACTTCATATTCCCTGTTTTTTGAGTATTAATTTCTTACCCAATGCCGTTTATGAACCAGAACGCTGCATTCGCACAACCCTAGAAGCCGCTGAAAACCACGGATTTCCCATTGAGCAAATTATTTTTGAGATTACTGAAAGTGAGCAAATTACAGATTTAGTCCACCTCCGAAAAATTGTTGAATATTATCGTGCCCGTGGTTTTAAAACAGCCATTGACGACTTCGGTGCTGGCTATGCTGGGTTAAATCTTTTATCAGAAATTCAGACCGATCTGATCAAACTTGACATGGCCTTGATTCGTGGCATCGATCAAGATAAAGTCCGCCAAGCGATCGTCAAGGGTGTGCTACAAGTCGCTGGGGAACTCTCAAGTCTTGTCATCGCCGAAGGCATCGAAACCCAAGCAGAATTAATCACCCTCCAAGGTCTAGGCATTAATCTCTTCCAAGGCTTTTATTTTGCCAAACCCGCCTTTCAATCCCTGGCCCAAATTCCGTTAGATCGGTTTGTCACTGTCGTTTGATTTTGGCGATCGCCATGGTAAGCACCGACCTTTCCCCCTAACGTATTTCTTCCGAGTTGGCCATGGCTTCCACAGCTCCGCATTCATATTTTTCCTGAAGTATCTCCCCGACTCTAGACACCCAAAATACTGTGTAAGATAAGAAAGAGTTGTTTTCTAATCGAAAGTAAAAATATTATGCCCACAGTCAGTAGCCAAGCCCCAGAGGCCAATACCCTAGATGCGAGTAAAAGTGGCCTTCCGGTAACGATCATCACCGGATTTCTCGGTAGCGGCAAAACAACACTCTTAAATCATATCTTGAGCAACCAAGAGGGACTGAAAACCGCTGTCCTCGTGAATGAATTTGGGGAAATCGGGATTGATAATGAGCTGATTGTCACCACCGAAGACAACATGGTGGAACTCAGCAACGGCTGTGTTTGCTGCACGATCAACGAAGATCTTGTGAACGCGGTGCATAAAATCCTCGACCGGGGTGACAAAATTGATTATCTCGTCGTGGAAACAACGGGGCTTGCCGACCCATTACCTGTGGCCTTGACTTTCTTGGGGACAGAGTTACGGGATTTAACTCGCCTAGATTCGATTGTGACCATGGTGGACTGTGCCAACTTTAGTTTGGATCTCTTTAATAGTGAGGCAGCCTACAGCCAAATCGCCTACGGTGACATCATTGTCTTGAATAAAACGGATTTGGTAGATGAGGCGGAAGTGGACGCTTTAGAAGTCAAAATCCGTGACATTAAGGAAGGAGCAAGACTCCTGCGCACCCAAAAATCTGAAGTGCCGTTGCCGTTGCTACTCAGTGTGGGCTTATTTGAGTCAGATAAGTATTTTGATGCAGCGGATACCCATGTGCATCACCACCACAGCCATGATCACCATGATCACGGGCATGATCATGATCACCACGATCACGACCATGTTTGCACCCCAGAATGCGACCATGACCACGACCACGAACACCACCATCACCACTCCAACCATTTAGAAAATGATGGGTTCACGTCAATTTCCTTCCAAAGTGATCAACCCTTTGCGATCCGCAAATTTCAATATTTCCTAGACAATCAATTACCGGTCAATGTGTTCCGGGCGAAGGGAATCCTCTGGTTTGATGAAAGCCCGCTACGCCATGTATTTCACCTCAGTGGAAAGCGGTTTACGATTGATGATTCGGAATGGAAGCCTGGGGAAACGAAAAAAAATCAGCTTGTTCTCATTGGTCAAAATCTCGATGAGGCAACGTTGCGGCAACAGGTAGAAAACTGCTTCTGTCTGCCCTCTGAGAACCGTGGCAAAGGTTTTTCGTAAATCATTTTCGACAGCATTAACTGTTTAACAGCGAATCTACACAACGCCTGGGGTAAGGAAAGTTAATTTCTTTGCCCTCTTTTTTGTCTGGGCGATCGCCTAGGCGAGAGGATCGAGATTTACCGCTAAGATGGAAGAACTTTGGTTTTTTTGCGCGCTGTTTTTTGGGTTTAATTTTTTATGCGATCGCCTGCTCCTTCCCGGACTGTGACCTTTCCCTTTTGGCTGACCCTCTGCTTACTGCTGAGCCTAGGCACCGTAGGGGTTTTAGGGACAGTGCCAGCCTTTGGCCAGGGGCGCAAACAAAATGCCGAACAAAAATTACTCCAGCGTAAAGATGCGGATCGCCACTTTGCCCTAGCCCAACAAGCCCACAGGGAAGGAGACCTAGAAACGGCGCTTTTCCACTGGCACCAGGCCGAAGCAATTTATCGACAGTTCCGCACTTGGGATCAGCTTAATTTAACCCTCACCGCCTTGGCCGACACCTATCTTACCCAGGCTAATCTCCAGGCAGCAGAAACAGTGCTGCGCCAACAACTCCATTTAGCCCGCGATCGCCAGGACGTACAGACCCAAGTTACAGTACTCAATCAACTCGGTCATCTCCTCGAAAAACAGGCCCAACCCCAGGTTGCTGCGGCTATTTTTGCCGATGCCCAGGCGATCGCCACGGGATTAACAACAGGCGAAACTGCACTCACCATAAATTAATTGCAGACAAAAAAAGCGGCTAGCCATAGATTCTAGCCACTACATCAAGGGTGAGGAAAAGTTTTAGAGCCACTCACCTCGTGAGCAGATTACCTAACGACAGTTTCAGAACTAGCCTTCTTGAAACTCTCACCTTTTTTAAAAAGTGAATGTAGTACGAATAGCACCGACAACAATAGTTTCATTCGCATCATTTTGGTTGGGGTTCCAGATGACATAGGCACCGGGAGTAATCATGATGTTGTCGTTTAGATTGTAGCGGTACTGTAATTCAGCAAGGTAAGTCGTATCATCGCAGATGCCACCGGCACATTGATCTACACCATTTAGGTCTCCACTGGTAAGCTTCGGCGGTTGACCAAAGACGAATCCGAGGACGTTGCCATCGCCACCAACGTCAAGCAGAGCAGCATTGACAGCCCAGTTCCAGATTTCTGCACTACCTTCATTGTTGGGATCTTCGATTTGGGCATCGGTGTAGCCCACCCACCCGGCAATGTTGAATTTTTCGCTAACCATCCAGCTTGCTTCAATGCCGAAGTTGTTAGAGGAGACAGCATACTCGTTGTCCCAAGGCTCCCTTGCCCAGTCGCTACCAGTGCTGCCGGATAGGTCTACGTCACCTTCAAAATCATTATCGACGACATCATCATCGCCTCTTTGATACTTATTGGTATAAGAGAACGCCAGGTCAAAACGGTCGGAAGGAGAGAAGGCTAGTTGGGCACCAGCAACATAGTTTCCGTTGAAAAAACCATTCTTTTCTTCCGGGTTAGAGGCAATACCATCATCAGCCAAGTAGCCCAAACCGAGGCTAAGGCTATCGCTGAAGTCATAGTGAAATGCTACCCCTGCCCCATCAGGGCCACTCTTGGTAGCGGGGTTAAGACGGGCAAAACCGGAGAGAGCACCGTCGGCTTCGCCCTCAAAGTAAGGATTAAATACCGGTAACGCATCATCAATACCGAGACCAAGTGGCCCGACAATAGCGGTTCCTTTACGACCGACAGGGAACTCATAGACAACGGTGTCAATAACAACATCATTATCATTCGCTTCCTCAAACCCCAATGCGGCAGTATCAACACCGGTAGCGCCAGCCAATTCAGGAATGTTTCCAGCGGCTAAGGTGACTTCTAGGTTGTCGTCGCCAGTGAAGCTAGTGTTAAGAGTCAGATTAACGCGGTTGCTGAAGGTGAGCTGGTCATCGAGGCGATCGCCAGAGTCATCGGCTTTCTCGTCACCAAAAGCACCAGCCAGGGCAAAGATAACTTCACCCTCAAGCTTAGTAGTGGTAGAAAACTGGTGATCTTCGAGGAACTCCACTCGCCCTTCGAGATCATCAACGCGGGCACCGAGGGTCGCCAATTCAGCTTCAAATTCATTAACCAAACGACGCAGCGCAGCGAGGTCTTCGGCGGTTACTTCAGAAGTCCCACTTTGAATCATGCGTTCGATCTGCTGCAAACAAGCGTTCAGGCCAGCCGCGAATTCATAACGGCTGAGGGGGCGATCGCCGCGATAGGTGCTATCAGGATAACCGACGATGCAATTGTAATTTTCAACGAGATTACGCAGGGCATCAAAGGCCCAGTCACTGGGAGCCACATCCCGCAATTGGAAAACGCTGTTCACTTGGCCGAGGGCACGGTCTTGATCTGTTATCGGAGAGGCGATCGCCGCTGTACCGAGACTGCTACCCACCAAGGCACTGGCGCTGAAGATAACAAAACCTTTGGCTAGGGACATTTTTAAATTCTCCACACACGCAAAATTTCTAGAAATAGAAATGATAATCGTTTTCGTAAAAGTCCGCAAGGGCGATCGCTTTTTGTATAGTCCCGTTGGCGGGAATGCTAGCGTGGTGATTCCGCATCAACTGGAGAAAAACCGAGACAGGCCGCGAACATAAAGTAAAAGAAATCAATCATTTTTTGATACCGAGAAAATAAAGTTGTTTTAACGAAACGATCTCGCCCAGCCTCAGGACTCCGCCACGGCGTGGTCTAAACTCAGGGTCGCTAAATAATATTGAGCAAGGTCTGGGGTGGCGTGGGGCGGCCTACATTGAGACGGCTCCGGGGCATGGCTATCTTGGCGGAGCTGTTGGGTAATGTCGGTCGTACCGTAGGAGTGGACAATCTTCATGGACTATTTAATGAAAATAATTCTTATTTAAATTAAATAGAGTGTATCGACACTTGGGAACCCCGTCAATAGTATTGATACTTATTTTCAATAATTTTTTAGGTGATTCTGTTTACTCGCTCCATAGCCGTAGGAGATTCGCCACACTCTTAGAGAGGAGATCAAATTCTGTGGTTTTACCGCTTTGGGCAAACAGGCTGCGACGACTGACATCAAGATCAAACACAATTTCCCGTTTTTGGGCATCCCGAATCCAACTTTGTACCCAACCCACCACCACTAAGCGCGTCCCTTTTGTCACCACATTTACCCGGTGTAGAGAAGTAGAAGGATAGGCGATCGCCGTTCCGGCAGGGAGTTTGTAGCTTTGTTCAGAATCTGCCCCTTCAATGACCAGTTCACCGCCTTCATATTCGTCAGGCTCATTGAGGAACAGAGTAAATGAAACATCCGAGCGCATCCCATTCATCAGGGCATTGTCAGTGTGGCGACCGTAGGCCATGCCGGGGCCGTAACGACTAAACAGCAGAGTATGCACACTTTTGGGGCGGATCGCCGTTTGAAACAGGGCATTGTTCTGGAGGGCTTGGCGCACTTGCTCTTCGAGGAGTTGGGCCGTGGGGGTTGTCTTGGCCAGTTGTTGATTGTCTTTGACCAGTTTGGCGTACCAGCCCGCCGTGAGTTTGCCATCGACAAATTCAGCTTGGGTCAAGGTTGCGGTTATTTTTTCGAGGGCCTCTGGTGTCAACACCTGGGGAATTTTAAAGAACATTGGCGTTACCAAAAAAATCTAAAAAAGCCCCAGCAAAACCGGGGCCACTGTAATGATATTCACAGAACTTTGAGATTAGCTGTTACTGGCCGCTTCAATCTCCACAATGCGGCTTAAGACTTCCTGGGGCGTTTTCACAGGAGCCTGGGGCGGTTCTACCGTGGGCCAAGCGGTTTTGAGATCTGCCATGGCGGTGGCGATCGCCTCCCTGGTCTCTGGAGCCAACTGATCAGCAACCTGGTCGTAGAGCATTTCGCTGTGGAGGACGAAACCACGGGAATCCTGATATTCCACCGCTTCGACGATCTGATTATTGGCGATCGCTGCAGCATATTCTTCCCCGGCCACCTGGAGGAGATTATTCATGACCCCAAGGACAAACTCAGGGGACTGCAGTTCTGCTTCACCGAGGGCCGCAAGGGCTGTATCAATGGCCTCAACGGACGCGTCTAGTTGGGTCTGTAATTCGGGAGATTCCGGTGCTGTTTTGATCAAGTCATGGGCACTATTGAGGACATCTTTGAAATCGGTCACACCGCGATCGCCCAATTGACCCTCAATGGCACCATACAATTCTTCTACAGGATGGCCGATGTGTGGTTCTGCCTGTTCATATTCCCCAGCCGCAATTAATTCCTCAGCCACCATCAAATGGCCCAACATCAACGAAAGAGTCGTGGCATAGTCTTCATCGGGGTTGCCGGAACTAGCGCCTTCACCACCTTCACCACCTTCGCCGCCTTCGCCCCCATGGTCAGCACTATTATGTTCTACGGTTTCTGTTGTTGCAGCATTTTCGCCCCCTTCCCCACCATTGTCTGGAACGGAGGTGCCACAGGCCCCTAAGCTCACCGCCAAACCAAGGGTTAAAAATAACTCAACGGGCTTTACAGATTTCATACTATTAAAAATAATTTGCAAATTGAATATTGCAATACGCTAGAGTTTTTGCTGATTTTTGTCAATAGATGTTTAGGTTTCGGCTGGTAGCACTTCAAAAAAGCCCATGCAGCCATGTTCGGCAATGTAATCCTGGTGGGGATGGAACATATACTTCCCAGGGAAAGGATAGGCAAACTCTAGGATGTGGCGTTCGGCAGTGCCCATGGTGACCACATCACTTTCTTCGTGGGAGGTCGTGGTCATGCCAGTGCGATAGAGCTTAAAGAAGTTGGCGTGGATATGAAAGGTGATCGCCGGATCAAACTCGATCATATTCAAGACGTAAAGCCGCACCAGTTGATTTTGCACAATGGGGATGGGGATGGGGCGATCGCGGAACACATTGGGAATGCCATTGAAAGCATACAGTTCGTTTTTTTCATCGTCATTGATGTCATAACCCCCCAGCACCAACACCATTTCGTCGGCGGGGGGCCTGGCCTCAGGGGGATCAATAATGAAGAGTCCAAACAAGCCTTTGACGATGTGGCGTGTCACCGGAGCAATGTGGCAGTGGTAAAGGTGAACACCGTAGGGCGTTGCCTCAAATTCATAGATAGTGGTTTGGTCATGGCGCACTGGTTTGACGCCATCCATCGTGTCGGGGTGAGTGCCGTGGAAGTGGAGGATATGGGAGTGTCCATCGGCATTATGAAAAATAATTTCGCCTGCCCGATTTCCGAGCTGTTATCGGTGTCTAATCACTCCGAACTTGAAACGCAATCAATCGATCACTAACTGGGCTTTTTATGCTCAAGTGCCCCAATAAATTCAAAGATTTCCTTAAAAGGTAGAAATCTAAACAGAAAGACTTGCAAATAAAATCTTGCCTATTCCTAGGCGATGGTCGAGTTGCAGGGTTGCTTCACACAGCCTTGTCCATCGTAATCCTGCAATAGCTGGGCGGCATACTCCAGGCAAGTGCCACAATCCATCCCAACGCCCATCACACTCGAAAGCTCTTTCATAGAGCAACTTTGTTGTTCCGCAGCTTGGCGGATTTGCTTTTCAGTAATGCCACGACAAAGGCAAACGTACATGGTGACCTCAAGGAGAAAATGCTTGATTTAAATGTCACCCCCTACTATGCCCTATTCTAAAAATTATTGCAATAGATTCTCATTTTTTGTCTCGAAATTATTCAGAAAATAAAATTTTGTGAGTAAAGCCCCCCAATGGGAGGAACTCCCCTAAGCTAGACATACCGCAGTATTTATGACACCTTTTACGTTGAAGGTGGTCGATTTGGAGTGAAAAAAAAGCGAATGCAAGGAAAATCTGGCATTAATACCCAACTCAATGCAGTCTTAAAATCTCAGTTGACTGCTATTAACCAGTTTTTTCTCCACGCGAGAATGGCGAAAAATTGGGGCTTGGGGGCATTGAATGGTCAGGAATATAAGTACTCCATCAAGGCCATGAAACAGGCCGATAGCCTCATTGAACGGATTTTGTTTCTAGAGGCCTTGCCCAACCTTCAGAGTCTTGGCAAGTTGATGATTGGCGAAGATGTTCCAGAAATGTTGGCCAATGAGCTAGCTACGGCGACAACGATCCGCAATGAGTTACTAGCAGTGATTCAACTGTGTGAAACGGAACAAGACTATGTCAGTCGTGATCTTTTGGGCGAAATTCTCGAAGAAACCGAAGCGCAGATTGACTGGTTTGAGTCCCAGCAGTGGCTGATCGAAAACTCTGGCCTGGAAAATTATTTACAGGCGATGATGTAGATCGCGCGATGATATGGGCCGTACTATGGCCTACTTTTTATTCACTTAGAGCATTAAAGAAAATTCCGATGAAAGGTAATCAAAAAGTTTTAGAACAACTCCATAAACTGCTACGCAATGAGCTAGCGGCCCGGGATCAGTACTTCACCCATTCCCGGATGTATCTGGACTGGGGCCTGACGAAACTCTATGAACGCATTAACCACGAGATGCAAGACGAGACGGGCCACGCATCCCAATTGATCGAGCGGATTTTGTTCCTCGAAAGCACCCCTGATCTGTCCCAACAGGATGGGTTGAACATTGGTAAAACTGTGCCGGAAATGCTCCGCAATGACCTCGACTATGAGTACAAGGTTATCGGGGATCTGAAGGGGGCGATCGCCATTTGCGAGACAGAGCAAGACTACCAAACCCGCGATATTCTCCGGCAAATGCTGGCCGACACCGAGGAAGACCATGCCCACTGGTTAGAGCAACAGTTGGGACTAATCGAGAAAATTGGCCTGCAAAATTACCTGCAATCCCAGCTGTAAAAGTAAAAGTTCCCTGGCATTGGGCCAACCAAATGTAAGGCAACAAAAAAAGGAGGTCTTTACCTCCCTCTCTCGCAAGGGGTTTGCTATGGTAAACCCCTTCTGTTTTATATCGGCTGAGCGGTCTTAAACGCTTGCGGCGATCGCCCCTTTCCCAGCAGTGACGTATTCATAGGATTGGCGCATCTTGAGGCCCACGAGCACTTGGAACAGACCTGTACCGTTATCAGAACCGGGGTAGTCCTTATGTTTCAGGAGTAGCTCAGTCATTTCACCGTAATACTTGGTGCCGGTTTTGCTGAGGTGGCTTTCGATGTAAATCATTTCTTCGAGATTATCGAATTTCCCGTCTACTTCCAGGACAGAGACCTCATTGCCGAAGTAGTTATCGGGGCCATAGTACATCTTGATGCCGGGATAATTACAGGTGAGCTTCCGGCCACAGGGACGCCAGTTAATGGTGGAGCCTTCATCAAAGAGATAGGCCGGTTCGAAGCCAGCAACCCCTTCTTTTTGGATGAGGCGTACCCGGAGGTATTTGCCTTCTTTGTCATCGACCAGCTCAGTGGGTAGCACCTGGATTACAACATCCGCAAATTCCCGTTGGGGTTCGATGTAGGCGCTGAAATCAGGTTTCCGGGCGTTAATTGAAGCAAGAACGTCTTCATAGGTATGGCCTCGTTCTGCCATATCCCGTTGAATTTTCCATTGGATTTTGACTTCGTCGCTGATGTCAAGATACACGCTAAAATCTACCAATTCCCGCACCCGGGCATCATAGAGAGGATGTAGCCCTTCGATCACGATGACTTTGTTGGGTTCAATGCGTTCGGGCGGGTCAATTTCGCCGGTCTCGTGGTTGTAGATGGGCTTATCAATGGCCTTTCCGTTCTTTAGATCACGGATTTGCTCTGCCATGAGATCAAAATTATTGGCCTTGGGATTGAGGGCTGTCACCCCAGCTTCTTTGCGGCCTTTGCGGTCAAGGCTGTGGTAGTCATCAAGGCAGATGACCGTCATGAACTCTTCGCCGAACAGATCGGTAAGCCGGCGTAAAAAGGTAGATTTTCCGCAGCCGGAGTCCCCGGCAACACCAATAATAACTACACGGTCTGTCTGACTGGTCATAAATTTCCTCTGGGTCTGCAAATTTTATGTTTTAAACTCATCCGTTATCTATGGCGGGAACTCGTGACGAATCGGTTTACTCGCGAGGCTCAGGCGTGTAAATAACCTTAGCTTTGCCACACTGTCACCCCGAAGGCGATCGCCCAGATAAACTCGGTACGAAAATAATTGCTTTTATTAATTTCGCCGCTTATTATACAACGGCACTAACATTTAACCATGGTGCCCCCCCAGAAGCGAGCAAATATGGAGTTTGTTTGCCGTTCATGGGGAAACACAAATTTTCTTGAACCCCTGTTAAGGCCCCGTTTGCGCCCCATGGGTCGCGAAAAAATAAAAAGCCACCCCAGAAGGTGACTTCTGCATATTCTTCTTAAGGATGGGCGTTACTGGATTTGAACCAGTGGCATCCTGCTTGTAAGGCAGGCGCTCTACCGCTGAGCTAAACGCCCTTAAGCCTTAACAACTATAACAGGGCATTTTTTAAAATGCAAGGGGGCTAGCAAAAGTTTTTGTGAACTTCCACGTTCAACAGAGCAACTAACGTCGCCAGCGGGCTTTGGGGGTGTCTTGGTTTCGTTTGAAATTTTTACTGGGCTTTCGGGATTTGGATTTAGGGGCCAGACCCAGGGCTTTTTGGTAAATGCGTTCGTTTTCTTGGACAGAGATTTGCAGATCAACCAGCGGTTTCGGGTAGGTTTCCCCCAGAATAATTTGGCGATCGCCCAACTCTTTTACGGGTAAACGCCAGGGTTGATGGATCTGCTCTCCGGGAAGGGCCGCCAATTCCGGGAGCCAGTGACGCACATAGTCCCCCTGGGGATCGTAATCCTTGGCCTGTTTGGGAATGTTGAAATAGCGAAAGCCGCGTGCATCGTTCCCCACGCCAGCGGTGTAGTTCCAGTTGCCCCAGTTGCTGCACACATCGTAGTCAATCAGTTGCGACTCAAACCAAGCCGCCCCCCACCGCCAGTCAATCCCCAGATTTTTTGTCAGGAAACTACCGACATTTTGCCGCCCCCGGTTGGACATAAAGCCCGTGTACAAAAGTTCGCGCATATTGGCATCGACAAAGGGAATCCCCGTTTGCCCGGTGCGCCACAATTCAAAAGCTTCATAATCTTGTTTCCAGGGAATTGCGACCCCCTGCAAGCCTTCTGGTTGAAAGATTTGGTTGCCATGTTTGGCACAGATCCAGCGGAAATAATCCCGCCAGAGTAGCTCAAAAATCAGCCAGTAGGTGGAATTGTTAGCGATCCGCCGATTTTCGTATTCCTCCACCTGGGCAGCAATGTAGCGAGCTGAGAGACAACCCAGGGCCAGCCAGGGCGAGAATTTTGAGGAGTAATCTGCCCCTAACAAACCATTGCGGGTTTCTTTGTAAATCTTGAGGCGATCGCCTTCCCAGAAATAGGCTTGGAGCCGTTGCAAACCAGCGGTTTCACCGCCTTTGAACGGGAACACCCCACGGGGATCGGTGGTCTGAGGCGTTAGGCCCAAATCCTGGAGGCTGGGAATCTCGCCAGAGTCAAGGGTTTCCGGGAGCGGTGGCAATTGGGTCGGTGTGGGTACCGGAGAGGCGATCGCCGCATACTTTTCCACATCCTTACGAAATTGAGTAAAAACCTCCGGTACTTCGTTAATACCAAAGGGCAAATCCCCTGGATCATGGAGGGTCGTCCCCCAAAAGGTTTCCACTTGAACGCCCCGTTGTTGGAGGGCCTGGCGCAGTTTCCGTTCAACGCGGGTTTCCTCTGCCGTCACCTCTTGGTGCCAATAAACAGCGTCAATTTCCCACTGGACACAGAGATCGGGAATGAGTTTTTCGGGTTTGCCTTGGCCCACAATCAAATCACTCCCCTTGCCCCGGAGGTTTTGCCGTAGATCTGTCACTGCTTCCCGGAGAAACTGTCCCCGAAAAGCACCCGTTTTCGGTAAATCTAGCAGGGTCGTCCCAAATTCCCGTGGGTCAAAGCAGTAAAGGGGAAAAATCTGGGCCTGTTGTGCCAGGGCTGCCTGGAGTGGCTGGTGGTCATGGAGCCGGAGATCGCGGCGATACCAAAGCAGAATATTGACAGAGGGCATTGTAATCTAACGAACGATAAGGCAGAAGCCCATAAGGTAACGTTAATTGCCACTCAGATTCAAACGACATATCCATTGGCGCGCCACATTTTTAGCCCAGCATCTCGACCCCCAAACGTCAGTCTATCCCAGGGAAGTCGGCCAAGGCCCCCACTGTAGTCTTTTGATGGTCTGAGGTTGCGACAAATTTACACAGGGGCGATCGCCTTTTCCGGTTCGTTCAATAGAGAAAATCTTTAAGGGCAGCGATTACCCCCTGGGGATTGCTTAACTGGGGAAAATGCCCCTTGGCGTCGATCCAGTGGAGTTGACTACCACGGATGGTTCGGTGGAGATATTCGCTCACAGCCTTTGCAACAAAAGGATCATTCTCCGCTTGCAAAATTAATGTTGGGATCTTGAGTTGGCTAACCTCGCGACGGTAATCAGATTGGAGAATCAAAGAAAAGATCAAAAAAGCATAATCGGGCCGTAGTCGGAGGAGCGTCTTGGAAAATTCCGCCGATAGTAACGGCTGCTTCGGGGTATTCATAATCGATGGCGCATATTTACGCACCCATTGGGAATAGTTCTGGGTCATTTCCGCCAATATTGCATCGGCTGTGGCTTGATCAAAACTTCCCACATAATTTTGGTCATGAATGTACCGGGGTGAGGCACTAATAAACACTAAACGGGTAATGAGATTGGGGTGCTTGAGAGCCACCAGGGTTGCGGTCATACTACTAACCGAATGGGCAACCAGTTGCACTTCTTCAAGATCGAGGGCATCGCAAATGTCGATGATGTCCTGGGCATAACTTTCGAGACGTGTGTGATGTAATGTCTCGTTTTCGTTGGCCTGCGATCGCCCACAACCTGGCAAATCAAAAAGCACCAAACGGTAGTCCGCCGCAAAGGCCGGGGCCACCAGACGCCAACTGGTTTGGTCACTGCCAAAGCCATGGGCAAAGAGTAGCACCTTTTCTGAAGTGGCATTGCCGAGGATTTGAACATTATGTTTAGTGAGGATATCGGCGGTCATATCGGCAAAATTTTCCTGAGAAAGAGGTTACTAATCTAGGGACTCTAAAAGTTCTCCAGACTCCATAAGAAGGTTGCTCAGTTCGTGAAGCTACTTTGCAAACCTACCCACCCAGGGCTGGATTGGCCATAGATTTGAACATAACGTTACTGAAGTTGCAACTGAGAACAATGGCAAAGGGTTTATGGCGATCGCCTTGGATTTGGGTTGGGTTAATTTGCCTTGGTGCCTGTAACGGGCAATCCATTAGTGTAGAGCAACAACCGGGGGACATAACGGCGGCGTCTTCTTCAGCCAACTGTCCCAGTACCGATGCAGCGGCCCAGCGGTTAATGATTCAAGGGGATCTGTCAGTGGCGGATCAGTTTGATTTTACGGCGTGGGATATTCAGGCGGATGCAGATACTGTGACGGTACAAACCCAGCACCATCAACTGGTTTTTTGTCGGGAAACCCAAAGTTGGGCGATGCTGCCGCCGACCCCAGACACCACTTCCAACACCGCCCAGGATCAGGAGTTACTTTTAGCGGGGGAAGATCCCGCTTTTCAAACGATCGAACTGGCAGGCGAAACCTATCAATATCGCGTCCTCTTGCGGCCCAATCCTTTTTTAGATTTTGAGAATCCCCCCGAAAAGGCGATTTTTGAACTCATTCCCCCAGGGGAAACCGAGGCGATCGCCTTAGATCTTTATACCCTCGAACAGTTACGCGCGACTGGCATTGGCTATGAACTTGGTATTCCCACAGTGACGGCGGCAATTCCCGTGGCAGAAGCATTATTTTTTGCGGTTTCCTCAGAGCAAGGGGAAGGGTTTAGTGGTTTGAGCACCTTGATTCGTTATGAGCCAAGCACTGGCAGCCTCGAATTACAGCAACCCGACGAGTTGATTGCCACCCAAATTACCGACCTCCAGGCTACGACTAGCGATGATCAAACCATTCTCTGGTTGGGGACAAAGTATGCAGCCGAAGGTTCCCCTCTGATTCCCGCACGGGGCTTGGTGGCCTATGAATTTAACGAAAATTGGCGTGACGGCAAAATCTCGTTTTACACAATTCACAACAGTCCCTTGATCGGGGCAATTCCCACCCAACTCCATGGCGAAGGTGATCTGCTTTGGGCGGCGACGGGAAACGGCATTTGCAACATTCAGTGGCGCAATATTGACCAGTGGGAGGCGTGGAATTGTTGGCGCTTTGCCCTAGAAGCCCAGGTGCCAGAATCGGGTTTCCCCGTTTACCGTAGTCTGTTGGCAGAAACCCCCAGTACCACCCTAACCGCAGAAACGGTCGAAGTGCTCTGGTGGGCGAGTACCGTTCCCTTTGGCATTGCCCATGAACAACCGAAGAGGGGACGATTTGAAGTCGCTTATCCCATGGGCTTTCGGGTGACGGTACCGGAGGGGGCTTTTCAGTGGGATAGTGAACCCGGTGCGGATTTACTCCCCTGGGAAGATCGTCTCTATTGGCCCGGCGAAGAATGGCATTGGGCAGGCGATCGCTTTGTGCGGAGTTTTGATGAAGTGATGGGGCAACAGGTGGGCCTGGGGCCAGTGGGCATTAGTGAGCAGGGCTATAACCCTGAAGGTGTACAGGATCTCAATGCATTGCGGGGGGATTTGACCCTCTTTGCCCTCGACCTGGATAGCACCACCGTGGATTATTTTTCTGGCTGGGTGGATGATGCGCTCCTCGAACCCAACTTTACCCTTGTGCCTTCTGAGAAAAAACCGATCACCACGGACTCTCCCCTAAAGGCGATCGCCGCTGAACTTTTCTAGAAAATTTTCTGGGGCGGAAGAAAAAAACTGCATAAGCAAAATTTCTGGTCACTATCACCTGGCAACACACAATCAATCCAACCAGGTAAAACAAATGACTACTTTCGCTTTCTCCCGTCCCCAATCCCTCAAACTGGCTACTGCTGGTGCTCTCCTCGCTCTCGGTGTTCTCAGCCTCGCCCAACCCGCTAAAGCTGACAATGTTTCTAGCAGCACCATGATTTCTGAACAGACCAGTGCCGCCGTCGGTGTCGGTAACTCCACCTCTAATGGTATGGGCCAATCAAATTTCCAAAATCAGAGCGGTTTCTTCAGTGGTGGTGACAACGGTGCCCAGTCCACGATTGTCGGTTCTCAAACTGCCGTGGCTGATGGCTTTTTCAACAATGTCAACAACAACCTCGGTCAATCCAGTACTCAACAACAATCCGGAGTCCTTGGGTTCGGCAATAATGCCAGCGTTGCCCAGGTGGGTGCAAGCCAAACAGGCGCGGGGATTGGTTTCGGCAATAGCGTCAACAACAGCAGTTTCCAGAACAGCTTCCAAAACCAAAGCTCCATCTTTTCTTTCTAAGACCGACACCAGGGCAGTGGTTTAACCGAACTCCCATAGCTGCCCGGTTTTTCCCCTAGTCCCTTCACCGAGGCCAAATCAATGAAAATTCTCTTTGCTGGTTCCCCCTTCTGGATGATCTTTACCCCTTCTCTGCTTGTACCCGTTACTTCCATTAGTATGCCTGCCCAGGCAGCCTGTGTGATGACCGATGTGTCCCTCCAAGTGGCAATCCACGGTTCCCACACTCCAGCTAACCAAAGCAACCAAGTCTTTATGGGCACAGGCAACCAACCCTGCTGGGGCAACACCACAACCAACACGAGCAGCCAGCTTTATGTTGGCTCTGGTAACACTACCCAACAACGCACCAGTAGTCACTTTGTTGATGGCAATGGCGCGAATCCCCTGGCTCCCTACGGCATCCAAAGTCCAACCATTGGCACCCAAATTAGTGTTCCCATTGATATCTACAGTCCCGCCCACGATCCAAATTTCCTGGAGTCCCTGGGATTACCCATTAATCCTTAAATTGACCGCTTACTTTTTACTCGCCCCCGGAGAAACTAACCATGTTTAATACAACTCGCAACCTCGCTGTTTTTGGTTTAACAATGCTACTGCCCCTTAGTTTTGTCCCTGGGGCGATCGCCGACGACTATCAACCCTGGCTGAGCGTAGAAGATGCCCAAGAATTCTGTAATACCCAGGAAATGGAAGACATGACCCAAGTGAACAGTTTCCATAACGAGGCCACGGTGACAGACAGCACCAGCACCCCAGACAGTACGACCAGCCAACATATCGATGCCCAAAATACAGGCTGGGGTATGCAAACCATCGGTTCAATGAGTGCCAAGGATTGCTCTGCCGTCATCCAAGCAGAAGCCCACCGTTATGCCACCTACCAACAATTAGAAAATGTACGCTATGTCAATGACTCTAATTTGCGCCAGGGACTCCTCGGTAATATGTTGGCTTGGTAACCGGTTATTAAGAAAAAGCTCAACTAAGATGTATAGCGGCAAGATAATGGTACTTACAAAAACACCGCTATGCATTTTTGCTTGAATGGGAAACCCAAGGGGAGATCATGAGTTATCCGCAGCAGTACTGGCATTTATATCGCATCAGTCTCCAGCACCGCCAAGGATATCACTGGGCACCGCTCCCAACGGCCCAAACCTGGTTAGAGACTACAACTTTTTCGGCTAATTCTTTACCAGAACAGCTCCTCCAGGTGTTTCAAGCGACCCAAGGAGAACCACACCGCCAGGCATTAGCGGGATTGTGTTTACGGTGTTATGTGTCCCAACCGATTCTCCAAAGTTGCCAACGCCTCGCGAGTTTATTTAGTGCCCAACAAAATTTTTCTTACCAAGACCTTTTGCCCCTGGTGCTCCACGACGACGGCCAGAGGTTAATTTTGATCGATGAGGCCACAGACAGCAATCAAGTTCAACTCAACGAAGATAGCCAGCCTAGCCCCTGCCAGTTCCAAATTTTTGCGGTGGAAATTTTACGTTCCTATGGGGCGCAGCGGGAAAATAAACTTAGCTTGAAGAATTGGGCTTTTTTGAAAACAAAACAACACCCGGACATTCGCGCTTTTTTAGCAGAATTTGGCTTTCAACACCTCACCGATTGGGCGCTTTTAAACCGCGCCCGTAAAGGTCAGTTTGAGCAGTTAGTGCCTGCGGATCAAAGTTTACTCAAAGCTTTCCATGCCGTGTATCGCCGCGATCGCCGTCAACAAACTAAACAGCGCACCAAATGCCAGACCCCTACGGAGGCGCAACTTTTGGAAATGGATGCCCACTGCGTTGACCAGGGTTATCCGAGCCGCACCCCCAAATTACTCCTGGGAGATTTGCATCGCCTCGCCGAACAGTTGCGGCAATATGATATTTGGCGATCGCGCGAAAGTTTAGAAACCTATGATGCCGACAGTGGTGATTATGCCCCCAGGCGAGATCTCCCCCACGAAAGCCTCGATGAAGGGAACCTCGAACAACGGGAGATGATCCAATTTCTGCACAACCAATTGGCGATCTCCTTTGATGAGAGCCTCCAGGACAACCTCAAACAGAAACAACAAAAACTCGCCAAAAGCAAACGCTACAAACCCTTTGCCGATCACTATTTGCAAGGTCTTTCTCTTTATTACATCCAGGCCCAATCCCTCGCGGAGATTGCGCCCCAACTGGGCATGAGTAGCTGGGATCAAGCCCGCCGCATCCTCAACCCCGGCGATTTGTTGAACCAAGTGCGCCGCCAAACCACGGAAAAATTACTCGCCAAACTCCTTGATCTGGCCCGCCAAAAAGGACTAACTGGCCCAGAACCCGACCCAAACTACCTAAGTTCCCTTTGCCAGCAACTAGAACAATTTGTAGACCAAGAACTGTTTACGGAGGCCGCCGCCGAAATCCGCAGTGGTAAGAACCGTCGCTTTGACAGTGCCTACGCCCAAAAACTAAAGCATTACTTGACGAATGCCGCCCCAAACTAACCCTAATCTTGCTTGACGCCGAGGAGCCCCAAAATGTTCACCCAATCTGAATTCCGCCTACTGATCCCCGAAGAAATTACCCTCAGCGAGCTTGACTATGCCCTCGTCCAAACCTGGCCCGATGGAAATTTGCCAGAAGCCGACCAGTGGCAAGCCTATCTAAACGGCCTGGGGTTAGTGGCCTTTGAAAATTGGCTTGGCGATCGCCTCCCAGAAAAACGTCGCCAGCGGGATCTTTCTCACCTGCCCCAGGTGGCCTACGTGACCGTAGGAGGTTTTAAAGTTTGTCTTTTGGCCCAGAGCGATTACCTCGACGAACAGGTGTTCTGGCCCCAGGACTATCTTGAACAGCCGGAACTCGCCGCCCATTTCTACGGCATTGTCGAAGTGGATGAAGAAGCAGAAACCGTCATTCTCAGAGGGATTAGCCGGGGCGATCGCCTTCAAACCGCACCCAAACGAGATGGTCATTATCGCCTCAGCCTCGATCATTTTGATGCGGAACTGAACCATTTCCTCGCCGACTGCCGTTACCTTTCCCCCGCCGCCATTCCTCTCCCTGTGAATGTCTTCGCGGAACTGAAAGCCCAAGTCACCGAAACTGCTACCAAACTCGGCAACTGGTTTGACGGGCTCCTCGACCAAGGCTGGCAAGCCCTGGATCAACTCATGATGCCCGAAGCCCAGCTCGCCTTTGCGACCCGAAACTTGAGTGAAGATATCCAAGCCGGTAAGCTTCTCGATCTCGGCTTGAGCCTGGGCAATGAACAGGTGGTTCTCCTCGTTACCCTCGCCCCCAGTGACGAAGACGATAAAGTTCGCATCCAAGCGCGACTGCTACCCTTTGAGGCAGAGTATCTCCCGGCAGATTTAAGTATTTCCCTCAAATCAAAATCTGGCAAGGTGCTGCAAACGATCACCAGTCGGCAACAGGACAGCTACATTCAACTCAAACCCTTCAAGGGTGTCCCCGGCAAAGTATTCCAAGTGGAGGTAAGCGGCGATGGTTGCACCGTCAACGAAACCTTTGAAATTTAATTGGCTCACCGACGCCAGCGTGACCATTTCCCTTGCGTTTGGTCGGGGCAGCCTCACCGAAGGCTTTCCGATGGTTACCGCGCAACTTTGGGAGATGGATGTTCCCTTGCCCCAGCAATTCGTCGGACAGCTCCCGCCTTTTCCAGACCTACTCAATAGTCTGCAACAGTGGCAAACGGTTTATCTCGCCCTCGCCCAACGGCTCCAATTGGGACGACAACAAGCCGAGGGAATACGCAGCTTTGATGAAGACGACGATGATTTTGAGATCGAAGAAGACGCCGTTACCCATGTGTCCCAGGTCAGCTTTGAAGATTTGTCCCAGCGGCTCCAACGGCAACTGAATGAATGGCTCCTCAGCCCCGGATTTACGCCCATTGTCCAGGCATTGCGATCGCATCTTTCCCCAGAGATGCCCCTGCGGCTGATTTTGCAGACGGACGACCCGCACCTGCACCATCTACCCTGGCAGGGTTGGCAGTTTTTGGTGGATTATCCCCTAGCGGAAGTGGCCCTCAGTCAGCCCCAGTTCCACCGTTTAAAAGAAATTACTCCCCAGAAAAAGCGGCAACGGGTACGAATTTTGGCGATCCTCGGCAGTAGCCAGGGCATTGACCTCGCCGGCGAACAGGAACAATTGTCAGCCATTCCCGATGCGGAAGTGCAGTTTCTCGCGCAACCCTCCCGCCAGGAATTTGATACGGCCCTCTGGGATGACCAGGGTTGGGATATTTTATTTTTCGCGGGCCACAGCCAGACAGAGCAGCAAACGGGCCGCCTTTATCTCCACGACGGGCCAGAACACCGCAGCTTAACCCTGGAGCATTTACAGGAAGGCCTCCGCACGGCCCTGGAACGGGGGTTACAGTTGGCAATTTTCAATTCCTGTGATGGGTTGGGTTTGGCGAATAGTTTAGGTAATCTCCAGATTCCCGTGACCATCGTGATGCGCGAACCGGTGCCGAATCGAGTCGCCCAGGACTTTTTTCAGCGTTTCCTCGAAGGTTATGCGATCGCCCAATTACCTCTTTATCAGGCGGTCAAACAGGCCCGGCGCCAACTGCAAGGCTTGGAAAATGATTATCCTGGGGCGGCTTGGTTGCCAATCATTTGCCAAAATAGCGCCCTCCTGCCCCCCACTTGGTTGCAACTCGGTGGTTTACCTCCCTGTCCCTATCGTGGTTTAAATACCTTCCAGGAACAGGATGCAGCCGTTTATTTTGGGCGGGAAAGTCTGCGGGAACAGTTGGTAGAACGACTCCAAAGCCAACCGCTATTACCGTTGGTGGGTGCGTCCGGTAGTGGGAAATCGTCCCTCGTTTTTGCGGGAATTGTGCCCCAGTTACGGCAGGATGCCCGGTACGATTGGGCGATCCAAGTGATGCGCCCCGAAAATGATCCTGTGGCAAGGTTGGCCCATGCTGTGGCGACATGGCAGCCTAATCTTTCAGAAATAGATTTATGTCGTGCTTTTCAAAAAGATCCCCAAAGTTTGGCGACAGCGTTAAGCCAAATTCAGCAAACTCAACCAGGACAAACCCGCCGGCTGCTAGTTATTGATCAATTCGAAGAGCTTTTTACTCTCAATGGCCCAGATATTCAACGACAATTTTTAGACCTGTTGGTGACGGCCATTGAAGAAGCCCCCCAATTTACGGTGTTATTGACCCTGCGGGCGGATTGTCTCGGGCCAGTGCTGGAACATCCCGACCTGGGGAAACTCTGGCAACGGCATGAACCAGAATTTCTTTTACCCCTATCTGTAGAAGATCTCCAGGCGGCGATCGCCAAACCGGCTGCTTTAATGGGTGTCCGTTTTGAGCCGGGTTTAGTCGATAAAATCATCGACACGATCCAGGATCAGGCAGGCAATTTACCCCTGTTGGAATTTGCCCTGACTCAACTGTGGCCCCACCAGGAACGGGGTTGGCTCACCCATGCCGCTTACGAAAACCTAGGGGGAATTACCGCCGCCCTCCGGGACTATGCTGAAGAGGTTTATGGCAAGATTTCCCCCAGCCAACGGCCCCAGGTACAAGCCCTCTTTTTACAACTGATCCAAGTGCGGGAAGGAGCCGAGGCCACCCGACGCATTCTGCCGAAAACAGAGGTGAAAGAATGGCCTCTCGCATTGCAATTGGCGACAGAACGGCTTTTGACCACCAACCGCGACTCAATCCGGGGCACAGAAACGGTGGAAATTGTCCATGAAGCCCTGATTCGCCATTGGCATCGTCTCCAGGGCTGGATTGCGGATAACGCTGATTTCCTGCGGTGGCAGACCCGTTTAAATAATGCCATTGAACAATGGGAAAGCCACAATAACAGCGACGGTTATCTATTGCGCCAAGCGCCCTTGGTGGAAGCAGAATTTTGGCTGGATAAAAGTCCCGATCGCCTCAGTGATGCCCAACGGTTTTTTATTCATCTGGGGCTGGATTTGCGCACCCAAGAGGAAACGGCGATCGCCCTACGGCAACAGCGGGAATTAGACCAAGAACGCCAAATTCGGCGGGGTGCCCAAAAACTGGCGGTGCTTTCTTCTGTGGCCTTGATGTTGCTGAGTTTGGCCGGGGGCTGGACCTGGTGGGAACGGCAGCGTTCTCTACAAATTATCGAGACGGTTTCGATCAATAGTGCGGCGACGACCCCGGCATTGCTGCGGGATTTACCTCGTTTCCTCACCATTGCCCAACGGCGGCAACAAACGGGGGACTTTGATTTGGCGATCGCCTATTATCAGAAAATTTTGCAGGAAGTCGCCAAGCTCCAGGAGCAGCCTGATTTAGCGGCGGCCCAACAGCAGCAACTGCAAAGCCTCGCTAGCCAAACAGAAGCTCAATTAGTGGCGGTGATCCAAAGCGAAAAATTGCCCGCCCTAGAAACCAGCCTCGCCCAAGGAGAATTTGGTAGCCTTAAACCCGAAACAAACCTGTTGGACTACGAAAACCAGTACACGCCCGGGGCACTCCAGGAAACTTATGGCCTCCTTTTACGTCCCCAGGGAGTATACGCCGACCGCAACCAGGACGGAGAAATTAACCACAGCAGCGAGGCGAGCCAACTGCCCTGCGACCTTTTGCAACGGATTGAAACCCTCTGGCGTGACCATACCGATCAACAATGTGGTTTCTATGGCGATCGTTCCTTTTATGCGGCCCCGACCTGTGCGCCCCTCCAAGGAAGAACGTTAACAGAAACGATTTTTGTGGGCGATTACCAGGCGATCGCCGCGCAACTCCAACAATGTCAAGTGGCCCCAGCCGCTGCCGACCCCTATGAATAATCACGGAGGAAAGAAAAAGATGACGCCCCCTAAAATTGCCCTCCTCGCCAGTTTCTGCTGTTTAGGACTCGCCCCCCTCGCCGTGGCAACCCTGCCCCAGGCCAGTCAAATTGTCTCGGTGCGGGGCAACTATCTGATGGTTCAACGGGGGAATCAACGCCCCAACTTTGCCCGGGTGGGCGATCGCCTGGAAAATCGCAGTCAAACCCTCCTTGTGCCGGGCAATAACTACTCCCTAGCGCGGTTATCTTTTATTGGAGGCGGTCAAAATTATGCCGGTTTAGCGGTGCAAGCTGGCCCCGATCTCCAGCAGACCCATTATCAATTTCCCTGTGTGGTCAGCCGAGGCAAAGTCACCCTCAGTTGGCGTCAGGGGAACAATCGCGGTTGTGAAGAAGGGATTTATCTCAGTCCGAATCGCAACAATAACAAAGGCTTAAAA
The DNA here is from genome assembly GCF_001693255.1 of Picosynechococcus sp. PCC 7003. Classification (NCBI taxonomy): domain Bacteria; kingdom Bacillati; phylum Cyanobacteriota; class Cyanophyceae; order Chroococcales; family Geminocystaceae; genus Picosynechococcus; species Picosynechococcus sp. PCC 7003. The sequence goes on from NZ_CP016474.1 coordinate 2,846,087, forward strand.
CAAACAGAAAAAGAAAAAGCTTCAACGAAAGGTATGGAAGGGATCGTTATCCAACCCAAGGACAGCAATGAAGTGATTCTCCAGGCCCGTACCCTTGGCGATCGCCAAATTGTGGATGCCCTGGTTGGGGAAATCACCCTTACTTCAGCCGCCCATCCCAGTGGTTTTACCCTCCAACCCGGCCAACGCTATAGCCTCGATGGCAACAATCCCAGTGCGAGTCCCCAGGTGGAGCCGATCAATGCAGCGGCCATTCTCAATTCCCCCGAATTGCAGGAATTTTTAGATCCCAGCAGTTGGATGATGACCGATGACGCCATTGCTAAGACTCCAGATGTCCCTTTGCCGATTCGTCCCCCCGTCCGGCAACCTTCTAGCGGAGAAACCTTTAACCCAGAGAATGGTGGCTTCTGCGATAACTACTTCAGTGCGCTCCAGAACTTTCTCCAAGAAGCCCAAAGCATCGTGCCCGGTGTTTGGGACTTTGCCAATAATCCCTATGCATTGTTAACCCAACCGGAAACTAATTGGTTTAACGAAGGGACGCTCCCCGATGAGCCGCAATTAAACCGACTGCGTCAACGGGCGACGGACTTTATTAATGAGTTTGAGCGCTGTCAATTTGCATTGCCGAATTTGCCCACTGATACCGAGCCTGAAAACAGTCCCAACGATCTGCCCCCTGAAAATCCAGATTCAGATCTATCCCCAGAAATTTATCCCGATACTTCTCCATACCAATAGAACAATGCGACCATTTAAACCGATTACTTTAGTCAATCTCACCCTGTTTGGCCTATTGGGTCTGACCTCTCTACTCCAGGCCAGCACCCCCAATGCCAGTCAAATTGCCTCCCTCCAAGGCGATCGCCTATTACTCCAAAATGGCAACCAACGCCCCAACCCAGCCCGGGTGGGCAATCGCCTCACGAACCAAAGTCAGGCTTTGATTGTCCCCGGCAACAACCGTTCCCTAGCGCGTCTCGCGTTCGTGGGGGGTGGCCAAAGTTATGATGGCCTCCTGTTACAAGCGGGGCCAGATCAACAACAAACTGAATACCGTTTCCCCTGCGTCATTGTCGGCGGCAAAGTAACCCTCAGTTGGCGTCAAGGTAATAATCGCGGCTGTAAATATGGCGTCCATCTTAGCCCCGGGCTCAGTGCGGCGGCCCCCAAACAACAGCAGAAACCCAGTGCTACCAATAAGCAACTGCCCCAAGGCACCCCAGAAAATAAAGAAGCCTCTCTCACCATTCAACCCCTCGGCAATGATCCCATTTTGCTCAGGGCCGTTGTTGATGATGATCTCCAGGCAATCGAGACGCTCCAGGGGGAAGTTTTAATTATCTCGGCCCAATACCCAGAGGGTCTGCGCCTCCGTAGTGGTGAGCGTTATTTCAATTTGGGTGACGGCCAAGATCAAGTGGAGCCCTTTAACCCCACCGAGGCGATCGCCAATTCCCCAGACTTACAAGAATTTTTAAACCCAGAGATTTGGCGCGAGTCCCAATTACCTGCCCCCGTTTCCCAGGACATCAACAATCACCTGATCGCGTTTCAGGATCTCAATCAAAATACAGCCGCCACCGATACCCCAGACATGACCGACTTGAGTTTAGCTTGCCAGGCTGAGGTGGATTTTTATCTAGCGAACCTCAAAGCTACCATGGGGAATACCTGGCGGCCTCCCTATCCCCCATCTCCAGGGGTATGGCGCACCGAAGTCAGCTATCTACTCACCAAAGATGGTCGAGTCCAAAATCTCCAGGTGGCCCAATCTAGCGGAGCCAACATTATCGACCAAGCGGCCCTGAGCCATGTGCGTACCCTCGAACAGCGATTCGAGCCGTTCCCCAGTTGCTATCCCTACGAAGCTTTGCCCGTCGATAACAACTTCACCGTCCGTTACCAATAGGAGCATTTAGCCGAAAAACTGCATCAGTTCCCCAAGCCAGTAACTACTACCCAGCATCGAGCCAAGGTGATGATTCTCCCGCACCCCTCGAAGCCGATTTTTTTTACTGGAAGAACCTGCCATGTTGTTTCAATCTCCTTTTTGCCAACGCCTCCTTAAGTCTGCGACGATTCCTTTTCTGTCTCTTTTGGTGATGGGCACCCCAGCCCCCGCCTTTGCGAATCCCCAAGGGGCGATCGCCGAGCCTTCCCTCGAAGTCCAACTGCAACAACTCAAAGCCCGCCTCGTTGGCCTCGAAGCCCGCACTGGCAGCCCCAACGACCCAGCAACCCAAACCGTTGCCGTGGCACCCATTAACTCTTCCCCCAATCATCAGTCCCCTACCCCGACGACCATTGCGACGCCTCCGGTAGCCCCCGCTGCCCCCACGTCCCTCATGGCGAAACTTAGTCCCGCCAGTGCAATTTTGGTGAACTTTCCCAGCGCTGTCGTTGTCGATGTCGGCCAGAAAGATGACTATCCCCTGACCCTGCCGTTGTTCCAAGACCTCCGGAGTGCTTCTGGAGAACTGCTTGCTCCGGCCAATACCCCCATTACCCTAAGGGTTAAACCCCACAAAGATGGTGCGATTCTGGTGGCTGATTCGATTATCGTCAACGGCCAAGTGGTTAATATCCAGGCCCAAAGCAGCACGATGATTCCCGGTCGTACCGTCACCCAGCGCACTGCCCAGGAGATGGCGAGACAAAACAGTGCCGTTTGGGGGAACCTGACGACCTCCTTGGCTGGGGCGGCTGGCACAAGTATTGGAACTCAACAACAGTTTGGTTTCCTCGGCGCGGCGGTGGGGATTCTCTCCGGCATGGGTTCCCCCGATGACCTCCGGATCGTCGAAATTCCGGCAGGCTCTGTGCATCTCCTGCAAGTCCAAGTCCAGAATCAGAATTAAATTTGGCGTCACTTCCAGCAAGACAAAATTTAAGGTTTTCACGGGTAAAAGGTTTGGGAATCACCTTTTATAGTTAATTCAAATAAGTTCTAGAGGATTAAGGGTCATCGCAATAATCTCTAATAAGCTGGTCAAGACTGGTTCCCTCCGGCAAATATTCCCTTCTCTTCTTGAGAGCAGCAAAATCATGTTCTATTTTGTTGAAATCTGGGGAGTACTTTGGCAGAAACTTGACGATGTGACCCTTCTGGTCGGCGAGTTCCCTTATCCTGCTTTTGCGGTGAATTGGAGCATTATCCATGACTAATATTGAGTTCTCCTTCAGCTGCGGCATCAACCAATGGGATAACCATGTCTCAAAACAGATGGCATTCACGCTTCCTGTGACCAACATCGGGGCAATCATCTTGCCCTCTTGTCGAGCGGCCAACAGATTCTCTCGCTTTTCGCGTTTTCCTGTCCTCTCTCCAAATAATTTCTGACCTCTGGGTGCCCATCCATGTCTTCGATGCACGCGGTTATCGAAACCTGATTCATCGATAAAGGCTAATTTCTCTGCTCCTACCCTTTGGAGTAACTCTCGTAGTTCTCTGAGATATTGTTGCCGTTCTCGATGGTTACGCTCTCGATATTTTTGCTGTTTTTTTTCTCGTTATCTTCATCTGTTTGAGGGCATAATGCATTGAACTTGTGGTCACCCCAAAGTGCTTGGCTCTATCGAGCAGTCTTGCTTCTGGATACTGCCTGACATGCTCGGCGACTGCTTGCCAGTCGAGCTTACGACGACGACGATTCACTACTGTTGGTTTCAGGTCGGGACGCTTGAGCCAACTATAGACTGTCGCTTCTGAAACTTCATAGCGTCTTGCAGCCTCTGCTTTGCTGCCGCCAGAGCGGACAAAGTTCACCACTCTTGTTCTGAGGTCTAAGCTATACATCTTTTTCCTCCATTCTTTATTCGAATTTACTATACCTTTTTTTGTGGCAAGAAGGGGAGTTTATCTAAGACACCATCGCCAGGAGTCGTTCAGCAATTGTTTCAGGAACGGGCATCACCGACAGGCGATTACCACGCCGCACCACGGTAAATTCTTCGGGGGTAAAGCTTGCTTTGAGTTGATCTAGGGTAATGATTTCGGCAAAGGTTTCCTGGTAGCCCACTTCGACGGTGTACCACCGGGGTTTTTCTGGCGTTGCCTTGGGGTCGAAATATTTGCTCTCTGGGTCAAATTGGCTCGGATCAACCAGATTCGTTTGGGTGACAGCGGCTAAACCGACAATGCCAGGGGGTTTGGTGTTGGAGTGGTAAAAGAAGAGGCGATCGCCTTTTTCCATTTGCTGTAAAAAATTGCGGGCTTGATAGTTCCGAACGCCATCCCACAGTTCTGTCCCGTCGGCCGCCAGATCCGCCAAACTATATTCACTGGGTTCTGATTTAATCAACCAATAGCGCATGGATGCAGTGATGATACGAAAACAACAATTGCAAGAATCACGTTTACTGTAGCGTGTTTTGGCCAGGAAGCAGGACAATTTCTTGGGGGAAAATTTGGGTTGCATCGGCCCGAACGTGTACTCTGAGAAGCATGTCATCCGTTTCTCAGTCACTCGATTTTAGTACGTTTGCCCGTTGATCTATGAAAAGCCAAGCCGATCTTTCCGCGCTCCTGTTTGCACTCGATAGCCGGGGATATAAGGCCTACAAACAAATAAAAGGGGAATATAGCTTCCCAGACTTCACGCTGATCATTGATTACGTCCAGGGCGATCCCTTTGCGGCTCCCACCCAGTGCAGTGTGATTGTCCCCCAGGCGATCGCCCAATTTCCCCCAGCCCTCTACAACAGCCTCAGTCGCGAAATTGCCCTACGGGATTATCTCACTCGCCAGTTTTATCAAGTGGCTAAAGACTTTAGTGGCTTCCGGGGAACGGGCAAAAGCGGCTTGATCCAAGGGGTAGAACCCGCCCAGGAAATCTTAGAACGCACTGCTGTATTTATTGATGACCAGGACTTAGAAGTTCGTTTTTGGGTAGGCTTACCGGCCAAGGGACGATCAATTTTAGGCCGCCAAGCGGAGGAAATGCTGTGCTATGACCTGCCCCAAATTGTCCAAAAATCCTTACTTTTTGAGAATCTCAACGCCACTGCCCTGAAAACCCACATCGAAACCAGCGAAGATGCCGACTGGATCCGCAGTGAACTGGCGAAACGGGGGCTTGTTGCCTTTATTGCGAATGGCGCAATTTTACCCAGACAGAGCGGCGTCGATGCCCATCCTTTAACAGAAAATGTGATTCCCTTCCAGAGTCCCCCAGAACTGACAGTAAGTTTTGACTGCCCGAACCATGGCCCAATCACAGGAATGGGGATTAAACAGGGCATTACCCTGATCGTTGGCGGCGGCTACCATGGCAAATCAACGCTGCTCAAAGGGATTGAATTAGGCGTGTATAACCATCTGCCGGGGGACGGGCGGGAATGGGTAATCACCGATGCTAACGCCGTAAAAATTCGCGCCGAGGACGGACGTAGCATTGCCAGTGTTGATATTTCGCCGTTTATTAACCAGTTACCCCAGGGCCAATCGACCCAGACTTTTTCGAGCAATAATGCCAGCGGTAGCACCTCCCAGGCCACCAACATTATCGAAGCGTTAGAAGTGGGAGCAACGGCTTTACTGCTGGATGAGGACACATCCGCCACGAATTTTATGATCCGCGATCGCCGCATGCAACAGCTCATCCACAAGGACAAAGAACCGATTACCCCCTTTGTGGATAAGGTGCGCCAACTCTACCAGGATCACGGGGTTTCAACGATTCTCGTAATGGGTGGCAGTGGCGATTATTTCGATGTGGCCGATACGGTGATCGCCATGGATAACTTCCAACCCCAGGACGTCACCGCCACCGCTAAACAAATTGCGGCCAGCCACAAAACTGAAAGACTCCTAGAAGGGGGGGCACAATTTGGCACCATTACCCCCCGCATTCCCGCCGCCGAAAGCATTGATGCCAGTCGGGGAAAACGGGCCGTCACCATTAAAGTGCGGGATACCAGTCGCCTTGGGTTTGGCACCGAAGACATTGATCTCAGCGCTGTGGAACAGTTAGTTGAAACGACGCAATTGCGGGCGATCGCCTTCGGCATCATTTACGGTCGTGATCGTTATGGCCAGGACAAGCTCACCCTCACAGAAATGTTGAACCGAGTTTTAGGCGACATCGAAGCAGAAGGGCTTGATATTCTCAGTGAATATCCCCAGGCTGATTTGAGCTATTTTCGTAAATTTGAACTGGTCGCCGCCCTCAACCGACTGCGATCGCTGGCCATTATCCCCCAGAGCGAAAGCCGTAAGGATGCCTTGTAATGGTGAACAAATAGCCCAATCGCTCCAAGATGATTTTCTACTTTTTGGGAAAAATCTAGTACCCAATGGCAGCAATAATAAAGGCATTCCAAGCGATCGCCGTTGTCCCCCAGGCAAAATATGATCGCTTGATTCGCAATGTCATTTTGGTCTTTGTTTCCCAGAAATAAGCGGCAGGAAGACGCCACTCAAAAAGATTTATGGTTTCTTTGGCGATGAAGTAACGTTTTGGCGGAATTTTTCGGCACAATCACAGTAGAGGCATTTGGTCGTCGAGGAGAGAAAAAGCCATGGCAAAAAAGAATGATACGGCAGCATTATTGGGCGCTTTAGTCATTACTTTGGGTTTATTAGGGGCAGGGGGCTGGTGGTTCCTCAATCAAAATCAATCTCTCCAGCTACCGACGTCCTTGGGGGATGTGATTGGGCGCGGCGAAATGACAAACCGCCTCAGCCGGGGGGAAAGATTACTGTTACAAGGCGATCGCCAACCGGACAAAGAACAAGGCATTGCGGCCTATGGGGCAGGAAATTTCCCAGAAGCAATTCGGCTCTTTCAAGCGTCTCTCCAGGCGAGCCCCAACGATCCGGAAACGCTGATTTATCTGAATAACGCAAAAATTCAACAGCAAACCGCCAATCCCCAGGCGATCGCCGTAGTGGTTTCTTTACCGGTAGATACGGACACAAACGGCGCGAAGGAAATTTTGCGGGGCGTGGCCCAGGCTCAGAAGGAAGCCCTCGATGGGGGTCGGGGGTTTTTGGTGGTCATTGCTGACGATGATGGCGATCCGGCGATCGCCGCTGAGGTGGCCCAAGCCCTTGCAGATCAAACGGACATTTTGGGGGTGGTTGGGCATTTTAGTAGTGATACCAGTTTGGCGGCGGCTGCAATCTACGAAGCCCAGGGCCTTGTGATGATTTCCCCCACGAGTACAGCAGTGTCCCTTTCTACGGCAGGGGATTATATTTTTCGGACGGTGCCGAGCGATCGCTTTACGGGGACAGCCCTGGCCAATTACCTCTTGGATCGGCTCAACACACGCCAGGTGGTGGTCTTTTTCAACAGTACCAGCGGCTACAGTAATTCCCTCAAAGACAGCCTCACCACAGAACTCTTTACCCGGGGCGGCACGGTGGTGGCCGAGGTGGATGTAAGCCCAGGGGGATTTAATGGTGCCCAAGCATTAACGGACGCGAAAAATAAAGGGGCAACGGCGATCGCCCTCGTGACCGACACCCCAACCCTCAATCAAGCGCTCCAAATTGTCCAGGTGAATGAAAACCAGTTGCCTATTGTCGCTGGGGATAGTCTCTACAAGCCAGAAACCTTACAAATTGGTGGCCATGACGCGGTAGGAATGGTGGTGGCGATCCCCTGGCACATCCTGAACCATCCCAATGGCACTTTTACCCAGGTGTCCCGCGCCCTCTGGGGTGGCGATGTGAACTGGCGCACGGCTCTCAGTTATGATGCGGCGATCGCCCTCATGACAGGCATTCAGCAAAGCCCCACGGCAGATCGCCAAGGTTTGCAACAGGCCCTGGCCAATCCTGATTTTTCCGCAGCGGGGGCCGCCCAAACCGTCCAGTTTCTCCCCTCCGGCGATCGCAACCAGGCTTTAGAAATGGTCACCGTCCAACCGGGGCAACGGTCGGGCTTCGGCTATGATTTTGTGCCGGTTCCCTAGGCGATGCTGATCTGGGCTTGGCTTGTTGGGGGATTAACGATCCGGCCAATGATTGCGCTTTGGGCATAGCCGTTGCTTTGTAAGGCTTGGAGACAGGCCTGGGCATTTTCTGGGGCGATCGCCGCCAAGAGGCCGCCGGAGGTCTGGGGGTCAAAGAGTAGTTCGTATTCTGGCCATTGCCGTTGGGTTGGAGCGACTTGAATAAACTGTTCTGCGGTGTGATTTTGAGGCGCGAGGGAACTGGTAAAACCCCGTTGCAGGGTCTCCCTAGCTCCGTTGAGGATTGGCAATTGGTCAAGGTAGAGTTCCGCACTAAAATCCTTGGGTTGCAACATTTCCAGGAGATGGCCTGCTAACCCAAATCCGGTTACATCGGTACAGGCTGTGGCCCCATGCTTCCGTAAAATTTCAGCGGCGGTTTTATTCGATTGCACCATAGAAGCGATCGCCCCATCGAGCCAATGGCCTTTGGCTTGTCCTTGCATTTCTGCGGCGAAAAGAGTCCCTGTGCCCAAAGATTTTGTCAAAATCAGCAATTGATCTGAATTCACCTCTGTTTTGCGCCAAATTGCGTCTTTTTGCAACAGGCCATTGCAGGTTAAACCTAGTCCCAATTGATCTGCTTCATTGGTATGGCCACCGATTAGGGCAATCTTGTCTTGATTTAAAACTTCGACAATCCCTGCGAGCAATTGTTGCAAGATTCCCTGCTGCACCCTGGCTTTCCCGTGGGGCAATGTGGCGAGCACGAGAACACTGTGGGGAGTTGCGCCCATGCTGTAAAGATCACTCAAGCAATGGTGGGTGACAATTTGGCCGAGTAAAAAGGGGTCATTGATTAAGCTCGGAAAATAATCGATGGTTTGGACGAGGAGTTGATCCTTGGGAATTTGAATAATCGCCGCATCATCGGGCTGCTCTAGGCCCACGACCACATCAGCGTGGGTAGGTAAGTGTAAGTTCTTTAAGCTGCTCGTTAAGATATCTTTGCCGACCTTGGCACCGCAACCGGCACAATACATTTTGGGTTGTTCTGCCGACAGGGATTGGGTTGTCTGGGACATTTGGGGCAGGTCAGAAAATTGCGCCATAAATTTGCGGTCGATGTGGTCTTTCCAGCGCCACAACAGAGGCGATCGCCAACTCAATTTTCCCCAAGTCGCAAAAGCTTGTTTGTCCCCCGTGCCAATGAGGGCAAGGTAGCGTTTTTGGGGATGGTAGGCCGCTGGTGTTTCCCCCAGGATGGCCCGCTGTACATTTCGCAGTAACGGTTTCCCTTGGCGCACCGCAAAAACCCCTGCTTTGGGTCGCGGTTCGTCGCGCATGGTGGCAATATCGCCAGCGGCAAACACAAAGGGATGGGATGGCGATCGCAGGGTTTGATCGACCAGTACAAAACCCCGATTGTCAGTTTGCAGACCGCTTTCCCTGAGCCAAGATGGTGCCGAAGCCTGGGTCACCCAAATCACTTTGCCCGTCAGCACCAATCCCGACTGACACCGTACCCCTGTGGGGGTCACCTCAACGACTGTTTCCTGGAGATGAACTTGGACATTCCGCCGTTGCAGCAGCTTTTGTGCTTGGCGACTGACCCCAGGATTTTTGTTTGTGCCCATGAGTTGGTGGCCCCGGTGGACGAGGTGCAACTCTAATAATTGGGGAGAAGCTAAACGTTGACCGAGGGCATGGTGAATATTAAAGGTGAGTTCTGTACCCCCAGCCCCGCCACCGACAATGATGATCCGTTGGGGTTGGTCGGGCGCTTGGGTCGTAGCATCGAGGATTTTTTCCCAAGCGTCGAGAAATTGGGGAACAGGTTTGGCGGCGATCGCATAGGCTTTTACCCCAGGGATGGTTTCTGTTGCCGGGGTACTGCCAATATCCAACGAGAGATAGTCAAAGCGGACAGGGGGACGGTTTTCACAATGGACAACTTTCTGGGTGAGGTCGAGACCAATTACTTTATCTTTCAAAAAGTCTGCCTGGGCAAAATGGGCCAAGCGCCGTAGATCAATGTGGGTTTGGGTATAGTCATAGAAACCGGCCACGTAGCCCGGGAGCATGCCGGAATAGGGCGTGTAGGTGACATCACTAATGAGGCTCAGGCGGACATCGGCCCGGGGTTGCATCCCCCACATTCTCAAGGCGATCGCATGGCTATGACCTCCCCCAACAAAAACAACATCGCTCATAATGTGAACCTTTTTTCCAATTGTTTACAGCTTATGGGGAGAATTGTGAGGGGTAAACCCAGCAACTTTAAAATTAGAGATAACATCGGTTAGGGTACATCTTTCGTCAAACGCAGTGGATATTCCTCTGTAATGGCTGGGTTCATTTTTGGGTTAATTATTAATTTCATCTTACTGTTTTGGCTCCCATGCCCATTGCTCCGAAGCTATCGTTGGTTGTGATTCGTGATCCCTTGGTGGTTAACATCACCTGTCCTCTCCGGGAGGCGATCGCCAAAATGCAGGTGGCCCGTCAAGCCTGTAACCTAGAGGCTTCAGCCATCGAGCGGATGGTGGTGGAGGGGCGAGGGAGTTGCGTTTTAGTGAGCTCAGCGGACAAGCTGGTGGGAATCGTGACGGAACGGGATATTTTACAGTTCAGTGTGCTGGGGGCTGAAACCGAACCGCTGACCGTTGAAACTGTGATGCAAACACCGGTGATCACCATTCAGGAAGAAGAACTCAATAGTTTTGCGGCGATCGTCAACCTTTTCCAGGGAACCCAGGCGCGATATTTGCCGATTGTAGATCAGCAAGGGCAATTGACGGGCCTCCTGACCCAGGAAGGTTTACTCCACAGCGCGGATCCGAGTGATTTGTTGCAGGTGCGTTCCGTGGCGGAGGTGATGAACCCCCAAGTGAGTACCGTCACTGCTCAGACCCCCCTCCCCCAAATTATCCAAAGGCTCACGGAGCGGCGGCTCAGTTCGGTGGTGGTCACCCAGGCAACGGAGATCGCCACACCGGCAGTGCCCATTGGTCTAATTATGGAGCGGGATTTGGTGCAATTCCAAGCCTTGGGCCTCGCTGCGGAAAACTATCTGGCGGAGGATGTGATGAGTCCCCTCCCGTTTGTGGTGACACCGACGGATTCTTTGGGGATGGTACAGGAACGGATTGATCAACATGGGGGCCGCCATGCGGTTGTCGTCAGCGATCGCCACAGTCAAGTTTTAAAAGGCATCCTCACCACGACGGATCTGATCCGGGCGATCAATCCCCTAGAACTATACAAATGGGCCGCGACCCTCCAGCGCAGGGTGCATGTCCTTGAGGCGGAAAAAATTGTCCTCCTGGAAGAACACAATGCCTACCTCCAGACGGAAATCAAGACCACCCAGATCGCCCTTCGGAATAAGTTCCAGCAGGAACGCCTCCTCAGTAAAGTTTCGGCCCAAATCTATGCCTCCTTTGAGTTACCGGAAATTTTGGCAACCGCTGTCCAGGAAATTTGGCAGTTATTCCAATGTCATCGGGCGGCGGTGTGGGAAATTCAACCCGATGGCCAGGTGAAAGTGATTGCGGAGGCGATCGCCCCTGATCAAAGTAGCTTGCTCCACCAAAGTGCCTTTGATCCATGTTTCTTTGAGCATTGGCAGGACTATGCCCATAATGGCCGCTGCCGGGTGGTTAACGATATCTACACCCAGAAGATGACCTCCTGCCACCGGGAATTACTGGAAAGTATCCAGATACGTTCAAAAATTTTGGTCCCGATCGTCTACAAAGAATGCCTCTGGGGACTGCTCACGGTGAGTGAATGCGATCGCCCCCGGGATTGGCGCGACGAAGAAATTTCTCTCCTGCGGCAACTGGCTCTCCAATTGGGGATCGCCCTCCAACAGGCCAGCACCTACCAAGCCCTCGCCCAGGAACTTGACCAACGACGGCAGACCGAACACCAGCTCCAGCAGCTCAACCAAAACCTTGAGGCCGAAGTCGCCAAACGAACCCATGAATTAGAGCGCATCAGCCATCTCCAGAATCTGATCTTTAGGGGCACCAACCTCTCGATCATTGCCACCGACCCCCAGGGGATCATCCAAACCTATAACCGGGGAGCCGCTGAGATGTTGGGTTATGCCCCCGAAGAAATCATTGGTCAACAAACACCCCTGTTATTCCATGACCCGACGGAAATAGAGGCGATCGCCACCGAACTGAGCCAGACCCTCGCCCGCCCCGTCGAAGCTAACTTTGAAGTGTTCCGCCTCCTCTGTCTCCATAAAAATCTCCACCGTGACCGGGAATGGACTTACATCACCAAAACAGGCGATCGCAAAACCGTGTCCCTGTCCCTCGGGATTCTCCAGGATGAATCAGATACCATTGTGGGGCTTGTGGGTATTGCCCAGGATATTACAGAACGGCAACGGGCCATCCAGGCCAAAGAAGCCAGTGAAATGTGCCTCCGGAAAATTTTTGAGACCACTATCGTGGGGATGATCTGGGTCAAGGTAACCGGGGAGATTCTCGAGGCCAATGACCGCTTCCTCACCATGGTTGGCTATAGTCGCACTGAGTTTGAGAGCCAGGGCTTAGATTGGCAACACCTGACACCGCCGGAACATTTGGAGCGAGATCGACAGGCGATCGCCGAATTGCAACAAACAGGTCATATCCGACCCTGGGAAAAAGAATACTACCGTAAGGATGGCACCCGGGTTCCCATCTTGCTCGGTGCCTCCCAACTGCCCAATACCGATCAAGTCTTTTGTGTAGTCGTCGACATTACAGCACAAAAACAAGCCCAACAAGCACTCCAAGAAAAAACCGAAGAGTTAGACCGCTTCTTTTCCGTGGTCTTGGATTTGTTGTGCATTACCGATTTAGCAGGCAATGTCATCCGCCTTAATCAGCAGTGGAAAAAGACCTTTGGTTATGGCCCAGAAACATTGGTCGGTCAAAATCTCCTCGACTACATCCACCCCGATGATCTCACGAGCACCCAGGCAGTAATAGCCACCCTACAAACCGGGAAACCTATCATCGACTTTGTCAATCGTTATCGCTGTCGGGATGGTTCCTACCGTTGGATCGAGTGGCACTGTATCCCGATGGAGCAGAAACTCTACTCCGCCGCCCGCGATATTACCGACCGAAAAAATTATGAAGATCAACTCCAGGCCACCAACTTCGAACTCGCCCGGATCTCCCGCCTCAAAGATGAATTCCTCGCCAACATGAGCCATGAACTGCGCACCCCCCTGAATGCGGTTTTAGGGATGTCCGAAGCCCTCAAGGAAGAGGTGTATGGCCCCCTCAACGAAAGACAGCATCGCTCCGTCCAAACCATCGAAATGGCAGGTACCCATTTACTCACGCTGATTAACGATATCCTTGACCTCGCCAAAATTGAGGCTGACCGGCTGGAATTTCACCGGGAACCAACGGCGATCGCCGATCTGTGCGAATCCAGTCTGATCTTTGTGCGGCACCAGGCCCACGAAAAACAAATTCAACTGACGACCCGGATTGCCCGCTATCTCCCTCAATTACTCATTGATGAACGGCGAATCCGCCAGGTTTTGATCAATCTCCTCAGCAATGCCATCAAATTTACCCCCAACCAAGGGAAAGTCACCCTTGAAGTCAATCTCCTGCAACACCCCACCAAGACCACGCCAGAGCTCCCTGAATATGTAGTGTGTTTTCGGGTACAGGACACAGGCATTGGCATTGCCTCCGAGGATTTCCCGCGTCTGTTCCAACCGTTTTCCCAGATCGATAGTGACCTGAATCGCCGTTATGATGGCACGGGTTTAGGGCTTGCCCTTGTGAAAAGGCTGGTCGAAAACCATGGGGGCACCGTCCATGTGACCAGTAAACCCGGGGTCGGTAGTTGTTTTTCCTTTTGTTTGCCCTGTCCAGATATCCTCAATGAAAACCTTTCTGGGAAGCAGACGGAACCAGGGGCCGCTGGGGATAATCCCGATGTTGTGCTAAAGCCGGTCGATCTAGAGGGATGTCGGGTCTTGCTCGCGGAGGATAATCCTGGCAATGCCTTGACCATCACCCGCTACCTCAAGGCCAAGGGCTGTCGCGTTACTTTGGCCAATAATGGACAGGAAGCCCTCGATTTACTCCCAACGGAACAACCGGATATTATTTTGATGGATATGCAAATGCCGATCCTTGATGGTCTAGCGGCCACCCAAACCATTCGTCAGTTAGGCGATCGCCACCTAGCCCAAACCCCGATCATTGCCCTGACAGCCCTAGCGACGGCTGATGATCCCGAAAAATGCCTAGCTGTCGGGGCCAACAGCTACCTAGCGAAACCCGTCAAGTTAAGTCAACTGACCACCTTAATCCAAGAAACCTTGGCCACCTCAGATTAGCGATGAGCAACCCGATTATTTTGGTCGTTGATGATGAACCCCGCAACTTTGATGTCGTGGAAGCTCTCCTCGGTCACCAAGGCTATGAACTGCAATATGCCTCCAGTGGTGTCGAAGCCTTCGAAAACCTAGCACTGTTCCCCATTTCCCTAATTCTGCTAGACGTGATGATGCCCGACATGGATGGCATTGAAGTCTGTGCCAGGCTCAAGGGGAATGCCGATTGGGTGATGATCCCGGTGATTATGGTGACGGCCCTCACCAGTAAATATGACCTCGTGCGCTGCCTCGATGCGGGGGCCGACGACTTTATCAGTAAACCCGTTAATGGCCTCGAACTCAAAGCCCGGGTGAAGTCCCTCCTCCGGATCAAGGCCCAGTATGACCAACTCCATGAATTTGCCCAACTCCAGGAAAATACCGTGATCCTCCTACGCCATAACCTGGAAGCGCTCCAGGGTAACTTAGCGGCCAGCTTTCCCCACGAACTAAATACCCCCCTCAATGGGATCATCGGCGGCCTGAGCATTCTCCTGGATGAGCACAACACCATGTCCTGCGAAGAGCAGCAAACCTTTTTGGAACTGACCTATAACTCCGCCCTGAGACTCCAAAGGACAACCCAAAAGTTTCTCACCTACACCTCCCTAGAACTAAGCTTACAAAACCCGCAATCACTAAAACCTCGGCCCCACGATGGCCCAAAACCGATCACCATGGCCGACATCATGCAAACCATTGCTTTTCAGGAAAAACGCCAAGCTGATCTCCAGACCGAGCTCGGGGAAGCTCAGGGATTAATCGACTATGATGATTTCACCACCCTGATTACAGAAATCCTGGAAAATGCCTTTAAGTTCTCCCCCCCTGGGAGTCCGGTGCAAGTGACCAGTGAGGCGATCGCCGATCAGTTTATTTTGCGAGTCACCAACCAGGGCCGGAGCATGACAGAAGCCGAAATCCAGCGGGTAGGAGCTTTTCAGCAGTTCAATCGCCAATTTTATGAACAGCAAGGTTTGGGCCTCGGTCTGAAAATTGTCACCAATATCCTAAAAAAGTATGACGGTGAAATAAAAATCACAACGCCCTCGACGGATAGCACCATGGTGGAGATTCGTTTACCTTTGTGTTTAGGCCAGTAGTCTGCGCCAGACGCCTAAACTCTCCAAACCATTTACGGCCCGATTACCATGACTTCTTCTCGTTTTACCGCCGCCGAACGCATTGCTTCTCTGAAAACAGCGATCGCCGGTGGTGTAACTGCTGGATTACTCAGCTTCGGACTTTTGCTGCTCCATCGCTTTGTTGGTTCTGAGGGACTGCCCCTCAATTTTGGTGGCGGCCTTGGCACCCTCACATTATTGGTGAACCTGGGAACTTCGACCTTATCGGGGGCCTTGTTTGCCCTGACTTATCGTTATGCGGTGCGTACTGACGAGAATCCCCAACTCAATGCAGGGGTGATTGCTGCGTTTGCCCTGGTGCGGGGAGTGGCCTTGGTGGATGCGGGATCGGCGATCGCCCAAAATGGTTGGCCCTTTGTGGCGGCCTGTGGTGAAAATTTGCTGCTGTTTGGCTTGACGGCTTTGGCGCTGAATTTGGGAATCCAACGGGGCTGGCTTACACCGTTTAAATAGACTTTCGAAACTGGGAAGCTCGGTAAAATAAAGCTGTTCTTTTACAAAATTATCCTGTGTTAATTTCTGGCGATCGCCCTAGCCGTCTTTGTCCCTGTGGCAGTCAAAAGCCCCTGGCCCAATGTTGTGCCCCCTACCTCGAAAGTCAACTGGCTGCCCCCACCGCCGAAGCCCTGATGCGATCACGCTACACGGCCTACTGTTTTCGGGATGTGGATTACCTGCTGAAGACGGAACACCCCAGCCGCCACACCCCCGATAGTCGCCAACTGATTACAGCTACAGCGAACAGCGTTTTTTGGTTAAATCTCAATGTTTTGGCAACGGAGGCAGGCCAGCCCCAGGATGCAACAGGGATGGTGGAATTTGTCGCCGTGTACCAGGAAGGTAAGGCAGTGGGTCAACTCCACGAGCGATCGCAATTTATTAAGGAAAAAGGCCGTTGGTTTTACCTCGAAGGGGATATTCTGCCGCCCGTCCAACCGAAGAAAAACGAACCCTGTTGGTGCAACAGTGGCAAAAAATTCAAGCAATGCCACGGCAAAAAACGTTAAAGGGGCAGACTTAATTGAGGATCTTGCAACTGCTCGATAATTTTTAAATGGGCTTTTGAAAAAGGATAATCCTTAAGGCTTTGGAGCGACACCCAACCTGAGCCCGATAAATTAACGCGATAAATTCGAGGCTCCAGCTCAATTTTGAAATGGGTATAGGCATGAAAAACCGTGTTTAAACTTCTTTCATACTGCGCATCAGGAAATAATTGTATGAGCAGGGATTTAATCTCACCCTCGCGGTTCGGAAATTCCCAGAGTCCCCCCAAGAGCCCATCCTGGGGCCGCTGTTGAATAAAAACTTGATTCTCCAGATTAAAGGCGATCGCCGCCACCAGCTTTTTGGTCGGGATCTGTTTTTTCGGGGCTTTTCGGGGAAAGGCGGTTGGTTGATGGTTGAGATAGGCTTGGCAATGGTTGCGCCAGGGACAATGGGGACAATCTGGCTGTTTAACGGTGCAGAGGGTCGCCCCCAAATCCATTAGTGCCTGGTTAAAATCCCTGGGATTTTTCGGATCAAGCAAGGTTTCTGAAATGTCCCACAGCACATCCAACGCTTTTGCTGGCGGCACCTCTAGGGCAATGAGTCGTGCCAAAACCCGTTTGACATTCCCATCGAGGATCGCTAAAGGCAAATTCCGCGCAGAACTAAGGATTCCCCCGGCTGTTGTTCGCCCGATTCCCTTGAGGCGCAGAATACTTTCTAAATCTTCGGGAAACTGCCCCCCAAAGTCCGTCACCACCTGTTGCGCCGCCTGGTGGAGGTTGCGCGCCCGGGCGTAATATCCCAACCCTTCCCACTGTTTCAAAACCGTCTGTAAATCGGCGGCGGCCAAGGTCTTCACCGTCGGGAACTGTTCTAACCACCGTTCATAATAGGGGATCACCGTTTTTACCTGGGTTTGTTGGAGCATGATTTCTGAAATCCAGACCCGATAAATGTCCGGTTCGTTGCGCCAGGGTAAAGTACGGCCCGCCCGCTGATACCAATCCAGAAGCGATCGCCGCATTTCCTTTAAGATTTCTGCTGTCCAGATGGCCACAATTCGACAATGCCTCAATGCAAAAAGAGCCCCAGCCGAAACTGAAGCTCTCTTTATTTTTTAGTACCCCCAAGGGAATTCGAATCCCTGTCGCCTCCGTGAAAGGGAGGTGTCCTAGGCCACTAGACGATGGGGGCTTGCGGACTGAGTGAAAGCGTTTTTGTTTATTTCGCTTGCGACTCACAGTTATACAATCTAACTGAAGAATTTTGAGATGTCAAGCCTTTTTTCAAAACTTTTTGGGAGAACTCATCTAACGGGAAATGGCCTGCTGGGTTGTCCGATTTTCAGTCACTGGGTTGCCCTCGCCCCGCACCGCCTGGAACATCCCAAACCGACAAAGGCCCGTGCCAAAAGCTAGACGCATCAGCAGAATGGTGGGAATTTCCCGCACTGACTTGATAAAACCAGGCAAACCATATTGCAGCCAGCCCCAGGGCCGAATTGCCCCGACCCAAATCGTGTGCAACCAGGAAGGGAGCGTTTCTTGGCTCCAATCAGCATTGATTACTTGATCTTTGACGAACCCCGTCTCCTCTAGCAGTTCCGAAAAGCCTTCGATGCTCGAAAACTTCGGGTGCGCCCATTGGTCAAGGAGTTGGGTCATCACGGGTTTTTCCCACCAGTTGAGGGGAATTTGGCGATCGTCCCTTTGGTTCCAGTCAGCGACAACTAATTTACCGCCGGGTTTGAGGACTCGGAGCAGTTCCTGGGCGAAAACGGCTTTATCGGGCATGTGGGGGCCAGCCTCTACGGACCAAACCACATCGAAGCTGCCATCGGCAAAGGATAAATTCATCGCATCATCAACGGCAAATTTAGCAGTCAATCCCGGTGGGGTCAGTTGAGTCGCCCGCTCCACTTGCTTGGGACTGATGGTGATGCCAGTAACGTCAAAGCCATAGTCTCGCGCGAGAATGCGACTACTGCCGCCGATGCCACAGCCCACATCCAGCACCTTTGTTCCAGGGGGCAGTTGATCCAGGCCACCCCAGCGCACCATCTCATGGACAAAATCAGCCTTGGCTTTGAGGAAATTTTTCGCCCTCGGTGGGTTGCCGTAGTGACCGAGGTGAATGTGTTCGCCCCAGTAATATTCGAGGATGCCGTCTTCGGTCCATTCGTCGTAGGAGTCGGCGACGGTGTCGGCAGATTGGTAACGGCGGGCCGTCAAGAGGTAGGTAACGAGGGCGATCGCCAAAATTGTGGCACTAATCCCCAGGGCAAGGAGCAAGATATTCATGGGTTGAGTTGACGTGAATTGCGGCAAAAAGGGCTCAAATTATCCTAACTGATCCGGGCAGGGAGGCAGGCGATCGCCATTTTCAGAAATTCAAGAATCAAAAAATCTATCCCAGGAAAGATTGCGTTTACGCCATTAACTAGAAGCGGATTCTATGTATTTTTGTTAAGTTGGACGGGCATTTACTGCAAAATGTTCATTCTTTTTTTTGATTTTTACGCAGCTTCAAGCATCTTTTTTTATGAATTTAGATTTTCTTACCCGAAGTATTTTGGGGAATACCCTCGCCGCCTATGCCATGGCGATCGCCGTGCTGGTAGTGGGCTTTCTCCTGATCAATGGGTTCAGGGCGTTCATTCTCAGTTCGCTACGGCGATGGGCCAAAAAGACCCAAACAACCCTCGATCCGCGCATTACAAAAATTCTTAGTCAGTCTTTAGTGCGTCTCCTCTATGTGGGGAACGTTTTTTTGGCGATTGGGAATCTCAACTTGCACCCCATTCTGAACCAAGCGGTGCGGGCTTTGACTGTTATTGCCACAACCATTATTGGCATTCAACTCATTTCTCAATTGGCCGAATATGCGATTCGTTCCTACCTTCTGCGCAAGGGAGACATTGAGCTAGAGCAGAGTTTTAGTGCGCTGATGCCAATTTTGCGGGCCATCCTTTGGGCCGTGGGTGCAGTCTTCCTCCTCGATAACCTCGGCTTTGATATTTCGGCGGTGGTCGCCAGTCTGGGGATTGGGGGGTTGGCGATCGCCTTTGCGGCCCAGGGGATTTTAACGGATTTATTCAGTTACTTTTCCATTGTTCTCGACCGTCCCTTTGCCCTAGGAGACTTTATTATCGTGGGTGATTTTATCGGTACTGTCGAATACATCGGTATCAAAACCACTAGGCTGAAGAGTCTCAGTGGCGAAGAAATCGTTATGGCCAACACCGATTTAACCAGCTCACGGATCCGTAATTTTAAAGGCATGGAACGGCGGCGCATTGTCTTTAGCCTCGGGGTACTGTACGAAACGCCAAAAGAAAAACTGGAAATTATTCCGGCCCTCATCCAGGACATCATTAGCGCCCAGGAACAGGTTAGTTTCGACCGGGCGCACTTTGCCAATTATGGTGATTTTAGTTTGAACTATGAAATTGTCTACTACGTTGAAAGTAGCGACTACGCCCTCTACATGGACACCCAACAGAAAATTAACCTGGCCATCTTTGAGGCCTTTGCCCAGCGGAACATTGAATTCGCTTATCCGACCAATGTGACCTACGTCCAAGGTTTAAATGCCGACGCAGAAAAGGCGATCGCCCCGGAAACTGCCACGAACAGTTAATTCTCTGGATGATTGATTGTAATGCTGCCCCCAAATTGAAACTTGGGGGTTTTTTCTGAGCAAATATCGCCCCGTCCCTAAAATTTCGTCATAATAATCAACTGTTGCGTATTTCCCCAAAAGCGATGACCCTTGCCCCCCTCAGTTGGCCAGAACTCGAAGCCCTTGCTGATTTCCAACTTGACTACGAAAATGGCCCGACCAATGCCCAATCCTGCTTACGGCTCTTTGGTCAGTCAGAAAGCGATATTCGTGTCACCCTCTACCGAGATAACCATGGCTGGTGTCCCTACTGCCAAAAAGTCTGGCTCTGGCTAGAGGAAATGCGCATCCCCTACCGCATCAAAAAAGTGACGATGTTTTGCTATGGCGAAAAAGAAGCCTGGTACAAACAAAAAGTCCCCTCCGGCATGCTCCCGGCCCTGGAACTAGATGGCCGCATGATCACCGAGAGTGATGATATTTTACTCGCCCTAGAACAGGCATTTGGGCCGCTTACTTTCAGCCTGACGGATCCCAGGGTTTTGCCCCTGCGTCGCCTCGAAAGATTATTATTCCGTGCCTGGTGCAATTGGCTCTGTCGGCCACCGCTATTCCCCGGACAAGATAAAGAGGGCCGCCGTAAGTTTATCCAGGTGGTGCAACAGGTGGAAGATGCTTTCGCTGCCACCCCAGGCCCTTATTTTCTCGAAGAATTTAGCGTGGTCGATGTGATTTTCACGCCCTATGTGGAGCGGATGAATGCCAGTCTCTACTATTACAAAGGCTATTCTCTACGGGAGGAAAATCCTGGGTTTGCGGCTTGGTTTGACGCCATGGAAACTCGATCTACCTACCGGGGCACCCAGAGCGATTTCCATACCCATGTCCATGATCTGCCGCCCCAGATGGGGGGGTGCTATGCCAACGGGGAACCCCAAGCTTTAGCCAATCAAACAAGAGTGGATGAGGGGGAGTGGTTTGGTCTGCCGGATGTGGGTTATCCGGAGCCGGAAAATGCGAAACAAGAAGCCTTGTACCGGGTGATTAAACATCGCCGCAATATTGTGAAGGTTAACCCTGCCAATGATCAATTTTTTGACCAGGCTTTGCGCTGCGCCCTAACCGCGATGATCACCGGGGAAGTATGTGAACCGCCCCAGGATTCTGACAAAGCGCTGCGATATCTGCGCGATCGCCTGAATGTACCGAGAGATATGTCCATCTATGCCGCCAAACATTTACGGACGGCTTTGGAAAATACCGCGAAACTAGCGGGAGATAGGCAGGGAGAACCGATCCCCGTGCGCCACCGCCGCGACCAAGATCCGGTTAATTTTCGTTAGGGCTGGTTAGAGGTTGATAATTTCCACGGGTTCGAGAGCCTCGGCCGGGGTAAAGCCAAAGATTTGACTGTAGAAATAAAATTCACTGTCGAGGGCTTTTTTGATATTTTCAGCCTGACGGAAACCGTGCTGCTCCCCCTCAAAGGGTACATAGGCGACGGGTAAACCTTTGGCCTTAATCGCTTCCACCATCAGCTCCGCTTGGTTCGGGGGGACGACTTTATCTTCTAAACCCTGGAAAAAGATGACAGGACAGGCAAGCTTTTCGGTGAAGTGGATTGGCGATCGCCCGACGTATTTTTCCTTTTCTGCGGGATATTTGCCAATGAGACGATCAAGGTAGCGGGCCTCGAATTTGTGGGTGTCGGTGGCGAGTACCTCCAGGTCAGAAATGCCGTAATAGCTGGCCCCGGCCTTAAAGACATCATGGAAAGTCAAAGCGGCAAGGGTGGTATAACCTCCGGCACTACCGCCGGCGATCGCCAATTTTTCCCCGTCAGCTAACCCCTTTGCCACGAGATATTTCGCCACGTTGACGCAATCCTGCACATCGACAATGCCCCAATTCCCATCAAGGCGTTGGTGATATTCCCGACCGTAGCCTGTGCTGCCGCCGTAGTTCACATCCACAAAGGCAAAACCCCGACTTGTCCAATATTGAATCCGCAGGTTTAAGCTCGCTGAAGCCATTGCCGTGGGGCCACCATGACTTTTTACTAACAGAGGCGGTGCTGTATCGGCAGGAGCTTGGAAATCTTGGTTCGTGGGTGGGTAATACCAGGCATGGGCGGTGAGGCCGTTTTCTGTGGGAAATTCAATGGCCTGGGGCTGAGAAAGGTAGCTGGGATCAATTTTTAACGTGCTGGCTTCCTTGACCCGCACCGTTTCCCCCGTAAACAGATCCAGAGTAACGATGGCAGTGGTTTGGGTGGCTGCGCCGCCGATAAAAGCAATGGTTTCCCCCTGTACCTGGAGATCGCTAATGCTGCTGTAGGGGACGGGGATCGGCGTGAGGGCGCGGCGGTCGGGGTTGAGGGTCGCGAGTTTCCAGGTACCGTGGTCGTTGTAGGTACAGACTAGGGTCGTTTCATCGACAAAGCCCAGGATCGATTCCCCAAATACCCAATGGGGATAGCCAAATTCTGCTTCGGCGGGATAGACGGCTTGGGACTCACCATCGACATAACGATACAAATTCCAATAGCCGCTGCGATCGCCACTGAAATACAACACACCACCGGGCGACCAGCGGGGTTCAACCACAGATTCACCATTGCCCCCAGCCACCAAAAATTTTTTCCCTAAAGTGCCGTCAGCCTGAATCTCAGCAAGCCAGAGTTGGCTATTGTCCCAGGGCATATCGGGGTGATCCCAACTGACCCAAGCGAGGGTTTTCCCATCGGGAGAAAGGCGAGGTGAGGTATAAAAATCATTGCCTTCAACTAAAACTTGAATGTCGCCGGCATCGAGGGCGATCGCCACCAGATCATTTTTCGGTTCGTGGCTTGCAACGCTATGGTCTTCACTAACGCAGATTAGGCGATTGTGGGCTGCATCGAGAATAAAATCGGCATAACGGCGCTGATTTTCTGGGGTTAAGGCTTGGGGTTCTTGGTTGGGTTTTTGGACATAAACGCGGCGATCGCCATCGTTAGAAAAATAGACGGTGCCATCTTCGAGAATTAAAAAAGCACCACCACCATACTCATGGACACGGCTACGCACATTAAAACCCGGCGGCGTAATATCTACCGCACTTCCGTCGGCGTTACGTTTTACGAGTACATTGCGCCCTTTTTCCTGGGGTCTGCCCTCAAGCCAGTAAAGATCTGTGCCAGCCCAGGCCACTGCCCCTAAACCAATGCTGCTCGAAACAATCAGGTCGGAGGTAATCGGCGATCGCCAAGTGCCGTAGGGGGCGGTTTGTGGAGTGGCCATGGTAGAAAAAACCCAAGAAAATTCAAACTGACTATTACTCTACCCCTTGGGAAGCCAGGCCCACAATGGCTATTGGCTCGTACAAATGGAATCGACCACCTCACAGCCGGAGCCAAAATCACTACACACATCGAGGGCTGCTGCCTCGGCGCTCTCAATATCAGCCCCCCAGCCGCTGCCATAGGCCTCTGGCCCCATGGCGATCGCCCCACAGCCATTACGGAACCAAACCAAGGCTTGACAATCACCGGACTCCGCAAAAAATTCGCAATCTTCCACAGCCGCTTGTTCTGCCTCCGCTTGGGTGGGCACGTCAATCACATAGCCCCATTCCCCCGTGGCCTCCGAAAAGGCGATCGCCCCAAAAAAGACGCCATCCGTCGGGGGGGTCACAACCGGATCGGGCGTAGTTGGTGTCACAGGTGTTGTCGGCGTCGTCGGATTAACAGGATCAGGATTCGGACTTGCGCCATTGTCCGGTGGCGTTGTCCCCGAATCGGGATTGCTGGGCGTTACCCCCGGTTGCACTTCCCCGGCAATTTGACGTTGCTGCACCACTTGATAAAGTTGGTAGCCCCCGACCCCCAGTAGCCCCAAGCCCAGGAGTAATCCCCAGGGAGCGCCGCGTTTTTTCGGGCTGTTCTGCTGTAAATCCGCCCCAGAAAAAGAAAGCTCTTCGGCCACGTGGTAGTTTGGTGGCGCTTGGCCGCCCCCAGAAATCTCTGTTGGCGGTGTTACTGGCGTACCAGCCGGCGCATTAGCATTAGAACCTGTCCCAACCGGCGCTGTGGCAATGGTAGAAGCAACGATGGTCGGTAAAATTTCTGGCACAACCTCCGTGGCTTGATTGTTGGGCATTGCCGCTGTGAGGGCCGCCCGCATCGCCTTGGCCGTCATAAACCGCTCTTTCGGATTGGGTTTAATGGCAAAATTTAGCACCGCCACCAGATGTTGATCCGCGATATTCTGACTGGGCCAGGTCAATTCCCCAGTGATGGGATCATGTTGAAAATCTTGGGGCATCACCCCAGTGAGAAGATAGACCATCGTTAGGGCAAGGGCATACAAGTCGCTCGAAAAAACGGGCCGACCGGACGCTTGTTCTGGGGGCATAAATCCGGGGGTGCCGATCACGATGGAGCTTTTTGGGGTGGCACCACTGCTCATCATTTGGGTGCCCATAATTTCTCGGACTGCGCCAAAGTCGATCAGCACAGGTTTTTTGTCCGCCTCGCGCAGAATAATATTTTCTGGCTTAATGTCCCGGTGGATGATTTGTTTGGTTTCGATAAATTCCAAAATATCGAGGGTGTCCACCAAGATTTGCCGGACTGTGGTGGCGGATTGGGGCCCTTCGTTTTTTAAGAGAGCTTCTAGGGTTTGGCCTTCGATGTATTCCTGAACTAGGTAAAATTTGCCTTCTTCTTCAAAATAGGCATAGAGGCTGGGAATTTGGGGATTGCTACCAAGTTCTTCTAGTAATACGGCCTCCCGTTGAAACCGTTCCTGCACCAGACGATAGATTTCAGATTGATCTTCAAGGGGTCGAAGCTGCTTCGCGACACGGATAGGTTGGGAGGGCATGTAGCTGTCTTTTACAAGGTATGTGACGCCAAATCCTCCACTACCCAACTCACGGAGAACTTGATATCGACCAGAACCGATTGTCTGTTTCGTCATGGCTTCAGGTTATATTTCGCGACGTCAAAGGGGCGCTGAGGGCCTTTGATGCTATTCATCATAAACGGAGAATCTCAAAAGTCTGGCTACAGGTGAGAAATTCTCAAGCAAAAAGGCGATCGCCTCTTACCTTACCGTCAAATACCAAGGCTACCCTCGCAAAAATTGTGTCCCTAGAACCAGCGTCCACCATGGAAACGCCATCGCGGAAATAAAATACGCATCACACTCTGGGAGGCCACAAAGATCCCTAGCCAAACTGAGCCGTAGTGAATCACAAACCAGGTTAAGGACAGATCCTCCGTCAGGGGCAAAGCGACGCCCACAACATTCCGTAAGCCAGCCCACAAGAGTAAAAAGAAGACCCCCTCCCATAGGGCCGCCAGCCATTGCAGCGCCGCTGGCCAATCTTGATCCCAACGGTAATTTTGCAAATAGATATAAAGACAATCCCAGCCAAGGCCAAAGACGGTGATGTAACCCCAAATCGCCCAATAGACAGCACCAACGGGATTGCCCCAGAGTCCCTCTGCAAAGCAGACTGTAAGGAGGGCACCCACCGTACCCATCAAGAGGAGTCGAGTTTGCCAGCGGCCAAGGAGTGTTGGGGTCATGGGGCTTGATTGTTAATCCATTTAAACCATTGGGATAGGGAAGCCAAGGGATGCAGGGGGCGCACCTGGGGGGCATTTTCCTGAACCAAAGCTTCTACTGATTTTAGGGCACAGTATTGCAAGCCCAAAAAGCTATCGACGGCCGCATAGGGGCCACCAAAGGTAATGGCACCGGCTGCATACATTCGGCCGGAGCGGTTGCGCATTTCGGGCATTTCAAAATCATTGTTGACCTGGAGGCGGCCAATGGCATTGAGGGGCAGTTGGTAATGGGTGACCAAATCATCCAACAAAGGTGTTGCTTTGACCTTTCCGTCTAGGCCCGTGGCGTCAATGATGTAGTTGGCGGTGAGGGTAAGTTCCCCTGTGATCCCTTTTTCGCGGATTCGCGTCACCGGACGTCCCTGGGCATCGGGTTCGACGGCCACGACATCCCCAAAAACGATCCGGTACCAACCTTTATCTAAGCCCGTTTGGATGATGTCACTCCAGTCGTGGCGATCGGCAGTGGTGGTGCCACCCCAATCAGCCAGGAGATTACTGCGTTCCCTGGGGGCGGCGCTTTCTAATTGTTCCCGGAGGGTGCCGCCCCAACAGGCCTTGGGCCAATTAAAGGGTTGGAGCTCAAAGTGGTTACTGACGGGTCGCTGGGCGAGGCCAAATTTGTTTCCTACGGGTTTCGGCGATCGCATCAGATGCAAAATCGAAATGTTGGGGTTCCGGCGGCGGGCCTCGTAGATGCGCTGGATCACCCTAGAGGCAACAATGCCCCGACCCCGAATCAAGACCGTCCCCCCCTGGCGTTCGAGGGTGCTGTACACGTGATCATGTTCTTCGTAGGCATTGACGACCGTTTTAAAGTCCCCTGTTTTTTCGCGGTAGTCCTGGAGATCTGGCAAAAATTGGATCACCGGATATCCCGTACACAAATGGACATAACGGCCAATGACAAAGGCATGGCGGCCCCGGCCCGCAGAATAGGCGATCGCATAACGACCATCATCCGTTTTTCGGATTGCCCGCACCCGCCCAAACCGATAAATGTGGGGCCAACCGATGCGCTGTGCCTCCCGGTCGATGGATTTAAAAACATTCCCGGACCGGGGCGTATAGGTTTCGATTAGGGTCGGTTCCCCAAATACTTGCCAAAGATGGCGACAGGCTGCTTGGAAATGACCCCGCAAAAAATCTTGGTAGGCTTCCCGGAGGGCGTAGCTGGGCCAACCCCAGAGGTTATCGGGGCAAGAATCAGAGTTTGACCGGAGCCGTTCGTGGGCCGGAATTTGTGAGTTGATACACAAGCGTTGGTAACGCCCATAGGGTTTTGCTTCTAGTCCCAGGGCGCGGATTTGCTGCACTTGCACACCATATACCCGCAAAAAATCAGCCCAAATATAGCTCCCTAGCCCCGCCCCAACGGTGACATAGTCCATTTCTTCCACGGGCAGTGTGGTGGCGTATAAATCTTGGGGGCGCAGATATTGCTCGTTAAAGATGGCGGGGGGAAAAGCTTCTACTGGGGAACTGCCGCTGGGGGGATCCGGCTGTTGTTGTTCTGGTACCTGAATAAAAGAATCGCTGGAACGGCGTAGGGTCGCCGGTTGGTTAGGGGCTGTGGTGGTAATCGAAATTTCATAGGGGCCAATCCGCACGACATCCCCAGATTGCAGGCTTCTTTGGGTTTGGCGCTGCCCATTTACAAACACGCCATTACTACTATTTTGATCCCCAATCCACAGTTGATCGGCCTGGAGAGAAATGAGGGCATGGTACCGAGAAACCTGGGAACTATTGAGGGTTAATTTGGCGACGGGTTGTCCATTGGCGATCGCCGCCGGCATGCTGTTGGCATCGCGGCCAATGGCAATGGGTAACCCCAGGGCTAAGGTTTGAACGTCACTCGTGAGGGGATCTTTCCAGCTTAACCAGACCTGCTGCAATGTCGTCATGTTAATGAATTCTGAGGAGAAACAAGCAAAACCTTAAGATTGTGGCCGAGCCATCATCACCGTATTAGCTGCGGCTAAGGAAAACCCACACCAGGGACATCCCTGTTTGAGCACCTGCTCATCATACCGAGAAACCCTACCACAGGACGGGTTAGGGCATTTCAAACCGTAGGCTGAGGCCGTGTTGGGTTGGGGAGGGGAGGTCGTCTGAGTTTGGCCTGGCAACACTAACTGAGACACCTGCAATTGAATCCGACCGAGTTGGATTTGGCTGCCCTGGGATAGATTGGCCGTCCCTTGGGTAAGCTGGTAGCCATCAATGAGGGGGGGGTTGGAGGGGCGAAGATTTTGAATGAGCGCAGCATCTAAGGTCGCACTAAAAAATAATTCCACATGGAGAGAAGAAACACTGCGGTCAGCAAAGACAATGTCACACCGGGCCGGATCTCGGCCAAGCCGCAATTTCTGGGCAACTTTTGTGGTTGCAGCTTGGTGAAATGTGTAGTGGTGGGGGTGATTTTGTAACGACCACTCTAGGGTTAATTTTTCCATTATTCTCAACACTGACTGCGTGTAGATGCCTAAGTATAGATTGGCTTTGTCCTCTGTCAAATTATAGTAATGATCTGCTAGAGAGAAAAAAGAACTTCACGGTTTTTAATGGCCAAGCGTTAACTCCATTGATGTCGATTGAGTAATGATCTTTGCTCAAGATTTAATTTTTTTGAATAAAGAGTTTTTGCTTAAATCAACTCTTTTTTACAGAGATTAATCAGTATTTAAACACGAATCTTTTTCCTTGATATTGTCCTCAAGGATTTCTGAAAAGCAGAGGATTTTTTGGGAGAAAGGACACTTTTTTAGGCCCAGACCGATGCTAAAGACGCATTTTACCGGGGTCAATTCCCGATAAAATATGTTTGAGTGAATTTTAAGAAAAGAGCTTTGGGAGCTGACTGGCATGCTAGCAATGTGTAAACGGTTAATGGCGATCGCCTTGGTTGCTTGGGTCATGATTTTCGCCTGGGGCAGTTTCGACTTACCAGAGGCCTGGGCCGTGGACTATAACAAACGAACCTTTATTCAAGAAGATTTTTCCCACCAGGACTTGCGGGACAATAGCTACGATCTTTCCAGTCTCCGGGGTTGCGATTTTAGTTACTCAGACCTACGGGGGGTGCGTTTTTTCTCGGCCAATCTCGAATTTGTCAATTTTGAAGGGGCGGATCTCCGGGGGGCAGTCCTAGATTCGGCCCGCATTGGCCACGCAAATTTTAAAAATGCCAACCTAGAGGGGGCTTTCCTCGCCAGCGTCAAAATCACGCCGTCCACAGTTATTGAAGGAGCCGATTTTACTGATGCCCTAATCTTGGCGCGGGAAAATGACAAGCTTTGTGAACTGGCCAGCGGCACTAACCCCACCACGGGCCGTGATACCGCTGAAACGCTGTATTGCCCGTAGATTTTCTTCGCGATCAAATTTTACTCAAAGGTTGAATTACAACCCATTGACCACCTTCGCCATCCGGTTGAGGTGGTTTTTGTTTGGGATTTTATTGACTTTCAACAATCAATTCAGGGAAGCTGAAACAAACTATGTTGGGGTTTACCATGGCTGATTCTGGGCGCAATCCATTGCAATATCTACCGCTGACCGTCGGGATGATCGGGGGAACAATGTTGATGGTTAACCGTTTACTGACCCCCGCCCTCAGCGATTCCCAGGCCCGTTCCGACGTGGTGGGGGTGATTCTCAGTGCTGTTTTGATTTTGACCACTTTGCTGTGGGAGCAGATCCAACCCAAGGCTCCGGAAGCAGTTGTCCTAGAAGGAGAAGAGCGGTTTGAGCTGGCCGAGGCTCTACCGGATGCGGTCAAAACTGAGCTTGCCTGGGCGTCCCACCTGCTGCTGACCAATACGGTGACAAAATCGGTGGTGGTTTACCGTGATGGCGAGACAATTCTGCGGCGGGGTATTTTTGGGGCGAAAAAAGATTTTAATGTTGGGGCGATCGCCAAACGGGTACTAGAAACCCAAAAGGCCGTGTATCTGGTGACATTAAAAATGTATCCAGGGCGGGTCGAATTTGACTATTTACCAGAAAATACCCAGGGTATTATTTGCCAACCCCTCGGTGAAACGGGGCTATTAGTTTTAGGGACAAATATTCCCCGCAGCTACACAAAACAAGATGAAAATTGGGTGGCAGCGCTGGCGGAAAAATTGGCGATCGCCCTTGAAGAGATTTAGGGCTTTTCGGGTGAAGGGGATCTCTATAAAATCTAAAAAATTTACCCTTAACAGAACAAAACCACCCAGAACCTACTTTCCTTAGAACTTCCGGAACCCTTTTACTTAAGACTCTCTGGAGACATTAACTGAATCATCTTGCTGCCCGACTTGACAGTTTATTCAGTTACGTTGCTCCCTGTTTCTACAGGTGGTTGGAAGTGCAGATTTCGCGCTTGGATGGTTTTGCTTCATTCGACGAGACAGATATGCAAAGAAACAGCTTGGTTTATCTCCTTAACTAACTTTACTTTACTCAGACAGTGGCTGTTTTATCTGCCAGGGAAGTTAAGTTCTACCTAACTTCACTTATTAATTTAACAGGGTTTCTTGACCAACACAATTACTTTCAATGAAAGTTCATTCTTCGCTGAGTAAAAGCATTTTTTTCTATGAAGAAACGTAAATGCTCGGCCTCGAATCTACCAGATCAATCCCTAGGCCAAACACCCTTTACACAGACGGCTATGGTAGCTTGGGGAAAGATTTTTCTTTGGGTCTGTTCATGCTCTACATCCAAGATTTGGTGTACCATCCTGCGGCGACTCCTGAGCCAATCTTGCAGCAGGTGAACCTCAAGTTAGCCCCCCAAGAAATGGGGATGATTGTGGGGCCGAGTGGTTCTGGGAAAACGACGTTGCTCGAAATTCTGGCGGGCTTGGCCCAGCAGACCCAGGGACAGATCCGCTGGCAAGAACAAACCCTGACCAATTTCCACTTGCAACAGTTGGCGGGTCTAGTGTTTCAGTTCCCGGAGCGTCATTTCTGCGCCTCGACGATTTTAGATGAAGTCCGGTTTGGCCATCCAGAATTACGCCTCGAACAAATCCAAGCTGCTCTAGGGGAGGTGGGCCTCGAAAATTTGGATCTCAAGGCTTCACCCCATGCCCTCAGTGGGGGACAACAACGGCGTTTATCCCTTGCGGTGCAACTGATTCGCCAGCCGAACCTGTTGATGCTGGATGAGCCAACGGCGGGTTTAGATTGGTCGATGCGATCGCAGTTGGCAAAATTACTGGCAAAGCTAAAACAACATTGGACGCTATTAATCGTTACCCACGATCCCCACGAACTAGAGGCGATCGCCGACCGTTGTTGGCATATTGATCGGGGTCAAATTACCGTGACAAAGGAGCCTGGGGCCGCAAATGTTCCTTAGAAACCAACTGTTCCAAGTGCCAATTGGCGGCGATTTTTGCCAGAGCCGACGCGTCTAAAAGGTTTTCCAAGTGGGGCATGATTCCAAGCACCGGGATTTGGGTGAATTGTTGCAGCATGGTCGGCGGCGTCAAAGCCTCGATTTGTCCCATGGCTTCGGGGGTACCGCAACTGAGGATGATCCCCTTGAGGTTAACCTTCCGTTCCCGCGCCAAACTCACCTGGGCGATCGCCTGGCCAATGGAACCCAATTTCACCGGCACCACCAACAGCGTCGGCAGCTTCCACTGGCCGGCCAAATCCGCCACCGTTAACTCATCGGTCACCGGCGATCCCAAGCTCCCCAGGGACTCAGCAATCACGAAATCTTGAGAATTGTTTAAGGCCTGGAGCTCTCGCCAAACGATCCCCAGATCAATGGCTTTTCCTTCCAGTTGGGCCGCGACGGGCGGTGCCACGGGGGTTTCATACTCCAAAGGCACCCTTAGAACTGTTCCCTCATCACAGAATTTTTCGTACCATTGGCGATCGCCAATCCCCGTCTGGAGTAGTTTGATGACTCCTAGCTGAGAAAAAGGAAGAAAATGGCGCCAATAAGCAATCAGGGCCGAGCTGACTACTGTTTTCCCCACTTCTGTGTCTGTTCCCGCGATTAACAAGCAATTTTGCAGCATAGAAAAATTTCAAATTGAATTTCAAGGTTTATTGAGTACAATAGACCCTGAAGATCAGCACCTTCCTTAACAATTTTTTTATTTTCTATTAACCCTAATCCTTTTCAGTGGCGATGATTGCCCCCAATGGTTCTACCGTATCTATCCAGTCTAATAAATGGGGCTGAGTAATTGTACTTTGGTAACACATATCATCGAAACGACCAAAAGGAGGATTATGGCGTTCGCACTGATCCCTTGGATGTCCTTTATCAAACCGAAAGAGAGGTTTATTCCGCTGTGAGCCACTCCGCCACCCTCGCCTTACAATCTGTTCTCCAAACCCCCACCGATAGCAACCGTCTCCGAATTTTTTCGGGATCGGCGAATTTACCCCTAGCCAACGAAGTGGCCCGTTATCTGGGCATGGATCTTGGCCCCATGATCCGAAAGCAGTTTGCCGACGGTGAAATGTATATCCAGGTGCAAGAGTCCATTCGCGGTTGTGATGTCTACCTAATTCAACCCTCCTGTCGTCCGGTCAACGATCACCTGATGGAACTGTTGATCATGATCGATGCCTGTCGACGGGCTTCGGCTCGGCAAATCACAGCGGTGATCCCCTACTATGGCTATGCTCGCGCCGACCGCAAAACCGCTGGCCGGGAATCAATTACAGCCAAATTAGTCGCTAACTTGATTACCCAAGCAGGGGCTGGTCGGGTACTGGCGATGGATCTCCATTCAGCGCAAATCCAAGGGTATTTTGACATTCCCTGTGACCATGTCTACGGTTCCCCGGTGATCATCGACTACCTCAAAAGCAAAAATTTAGAAGATATTGTGGTGGTCTCTCCCGATGTGGGCGGGGTGGCACGGGCGCGGGCCTTTGCGAAAAAATTAGACGATGCGCCTTTGGCCATTATCGATAAACGTCGCCAAGCCCACAATGTCGCCGAAGTGATGAACGTCATCGGGGAAGTCAAAGGAAAAACGGCGATCCTTGTCGATGACATGATCGACACGGCGGGGACGCTCCAGGAAGGGGCCAGATTGCTGAAGAAGGAAGGGGCGAAAGAAGTATATGCCTGTGCGACCCATCCGGTATTTTCTGGGCCAGCGGTTGATCGTCTTTCTAGCGGGTTGTTTGAGGAGGTCATCGTCACCAATACGATTCCGGTGCCTGCCGATAAGCAATTTAAGGAACTGACGGTTTTAACAGTGGCAAATCTCCTTGGAGAAACCATCTGGCGCATCCACGAGGAAAGTTCTGTGAGCAGTATGTTCCGGTAGATCCTGGTTTTGCTAGAACGCTAAATTGATTTTGTGGGGGAGGGAAAATTTATCTCTCCTTTTTTTTGGCAATTTTCGGCCAAAGGCGATCGCCCCTCGGTTGTTTGGGAGAATCTTCTACAATGGGGAGCGGCCTTTATTCTCAAAGTTTTCAAGAAATTTATGGTAGTTGAGCAAATCCTAGATCTCGCCAAGCAAAAGGGTATCGAAGCGGAGGTGTACTACCGCAGTAGCCGTGATACTCCCATCGATTTTGAGAATAATCGCCTCAAGTCCCTAGAAACGAAAGCGAGCCAAGGGGTCGCCCTGCGGGTGGTCGTCGATGGGAAATTGGGCTTTGCCAGCGCCACGGATTTAACTCGTCTAGAAGAGGTAGTGGATGCGGCGATCGCCACGGCAGAAATCGGCGACCCGGTGGATTTTGAATTTGCCAAGGATTTTCAAGGGGTCGTGCCAGAGAGTGATTATGTACTGCCAGAAACCGCGAAACTGGTAAAAATTGGCGAAACCCTCATCGAAAAAGTGCGGGCCTACAACGACGACATTCTCGTTAGTGCCGGGTTCCATATCCGCTCTGGTCAAACGAAATTAGCCACCACCGGCGGCGTCTACGGCGAGCGCAATAGCAAGATTGTCAGCGCCAGCCTGGGGGGGAATCTCGTCCAGGGGGAAGATTTTCTCAATGCCTACGGTTATGACGTGGCCAAGGATGGCGAACCTGATTACGACAAAATCCTCGCCACCCTCATCGAAAAATATACCAACGCCGAAAAAGCAGCCCAAATTTCGAGCGGTCAATATCCCGTATTGTTTACCCCCAGGGCGGCCCTCAGTGCCATCGGCGGCCTGTTTGACACGATTCTCTCCGGTCAAGTGGTGGTGCAAAAAGCCTCACCCCTCGCGGGAAAAATTGGCGAACAACTCTTTGGCGATCACCTAACCATTTACGAAGATCCGACCATTGGCGTTTCTGCCTGTCCCTTCGACGATGAAGGTACCCCCACCCAGAAAAAAACCTTTATCCAAAACGGTATTGTCCAGCAATTCTATTGGGATCGCCAGTGGGCCGCCCGGGGCAACGCCGAGGCCCAGGGAAACGGTTTCCGGGGGGGCCTCTCCCGTCCCAGTCCTGATATGGTAAATTTCTGCATGGGTGCCGGGAAAACCCCTTTAACGGCGCTAATCAAAGACATGAAGGAAGGGGTGATTGTTGATCAAGTGCTGGGGGCGGGTCAGTCGAATCAGTTAGCCGGAGAATTTTCTGTGAATCTTGACCTCGGCTACAAAGTCGAAAACGGCGAAATTGTCGGTCGCCTGAAAAATACCATGGTGGCGGGCAGCATCTTCGAAGCCTTTGCGGATTTGGTCGATTTTAGCGACACCTGCGAATGGGTTGGTGGCAGCGCTTATATGCCAGCGATTCTGTTTGGCAAGTTGGGGGTTGCGTCCAGGGCGGTTTAAAATTTCCTTACTGCCCCTGCATTGTGAGCGATGATGCCTGTGAAATCTTTGATCCGATTGCTGAGTCTCTGTTGTGTGTGTGTCCTCTGCCTGGCGGGTTGTGTGGACTATGACGTGGAGATCGTCTTCGACCACCAGCACCATGGCGAAATTCACCAGCATCTCCAGTTGGGGGATGAGTTTACGAACTTTAATCAGCAGGAAGCAAAACACTGGCTCAAAAGTGTGGAAAAACGCGCTAGGGGCCTCCATGGTTCGGCCCAGCGGCTCTCGACCCAGGAGTTGGATGTACGGATCCCCTTCCACAACGGGGCGGATCTCGTAGAAAAGTTCAATGACTTTTTTAACCCGGAAGGACAAAATCTCCAGGCGGCAGATTTAGATTTGGTACAACTCAAGTCGGCGATCGCCCTCGAGCAGAAAAACTGGCTTTTGTTTGAACGCAACCGGGCCACCCTGGATGTGGATTTGCGGGCCTTGGGCGTTTTGTCCCAGCGGGGAAGTTTGATCCTCAGTCCTGGTTCTCTCTTGGATTTAGATGTCAGCCTAAAAACGCCTTTGGGAGCGCGAGTAATTAACAACAACACGACGGACGCTCCTGTAACCCGCAAGGAAGGCGATCGCCTGATTTGGACCTTACAACCGGGGCAGTTAAATCACCTGGAAGTGGCCTTTTGGGTACCTAGTTGGGTGGGCCTCGGCACGGGGGGATTAGTGGCGTTATTGTTCCTGGGCTATTACTTAAAATATCGCCGTTTGCCGGTGTAGTTGCCGATCTATCGCTATTGTTAAGTCAATTGCCTTTATCTTTTGCGTGCATCCTATGGTAGCCACCCAAGCCGAACCCTTAATTGAACTGCGGGGAATTTCAAAGGCCTTCGGGTCAAATGTCATTCTCGACAATGTTGACCTGACCATTTATCGGGGCGAAGCCCTCGTGATTATTGGCCCTTCCGGCACGGGGAAATCCACCATTTTGCGCATTATTGCGGGGCTACTGGCGGCGGATGCAGGAGAAATTTATATCAATGGCATTAAGCGCCAGGGACTCATCGAGGATGGTAACGATCCCATTGGGATCAGCATGGTCTTTCAGCAGGCGGCCCTCTTTGACTCTCTGACCGTGGCGGAAAATGTGGGTTTTTTGCTCTATCAACATTCGAAGCTGTCTGCAAAAAAAATCCGAGAATTAGTCGAAGAACGGTTAGATATGGTGGGGTTGTCGGGGGTTGGCGATCGCTACCCGTCCCAACTCTCTGGGGGGATGCGCAAACGGGTTAGCTTTGCCCGGGCGATTATGGCCAATCCCGATAATCCGAAGGACAATCCCGAAATTATTTTGTACGATGAACCCACTGCTGGTCTTGATCCCATTGCCTCGACGGTGATCGAAGATCTTGTGCGCCAGCTTCAACGGATGCAAGGGGTTTGTGGCACCTACGTGATGGTCAGCCACCAGGACAGTACCATTCGCCGTACCGCTGACCGAGTGATTTTCCTATATGACGGTAGGATCCAATGGACGGGGACAGTAACGGAAATTAACCAGACAAGAAATCCCCTTGTGCGCCAGTTTTTTGATGCGGCGGTGGAAGGTCCCATTAAAGTAATCGGCTAAAATTGACCCTCCCCCATACAATAAGACGTAAATTTATCCCCTCTACTGACGAATCCAATGCGATCGCGTACCCTCAAAGAAGGCTCCCTCGGTTTATT
Source organism: Picosynechococcus sp. PCC 7003 (assembly GCF_001693255.1). Lineage (NCBI taxonomy): Bacteria > Bacillati > Cyanobacteriota > Cyanophyceae > Chroococcales > Geminocystaceae > Picosynechococcus > Picosynechococcus sp. PCC 7003. The sequence goes on from NZ_CP016474.1 coordinate 2,882,257, forward strand.
CATTTTCGCTGGACTCTCCCTGCTCGGCGTCGTGCTCATCTGGCTGACGGGGGCAACCCTAGGTAAACGCACTTACTCTATCAATGTCCGCTTTGACAATGCCAATGCGATGCAAGAAGGGGCGATCGTCCGGTACCGGGGCATTGAGGTGGGACGCATTGTTGCCGTACAACCTTCCAGCAATGGCATTGAAATCAAAATTCAAATCCAAACCCCTGATCTAGTCATTCCACGAGATGTAGTGGTAGAAGCAAACCAAGGGGGGCTCATTGGGGAAACCTCCCTCGAAATTATTCCCCAAACAGAATTAACCCAAGCAGAAATGGCCCAAAGCCCCTTCGCAGACGACTGTCCGGAAAAAAGCACGATTCTTTGTGATGGCACAACCCTAGATGGGGTGATTGGGGTTAGTTTTGATCAAGTGCTCCGCAATACCACCAAATTCAGTGAACTCTACGGTGATCCAGAATTTTTTGAAATTGTCCGTACCTTGGCAGATAACTCCAGCGACGCGGCAGCACAAGTAGCCATTCTCACTGAGGAGTTAGCTCTACTTTCTAAGGAAGTACGAGGGGAAGTGGATAATTTTGCCGAAAATGCCCAAGCCATCACCGATGCGGCAGTCACCAGTTCCAATCAACTCAATCGCACCCTCGAACAGGTGAACACCCTAACGGGGAATTTCAATAGCCTTGTGGTCGAAAATCGCCAAGCTCTGGTGGGGACCCTCAATAGCATCGGGCGCACCAGTGATCAGATGCAACGTACTTTAGCTTCCTTTGATACGACCCTCGATACGGTGAATCAAAATCTTAGTGCGGCGAATACCCAAGAAATTTTGGATAATCTCACAGTGCTAACGGCCAACGCGGCAACGACCTCGGAAAATCTCAAGGATGTCTCAACGGCTCTGAATGATCCAACCAATGTCTTGATGTTGCAAAAAACCCTTGATGCGGCTCGAGTCACCTTTGAAAATACCCAGAAAATTACCGCTGATTTGGATGAATTGACGGGGGATCCGCAGTTTCGGCGTAATCTGATTGATTTAGTGAATGGTTTGAGTCAGTTGGTTTCCTCGACGGATCAACTGCAGCAACAGATCCAGGTAGCCAATCGCATTGAGCAACAACGCCCCATTTATAACCAACAGCGGCAGCTATCGTTGCGTCCCAAGTCCCAGAATCCAGACCAGAGTCAGCCCAAAAACTAATCTACCAGGGACTTTTGGCAAGCTTAAGAACTGTTTTCGAGGATCGGACAATTTTTTTCTCAAAAACGCTTGGCGATCGCCAAATGAGTATGCTATATTCGTTCAAGTCAAAACGAGCGGATGTGGTGGAATTGGTAGACACGCACGCTTGAGGGGCGTGTGGAGCGATCCTTGCGAGTTCGAGTCTCGCCATCCGCATACCACAAAAAACGAAAAGCCTTCCCGAACCTCATGGGAAGGTTTTTTTGTGTTTCAAGTTAGCCCGGAGAGTTCGAGTCGGCAAGATGTTGCTGGAGAAATTCACACAAGAGTTTCACCTTGGTTGAAAGATGGCGATTGATGGGATAAAGGACATAGGTACTGAGGGTGCGGTGATTGTATTCAGGCAAGATCACCGTGAGTTGTTCTGTCCAGGGGTCTGCATCAAGGATAAATTGAGGTAATTGGGCAATCCCTAAACCCGCCGCTGCGGCGATCGCCAACGCTTCACCGTTGTTCGCACAAAAAGAGCCAGACACGTTAACAGAAACTTCCCCCTGGGGGCCGACCAGATGCCAGGTATTGCCTGTGGGGCCGTAACGCAAACAGTTATGGTGAGCCAGATCCCCAGGACTTTGGGGGATACCATGGCGTTCCAGATAGCTGGGGGCCGCACAGAGTTGTAATTTCGTCTCACAGAGGGGATGACTAAGGAGACTGGCCGAAGCGACGGGTTCGGCGATCCGAATCACGAGGTCATAGCCTTCGGCGATCGCATCCACAAACCGATCCTCTAGGGTGAGTTGGATCTGCACCTGGGGATATTGAGCCATAAATGCCGCCACCAGGGGGGCAATCCTGAGGGTACCAAAGGTCATCGGGGCATTGACGCGCAGTAATCCCTGTGGCTCTCCCTGGAGTTCCAAAACCGACCGTTCCGCCTCCTCTAAATCCGCCAAAATCCGCACACACTTTTCATAGAAAGCCAAGCCCGTTGGTGTCGGAGTTACTTTACGGGTGCTGCGGTGAAAAAGCTGGGCATGAAGTTGATTTTCCAGAGCAACCACCATCTTATTAACCGCTGAGCGACCGACATTCATGCGTCGGGCAGCAGCGGCAAACCCCCCCGCCTCAACGACCTGGGTGAAGGCATAGAGACTTTCAAATTTATCCACAATCTATTGTCTCCTATTTGGATGCAGTATGTATCAAAAATAGATTATTGTCTTATATATAGAACCAATCCACAATAGGGACAAGCTATTTTAAAAGGCTAAGTAAATCGATATTTCGGAGGATTTTATGATTCAACTCCGTCCTGCTGCCGAAAGGGGCCGTGGCCAGCTTGATTGGCTGGAGAGCTATTTCACCTTTTCCTTTTCCCAGTATTACGATCCGGCCCACATGAATTTTTCTAACCTGCGGGTGATTAATGAAGATTACATCGCCCCAGGGAAAGGATTTGCCACCCACGGGCACCGCGATATGGAAATCATCACCTATGTCCTCGAAGGGGAACTAGAACACAAAGACAGCATTGGCAATGGCTCAATTATTCGCCCAGGGGATGTGCAACGCATGAGCGCAGGTACAGGCATTTTGCACAGCGAATTTAATCCCTCGTCAGAACAGCCTGTGCATTTATTGCAGATTTGGATTACCCCCGATCAACTGAATGTAGAACCCAGCTACGAGCAGACCTATTTCGCCCCGGAAGAAAAAGAAAATCAATTGCGAATTGTTGCCTCTCCAGATGGGCGCGATCGCTCTGTAAAAATTCATCAGAATGCTTCGATCTATGCGGCGTTGCTCTCTACCGGAGCCACAGTCACCCATCCGTTAGCGGCGGGCCGTCGGGCTTGGTTGCAGATCGTCAAAGGAAGCCTCACGGTTAATGGCGTTAGGATGGAAGCGGGCGATGGCGCTGGCATTAGTGGCGAAACACAACTGATTTGTGTGGGTCAAGCGGCCGAAACAGAATTTTTATTGTTTGATTTGCCCTAGGTCAGCCGAGATTGTTGCTCAAAGTTTATAGAGGAAATACAAAAATGGCTAAACCAACGATTGCGGCCAAAAAACCGATGACCTTAGAGCTTGAGGCCGGCGATTATTTCTGGTGTGCCTGCGGTCAATCTGCGGATCAACCCTTTTGTGATGGCAGCCACAAGGGTACGGAATTTAAGCCCCAAAAGTTCACCCTAGAAGAAAAGAAAAAGGTGACGTTGTGTCTTTGTAAGCACACTCAAGATCCGCCGTTTTGTGATGGCAATCACGCCAAACTATAGGATGATCTGCGAACAGTGACCAAGCCAAGAATCATCGGTCTGATGGGGGGCATTGCGACGGGAAAAAGTACGGTAACGACTTATTTGACCCAACGCGATCAGCTCCCCATTTTTGATGACGATATTTATGCCCGTGAGGCGATCGCCTGTTGTTTGAAATAATCGCCAAAATGCAAAACAATCAGCATCTCGTTTTTTTCTGGGATAACCTGTTGGAAAAGGCAGCGGCGCTCATTGGTAAGCAACTGCGACTTGAGTTAAATGCTCTTCAAGCATCTCTGATTATAGTATTTGCCTCCTGACCGCCATTTTGTAGTCAAAATCTGCGGTAATATTTTGGTGGACTTGGGTTGTTATGCTGCAAGTGCAGTATGACTTCTAGTTAGCTTCTCAACCACCAACATTCTGCCCAATAGTGTTTTTTGATATAATATTGAACCTTTGTTGAAGAAAACGAGCAAAAATCAATGAAAGTTCTTGATACATTCGCTGGAGCTGGTGGGTTTAGCCTTGGCTTTGAGATGGCAGGTTGTAAAATTGTTGGTGCAATTGAAACAGACGCATGGGCATGTGAGACATTCCAATTCAATCATCCAGATGCAACTGTAATAAAGGGGAATATTGAAGATCTGTCGGATGCAAAATTATTAGCATTGTTTGAAGGCAATGAGCCGGACATTATCCTTGGTGGCCCACCCTGTCAGGGTTTTTCAATATGTAACAAAAACAATGGTGATCCAAAAGACCCAAGAAATAGTTTATTTGAAGAATTTGTAAGATTAGGTAAACTGTTTAAGCCTAAAGTGATGGTCATGGAAAATGTCCCTAATTTAGTAAAAGCAAAAACAAAATCAAATGAATTAGTAATAGATATTATTAGGAGTGAACTGCATAACCTTGGATATTTTGTGTATTCAACAATACTAGAATCCGTTGATTATGGAGTCCCCCAAATCAGAAAAAGGCTATTTGTTATAGCCTCTACGCAAGAGCTTTGTAATCCGTTTCCAAAGCCAACCCATTCACCAAATCAGAGTGACTTATTTTCAGTGTCGTTAAAGAAAACGCCAACTCTGTGGGATGCAATATCAGACTTACCTGAAATTGAAGCAAGAGAAGGCGCTGAAGAAATGGAATATGTATCTAAGCCACTAAATGACTTTCAAAAGACTTTGCGTAACGGTAGCATGAAATTACACAACCATCTAGCAATGAAACACTCAAAGCGTATGGTGGAAAGATTTAGCTCAATGAAATGGGGACAGTCAGGATCAGATGTTCCTGACCATCTAAAACCATATAAGCGTAATTCAAACGGAGTTGTTAGTGATAGGATTTATGATCAAAATAATCGACGAATGCACCCAAATAAGCCTTGCCATACAATTCCTGCATCTTTTTATGCTAACTTTGTTCATCCGTATAAAAATAGGAATTTTACTGCTAGAGAAGGCGCTCGCATTCAAACCTTCCCTGATACATATGTATTTAAAGGGAAGCCAACCGTAGTTAGCCATAAGCTATTAGCAAGAGAAGGGCGTTTTGATGAAAAGTATTTATGCCAATACAATCAGATAGGTAACGCAGTGCCTCCTCTTTTGGCAAAAGCTGTTGCAGAGAATGTGTTGAACCAGTTTATTGAGGAAGATGAAGAATGTTTGTACATGGCAACAATTTAGAACAAAAAGAAAATCATAGGACAAAATACCGTGACAAAGAATCAAAGTGCTATCTTGCAGAAATAAGGAGCCGATATAATCAATGGAAAGATAATAATGAAAATCTAGTCGGCCCTATAAAATTGCATGCGGATAATGATGATGATATTCTCAAGCAAAGAGTAGAGTTGCTAAATAATTATAAGGAGTTCTTGGATCAGCAACATTATGCAGAAAAGTTCGACTCCCGTTCAAACTTACATTCTTCTGTTCTTGAAGAATTTTTGTATTATTTGTTTAGAGATTTAGTAAGCAGCATTTCAGAACATGCACTTATAGGAAAATCACATTCATTCAAAGATATATTTTTCAGATCATCGAATTATGCAGATATGCTGACAAAGCCAAATGCTCTAATTGAGATCAAAGATCATGATTTTTCGATTGGGTGCAGCATAACATCAAAAATGCTATGCAAAGGTTCTGAAGAATCTGAAATTCATAAATGGGACATTCCAGCAGTTGCGATTGAATGCAAGACATATCTTGATAAGACCATGCTTCAAGATGTTTCTACCGCTGCAGAACAATTAAAACAAAAGAATCCAAATGCGATGTATATGGTAGTAGCCGAATGGTTAAAGCTAACTGACTCAGTCAATTTAAAAAAATATAAAATAGATCAAATTTACGTATTACGAAAGCAGAAAAACACCGACCGCGAATTTCGATATCGCGAAGGTTACGTCAAAAACCCAATCTATGATGACGTTGTAATTCACTTGTTCAATTCTGTTCGTAACTATCTCACATCAGACTGGGAAGGTGGTATTACACACGGTCTTGAGAAAGGCTACTTAATATAAAGCTAACAATCACATGCACTCGGACAGTAAAAAGCGGGGGCCTGGAGCGTTATGGTACTGACAGAAAATGAAAATATCTGAAATATTCGAAAACGAACCCAAACAATGGGGATTCCGAGGTGATCCATATCTTTGGCGTGAGTTGAAGGAAAGACTAAATAACGTTGATATGCCAGACACACCCGAACAACTCAAAAGCATTATCGAGAAGGAATACGAAGTAGCGACGGGTCACTCCATAAAGCATAGAGAACATTTCATCGTCAAAAGATTCATGCATGGCGGCATGTCTAGCGGCGGGATAAGCCCTGAATTTTGGCATGACTGCGGAATTCCACTGTTGGTAAAACGTCATGTCGCGCCATAAAGTGACAAAACCAAGAATCATTGGTCTGACGGGAGGCATCGCGACAGGAAAAAGTACAGTAACGACATACTTGGCCCAACGCTACCAGCTCCCCATTCTTGATGCCGATGTTTATGCCCGCGAGGCGATCGCCCCTCCCTCGGCAATCTTGACGCAAATTTTCGCCCGCTATGGTGTGGGAATTCAAAACGCCGATGGTTCCCTCAATCGCCAAGCTTTAGGGGACATTGTTTTTAATGATCCCGACGAAAAACTGTGGCTCGAAACGCAAATTCATCCCTATGTGCGCCAGCGTTTCCATGAAGCCTTAGCAACCATTCAGGAGACACAAGCCACGGTAATTTGTGCGATCCCACTGTTGTTTGAGGCGCAGTTAACGGATTTTGTCACAGAAATTTGGGTGGTTGCCTGTACCCCTGAGCAGCAGTTGGCGAGGCTCCAGCGGCGTAACCAGCTAAGCGTTGCCCAGGCCCAAGCGCGGATCGCCAGCCAGATGCCCCTCACCGAAAAAGTTCAGCGGGCTGATGTGGTGCTTGATAATTCTTTGGATCTTGCAACACTCTATCACCAAGTTGATCGAGCCCTCAAAGGAAGTTGCTAGAATGAGCGGTGCAATCATTTTAAGGTAGCTGCGATGACCATTTGGGTAAATGAACAAATTGATCCGACTGGCATTCTTCAAGCTTGTATCGCTTGTCAAAATGAAGAAGCCGCGAAGGATTGCCATGAGCAATGGAAACAAAAACTCGCTACGGATAAAACAACCATCGGCTGGGAAGCCAAGATTCGCACCGTTGATTCTTGGGATGATGTGCCCGTCAATGCCCTAAAACTCAGTTTTTAAAATGTATTTCAAAGGCGATCGCCCTGGATTAATCGTTAAAAATTCTTTGCTGTGACCCGCCCCGAAAAGCCATGAGCCCAAAACGACGGATGCGCTGGAGTTGGTGGAAGGATGCACCGCGTAATGTCAGTGAAAATGAATATGCCAAATTTGAACTCTTGGTGCTGGGGGCGATCGCCAGTGCTGGTTTAGCGGTGATTTCTTTGGTGATGGGACTAACGGGACAAGCCCTCAAAACATCCCAAGAACTCGCCCAAGTAGAACAGCTTTCGGTGCAGGCGGCCAGCGAAGCCACAACCAATCGCGATCTCATCAAGCTCGAAGGCTACCTTGTGGCAGATAATCCCCCGACGATGCCCGATGATCCCGCCCTACAGGTCATTCAGGGCAAAATTGCGCTTACAGCCCGCAATGGCTCCAGTGCTGCCGAAGAAACAATCCAAAAGGTTTTGTTTACTTGGGAAGCCGCCGTTGAGCAGGTTTTTTTGAGCGATGGGGAAACACGCATTCCCTTGGCGATCGCCCTGGAGAAATTTCCCTTGCCGGCGGCGCAACCGGAGCCTGACCAGCGCCCCAAGATTGAACGCACCGGAGAATCCGCCCGCCTAAGTAAACCCAAGGCCATTACCTACGCCGATCAAACCTTTCCCCTCACTGCCGCAGACTGGGGCAGGCTTGATTACATTACGACGGATTTAGATCGTCGCGTCCTGCCCCACGGCCAAACGGTAACGGTGGTGGCAGCCCTGCGGGATCAACAACTGGTAGACCCCCTGGGAGGCCGTTTAAAAATTGCCCTCGGCACCGAAGCAGACATTCGCCGCACCGGGGAACGCTTTGGTCGGATTCTGACGGTGATTTGGCTTCCCTTGGCGATCGCCAGTTACCTCTGTGGCAAAAAAGCCGCCCAACTCAATCAAGAATTCCTCGAACGCTCCCAGCAATAACCCAAGCCATCGGTCAATCCTGAGAAAGTACGCTAAGTTGAATAGGAGCTGTTGTTTATCTTTCCCGACACATGGCAAACCAGAGTCCCCCAAATTTGGCGATCGCCTATGTCCATTTCTACGTAGACGATCTGGAGCATTGGCAAACCTGGTTTCAAACCAAATTTCAGCTCAAAATCACCGATCCCCAAGCAGCTTTTCCGTTTTTACCTGGGAACACCATTCAACTCAGTGGCCCAGAGTTAACCCTGATGCTCTCGGCGCCCCAAACTTCTTCAGATCCCGTCGCCCAATATTTAACCCATCATCCCTGTGGCGTTGCCGATGTTGCCTTTTATCTTGATCAAAAAGCCTTTTTTCAGGCAATAAATAACGACCAATTCGTTACTGTGTTACGCAATAATGTGGGATTTCAACACACGCTTATTTATCGAGACACAGTTCCCAAAACAAATACCCAAATTGATCATTTAGTGCTCAATGTCCCCGTGGGCAAACTCCAGGAAACAGTCCAGTGGTACGAAGCTAAATTTGGATTTAACCGGCAACAAACCTTTACGATCAAAACCAATTATTCCGGCCTCGCTTCCCAAGTCCTTTCCCACCCCAGCGGAATCCAGTTACCCATTAACCAACCGGGGGACTGCTACGAAAATCGCGAAACGGCACAGCGATCCCAAATCCAAGAATTTATTGAGTTTAACCGTGGTGCGGGGATTCAACATATCGCCCTAAAGTACAAAAATTTACCGGATCAAATCCATTACTTTCGCCAAGCAAATGTGGCATTTCTCGATGTCCCTGACACCTATTACAAAAATCTTTGTCATCGTTATCCCCACCTAGAAACATTACCCCATTGGCCCCAAATTCAGCAGGAAAAAATTCTTGTGGATGTGGTGCGATCGCCCAAGGAAATGCTTTTGCAAATTTTTACCCAGCCCATTTTTAAAGAGCCGACATTTTTTTGGGAATTTATCGAACGCAAACAACAGGCCCAAGGGTTTGGCGAAGGGAATTTTCAAGCGTTATTTGAAGCCATTGAACAGGCCCAACGACAGCGGCTGGTTTCCCCTCGCCCATAAATGCCAATAAAACTAAGCTGCTTCGGGATGTTCGATAATGCCGCCCCCCAGCACCCGATCGCCGTCATAGAGCACGGCCGCTTGGCCAGGGGTGATCCCAAATTGGGGTTCTTCGAACACAAGTCTAAGGCGATCGCCTTCTAGCGGAATCACCGTCACAGGCACCGCACCACTGCGATAACGCACCTGCACCTCGGCGTGAATAGGGGTCGTAATGCCTGGGAGCGCTAACCAATTCATACGCTGTACCGTACATTCAGAGCGACCAGCGCGATCGCGGGTACTCACCACCACCCGATTCATCACATTATCCAGCTTCACCACATAGAGGGGCTCCGGGGCCGCAATGCCTAGACCTTTACGTTGGCCAATGGTGTAGTGATGGATTCCTGTATGGTGTCCCAGCACTTTCCCATCAAGATCGACGATCTCCCCTTCCCGCTGTTCGATGTATTTATCCAAAAAAGTTTTCATCGAGCCGTGGGCTTCAATGAGACAAAGGTCTTGGCTTTCTGGCTTTTTCGCCGTCGAGAGCTGCATTTCCGCCGCAATTTGACGGGTTTCGCCCTTGGTCATTTCCCCTAAAGGAAACAGCGTCCCCGCCAGCATTTCCTGGGTGAGGTCATAGAGAAAATAGGATTGATCCTTATGGCGATCCACGGCCCGCAATAGTTCATAGCGTCCGGTTTGAGCGTTATAACGAATTCTGGCATAGTGGCCCGTCGCAATCTGATCAATGCCCAGCTCTGCCTTGGCCCATTGCAACATTGGCCCAAATTTCACCATCCGATTACATTGGGAGCAGGGTAAAGGCGTCACCCCCGCTTCATACCCAGACACAACATAGTCAACAATGTATTTCTGAAATAAATCGCGACTATCCACGATGTGGTGGGGAATGCCCAATTGCTCACAAATATCTGCCGCATCGACCATCCCCTCAGAACAACATTGACCTTTGCCCTTCATGAGCCAGAGGGTCACCCCCTCGACGGTATAGCCCTGACGATGGAGAATCCCTGCGGTGACGGAACTGTCTACGCCCCCTGATAACCCAACTGCAACTTTACCCATGGCCTTGTCTAATCTCAATATCCTTTCTGGTGAATTGCCTACAACTAGATAAATGCACTGCCTGATGTGCCTAGCGATTTACCATTGTACTGGTATCCCCTCGCTGCTGGGCTGTGTCGCCCCCAAGGATTGCCTGAACTTGTTGATCACTTAGGGAATGACTTCCGTTGTGACCTGTTTTTGGGCTGACCCTGTTACCACGACTTGATTCCGTCCGAAATTACCCACCGCGCGATCGCCATTGAGTTTTACCCGGGGATTGGTCTGTTCATAGACCACATTGCCCACGGCCACCACTTCTTCGGCGGTGAGATCCCAATCCACTTGGTTGGCCTTGAGGGAGGTGGGGGGATCTTCACCCGTCCCCCTGACCGCACCGCTCATTTGGACCTGTTGGGTCTTGAGATTGTAGCGTCCTTGGTTGGCCCGGAACTGAACTTGCTCGGCGATTTGGGTGAGTTGCACAGAATCTTCGCCCGTAATCACCCCCGCTTGAAGATCCCAAGTGGCGGCCCCACTGGCAAACTGAATTTCTGGGTCAAGGCTATTTAACAAGACATTGCCACTGACAATAATTTTCTGGGCTTTGAGTTGGGCTTCACCCTGCTCTGCCCGGAGGCGATCGGTGATCGTTTCTGCGGTGTAGCGTTGGACAGTGAGGCCCTCGGCAGCAGTGATTTTATCTTCGGCCACGAGCCAATTGAGCTTGCTGCTCTGGAGTTGGAGGGGCGGTTCCACAATGACCACCTCGACGGTATCGGTCAGTTCTAAATCCTGGCGATCAATGAAATATTTACCCTGTTTGGCGCTGAGTTTACCGTTAGGATATTTGGCTTGGAGATCCGTGGTGATCTGGAGGATGAAATTGGCGGGTTCCCACTCGGCTTTTTCTGTTTCAAAGACGGCTCTCTGGCGATTATCCGTGACCAAAACCCCTGATTCGAGAATAATGCGATCGCCATCGTTAATCACCTGACCCTTATTGGCCTGGAGACTGAGGATCACTTCCCCGTCTTGATAAAGATTTCCCACAAGCTTGGTGAGGGTGGCGGCTTTACGATCTTGGCTATAGATGGCTTCTTCGGCTTGGATTTTCCAGAGAATGTTTCCCTCGGCATCGGATTGCTCGAGGAGAGCGTCTTCGACAATGAGGCGATTTTCGGAATTTTGGCTTTGGGGTTCTGTCTCTGTGGCCGGGGGGGCATTGCGACAGGCTGTTATTCCCCCAAGATTCCCCAAAAGAAGTAGTGCTAGAGCGAATATTCTGGGCGATCGCCCCCGTTCCCATCGACACAAACGCACCATCACCTTTACTTACTCATGACTGGGTAACTCAATTGTGCCACCACCACGATCTTCCATGAGCCTCGGTTCCGAAAAATGACCCCGATGGAGCTTTTGGATATCCGTCTGGATTTGCTCTAGATCGATGTAACGATCTGCCACATTGATCAAACTGTCGCTAGTCATGGATCGTAGGCTCACCACCTCGACCCGTGCCCCCCGATAGCTGACCGCATCCACAGCATAGGCTAAGTCTCCGTCGCCACTGACGAGTACCGCCGTATCATAGGAGCCCACAAGGGCCATCATATCTACCGCAATTTCCACGTCTAAATTGGCCTTTTTCGAGCCATCCGGCAGTTGCACCAGATCCTTAGCAATGACTCGATAACCATTGCGGCGCATCCACAACAAAAAGCCTTGCTGTTTTTCATTGGCCCGGTCGACACCTGTGTAAAAAAAAGACCGCAGTAGCCGTGACCCGCCCGTTAAACGATAAAGAAGTTTGCTGTAGTCAATTTCGATGCCTAATTGCAGCGCTGCATAAAATAAATTAGAACCATCGATAAAGATCGCAACACGACCTCGATTTTCAAGTACCTGTTCAGGCGAGAAAACCGGATCGCTACCAAAGTGATCCAGCATTGTGATTATGCCTCTTGAGATTTTATTAAAACGAAAATATTTATGAAACAGTTTTTATAAAAAAATAGATGCCCCATTGTAAAAAAGGGAAACCCAATAACTAAGCTTACTGAGAAAGCTGGAACTTCGTCAAAACTTTTATCATTCCCTCGGTTTTGGGGATTATTTTAAACAGCGACTTCGGGGGCTTCGAGGCGGGCAAAGATAGGCTGGGCTTTCGTTAGAGTCCGTTCAGACCAAGGCAGACCCCAGCGACTATGGCTGGCAAAGGGAGCCAGATTGACAAGGTCATCAGAGTTATTAAAGTCGCCAGGGAAGCCTAATTGACGATAGATTTGGTTGCTGAGATTGGGGATCACCGGAGACAGTAAATAGGCCGCCAGACGCACTGACTCTAGGATCGTCAACAGAATCTCTTCGACTTGGGCTTGTTCACCGGCTTTAAATAAGGCCCAGGGGGCGCGGTCATCGATGTATTTGTTGCTGGCTTGGATCAAGGCCAATACCTGCTGACAGGCGGCGGCAAAGTTGAGATTGTCATAGGCGGCACCGGTGCGATCGCCAAGGGTTTCCCCCAGGGCCTTGAGGGGATGGTCGGCGGGAATGGCAGCGAGATCCAGAGCAGGAATTTCGCTTTTGCAGTATTTCTTCAACATCCCCAGGGTGCGGTTCAACAAATTCCCCAGGTCGTTGGCTAGGTCAGCGTTAACCACGTTTACAAAGCGAGTTTCGTTAAAATCTCCATCTTTCCCCAGTTCCACTTCCTTCAGGAAGTAATAACGCAGCGCATCGGAACCGTATTGGTTTACCAGGGCAATGGGGTCGATGGTATTGCCGAGGCTTTTGCCCATCTTGAGGCCATTTTTCGTGAGAAAGCCGTGGCCAAAGACTTTATCCGGTAAGGGCAAGTTGGCTGACATGAGCATCGCTGGCCAGTAAACCGCATGGAAGCGCAGAATATCTTTACCAATCAGATGAAGGTTGATCGGCCACCATTGTTTCAGGGCATTTTCGAGGCTGACTTCCTCCCCTTCCTCTAGCAGGGCGGTGACATAACCCAACAGCGCATCAAACCAGACATAGATCGTGTGATTATCGTCGGTGGGTACCGGAAAGCCCCAGTCGAGATTGACGCGGGAAATCGAAAAATCCTGCAGTCCCTGCTTTACAAAGTTGATCACTTCGTTGCGACGGCTGGCGGGCTGGATGAAATCGGGATTTTCGCTATAGAGGGCTTCGAGTTGGGCTTGGTATTTAGACAGACGGAAAAAGTAATTTTCTTCGTCCCGCCACTCGGCCTGTTTGTTGGTGTGGATCGCGCAGTGGTGGTCTTCGATGAGGTCTTTTTCTTCTTTAAATTCTTCGCAGGCGACGCAATACCAACCCTGCTGCTGGGCGAGGTAAATATCGCCGTTGTCCCAGACCCGCTGGAAAAATTCGGCAACAATTTTCGCGTGATTGGGAGCGGTGGTGCGGCTAAAGCGGTCGTATTGAATGTTGTAGTGTTGCCAAAGATCTTTGAAGCTACCGATGATTTCGTCGCAGTGCACCTGGGGATCCACGCCTTTTTCTTGGGCAGTGCGCTGGATTTTTTGGCCATGTTCGTCGGTGCCTGTGATAAAAAGCACGTCATCCCCTTTAAGGCGATGGAACCGGGCGATCGCATCGGCCACCATCGTTGTGTAGGCACTGCCAATGTGGGGCACATCGTTCACGTAATAGAGGGGAGTTGTCAGGGCAAAACGAGCAGGGGAAGTCATGGTGATGGGGGTTTGGGGTTTTCGCGCGCGACAGGGGTAGAAAGCTTACATGCGACTCAAGCCAGGGGGTTTCCTAGGCTTTTCTACCGGCAGATTTGAGGTATTCGGTATTTACACCGGACTCCCGGACGAGGGCTAATTTTCCAGTGCGGGCCACTTCGATGATGCCGAATTTTTCAAGCATTTGGAGGATGGCCACCATTTTGCCAGGATCACCCACCACTTGCACCGTGACAGTTCTGTCAGAAATATCAACGATCCGCGCCCGGAAAACCTGTACCAATTGCATCACTTCGGAGCGTTGACTGGCATCGGCATTGACTTTGACCAACATCAGTTCCCGTTCTACGCAGGGCTTGGCGGTGACATCATTTACCTCCCGCACATGGATGAGTTTGTCGAGTTGGGCAGAGACCTGTTCAATTTCTTTTTCGTCACAGGGAACGACCATGGTAATCCGCGAAATTCCCTCTTTTTCGGCGGGGCCAACGGCTAGGCTTTCGATGTTAAAACCGCGACGGGCAAAGAGTCCGGCAATACGGGTGAGGACTCCGGCTTCGTCTTCAACAAGGACTGAGAGGGTGTGTTTCATCATGGTTTGGGGATGGGGGCGGCGCTGCGTACTAAAACCAAGGGGATATATTACTATAGCTCGCTGGCACCTTCTAGCCATTGGGAAAATAATTCATAGATCAGGGCCGGGGCTTCGTCGTGGGGGCAGTGGCCAAGGCCGGGCAAAATCTTCAGGGTGATCTGGGGATTGACGGCGGCCAGTTGGGGGGCGATCGCCACGGGGACAAAGCGGTCCTGTTCGCCCCAGAGCAGCAACATCGGACAAGGAATTTTCGCGAAAACCTCGGCCATGGGAGGCGCAAAACCGGGCTGACCGACGCGGCGACTCAGGGCAATAAATGCGGCATCGGCCTTTTCATCGCCGGTGGGGGCTTGCACAATCGCTAGTAACTCAGCATCAATTTCTGACCAGGAAGGATAGGCCAATTTCAACCAATTTTTCAGGACAAAAGGGCGGCGCGCCACCCGAAAGATGAGTTTCAGGAGCCAGGGTTGCATCGCACTGCGCTCTAACCCATTGACAATCGGGCGCAGGGGTTTGGGCAACATCGCTTGGCGTTGGGCCACATCGGGAACACTCATCAGGGCGATCGCCTCGACCCGATTTTGGGGATCTTGACCCAAGTTGGCACAAACCAAAGATCCAAGGGAATTGCCCAACAAAATAACCGGACGCCGCACCACGAGGTTTAAAAAGTCCCTCAGTTGCGCTGTCCAGAGGGGGACACCAAAATCCGCACGGCCTTTCCGTGAACCCCCAAACCCTAATAAATCCAGGGCATAAACATCGCGATCCTGGGCGAGTAAGGGCATCAAATGACGCCAATGTTCCAGGGCCGCCCCAAATCCGTGGAGTAGGACAATGGGCGATCGCCCTCTGTTTTCCGGAACCGTGCGCCAAAAACTGTAACGAATCTGCCAGCCCCGCCAAATCCAGCATCGCTGTGCCCCGATCCGTTGTGACCAAGGTTGAAGCGCCATTGCAGCATTTATTTCCTTAGGGTGTTGGGCGATCGCCATAACCTAAATAGATCATCCTCTCTCGAAAAATCATCACAAATTGTCCCTAAAATCTGCCCCAGGACGTAACGAAAAGTCCGCCAATGAGTAAAATGGGCATAGTTCTCAATTTTTTACTGATCGTATAAACCTACCTACAAATCGTAACAACATTCAACGCATAGCCTGTGAAAGATAAAAGACGCGTAAAACGTGACCTCCCAAAAATTAACGAAAGAATTCGTTTTCCAAACATCAGAGTAATCAGTGGCGACGGGGAGCAGCTCGGTATTATGACCCCCGCAGAGGCCCTGGCGATCGCCGAAGAAGAAGACCTCGACCTTGTCCTTGTCAGCGAAACCGCCAAGCCGCCAGTATGCCGGATTATGGACTATGGGAAGTACAAATTCGAGCAGGAAAAACGCGCCCGAGAAGCCAAGAAAAAGCAGCATAATGCGGATCTCAAAGAGGTCAAAATGCGTTACAAAATTGAGGAACATGACTACCAAGTCCGGGTAAATAGTGCCCAACGCTTCCTCAAATCAGGAGATAAAGTCAAAGCAACGATCACCTTCCGGGGCCGGGAAATTCAACACTCCAACCTCGCCCAAAAACTCCTAGATCGCATGGCCAAAGACCTCGAAGAAGTCGGTGAAATTCAACAGCGACCCAAACGAGAAGGGCGTAACATGATGATGATCCTCGCCCCGAAAAAATCCAGCTAGGCGCGATTGAGGCGGCCAACATGACCGAAAAAATGGGATACAAGCCCCGTCTTTCTAAGACGGCTTTATAGTAAAATTTAAAGATAGTCGCCATAAGGCATTGGGAGACTCTAAACGGACATGGAGGGAAGGTAAGACCACTTGTGGCGCATCCCAGCGAAGTGTCAAGGAATCCTCGCTCTTTTAAGACGAGGAGGTATGTCAAAATTTAGCTATTCATCGCTGGGGAGTAAGTTGTGCTTGCGGGCAAAGGCTACTCCCCAATGCTGTTTCTGTAACGTTTAACATGAAGTCAAATCATGGCCTGTTGCCACTCAAGATATCCTAAAACACCTAGACTGTCTTTAAATTAAGATTTCTCCCCCACAAGCTTAGGTTAAGCTTCGCGGGTCACCCCCCATTCTTTCCAGAAGGCCCCTGTGACCATGGTTGTTTGTCCCCAATGTACCCAAGAAAACCCGCCAGAAAATCGTTTCTGCCAATATTGTGGGAACTCCTTGACAAGGCCCTGTCCCCACTGCGAAACGCCTGTGCGGTTACAGCAGGAACAATGTGAATCATGCCAGGGGTGGCTCAATCGACCCCTCACAGCCTTGATTCTGGACGGGGAAGCTGAAGCTTGCCAAACACGAGAAACCCTCGATGAAGCTGGTCGGTATCGCCTGGGCGATCGCCCAACAGTACGGGCCGAGACATTTCCTTGGCTGGCGGTGATCGATACGGCCCCAGAAACCCCAACCATTCTGGAAACCTTCCTCCAGGAATTAGAAATAACGGATCCTGAAAAACTAGCCGATCCCAACCTTTGGCAAGATAAAGGAATTCCGGCGATCGCCCGCCACTACCTCAGTCTGCAAGATAGTTTTGCCGCTGTGCCGACACTCCAAGAAGCGTGGATTCAGCCAGACTATCAAGTGCTGCTGTTTGTCCCAAAGCAACAGCCTCTCATCTCTTTAGAAAATTACTGCCAAGCACAAACGCCCCGCTACGAACAACTGCTGCAATGGTGTTTTCAGATGGTGCAGCTATGGCGAGAATTGGTGCCTCTCCAATGTTGCCAAACTCTCCTGGAGCCAACAAATTTATACCTCGACGAAGATCAACACCTCGTGGTGCGACAACTCCTCAAGGATGATCCGGAGCATCCCCCCGCACTACAATTACTTCCCCAACTGTGGCAAGACTTTTTTCACCTGTCTGCACAACCAGAGTGGCAACCCCTCTCTGAACTGACCGAAACCGCCCAAATTGGTGGCTTGGATACCGTATCCCGCTTGAAAAAAGCCCTCCGGGCCTTGGCCCCAGAAGATACGGATGATTTTTATGGTGAAGCAGAAGGAGAATTAGAGGCCATTGAATTACAACCAGAGGATTTAACGACTCTGGATGATGTATTGTCATCGGCTGATTTAGGCCCAGAGGATCTCCCAGAAACCCTTGATGGGGAAGCAGCAACGGCCAACTCCGGAGCAGCAGCAGAGGACTCGCTCCAGGTGGAAAGTTCTGGAGGGAGCATTGCGTCAGGGGATTTTGAACCGTTGGATTTCCCAGAGGAAGAGGATGC
Organism: Picosynechococcus sp. PCC 7003; assembly: GCF_001693255.1. Taxonomy (NCBI): domain Bacteria; kingdom Bacillati; phylum Cyanobacteriota; class Cyanophyceae; order Chroococcales; family Geminocystaceae; genus Picosynechococcus; species Picosynechococcus sp. PCC 7003. Next base: position 2,900,125 of record NZ_CP016474.1, read on the forward strand.
TTCAACGGTGGTCTTACCGATGAATTTGGTGAGTTTAGAGGATGCGGGCTGCACGGATATTGGCCAGGAGCGGGATCACAATGAAGACTATTTTGGCCTGCGTACGCGCATCGAAAAGCAGGAAAATCTGCTGGGTCGGCAAATTCAAGGGCGTGGCTTTTATGTGGTTTGTGATGGTATGGGCGGCCATGCGGCAGGGGAAGTGGCGAGTGCCCTTTCTGTGGAAACGATCCAGGCGTTTTTCCAGGAACATTGGCAAGACACATTACCAGATGAGGCGATGATCCGTCAGGCCATTTGGGACACCAATGAAGCGGTTTACAATATCAACTTAAAAAATGCCCGCTCCGGTAGCGGGCGTATGGGCACGACCTTGGTTTTGATGTTGGTGCAGGATAATCAGGTGGCGATCGCCCATGTGGGAGACAGCCGAATCTATCGCGTGAGCCCCAAAGGAAACCTCGAACAACTCACCGTTGACCATGAGGTGGGCCAGCGGGAATTGCATCGAGGCGTCACGCCAGAAATTGCCTATGGTAGACCCGATGCCTATCAACTGACCCAGGCCATTGGCCCCCGGGAAAATAGCTTCGTGGAGCCGGATATTAATTTTCTTCACATCAACGAGGATAGTTTATTTTTGCTTTGTTCTGATGGCTTATCGGACAATGACCTCATTGAAGCGACCTGGGAAGAAATGCTCCTCCCCCTTCTGAGTGCCCGGGCCAACCTAGATGAAGGGGTGCATCGCTTAATTGCCTTAGCCAACGAACGTAATGGCCATGACAATATTACAGCGGTGCTCGTGCGGTTACGGGTGCGTCCTAATATTGGGGCCGCAGATTTTTAGGCACCATGATTTCAGTGATTATTCCTGTTTTAAATGAGGCAACTGGCATTGTCCCTTGTTTAGAACATTTGCTCCGGGTGCCAGACCCTCTAGAAATTATCGTTGTGGATGGGGGTAGCCAGGATCAAACCTGCGATCGCGTGCGTCAGTTGCCGGTGATCCTCTGTCAAACCACTGGAGGGCGCGGCAAACAGATGAATCGAGGCGCGGCGATCGCCCAAGGAGATATTTTGCTGTTTCTCCATAGCGATACCCAATTACCCCAAGACTTTCCCGCCCTTGTGACAGAGACCTTGGCCGATCCCCAGGTGGTCGCCGGGGCCTTTCCCCTAGGGATTGCGGATCCCCGCTGGCGATTCCGTAGCTTAGAAAAGTTGGTGCAGTGGCGATCGCAATTTTTGGCTTTACCCTACGGTGACCAGGCCATTTTTCTGCGACGTCAGGATTTTGAAGCGTTGGGGGGGTATGCCGAAATTCCCATCATGGAAGATTATGAACTGATGCAACGGCTCAGAAAACGGGGCAAGATTCGCCTGACCCGTCAACCCGTACAAACTTCGGCCCGCAGATGGCAGCAATTGGGTTTGTGGCGCACCACCTGGATTAATCAAAAAATGCTCCTCGGTTACCATCTCGGCATTGATCCAGAGATTCTCCGCCAATGGTACCGCCAACAAGTCCGTCGTTAAATCCTATGCCTGGGGCTTGTTTAGATTGTCGAGCTGTTCTCGGAGGCGATCGCAAAAACCATACAGTTCATCCAACGCATTGAGGGGGGCCGGATTAATTTGACTCCGCAGATAGATATGACGCAATTTCCGTTCGAGACGTTGGGCCGTTTCAATGGCCTCTTGCCCAAGTTCATCCATCTGCTGCTGTTGATAAAATATCAGCGCTTGACCCCGTAAGACTTGTAAAGTTCCTTCTTCACCATATTGTCCCGGCATTACCCGCAGGCGTAGCAAAATCCGCTCACCCTGATAGTACTGCTCCATTTCCACCTTTTTCGGTCGGTCAATGGGCCCTGGGGGCAGGTGAGCCAGACGCTTAAATTCGTCGAGGATGCCGTGGAACGTCTCCTGGGGAATCCCAGATAGCGACCCCTTCATCAAACCACTCTCACTAAGAAAAATGCGGCCTGCCCGGGCATGGTTTTCAAAATATAAGCGGCCAATGCCCTCCGTTAAAATGCGACCCAGCAGTTCTTGGTACAGTTGCAACGCAGGTAGATGGTTGAGCTCTTCGAGGGGAGTATTGAGATATTGCGGCGAAATTTGTAATTCCCCGGCATCGGTCGCCGCCGCAGATGACGGCGCTTGCAATTGCACCGGCCCCTTGGGAATCACCACCGCCGGCACATGTCGAAAAAATTCGGACAGTTCACTATTAACCGGCATCTGCAGGGCCGTTTGCTCCCCAGAGAACACGGCAGTATCTTGGTCTGCATCAGTCGACGTACCGGAAACGGACGGAGGCATTGTTGGTGGCCCATTCTCCATGACTAAGGTTGCCCGTTCTGAGATGGGGGGGGTGGTCGTTTTGGAACGAGGGACTGGGGAGGTCTTGGGTTGGGGCGGAGATGTCTGTTTGCTTTGATGGTAGTTAAGATAAGAAGACAGAATCAGTTGGTAAGTTTTGAGATCAAGCTTTTGGGCTTTGAGCTGTAGTCCGCCTCGACTGAGAAGTTTGTTGACAATGGCCGTGGTACTTGAGCGTTGGGGATCGACAATTCCCAGGGTGAGACAGCGATCTTGGAGGGTGAGGGGCAGAATTTCGTGATTACGACAAATATTCAGGGGTAAATAGCGATCAATCAGCTGAAAGGTTTGCTGTAAGTCAAGATTAGACCAAGTAAAGGGCTCAATGGTAATGGGCAAGGGGGCTGGCATATTAAGCGTCGGGGGAGACAAAAACAGTTTTTAATGGCGGAGATGAAATATTAAATGGCAGAAATTTTAAAACCGAGGACGAGCACCACAACAGCTCAGTAAATAGTCCGGCAAGCAAGATTGCCCTCTAGTGTAACCCCTTGACTCAAGGGCCAGGGAGGATCCCGGAGAGAAGCTTTACAGAATTTTAAGCGATCGCCCCCTCGTTGAGACTTTTGGGCAGTCTTTACATTTCGCAACCTCCGGATGTCATGAACTGGCGATGACAACACCGGATCTAAGGGCGGCATTGCTTCTCCCCTGGGCGATCCCCGAAACATATCGCAGCAAAAAAGGCGATCGCCACGGCAATCCCCCCACTCCCGTTACTAAAGTTCATCTGCCCATACCCTTCGTAAAAGAAGAAAATTTTTCGTAACTTTATACTTCTTTGAGCTGCCTGAGCCGACCCAGATTCACTGCCTAGAATGGGGCCGTAACCAACCTACCCAGTTCTATCAAGTTGGACTGACGCACAAATATATGGCTTCTCTCAATCTCGCAATCAACGGCTTTGGTCGCATCGGTCGCCTCGTTTTCCGTGCTGCCCTCCACAACCCCAACCTCAATTTTGTTTGCATTAATGATCTAATTTCCCCGGAAAAGATTGCCTATCTCCTCAAATATGACTCCACCCATGGTCGTTTTCCTGGCACCATCGAAGCCACCGCCGATGGTATTTATGTCAATGGCCGCTTTATCCGCTGCACGATGGTCAAAGACCCCAGTATGCTGCCTTGGGAAGAACTCAACGTTGATTATGTAATTGAATCTACCGGGTGTTTCCGGGATTTTGTCGGCGTCTCCAAGCACCTAGAAGCCGGAGCAAAACGGGTGATTATTTCTGCGCCCACCAGCGAACCCCAGCGCATTCCCACCTTTGTAGTTGGGGTGAACCACCACGATTATTCCCCAGCCTACGACCGCATTGTGTCCAACGCTAGCTGTACGACCAATTGCCTGGCTCCCATTGCCAAGGTGATCCACGACAATTTCGGCCTTGCAGAGGGGTTGATGACAACGATCCATGCGATGACAGCCACCCAACCCACCGTTGATGGCGCCAACGCAAAAGATAACCGGAGTGGTCGTGGTGCTGGCCAAAATATTATTCCTGCTTCCACTGGTGCCGCGAAGGCGGTGACCTTGGTTTTACCGGAGTTAGCCGGACGTTTAACCGGGATGGCGATGCGGGTGCCGACCCCCGATGTTTCCGTGGTTGATCTAACCTTCCGCACCGAAAAACCCACTTCCTACGGAGAAATTTGTGCGGCGATGCGTGAGGCAGCCAATGGTGCACTCAAAGGCGTCTTGGCCTACACCGAGGACGATGTGGTTTCTACAGACTTCACCAGTGATCCCCATTCGAGCATTTTCGATGCCGGGGCCGGGATGGCGCTGAATGAGCACTTTTTTAAAGTGGTGGCCTGGTATGACAATGAATGGGGCTATGCTAATCGCGTTGTAGATTTGCTCCTGAGTATGGCGGCCAAAGAAACAGAAACAGAAATGGCGATCGCCGTCTAAAGGAACCTCGGTCAAGATCTTCAGAAACACAAAATCCCCCTGCGCTGACAAGGGGATTTTTCGCGTGGTTTTATCTCAAACCTCAATGTATCTAACCAGCCTGATGACGATCCAGTTGGTCTAGATCCAAGTCTAAAGCAGTGATGTCTGCATTATTGCCAATCACTGATTTCATGCCCTCGAGGGTAGACATCATATTGCGGGGGTCGAGGAACATCACCTTACTACTGCCGCTACTACCAATGGTTTGACCCATTGCCAGATATTGCTGGGCCAAGATAAATTGCAATGCCTCACTGGCAGCAGGATTGGTTTTGAGCTGCTGGGCAACGATTTGCATCGCTTGGGCCGACGCTTGGGCACGCATGACTTCTTCTTGGCGTTTCGCCTCAGCCCGCATAATAATCGCTTCTTTTTCCGCCTCTGCTTGCAAAATTGCCGCTTTTTTCTGGGATTCGGCCTCTAACACCTGGGACTCAGCACGACCCTGGGCGGAGTTGACCGCAGATTCCCGTTCCCCTTCAGAGGTGAGGATCGCCGCGCGTTTTTTCCGTTCAGCAGCCATTTGCAGTTCCATAGAATCTTGCACTGCCTTAGAGGGTACAATGTCGCGCAGTTCGACCCGCGTAACTTTGACACCCCAGGGGTCAGTGGAAATATCCAATTCCCGCAGCAAGAGCTCGTTGATTTCCGTGCGCGCCGTAAAGGTTTCATCAAGTTCTAGCTTGCCCATTTCCGAGCGGATTTGGGTGAGAACTAAATTCACCATGGCCGATTGGAGATTTTCTACCTTGTAATAGGCTTTGTACATATCGACAATGCGCCAATAGACCACCGCATCGACGCTAATGGAAACGTTGTCACGGGTGATGCAAGATTGGGGGGGGACATCTAAAACTTTTTCCCGGACGGTCTCGCGATAAACAATTTTGTCGATAAAAGGGGTGACGAAATTCAAACCCGGTTCCAGGGTTTTTTTGTAGCTACCGAGGCTTTCGACTAAATATTGATTTTTTTCATTGACGATCTTGACGGAACCAAAAACAGCGGAACCACCCAGGGCCAAAATAATAAATACTAAAGGGTTCATTGGAATCTGCCTCAATGGTTGTTGGGTAAATGTAAGCAGGATTTGTTTCAGACTAGCGCAGGTCGTTTGTCTTGATGGGCTTCTGTTGTGGAAAAGTTACCTGGGCTGGGGAGCTGAAAACGGGGCATAAAAAAAGAGAATCAGCGCTTGGCTCATTCTCTGGGAACTGAATTATTGGGAAAAGCGGTGCTTATTGGGCGAAACCGGAATTGTATTCGTTAAAGGATTGGATCGGTTTTTTGAGGTTCTCGCCTTCCCGCAACGGCAGGTCAAAGAGTTTACGGAAGGTATTGTCAATGTCGTTAAAGTCGCTTTGGCCGACTTCATCAAAAATTATTTTGCCTTTGGCATCAAGGATGACCGTTTGGGGGATTTTGCCGCCGTAGTAGTAACCGACTTCGTCTTTGCTGTAGCGTTTTTTCTGGGGAATGGAGTCGATCGCCACGGGGATAATGCTGATGACTTTTTCGTAGTAGGACTGGATTTCGGAGACAATGGGGGCAAAACGTTTACTGTCGCTGCTGTCGTCGGCGTAGAACACCAACATGGCAGGGAGTTCCCGTTCTCTGGTTTCTTTGAGGGAGAGGCGGGGTGGCACGAGAGAACCATTCCCGGCATAAAGGACAAAAACATTGCCATCGTAGCGATCATCGTTGAGGCTCGCCCAGGCGGGGGTGACACATAGGGATAGCGTTGTTACTAAGATAACGAGGAGGCTAAGGAGAATGTGTTTGGGAGAAAGGTGCCGGGCTTGCATCATGGAATTTTTGTTTTACTTAAAGGGTTATGAACTTGGCTGGCGTCACTATGGTGAATTATCGCATTAGCCTAGGGGCATGGGTAGGGCGATCGCCAGAAAACCTAAGAAAAAATACTTATCGGTGCTTGGGGGTTAGGTTGCGACGGTGCAGCAAATGGAATGTTTGAGATGAAAGAACAGCAACAGGCGTTATTTTTTCGGCAGTTGGGGGCGACCCTCAAGGCTGGCATGGGCTTAGGTCAGGCGGTGGCCTTGGCCATGGGGGAAATTCCCTGGCGGCAACGGGAACCTTGGCAGGGGGTGATTTTGCAATTGGAGCGGGGCCATAGTCTCCGGGAAAGTTGGCGGCCGGTGCGATCGCAGTTTTCGGCCTGGGCGATCACCCTCCTGGAGATTGCAGAAACCAGTGGGGCTTTGGTGAGCGTTTGCCGGGATGTGTCAGATACCCTGGTGGAAATGGCCGAGCGACGGCGCTTAATCCGAGGGATGCTCCTGCGGGGGCTGGTCATGGTCTGGTCTTGGGTGATGGTTATCTATCTGCTGCTGGGGGGCTCACTGCTGGCGGGAAGTTTCGGGACGACGGCATTAGTTACGGCGATCGCCTTGATGATTTTTTTGTACGGGGCCATCACCTGGGAACCGCTGCGCCTCGGTTTACGGCGGGTGCCACCCCTGCGGAATATTACTCGGCTGCAAATGCTTATTCATCTCGGTTATCTCCAGTTGCCCCTCGATTGTGGGTTACCCCTAACGGCGGCGATCGCCTGGTTAGCCGAGGGATTTCCAGATCCAGATCTCCAAGCCATTTGCCAGCGCATTGAACCCCAGGTGCGCCGGGGCACAGATTTAACAACGGCGATCGCCCCCTATTTTTCGCCGATGGTGCGCCAAATTATCCGCTCCGGGGAAACGGCTGGCACCTTGCCCCTCAGCTTTAGTCAAATTCGCCAATATTACCAACGGGAACTGTCCCGCCGTTTTACGTTGTTGCGGGTGCAAATTTTGCTGTTAAGCCTGTTGAGTTTTGGGATGTTTGTGGCACTGTTGGGGGCCGATGTGATTCAGTCGATGATGCAGCAGTTCGAGGCGTTTTAACCCTCTCGCAAGCATTAAGCAGAGGTCTGCAAAAGTTTCATGGCCAGGTAATTAGGAACCAGCAGACTGTTGTAAGGCTTCCACCACGCGACTAAGGCCAACGGAATTGGAGGCTTTAAACAAAAGGTGATCGCCGGGTTGCATATTTTCCTGTAAATGCGCAATTAAACTCCCGTGGTCGGAGAAACAAAAACTCGGTACCTCTGGAGCACCCTGGGTGATCGCCTGGGCTTCGGGGTCATCCACCAACACATAGAGCTGATCGAGACCGAGGGCCTGGGCTTTTTCGCCCACCTGGATATGGAGCGCCTCGGAAAATTCTCCCAGTTCCTTCATCGTCCCTAGCACGGCAATGTGGCGATCGCCGGGGGTTTGTTTGAGCAGATCAAGGGCCGCCAACATCGACTCTAGCCCCGCATTGTAGGTTTCATCTAACAGCACAATGTCATTGGGAAGCACAATGCGCTGCGATCGCCCTTTGGGCATGGCCAGGGAAATTTCCGTCGTCAGACCCTGCCAACCAAAACCCAGCACTTGCATCACGCCCAGGGCTGCTAGGTAATTGAGGGCATTATGTTGGCCGGCGAGGGGCACCGGGAACACTTGATCGGTCACCTTCACTTGATCCGGCGCGACGTATTCCCCGTTTAAATCTCCCTGGCTAAAGCCGTAGCTGAGGGTTTCTCCTGACCAAACCGTCGCCGCCGTGGCCATCAGCAACTCATTATCCGCATTGAGAATCGCCACGCTATCCTTGGGCATAAATTCAAGCAGTTCACATTTGGCCTTGGCGATCGCCTCCCGGGATCCGAGGCGACCAATATGGGCTGTCCCAACATTGGTAATAATCCCAATAGTCGGCTGGGCAATTTCTGCGAGTCGAGCAATTTCCCCTGGCCCCCGCATTGCCATTTCAATTACGGCAAAGTCATGGTCTGGGGTCAGGTTTAACAAGGTCTTGGGCACGCCGATTTCATTATTAAAGTTGGCCTCGGTTTTGAGAACGTTTCCCTGGGTGCCCAACACTCCCGCAATGAGTTCCTTCGTGCTGGTTTTGCCCACGGAACCCGTAATCCCAATCACCGGAATGTTGACCTGTTGCCGCCACCACGCGCCCAAATCCTGGTAAGCCCGCAGGGTATCGTTGACAATCCATTGGGGCAAATCCGTTTCCAGGGGCCGACTGGTAATGAGGGCGATCGCCCCGGCTTGGTGCGCTTGCTCAACATAATCATGGCCATCAAATTTTTCACCCACAAGGGCCACAAACACATTGCCCGGTTGTAAATCCCTCGTGTCCGTCGAAACGCCTGTGGCAGATTCAGGAGGGAGCTGCTGGGGCGATCGCCGTAGATTTTCCCCCAAGATTGCCGTCAACTGAGACAACATCAACACAATCCCCATGACTTGAGTAACCCCACAAGAAACTTTCCTAGGCAATCTTACGGGATTTTGGGTCGCCCCTAGTGATATTTATCACCATCATGGCGGCGGCGATCGCCTACATTATAAAGAGGTGTCCCGTGACAAAATTAGCAACAAATCCCCAGAAGCCCCGTAAACTCATAGACAATAATGTAAGCAAATCCCAACGGTAGTAAAACCCTTTTGGAAAACCGTTGCCTTGAGCTTTACCAAGAAAACACAAAAGTCCGCACCTGTTCCTTGCCGTTGCCCCTTAAGATAGAAAAAAATCAATCAGTCCCTCTTAAATCTAATAGCCGCTCTCTGTCGTCCCTCGCCTTGTAATCAGCCTATCCCTTACCCAGTTCCCCGATTAGCGTGACGAAAGTAACTCCCATCGCCTCTTATCTCCGGCAAACCAACTCCGCCGAACAAGAGCTGTATGACTATTTGATGCACGCCGTCCAGAGCCACACCCCCGATGAGCTGCTCCAGGAATTTAGGCAATTTCTCCTTGAAGGACGCCAGGCACCGACCCCCGAACTCCACCAGGCCCTCATCACCATCCTCAAAACCCCCGGCGTCGAAGAAGATTTTAAATTTATCCTGAACCGCTGCTGCCACATCATTATCAACCGCTGGCAAATCCACCCCCAGCTCCAAAAATCTATTCCTCGGTTGGTTGAGCTGTTTGAATCTATCCCGCCACCGAGCATTTCTACCCCCCGCCTCACAAAATTACATCGCCAATTAGTCGCGGACTTTAACACCTCCGAACAATATCTCACCCTGCAACGGTTAGCGCGGGTGGTGGAAGACAACGATAGTAAAAAGAAATTTACCTGGAATGATCAAAGCGTTTCAGTCGGCCAACTCATCCAACGCTATCCCTATCTATACGAACATTGCCTGCTCAGTGAAGATAGCAGCTTCGAACACCAGCAGACCGTCCGCCAGGTGCAAGCAAGGATTCAACGGGCCTTTGAGTTAGACCTTTCGAAATATGTCATGTATCAGGTGCGTTTGGCTCAGTTAGCCCGCCGCAAACATTCGATTCAAGATGCGAAACAAATGCTCCAGGGGGTGCAAAATCCCACTCTATTAACGGAACGAGAGTTGGGAACCGCCCTGAAGTATTTTGTGGGGAAACCAGAGCGGGGCCATAGCTACCGGGACTTGTCCCAATATTTTTTACGCCGGACAACGGAAATTCTCTCCTATGAAGACTTTAAGCATGAGCTATTTAGCTACTTGATTTCTAGCGTCGATCAAAAGTATGGCAAGTTGCAGTTTAACCAAAAGCTCTACCAAAAGCTGCAAACCATGTTGCCGAACTATGATCACCAGAAACCGAATGAGTTATTGATGATGCGCACGGCCAGTCAATTGCTGAATTTTCTCATTGTGGAGAGTCCCCAGCGTCCAGAGCATTACGTCTTTGTGGATATGATTACCAACCTTGGCCCGACGGTGACGGTGGCGTTGCTCTTAAAACTGGTATTGATGTGCAGTAAGGCGAAACCCCACCTTGAAAGGCGTTTTTCAATTCTCTTTAGTCACTACGAATCCCAATCCCAAGAGGGGGTACCTTGGTTGATCAAATCCCTAGAAAACCTCCACATTGCCCTCAGTGTGCATTTTGGTGATGCGGATGTGTCGTTCCTCAAGCAAATTATGTAAAGGGGATAAGGCTCGTTATTTGCGGTGTTTGGGGGATTTTTCTGGGGTTTGTTGGGGATGCTGCACGACGAGAACAGAGCAGGGGGCATGGTGGAGTACGTAGCTGCTGACACTACCCAAAAAGACTTCTCCTAGACCGGTTAAACCCCGACGTCCGAGGATGATGAGGTCGGCTTGTTGGTCTTTGGCGATCGCACAAATGGCTTCGCTCGGATCACCGATTTGTTGGTGGATGGTGCTCGCAATCCCCTGGGTGCGAGCTTGGTAAGCAAGATTTTGGAGCCAATGATCGACGTTGTTGAGGTGCTGCTGGAATTGTTCTTCTTGGAGGGCGATCGCCGTTGAATCGATCATGCCCCCATAGGCCGCGAGGGAGCCAATTTCGGGCATGGCCACAGGTTGGGGCTGGACGCAGTGAAAAATGGTGAGAGCCGCTTGGAACTTTTCGGCAAAATTGAGAGCCTGGGCAAAAATGCTGGGATCTTCGGTGCGATAGTCAAGGGCGACAAGAATTTTTTGGATAGCTGTCGTCTGGGGCTCCGGAATAGCGGTTTGGGCAGATGGGGTCGGTAACATAGCAGTGTCCTCCGACAGTGACGATAAAAGCAGTGCCTTTCTACTTCCAGTGTGTCATTCCATCGAGAAAATCCCGGCGCTTTGAGAGAAAAATTTATGTTGTGGCGGTCGTCCTAGATTATGGCTGGAGTACTGGTTAGTTCTCGATAGACGAATTCACAATGGGAAACAAAATAATCAATGCAGCGACTGCACTCGGCGACAGAGGATGTCTTGCTAAGAAAAAAGACGCTAGCCTTTTCCAAAAAGTAGAAAATCATCTGGGAGCGCTTGGGCTATTGGTTCACCATTACAATGCATCCTTACAGCTTTCGCTGGATACAAAGAAGGCGATCGCCTCTGATGCAAAAGGGTTCCAACCCTCAATTTTTTACAATCGCTTTCTCCGACTAAAACCCTCACTTATGTCATTGATTAGGAGCATCTACTTATGATCCCGCCGGGATAGGTTTTATACTGGATAGGACATAAAAATTCCAAGTCAAAAAACTGCGAGGTATTACAACACCAGTGTTTGTCCTCTCCGGCTATGAATATTTCCTAGGCTTTCTCATCGTCAGTAGCCTAGTCCCGATCCTTGCTCTCACCGCATCGAAACTACTGCGCCCTAAAGGGGGCGGGCCTGAACGTAAAACTACCTATGAATCAGGGATGGAACCCATCGGCGGCGCGTGGATTCAATTTAATATCCGCTACTACATGTTCGCCCTGGTCTTCGTTGTCTTCGACGTGGAAACCGTTTTCCTTTACCCATGGGCGGTGGCCTTTAACCAACTCGGCCTCCTTGCCTTTGTTGAAGCCCTCATTTTTATCGCAATCCTCGTGATTGCCCTTGTGTACGCCTGGAGAAAAGGAGCCCTTGAATGGTCATGAATCCGACATCCTTTGAACAACAGCAAACCGAAAAACTGCTCAACCCCATGGGGCGATCGCAGGTCACCCAAGATCTCTCTGAGAATGTCATCCTCACCACCGTTGATGACCTCTACAACTGGGCGCGTCTCTCTAGTTTGTGGCCGCTCCTGTATGGGACAGCCTGCTGTTTTATCGAATTTGCCGCCCTCCTTGGCTCCCGCTTTGACTTCGACCGCTTTGGCCTTGTGCCCCGTTCTAGCCCTCGCCAGGCAGATCTAATCCTGGTCGCCGGTACCGTCACCATGAAAATGGCTCCGGCCTTGGTCCGTCTCTACGAAGAAATGCCCGAACCGAAATATGTGATCGCCATGGGCGCTTGCACCATTACCGGCGGTATGTTCAGTAGCGACTCCACCACCGCTGTCCGGGGCGTGGATAAGCTGATTCCGGTGGATCTCTATATTCCCGGTTGTCCCCCCAGACCAGAGGCAATTATTGATGCCATTATCAAATTGCGCAAAAAAGTCTCTAACGAAACCATCCAAGAGCGCTCTTTAAAAACGGAACAGACCCACCGCTACTACAGCACCGCCCACAGCATGAAAGTAGTAGAGCCGATTCTCACAGGGAAATATCTGGGCATGGATACCTGGAATAACCCCCCGAAAGAACTCACCGAAGCGATGGGAATGCCTGTTCCCCCTGCACTGCTAACCGCGAAAAATAGAGAGGAGGCCTAAGCGATGGCAGAAGAAAATCAAAACCCCACCCCCGAAGAAGCCGCCATTGTTGAGGCGGGTGCTGTCTCTCAATTATTGGCAGAAAATGGCTTTAGCCATGAATCTCTAGAGCGGGATCACTCCGGTATCGAAATGATTAAAGTAGATGCTGAGCTTCTGATTCCCCTCTGTACGGCTCTCTATGCTTTTGGCTTTAATTATCTCCAATGTCAAGGGGCCTATGATCTAGGGCCAGGCAAAGAATTGGTGAGCTTCTACCATTTGCTGAAAGTCGGGGACAACGTGACCGACCCAGAAGAAGTCCGCGTCAAAGTATTTCTACCGCGAGAAAATCCGGTGGTGCCTTCGGTGTATTGGATTTGGAAAGGAGCCGACTGGCAAGAGCGCGAAAGCTATGATATGTACGGCATTGTCTATGAAGGGCACCCCAACCTAAAGCGGATTTTGATGCCAGAAGATTGGATCGGCTGGCCGCTGCGGAAAGACTATGTCTCCCCTGACTTTTACGAACTCCAGGACGCTTACTAAGGTCTACTGAACAGTATTGACGGCTTGGAATTCGCTGCAACACCTCCTAGATGGGGGTGTTTTTTTGTGCTGTACCTTGAGAGAAACTACAACATTTTCTGAACTTTTAGGTAAATGGCTCAACGGCGTTGCATACCATTTGAAGTAAGACTCCTGAGGATTTAGGTATGGCCATGGGTATCAAAAAGGCGATCGCCACTTTTTTTATGAGTACAGCACTTCTTCCCCTAGGCTTCAGCACCGCTGCCCAGGCTGAAGTCGTAACCCTAGAATTTGATTACGAAACCCCCGATCACTCTGGAACCATTACCAGTCAGGGAGTAACAGTAAATCTCAGTTACGCCGAGCAAACCAATCCAGAAGGTTGGAGCAACTATATCCCGACTTTGACCATTCAGGCAGACGAGCAAGAGGTTTTACGGCTGACAGAGGACAGTTCCTTTATGATGTACAGCCTGGTGCAAATTGCGGAGATGGATTCTAACAATAACTTCCCGGAGGTGATTTTTTCCCAATATTCCGGCGGTGCCCATTGCTGTGCCATGGTCAAAATCTTCACCCAAGATCCCGACAGCAATACCTGGGAAGTGGTCGATGTAGGGGCCTTTGATGGTGGGCCAATTCCCGTCGAAGATCCCGATGACAATGGTATTTATGAATACGTGACCAGTGATAATCGGTTTCTCTATCGCTATAGCAGCTATGCTGGCAGTTTTCCGCCCGTGCAAGTTTGGCAGCTAGACGGTTTAACCTTACAGGATGTGTCCCAAGAACAACGGTTTCATCCCCTCCACCAGGAACGACTCCAAGCCATGTGGGCCTCAATTCAAAATGCAGAAACAGAAGGCTATGAAGTGAATGGGATGCTGGCGGGCTATGTGGCGACGAAGGCAGTCCTCGGTGAAACCCAAGCGGGCTGGAATTTAATGCTCAATCGTTACGACAGAACCAGTGATTGGGGCCTCGAAGAATGTCGGGGCAATTTTGATGATCAGGGCAATTGTGAAGGGGGCTTGTTGACCTACGATTCTTTCCCCGCCGCCCTCGAAGCATTTTTAGAAGAAGCGAATTATTTAACTGCACCACTCTAACGATAGAAAAATAATCAAAATCTAACATTTCATAATTTTGGTGATCGCCATTGTGGATTTCCGCTGATTAAGACCTGACGACAAGACAATCACTTTATTGAAAAAATTAAATCTTCCTATGGAGTGATGAAGTGCTTAGTCGCCGCCCGTAACATACACGTAGCACATAATCATTCAAAATTAGTGTGCCAATTTGTGTGAGGAGTCCTCTATGAAAACATCGATAGCCCTTTGGCGTGCTTTACCCATTGCTGCAGCTGCAGCGGGGATGTCCATGGCTGGCACCAGTACAGCCCAAGCAAATACAGCACTTCTTGATCAAATCAATCACTACACTCAAGATGACCTTGCCCAGGTTAATAGCGTTTTCCAACTCAGCGATGTCTCTCCCTCTGACTGGGCTTTTGATGCACTGCGTAATCTCGTTGAAAACTACAACTGTATTGTTGGTTATCCCGATGGCACATTTCGTGGCGATCACTCTCTCAGTCGTTATGAATTTGCCGCTGGTCTGAACGCTTGTTTACAACAAATCGAGCGCATGATCCAAAGTGGCGGCTCCGAAGTAACCCCAGAAGATCTCGCTGCCCTCCGTCGCTTGATCAACGAATTTGAAGCAGAATTAGCCACCTTAGGTGCTCGCGTTGATGAGCTTGAAGGTCGCGTTGAATTTCTCGAAGATCACCAGTTCTCCACCACCACGAAACTGAAAGGAGAAGTCATTTTTGCAGTGACCGATGCTTTCGGTGATACAAACCCCCTTGATGACTCCCTGACTTTCTACACTGAACGAGTCAGAGAAGATGGTGGTGAGGGAGGTGAAGGAGGTGAAGGCGGAGAACAGGGAGGTGGTAACCCTAACTCAATTCCCCTACGCCTCGGTGAACTTGTGCTTCCTGTCGATGCAAATCCCCCCACTAATCCCCGTTGGGGTGCCATCATTGGCGAGGGTCAGTCGGCGAGGGCAGTCCGTTCTCGGATTAATCTGCTTCTGATCGAAGAGAGCGAACTCATTCGAGATTTTGGCGAAACAGGTAATCCATTTTTCAAGGGAATCGATGCTTACCAAGGTACAGGGGGCGTAATTGCTTTCCTGAATGATGTAGAAAATCTCTTAACGGATCCCCGCGTCAACGATGTCGCTCAAAATGTTGGTGGCCCTGACCCGCTCACCGAGGAAGAACTTGATACCATCAAGACACAATTCAAAGATTACTTCAGTGAGCAGACTGTTGATGATGATGACACGCAAACGGTTTTCCAAGATCGAGTTCGTCTCACCTTAGAAACCAGTTTTACCGGGAAGGATAAATTGATTACGCGTCTTGCGGCAGGCAATGCAGAGGCATTGCTGGATTCTTCTGCGGGAGGCATGGGTCTACAAACATTTAACCTCGGCAATACTGGCAGCAATGATGTTATTGTCGATTGGCTCGCCTACTACAGACCGTTGGGTGAAAAGGGCAACCTTTACATTGCGGCAACGGGTGGGATCCATAGTGATTATGTAAACAACACCTACAACCCCTATTTTGAAGACTTTGATGGTGGTAATGGTGCCCTGTCTACCTTTGCCTCAGAAAGCCCCATTTATCGTATCGGCGGTGGTGCGGGGGCCGCGTTGAGCTTCAATTTCTCTGACAGTATTGGCGCAAGTCTTGGCTATCTGGCCGATAATGCGGCAGATCCGACGGAAGGCAATGGCCTCTTCAATGGTGAATATGCGGCTCTGGCTCAACTAGATTTTAATCTTGGCGATCGCCTTGGTTTAGGTTTGACCTATGTCAACAGCTACCACACGGGGGGGAATGCCATTTTTGATGCAGGCGGCGGTACCCCAGTCGTTGGGACTTTATTCGGGAACTATGTCGATACCACCGTTGAGGCCAACAGCTACGGTGCACAACTCGCCTTCAATCTTTCCGACAGAATTTCCTTGAGTGGTTTCGGGATGTATACCGATGCTAATGATGTGGAAATCTACAGCTATGGTGGCGGAATCGCGTTTGCTGACCTAGGCAAAGAAGGTAATGTTCTTGGTATTTTTGCTGGTGCACCTCCCTACAGTGATGGTGAATCTGGCGGCCTTCTACGTGATAATAAAACACCACTCCACATTGAGGGCTTTTATAAGTACCAAATCAATGACAATATCTCAATTACACCGGGTGTGATTTGGCTGAATAATTCTGCTGAAGGTGCTTTTGGTGAAGATAGTGCCTGGATCGGCACCCTTAGAACAACGTTTACCTTCTAAGGTTTTGATCGGAGCAGTACGACTCTAGTTTCTCTAGTTTTTCCGAACACATTCAACTTAAATCATTGGTCTCATCTTTGGGTGGGGCTTTTTTTTGCTCTGGGGGCGCACAGGTATTTATTTTTGAGCTCAAAGTTTTTTGATATAGGCAAGGTCACAGCGGGTGGTTTCGACATCGGTGATCGGTTGATAGCCTTGGCTTTCGTAGAGTTGAACGGCTTCCTTGAGGACAGTGACGGTTTCGATCCAGATTTCTTCAAAGCCCCGGTTGGCGATCGCCTTTTCGAGTTCTGCTAGGAGATACTTCCCTAAGCCCTGGCCCCGCACTTCAGGCAGAAGATACATTTTGCGGATTTCCACGGCCTGATTGCCTTTCGGTATGGGGTAGTAGGCGGCGGTACCAACGATTTTTCCGGCCTGCTCGATAACCCAAAATTCACCGCCCTGTTGCCAATAATATTTTTCGATCTCAAATAATTCCTGGTCGGCCCCTTCCGGTTCCCAAGGTAAACCGTATTCGATTAAAACCTGTTCGATGACTTTGGCGGCGGTGTGGCGATCGCCTGTTTGCCAATCCCGTACCCAAAATTTATCTCGCCAAACTTGATCCATGGTGCTGAGCCGTAACCTGAAGCGAAGTCATTATGCCATGGTTTTTTGCTCTGGGACTTAATAGTCGCGGCCCCGATATTTACGGGTTTTGGGGGTGGGGGCTTCTGGTGGTGGTGGCGCAACGGCTGGTGTGGGCGGTTTTAGCTCAGTCGTACTTGGGGGCGTGACGGTAGGGACAACAGGGGGAGCAACGGGAAAGTCTTGACCCGCTTCTAGCTCCCGTTTAAGCTCCATAATGCAGGTGACGAGGGTGTTGTTGACGATGTTGATATTTCCCAGCACCTTGGCGACGGTTTTAAGGCCACTGACCGCTTCAATGGCAATGCTATTGAGATCAAATTGGGGCAACAGATCCGCTGCGCCATTGGTGATCGCCACTTCTCGATCGGCTGGGGTCACCTTACGGGTCTGGGCAGAAATTAAAATCACCGGAATCGGTTGCTCAAACCCTTGCATCCACTGGCAAAATTTTGCCGTATCAAAGCTCGGTAGTTGTTGCTCTAATAAAATCAAATTGGGTAGGGATTGTTGGGCCGCCGCTAAATCCATGAGCTCTCCCCGCAGATCAACGCTAAAGGGCAAGATCGCAGACTGCAGTCCTTGGGAATGGAGGATTTTTTCCCAAATGTGCCCCTGCAACTCCGCTTGATGGAGAATCACAATTTTATCGGCAATGTTCATCAGCATTGGTTTTTTATGAATAATCCATAGGGGTGTTCGGAGGGGCGATCACCACAGGGTAGAAACCCAAGTGATGCAACGGGCATGACTCAAAGGCCGCTTATGGCTTAGTCGGTGAAAATATCCCTGGCAAGGTACGGCTAATTAAAAAATATATTTTTGAGTCCAAAGTTCATCTTAAGGAGTATAAATTTTTTTCTTAGTGACGAAAGCTACATTTTGCGCGGCTTTAATGACGTAATACAAGATTATTACGGCAATACACCTATGGACCCTGATGATGGGTTCTTCATTTTTATTTTGCTATGACATTTTTATTTGATTCGTGGTTACGGGGGCCTTTCCCTGAGCTTGGATACCCATTTCGCCGCAAGGGCCGCTTATTGCTTTTGGCCTGTGTGTTACCACTCCTTTGGCAGGGGGTGGCGATCGCCCAGGGTAGCGTTGGAGAAATTCCGCCGGCGGTTCAGGTCACCCTAGATACCCTCTGGGTTATTTTCGCAGCGATGCTCGTGTTCTTTATGAACGCGGGGTTTGCAATGTTAGAAAGTGGCTTTTGTCGGGCGAAAAATACCGTCAACATTTTGGCGAAAAACCTGATTGTGTTTGCCCTCTCGAGCCTCGCCTTTTGGGCCGTGGGCTTTGCCCTAATGTTTGGCGATGGCAATGCGGTCGTAGGTTGGAATGGCTTTTTCCTCACTGGGGCAGATAATAGTCCCCTTACAGGTTCGGCCTACAGTGGTATTTTTTCGTCCCTAAGCTGGGCTGGGATTCCCCTTTTTACCAAATTTTTCTTCCAATTGGCCTTTGCGGGAACGGCAGCGACCATCGTTTCCGGGGCGGTGGCTGAACGAATTAAGTTTGCTTCTTTTGTGATTTTCAGCTTGTTCTTGGTGGGATTTTCCTATGCCATCACCGGTCACTGGGTTTGGGGGGGCGGCTGGTTAGCAACCCTCGGTTTTTATGATTTTGCCGGATCAACGGTGGTGCATTCGGTAGGGGGCTGGGCTGCTTTGATGGGGGTGATCCTTTTGGGGCCGCGCCTCGAAAAATTCGCAGGCGATCGCATCAATGCCATTCCTGGCCACAACATGAGTACCGCCACTTTAGGGGGATTAATCCTCTGGTTGGGTTGGTTTGGGTTTAATCCGGGTTCGACGATGGCGGCGGATCCCGATGCCATTAGCCACATCATCGTCACCACAAATATGGCTGCTGCTGCCGGGGCGATCGCCGCGACCATTACCTCCTGGATTCAATTTGGTAAACCGGATCTCTCGATGATCATTAACGGTGTCCTGGCTGGGCTAGTGGGCATTACCGCCGCCTGTGCCTATGTGAATGTCCCTTCTGCCATTGTGATCGGGGCGATCGCCGGGGTGCTAGTGGTTTTTGCGGTGCTGACCTTCGAGGGTTTACGCTTCGATGACCCCGTTGGTGCTCTCTCGGTGCATCTCGTCTGCGGGATTTGGGGCACCCTGGCCGTGGGCTTATTCAGTGTGGGTGGCGACGTTTATCCTTGGTATGCCGCCGATGCTGGCCCCAGTGCCGGATTATTGTTCGGGGGGGGCGTTGCCCAACTGCTCAGTCAATTTATCGGCATTGTCGTGGTGGGGATGTTTACCGCTGGCTTTAGCTTCGCCATCTGGTTAGTTCTCGAACTTGGTATGGGTCTCCGGGTGAGCAAAGAAGAAGAACTAGAGGGCCTCGACATTGGTGAACATGGTATGGAAGCATACCACCGCTTCTTCCGGGAGTAATCTCCGCATCTCCTTTCCTTTGGGACTCACCCTCCGCCTGCGGCACCTCTCTCCAGGGAGTATGTCACGAAGCTTTTAGCATAACCAACAAAATCTCCTTTAGAGGGGATTTTTTTTGCATAAAAAACACCCTAGGTTTTAGGGTGCAGAAACAAAGGCTCAGTGGGCAATGTTTTCGTGTTTTAAAAAATTGTTTTACTGAAATTAGCGTTTTTGATGTTGGGCAAAGGAAATGTAATTGTGCTCAGCGTCATAGAGGTGGCATTGCTCGGTGATCGCTTTCATCAACTCCCAAGAAAATTTGGTTTCGTAGAGATATTCACCCCAATTTTCTTTGATGCTGGCGTAGGCTTTGCGGAGATTGTAGGAGGGAATGCCCGTGGAGAGGTGGTGAGGCACATGGACATTAATGTCGTGGCAAAGGACTTCGACCCACTTGGGATAGTCGCAGTGGACAGTGCCAGAAAGTTGGGCGATCGCCTCATTCCATTTGTCCCGGTAGCTAAAGGGAATTTCCGGTACGGTGTGGTGCACAAGGGTGAAGGTGCTCATCCAGAAATGGTAGCCAAGCCAGGGCATCAGCCAGAATTTCACAACGCCCCAAACGCCGAGGGTGTAGAACATCACCGGAAAGGCGATCGCCCCAGCGATAATCACGAATAAGGCGGAAAAGCGCACCTGTTCCCGTTGTTTTCCTTCAAAGGCGAACCAATTGAAGTGGAGTTTCAGTTGGTGGATGATCGAAGCAGTCCACCACAGTTTGCCGCGAATTGCTCGGTAAACGGCTTTGATAAAGGCCGGAGAGTCATCGTACAACTCAGGGGTAAAGGGTGCCCAGGCATTGTCCTCATCCATGTTGTTGGTGTAGCGGTGGTGATGGTTGTGGAGAATACGCCAGCTATGGAACGGATAGATGAGGGGTAAAAAGGCAAGGTGACCGACTAAATTATTGACCCAATTTTTGCGGGAAAAGGAGCGGTGCCCACAATCATGGCCAATCACAAAAAAACCCGTTAGGGCAGTTCCAGTTAAAAACCAAACGGGTAATAGTAAATACCAAGGGGCGATCGCTAAGAGGGCATAACAACCCACCACCGCCGCCACACTTAACAGCACCCTAGACCAAGCTTTTAGCGGATTTATTTCGTAGACGGAACGGGGCAATGTATCGAGAATATCCCGTAGCCGTAGATTTGGATGCTTTTCTAAAAGAGTTGTGGCACTAGGGCGCACAGTAACTGATGTCATTGATATTGTTTGCGAAATGTAACATGGTTTCTAAAGGTTATACCACGATCACTATGCAAGCGTTTTTTTTCGATTACCGGGTCTGGCTCTTGGCAAGTCTCCATTGTTTCATGGGTGTGATGGCGGCATTGGTCTCTTGGCGTAAGGGTTACAGCTTCCGGCGTTGGCTGGGTTGGGGCCTCTTGGGAGGGACACCGACCCTTCTTTTTGCCCTGGGGCGATCGCCTCATAATTCCCCCACCGATCCTGAGAAAAGTCCACCAGACCGTTCCCTTTAGCAGCTTAAAATTTTCACTTTTATTTCATATTTACAAAACATCCCCGATAAATCCTGATAAACTAAGCCATGGTTTTAAGCGAGATTTTTCCCAAGTAATATGACGGCCAGTCACCCCCCCAAACAGGAAAGACCCTGGAGTATTTGGACTGTTTTCGGCTCCACTTTTTTGACGATTTTCATTGCAGAAATGGGGGACAAAACCCAGTTGGCCACCCTTTTAATTTCGGCCCAAGCGGCTTCTCCCTGGGTGGTCTTTTTGGGGGCCGCCCTTGCCCTCGTGAGTACGAGCTTGTTGGGCGTGATCATTGGCTACTGGCTCGCCCGGAAGTTGGCCCCCGATATTTTGGATATGTTTGTTGGCGTGCTGCTGCTCGTGATTTCTGGTCTGCTGATCGTGGATATGCTGGCAGTCTAATGCATTTCCCTAGGCAATAATTTCTGTTTTTTTTGATTAACGTGATTCACCCATAAAATTTCCTAGCCCATGGTAGATATCGATTGGCAATTACTAAGTCTCACTTTTATTACCGTCTTTCTGGCAGAAATTGGTGACAAGAGTCAACTGGCGGCGATCGCCCTGGGGGGCAGTTCCAAATCACCCATTGCTGTATTTTTCGGCTCCGTGACGGCTTTGATTATCACCAGCCTCTTAGGTGTCATTGCCGGGGGAGCCTTTGCTGCTTTTATTCCCGCCCAGATTCTTAAGGGTTTAGCGGCCATCGGTTTTGCGACCCTCGCCGTGCGGTTACTGTGGCACCCGACCCCAGTGAATGAGAAACACGAGGATTAAATTTCTACATAATCCATTAGAATATTTTATTAAATACAAATATGTAATTTTTGCATAATTATGAATTTGACCTTATTTAATGAAATCCTGCCTATTAATATTTCACAATTACCAAATCAATATTTTTATAAACTCTGTACAGCAGGAGATGTTGATTTAGATTCTTTAGGTCGTTCTATAAAATATCGCATTCAGAAATACTTTAGAGGTATTTGGGTTTGGAGCACCAATGATCAATTATTAATTTCAGATAAATTAATTGAATATCCTGAACTACAAAAATTCACTCAATATCTATGGACAGATCAAAGTAATCTTACATTTAATCAGCTAGAAGGTATTGAGATAGAGAATATACGATGTTGCACTCCTCAAGGAATTGCTGACTTTTGCTCGCAGGGATTAATTAAGAAATATGATCAACAAATCAAAAAAATTTTAGAGCAAAGTAAAACAGCACGTAGAGACTACCATATTAAACTTATACACAAATTTGGTTCATGGGTAGTAAACAATCAGCCCTGTATATCTTTATCACTTAAACAAGAGATTGATTTTAATGGAACCCTACAAGACTATCTCACAAAATTCCCCAACAGTAACATTATTGGACTCCATGTTTTAGATATAACAAAGCCATTTAATACGGCTCAAGAGGTCATTAAAATACTTGGAATATTAGGGGAGGGTAATCGACGACAACGATTGTTGACTTGGGTTAAAGAACCAACAATGAAAAAACTCGTTGAAGAAGCCCCTGATAGTGAATTAGTAGTCGAAATAGGGAACAAAAAAAAGAGTTATCATTACATTATAAGTGCTTTAAGAATAAGAGTTTTAAACCAAGATTATTTAAGGCTCGGAATATCCGAAAAACTACAAATTGTTTCCGAAGAAAGACTAAAATATATTGAACCACTTTTCCGGATTCTTCAATCCGAAGGTTTTTTGGATAAAGTTTACACATCTCAGAGAAATCCAGAGCTTTTTCGTTCTTGTAGTGAAGAATGGGGTTATAATCCGCTCCTTAAATTTAAAAATAATGCTACTGTTGCTGCCGAATCAGTTCAAAGCACAGTTCAAGTTGTTCAAAAACATGGTGAATTCAGAAAAGCAGATAAATCTGAAATTAGAATTGCTATTCTAAATACACTTAAAAGTGAAAACTCTACAAAGCTTATCGAGATATTTAGAAATAATTTCAAAAGATCCTTTAATCAAAATCTAGAAGGCATTGGCAATCAACTAAAGTATAAATTAAAATTAGTAGGCCAGCCTATTGCCCTTGATTTGTCAAAAAACTCTCTCTCTTTATTAGACTCTAAAATAGGAGAGTTGTCGAAGAAGAAACCGGATATTGTTATCTGTGTTATTCCGAATTTCTTGTCTAAAGGTGAAGATGGAAGGACTCTTTATGATGATCTAAAACAAACTTTTCTAAAGTACAATCTACAATCCCAAATGTTACAAGAGAAAACATTGACAACTTCTTTTGCGACTAAGAACATTGTTTTAGGAGTCTTGGCAAAAATAGGAAGTGTTCCTTACATATTACAAGAACCACTTACTTACACAGATTTTGTGGTAGGCCTTGATGTTTCACGCCGTCGGAAGAAAAATCTTCAAGGAACTAATAGTGTTGCTGCCATGACTCGTATTTATTCCAATCAAGGTGAATTAGTTCACTACAGTATTAGAGATGCTACTATCGACGGTGAAATCATACCAAAAAGAATGTTGTATGATTTGTTTCCTCTTCACGAGTATCAAGGAAAGCGTGTAGTAATTCATCGAGATGGAAATTTCCCAGAAGAAGAAAGACAAGCACTAGAAGAAATCGCAGAAAAAATAGATGCCAAGTTTTATTTTGTTTCAATAATCAAAAGTGGCAATCCTAGAATATACGGTAGAACTAAAAATGAAGAAGGAATAGGAAGCTATCGCAAAGCCCCAAAAGGTTCAATTTTTTTGTTGTCTGAGACAGAAGCATTATTAATTAGCTCTGATTTTCCAGACCGTTTTCGAGCAACTCCACAACCTCTGCGAATCAAAACCTTTGGGAATTTTCCATTGCAGTCAGCAGTTCACTCCGTCTTATCTCTAACATACCTACACTATGGATCAGAAAGACCTCCACGGTTACCTGTTTCTACTTACTATGCTGATTCAATTTCAACAATGGTATCCAAAGGCATTAAACCAAAGGATGTAGATGGAAATATACCTTTCTGGTTATAGAACAAGAATATTATTTTTTGTTATTTTGCTCTTGAGATCTTTTACACTAAAAATAGCTTCTTAGTTTTTTCATTAAATTTTTGTTTATGGTCGCTACCGTTAGCCTGGACGCAATTCTCCACAAACACCGGATTCGTCCCACGATCCAAGCGCTCCAATCAGAAATTGTCCAGTGGCGTCGCCAGATCCACCAGAAACCGGAATTAGCGTTTCGGGAAAATCTGACCGCAGAATTTATTGCTCACAAGCTCACGGCATGGGGCATCCCCCACCAAACTGGCATTGCTGAAACTGGCATTGTCGCCCTCATCGAAGGTCATCAAAAGGGTAAAGTCCTGGGCATTCGCGCCGATATGGATGCCCTACCAATCCAAGAGGAAAATGAGGTGGATTACCGCTCCCAACATCCGGGAGTGATGCACGCCTGCGGTCACGATGGCCATGTGGCGATCGCCTTGGGGACAGCGAAATATCTCCAGGAAAACCGCGACAGTTTCCGGGGAGCCGTGAAAATTATTTTTCAACCTGCTGAGGAAAGTCCCGGCGGCGCAAAACCGATGATCCAGGCGGGTGTCCTCCATAACCCTGACGTAGATGCGATCATTGGCCTGCACCTGTGGAATAATCTCCCCCTCGGCACCGTGGGGGTACGGCCTGGGGCGTTAATGGCGGCGGTCGAAAGCTTTGATTTGCGTGTACAAGGCAAAGGAGGCCACGGCGCTCTACCCCACCAAACCGTCGATGCAATCGTGGTCGCGGCGCAAATTGTCGGCGCACTGCAAACCCTTGTATCCCGGATCGTGAATCCCCTCGATGCGGCGGTGGTTACGGTGGGCGAATTTAAAGCAGGTCACGCGATGAACGTGATCGCCGACTATGCGGACCTCAAAGGCACTATCCGCTACTTCAACCCCCAACTGGAAAAAACCATTGGCGATCGCCTTGAAACCATCGTTAACGGCATTTGCCAGAGCTATGGGGCCAGCTACAAATTGGATCATGTGCATCTTTATCCACCGACGATCAACGATCCCACCATGGCCGAGTTGGTGCGTTCCGTTGCCGAAGCTACCATTGAAACGCCCCTAGGGGTCATGCCCGAATGCCAAACCATGGGTAGCGAAGATATGTCCTTTTTCCTGCGGGAAGTGCCCGGTTGTTACTTTTTTCTCGGTTCGGCGAATCCGTATTTTGATCTGGCTTATCCCCACCACCATCCCCGCTTTAACTTTGATGAAACAGCCTTAGGGATGGGGGTCGAAATGTTTGTCCGTTGTGTCGAAAAATTTTTAGCTTAAGCCCATGCAACTCCACGCCAACCTACAAGAGCGAGTCGTCCTCGATACCAATGCCTTACCCTGGCAAGCTTCACCCATGGCTGGGGTCGAACGGCGCATGTTAGACCGGGATGGGGCCGAAGTTGCCCGCGCCACTTCCCTCGTGCGCTATGCCCCCGATAGTTATTTTTCGGAACATACCCACGGCGGCGGCGAAGAATTTTTTGTCCTCGAAGGTACTTTTGCCGATGAACATGGGGAATATCCCCCCGGTACCTATGTGCGTAATCCCGTCGGTTCTAGCCACCGTCCCCACAGCAAAACGGGCTGCACCATTTTTGTGAAACTCTGGCAAATGGATCCGGCGGATCAAACTTTTGTGCGGCTTAATACCAAGGAACAACCCTGGTTGCCAGGTTTGGTGAAAGGGTTATCGGTGCTGCCATTGCATAATTTCCAGGGAGAAAATGTTGCCTTGGTGCGGTGGGAACCGGGGACTTATTTCCAAACCCATCGCCACTGGGGCGGTGAAGAAATTTTTGTCCTCGAAGGTACTTTTGAAGATGACCAGGGCAGCTACCCGGCAGGCACTTGGTTGCGGAATCCCCCCGACAGTATTCATACTCCCTTTAGTCGAGAAGGTTGCCTGATCTATGTAAAAACGGGCCATTTGTAAGACGTTCATCAAATATCAGGGGCTTTTTGCATTCCTGTGGGATCTGGCTTTGAAAATCTGTGCTAAAACCCAACATAGGTGCAGACACAATCATTGAGTGGTACTAACCCGTAAAATCATAGGTAAATTTCCCCGGAGACGTATGACTTTTTTCTGGCAGAATGGTGACCTGGCTGCGAGTCAAGGGATCAGCTTTGAGCCGCCGATTTTTCTGGATGGTCAGACGCCCCTCACCCAGGCGATCGCCCTCATGATGGGTCAGGAAAAAGATTCTCCCCAAAGTTGTTTGATCATTACAGAGGGGGAACAGATGGTGGGGATTTTGACGGAGCGAGACTTAGTGCGATTGTCCCTCTCTCCGAAAGCACTCCACCAAACCTTGGTACGGGACATTATGACTAGCCCAGTGGTGACCGTCGAGGACAAAAATTCAATCGACGTTTTTTCGGCCTATAACTTGATGCGACGGCACCAGATCCGCCATTTGCCAGTCGTTGATGAACAGCAGCGGGTGATCGGGGTTACAACCCTGAGTCTATTGCGACAGGCGTTGCATTTGGGATATTTTCTCCGGTTTCGGGAAGTGCGAGAGGTGATGTCCGGTCAGGTGATTTCCGTTCCGCCAGAAACCTCCGTCCTTGAAGTGGCGCAACTAATGGCGAGGCGACGGATTAGCTGTGTGGTAGTGGCCATCGAAGCGGGATATTTTTTCAAGCCCATCGGCATCATTACAGAACGGGATATCGTCAAATTGCAAGGCTCTGGGGTTGATTTAGAAGCTTTGGGTGCTGGGGAAGTGATGAGTGCGCCCCTCATTCAGTTGCATCCGGGAGATTCCCTGGCGATCGCCCACGAAAAACTCCAACGGCACCAGGTACGGCGGATTGTTGTCACTGGGAAGGAAGGGGAATTACAGGGCATTTTGACGGAAAGTAATCTCTCCCAAATCCTCGATCCCCTAGAACTGTTCGGGATGTTAGAAATTTTGCAGCATCGCGTGAACCAACTGAGTGAGGACCGCGATCGCCTTTTGCCCCACAAAAAGCTCCACCTCCAGCAAGCCCTCAAAAACGACGAATTTTTACTCTATTACCAACCCCAACTCGACACCGCAAGCCAACGGATCATTGGGGCGGAAGTGTTGGTGCGTTGGCAGTCCCCAGAACGGGGTTTGGTGTCACCGGGAGAATTTATCCCCCTCGCAGAAATGACAGGCTTTATTGTGCCCCTGGGGGAATGGATCCTCAAGGCCGCCTGTACCCAAGCCGTTCAATGGCAACAACGGGGTTTGCCTCCCTTGCAAATTTCCGTCAATCTTTCGAGTAAGCAACTACAAAGTCCCCAACTGGTGCCCTGCCTCAAGGCAATTTTGGCGGAAACAGGTCTTGGGGCCCGCTGGCTCAAACTGGAACTGACCGAGAGCGCCCTGGTAGAAAATGTCGATTTTACAATGGCCCAATTTCGGCTGATTAAGGAACTAGGGGTGGCGATCGCCATTGACGACTTTGGGACGGGTTATGCCTCCCTGGGATATCTACAACATTTCCCCTTCGATACCCTTAAAATTGACCGCTGCTTTGTGGAAAATATCCACCAAAATCCTAAAAATGCCGCCATCACCAAAGCCTTGATCAACATGGCCCAACAGCTTAACTTCTCGGTCATCGCCGAAGGAGTAGAAACGGCTGAAGAAATGGAATTTTTACGGCAACACCACTGCCACACATTCCAGGGCTTTTTCATCAGTCGCCCCCTACCAGCGGCGGCCTTCGAAACATTTTTAGCAAATTATCCAGCCTAGAACTCCGAAACATTACGAAACCCAGTCGTCGTTGCCCGTTCCCCCAGGGAAACGGTTATGCTGAAATTGCGAAATATCCGCCCCGGTCTGCGGGGTTCGCCCCCAGTGATTCACGTCCTATCGAGAAATAGCCATGATGCAAGTCGGACTGCAAGCGCGCCTCAGTGATGCCCATTTGGATGCTACCCAAACCCAAAGCCAACGGCAGCTTTCCCTCTCCATTGGGGCGATCGCCAGTGATTTTCAAGACGCCACTCTGCCCCTCAATCTCTGTTTAGTGCTGGATCACAGTGGTTCGATGGCTGGGCAACCCCTTCGCACGGTCAAGGAAGCCGCCATAGAATTGGTCGATCAACTGCGGGAAGGCGATCGCCTCTCGGTCATTGCCTTTGATCACAAAGCAAAGGTGATTGTCCCCAACCAAGATGTCACCGATAAAGCCCACATTAAAGCCCAGATCAACCGCCTTGAGGCCGCCGGGGGCACCTGTATCGACGATGGCATTAAGCTTGGGTTACAGGAACTAGCCAACAGCCCCGGCAAACGCGCCGCCCAGGTGTTTATGCTCACCGACGGGGAAAATGAACATGGTGACAATGGCCGCTGTTTAGAAATTGCCGCCGTTGCCGCCGAACATGGTGTGACCCTCAGTAGCCTTGGGTTTGGTGAGAACTGGAACCAGGACGTCCTCGAAAAAATTGCTGATGCCGCCAATGGCAGTTTGGCCTTTATCGAAACGCCGGATCAAGCCCTCGTAGAATTTGAACGACTCCTCCAACGGGCGCAATCGGTCGGTTTAACCAATGCCCAACTCCTTTTGCAACTGTCCCCTGGCAGTCGTTTAGCAGACCTCAAGCCCCTCGCCCAGGTGGCTCCAGAAACCATTGAATTGCCAGTGGTCAAGGAAGGCGATTTCTACGGTGTCCGCCTTGGGGATCTATTAACCGAAGCCCCCCGGATCATTTTGGCGAATCTATATATTGACCAACTCCCCCCCGGCAACCAAACCATTGCCCAGGCCCAAGTCCGTTACGACGACCCAGCCACGGGCCAAACCCGGCTTATTTCAGAGGCCGTTCCGATCACCGTCGCTGTCCAAGAAAACTATCAACCGGCTCCGAATCCTGTGGTGCAGCAATCGATTCTCGCCCTCGCCAAGTACCGACAAACCCAACTAGCCGAAGACAAACTCAAAGCCGGCGATCGCCAAGGGGCTGCAACCCTCCTCCAAACCGCAGCGAAAACGGCGATTCAATTGGGCGATACCAATGCGGCCACTGTCCTCCAGCAAAATGCGACCCAACTCCAAGGGGGCCAAGACCTCTCCGAAGGCGATCGCAAACGTACCCGCATCGCCGCAAAGACAATGATCCAGCCTTAATTTTTAGGAAACAATCCTACTCGTCAAATTCCACCTGAAGCGTTGTCTCCTCAAAGGTGACGAGATCTCCGTGGCGTAATTTCCGTTTGCGGCGGGTTTCCGTTTCTCCATTGACCTCCACGAAGCCCCCCTGGATGACCATTTTGGCCTGGCCCCCCGTCGCCACAAGGTTCATAATCTTCAGAAATTGATCAAGCTGAATTGTGGGTTCAGCGGTGGGTGTTTGGGTCATGGGGATTAGACGAAAACAAAAAACTAGAGGGTTTCGGCAAAGAGGATTTGCACCTCCTGCCATGCCGCTTGGGCGGCCTGTTCATTGTAACTGGCGCGGCGATCGCAAAAGAAGCCATGATCCGCCCCTTCATAGCGAAAAATTTGGTAATCGACTTGGTGCGTTTTTAGAGCCGTCTCGATCTGATCCACCTGGGCCGTCGGAATAGAAGCATCGGCCATCCCAAAAAAGCCATAGAGTTTGCCTTGGATCTTAGGGGTGTAGTCGAGGGTTGTCTGGGTCGGTTCCCCAGGACACCAGGTGGTAATGCCCGCACCATAAAAAGACGCCGTCGCCTTAATCTCCGGCAGACTCGCCCCCAAATAGGTCACGTGACCGCCAAAGCAAAAGCCAATGCTACCAACCCCCGTGGGCTTCACCTGGGGCAGACCGTAAAGATAATCAATGGTCGCCTGGAGATCACTGAGGAGTTCTGTGGCCTTGGTTTGTTCTTTGTATTGCCGTCCGACTTGCACATCCTCTGGCGTATATCCCGCTTCAAACCCTGGGGCCAACCGTTGATAAATTGCCGGGGCGATCGCCACATAGCCTAAGCGAGCAATGCGGTCGGTGACATCGCGAATGTGGGCATTGACCCCAAAAATTTCCTGCACCACAATTACAGCGGGCAGAGGTTCCGTACTGACTGGATAGCTCAAGTAAGCGGCAATCTGGAGATCGCCATTGGGAATTTGCACCGTTTCTGTTTGGAGTGGGGGCATCACCAGGGGCTACGCATCTAAAAAAAGGTGTAGAAAGGAGGAAAGAGGAAAAATGTGAAAAGAATGGCATCCCTATTTAACAACGAAGTTCTCAAAGCCAGTATTGACAAGCACTTTGGAGAAATAGAAGACCCAAGAGTAGAACGTACACGGGCACACTACTTAGTCGATATCATCGTTATCGCTCTTTTTGCCACTATATCAGGAGCCGATAGTTGGGTAGGAATCGAAACCTATGGAAATTCCAAAGAAGAATGGCTCAGGCAATTTCTCGAGTTGCCCAACGGCATCCCCTCCCATAATACTTGTGCCAGGGTATTTGCCAGATTAGACTCAGAACAATTAGAAGCAGAATTTCGCAACTGGGTAGGGACAATAGCAGGAAAGCTCTCAGCTCAGGTCATTGCCATAGATGGAAAAGCTTCACGAGGCTCCTACGATAGGGAAAAAGGCATTAAAGACCTACAACTGGTCAGTGCTTGGGCAACGTCATCTCGTCTAGTGTTAGGACAAGAGGCTGTGGAAACAAAATCCAATGAAATTACAGCCATTCCTCAACTACTCGCACAACTAGAGCTCAAAGGATGTATTGTGACCATCGATGCCATGGGCACTCAAAAGAAAATCGCCCAACAGATT
This sequence comes from Picosynechococcus sp. PCC 7003, assembly GCF_001693255.1. Classification (NCBI taxonomy): domain Bacteria; kingdom Bacillati; phylum Cyanobacteriota; class Cyanophyceae; order Chroococcales; family Geminocystaceae; genus Picosynechococcus; species Picosynechococcus sp. PCC 7003. Next base: position 2,930,882 of record NZ_CP016474.1, read on the forward strand.
TGTCAAGCTAAAGCAGACTATATTCTGGCTCTCAAGGGCAACCAGGGTAGATTGTTTAAAGCAGTAAAAACCTGGTTTGAAAAGCAAAGAGAATCTGCCAAAGAATGGCGAGAAACGGGATGGCATCAGACGGAGAAGGGACATCAGCGTCTAGAAACCAGAACAATCTGGCAAATTCCAGCATCTCATGTTTTGCCTCAAGAGTTACGGGAGCCTTGGCAGCAACTCCGTACCATCGTCATTGTGGAAGGAACTCGTCAACTTTGGCATAAGACTACTCACGAAATCCGCTTCTTTATCAGTTCTATAGAAGCGACAAATCAGGAGTTTGCCAGTCATATTCGCAATCACTGGGGAATTGAAAATCAGCTTCATTGGTGTCTTGACGTGGTCTTTGGAGAAGATAATTCTCGAATTCGCCAAGGTCATTCGGCTCGTAATATGAGCCTAATGAGGCGGTTCACGTTGAATCTGCTTCGTCAGGAGACTTCTCAAACCAGCCTCACCATGAAGCGTTACAAGGCTGCCATGGACAATGGTTTTTTACTTAAAATCCTTGCTGACTCTGGTTTTATTTTAGATGCGTAGCCCCTGGGGGCATCACAAAAGCACTGAATAAATAACTTCGCCGTTTCCATTTTAGAAGGTATGCCCTTGGCGATCGCCTTAACCAGAGCCAAAAAAAGAGAGAGAAATACTCCCTCTCAGATAAATGTATGAAACTTAAAGACTAGATATTCCGCCCTAGCGCTTCGGTAGGAAGGCCATCGGGTTCACTGCTCCCTGACCCTTGGGATGAATCTCAAAGTGGAGGTGCGGGCCAGTACTGAAACCAGTGCTACCCATGGCTGAAATTTGTTGGCCTTGTTTGACCTGTTGGCCTTTGCGCACCATGATCCGGCTATTGTGGGCATATAGCGTCACACTACCATCACCGTGACGAATCTTGACGAGGTTGCCGTAGCCGCCGGAGTTCCAGCCAGCCGTAATCACTTCACCACTGGCCGCCGCAAAAATTGGCGTACCTGTGGGAGCAGCGATATCAATTCCTCGGTGCATCCGACCCCAACGGGGGCCATAACCAGAGGTAAAGGTTCCCTTCGCCGGCCAAATATAACCATTGAAGATTTCAGCGCCTGGTAAATATTCATCGGGAGAGGCTAGGGGCGGTAGATCCGGGCTCACGGTTTCACCGATGGATAGGCGCAGAAGCGCGTTATAGTTGGCGACGTTGCCAGGAGAAGCTGCGGCAATTTCCTGGGGAGCTTCGGGGACTGCTACTGTGCGGGCAGCAGAAGTTTCAGGTTGGCCCTGCCATTCTGGGTTAACCACTACGGGAGCCGGGGCCGCAGCGCGCTCATTGCTAGCGCGCTCATTGCTGGTGAATTCGACATTAGGAGCCGGAACCTTGAGGGCAATGGGCGTTGATTGTTGTTGATATTCTCGACGCAGCCGTGCGATGTCAGTTTTAAGCTTTTCTACGGCGGCTTCCGTTGTGATTTGGTCACTCTCTGCTGCTACTGCAGAACCAGTCTCTACCTGCAATTTGGGTTGCGGCAGGGAAACTGCATTCGCTAGGGTTGCACTGTTGCGATTCACGCCTTGGGTTACCTCCGTTTGGGGAACAAGGGCCACAAATTCTTTTTGGGGCTGGGGTCGTTGGGCGCGGGCCGGAATCGTCAGTCTTTGGTTGACGTAGATTACGTTGGGATTGAGCAGCTTATTGGCGGCAATCAATTCACGTCCTGAGATGCCATAACGACGGGCGATCGCATACAAAGTTTCCCCAGGACGAACCACATGGCTTTTGGGTACGGCATTGGTATTTGCTGCAACTAACACTTCCGCTGGAGCTGTCGGCGCGACGGCCTTCTCTTGGGGACGCACCAGGGGGGTTGAAGCATTGCTTTGGGCCGGAGGAATAGTCAGGGTGACGGAACGGGCCTGTTCTGTTTTTTCTTCTTTTTTCGCTTCCAATACCAATTCCGGGGTCGGAGATTGGAGCTTGGGGGGTTCCGGTAAACGCTGTGGGCTAGAGACGGCGTTGTTGGCAATCAAGGTTTCTGGTGTGGGCTCTGCCTTCGCTGTGGGCGCACTGAAGTCCTGGGGTTTCGGCACAGGAATCGTAACGACGCCCTTAGGAGCCGCAGTGGGAGCCTGGGGGGTCAAAGCAGTGGAGCTAACTAAGGTTTCGGGTTGAGATGCCTCTGTTTCTGCCTCAAAAATCACCTTTTCCACAGGCTGGCTTTTTAGGGCTTGAATACTTTCGACGAGTTTATCTTGTTCGGCGCGTAACGTAGCGGTAGGTGCGTCGGCCTCAAGGCGGACGGAGTCGGCATCCATGAGGGCTTGGGAAGGAAGCTCAAGGGCGGCAACTTCAACGCTGGGCTTGGGGAGCGTGGGTTGCTCGCTGGGGGCGATCGCCGGAGAGTCAATCTCATAACGGGCGATCTGCTGTTGGGAAGGGGCTGGAATTTTTAGTGCTTGCCCAACCACTAAAGTACTTTCGACAGTGAGATCGTTTAAGGTGGCGATCGCTTCGGGGGCAACGCCATATCGTTGAGCAATGGACCAAAACGTATCAGCTTCAGCAACGATGTGCTTGATGGCGGGTAGTTCAGGCTCAACCCTACTGACAGAATTTGAACTTACAGCAGCGACGAGTTGGGGGGATTCGACCTCCGGAGCCGTTGCTAAAGTAACTGGAGCAGGAATCATAAAAGTTTCTCCTTGGGAAAAAAGACGGTCTGTTTGTGAATTGGGCAAAGCCGTTGCTTCTGTGGTCAACACCGGGATATCGGTGGTGATAGTTCCTGGGGCTCTCAATGTGAGGCCGAAGAATCTGAGAAGTGAGGCACGTTTTCCGGAGGGCCAACAATACTCCAGGGGGAGCAGGCTTGTTGGAAAACAGATGCTTGGTTTGACTTTACCGACGTTGCCAAAGCGGCAGTACCTCTCGGGGATACAATGCGGTGCTTTTGGGATACGTCCTTCAAAAACAACCTCCTACTTGTGTCGAGCAGTGGTTTCATTCTGCTTCAACTGAAACAATTGAAGTAACAATTCTACCAACTTCTCGTGATTGAGATCACTTGAATTGGACATTTGGTGAATGTCTAGGAAAGGTTACCCTGGTTTCTTCTTTTTAACAAGTCTGCGTTGATATATTTTGATTTTTCTGGGGGAAAAACACCGTCATTAATGGGTAGTCCAGGATACAAAACAAGGGCTATTTCAGTTAATATTTGGTTGCACTTTTCCCCAATGGCGATCGCCTAGCATATTTTTGGGATTTTGACAGCTTCTATGGGCCAGATGCTTATTTAGTAAGCTTTTTGGAATTTTTAAGATTGCATTTAGCGATAGTATTTTTGTTTTAAAAGAGTGAGAGTCCCACCCATTCAGGGGAGATTCGTTAATGTTTTCGAAGCACGACGAAAGAGCGGTGATAGAAATATCTTATCGAGGAAAACTAAAGCCCTAATTGACGCCGCACTTCAAAGAGACCCACCGCCGCACTCACAGAAAGATTAAGGCTCCGAACATGGGTCTTATTGATAGGAATAGTCAGGGTTGCATCGCAGCGTTGGAGCAGTTCTGGCGGGAGGCCTTGGGTTTCACTGCCAAAGAGTAACCAGTCATCATCTTGGTAGGTGAATTCTGTGTATTGGCTGGTGCCCCGGACGCTGTAACCCAGGAGACGCCCCCCTCTGGTGGCCTGGGCCTGGAGGAAATGCTCAAGGTCAGGATAGAAGGAGAGTTTGACATGGGGCCAGTAATCTAGACCGGCGCGTTTCAGGTGGCGATCGCCAATTTCAAAACCCAGGGGGCCGACGAGGTGTAATTCCGTATCGGTGGCGGCACAGGTGCGGGCAATATTGCCTGTATTGGGGGGGATTTGGGGATGAACAAGAACCAGTTGGGGCATCAGCTCGGATTAATAAAAAAAGTCTTACAGACAGTTAAAGATACCCATTCAAGCGCCTAGGCCACAAGGGCAGCCGGTTCACATAAATATTGGGCTAATTCTTGATCGAGGGTTTCGGCTTCGGCGATCGCCTTTTGGATGATCATCTCTAAAGGTTGACCTTGGTGATGGGCCTGGAGCCATCGCTGGGCCTGGTTCCCTTCCCGGAGTAACTTTTGTAGGGGGCTCAAAAAACAAGCAAATCCCGCCTGTTTCGCAAAGGGATAGACCTCTGTATAAATTTCTTGGATCCAGTCTACCGCTTGGATCGGTTGGCCCGTCCGCCAGTGATTGAGGGTCGCGTCTAGGCTAGATTGGGCCGCCAACTGCTCATTGGCATCGGTAATTTCCAAGAGGCGAGCCGGATTTAATTGACTCGATTTGAGGGGGTCGAGGTGGGGCTGGGCCATAAGCTGCTGGATTCTTGCTTCCACAAAGGCCACAATAGCCAACAATTGCAGAGGGTGAATCACCAAATCACAAATTCTCAGTTCCAAACGGTTTAGGGAATATGGACGGCGATCGCCATTGGGGCGTACCGAAGACCAAAGATGTCGGACATTCTGCATTGTGCCCAGACGGAGTTGCTCATTAGTCCAATCAATAAAATGTTGATGGCTGGTAAATAGGGGCACCTGGGCCGGGGTTTTCGGGAAAACTTGCCAGCGGCGGGAATGGGAACCCGTCACGCGACCATCTAAAAACGGCGAGGCCGCACTCAAAGCCAGGATCAAGGGGGCTTCGAGGCGCATTAACCGACAGGCCCGCATCAAAATTTCTGGATCTTCAATGCCAATATTAATGTGGACACTGGCCGTCACCACATCGGTGCCATAGGTCTTTTCAATATAGGCATGGTAGGGATTTTGAGGATCCGAACGAAAAAAGCGGCTCGCATCGCCCAAAGAGAGGGTACTGCCAGGAATGAGGGTGTAGTTTCCCAGGGTTTTTAAGAACTGACGCAGTTGAAGTCGGGGCTGCAAAATGGCACAGAGCAAACTTTCATAGCTGCAACAGGGGGGCGTGGTGTATTCTACGTTGCGATTATCGGGTTCCCGCACGAAGCCTTCGAGGGCCTTTACCACTTGATCGGAGAGGCCGATAATTTCTCCGGCGGGAGTGCCTGTGTAGATCTCAATCTCTAAACCTTTTGATAGCAGCAAAATGTATCCTCAAATCCTGGCCATGGGGGATGAATCATGGAGATTCTCCAGCAATACACTATTTTATGCTGCCCTTCTCGCTCCTTGTGCGAAAATTTCTGCCTGACGCTGGGGAATTTTGAGTTAATATACTCATTCTCTTAATAAACGCCATTTTAAAAATTGCTTTAGATCAGCCATGAGCCAATGTACAGTCCAGGATAAAGCCGCCAACACCTTACCCCTAGACACCCGGGTGAAGTATCTTTCGATCCAAGCGGAATTGGAATTATTGCTCCAGCAAATTCGTTCTAATCCCCAGAAGCAGGATCAAGCCTAAGGAAATGGGGAGTCATGATTGTTCGTTGGGGCCATGGCTTCTTTTTTCGGGATAGAAAATCGTAAGGGCGATCGCCTTGTCAAGGAAAAAATTAAGTATTTCTTTAGAAAGAGCAATTAAAGATACAGAAAAAAAAATTGCCCGTGTTAACCTGAGATACTCTACGGCCCCTCCGCCATTTCCCTTAAATATTATTTTCTCCCCTGAATCACTCCTCCATGGCAAATTCCATGACCCCTAGCACTCCCGTCGGCAAAGTTTACCTTGTTGGGGCAGGCCCCGGTGATCCGGGACTCTTTACCCTCAAGGGCAAAACCCTCCTCGAAATGGCTGATGTTGTTGTTTATGATGCCCTGGTTAGTGAGCCCATTTTGGCGATGATCAATCCCCAGGCAGAGCGGATCCATGCCGGGAAACGCCGGGGTAGACATTCCCTCCCCCAGGAAGACACCACAAAAATTTTGATCGAAAAAGCCCAGGAATTTGCCATTGTGGTGCGTTTGAAAGGGGGCGATCCCTTCGTTTTTGGGCGAGGCGGCGAAGAAATGGCCGACCTCCAAGCAGCTAATATTCCCGTAGAAATTGTTCCTGGAATCACCTCTGGCATTGCCGCCCCCGCCTACTGTGGCATTCCCCTCACCAGCCGTGGTTATAGTTGTTCAGCCACCTTTGTCACGGGCCACGAAGCGGCCGGCAAGTATCAACCCCAGGTCAACTGGCAGGCGATCGCCCAGGGTTCTGAGACCCTCGTGATCTACATGGGCATCCATAATCTGCCCCAAATTATTCCCCAGCTCCTCGAAGGGGGCTTAACCGTTGATACCCCCGTTGCCCTGATTCGTTGGGGGACGCGCCCGGATCAAGAAGAACTTCTGGGTAACCTCGGTGATATTGTTCAAAAAGTCGAAGCAACAGGCTTTGCCGCACCGGCGATCGCCATTGTGGGCCGGGTGGTAGAACTCCATCCCCAGTACGACACCCTGTTACATACGGCAGATTAAATCCCCTGATTTTTGGGAAAATTTCACATTCTCGCTGTAGTCTACGGGGCAATCGATCACCGCTGGCACATCCTGAGCTAAAGCTTCCTTGAGGGTGGACACTAGGTCGGCGGCGGCAGTAATCCGATAACCCTTGAGGCCCATGCTTTCGGCAAACCGCACGAAATCGGGGTTTCCAAACTCCACAAAGGCCGGTGCCCCAAATTGATTAATCTGCTTCCAGCCAATCAAACCATAGCCACCATCATTGAAAATGAGGGTGACAAAGTTCGCCCCAATGCGCAGAGCGGTTTCGAGTTCCTGGCAGTTCATCATAAATCCCCCATCTCCCGTGACGGCCACCACATTTTTTTCTGGGTGGACTAATTTGGCCGCTACGGCGCCGGGAATTGCAATACCCATCGCCGCAAAACCATTGGAAATCAGGCAAGTATTGGGGCGATCGCAATGGTAATGGCGGGCCATCCACATTTTGTGGGCGCCCACATCGGAAATGACGATATCCTCTGGGGCCATCACTTGACGGAGATCGTAGATAATTTTTTGGGGTTTGACTGGAAAACTAGCATCGGTGCCGTAGCGTTCATAATCCTCCCGAATCTCTGCCCGGACATTGAGAAATTTGGGTACGGTTTTGCCTTCGCGGTCAGTGCGTTTACGAATCTCCGTTAAGGCATCGCCAATGTCGCCGACAACTTCCGTGAGGGGAATATAACTACTGTCAATTTCAGCGGCTACTTCACCAATGTGAATAATCGGAGTCTGACCGTCTGGGTTCCAACGCTTCGGGGAATATTCGATCAAATCGTAGCCCACCGCAATCACCAAATCGCTCTGCTCAAAGGCGCAGGTAACAAAATCCCGTTGTTGGAGTCCCACCGTCCACAGGGATAGGGGATGGGTATAGGGAATTGCCCCTTTGCCCATAAAGGTGTTGACCACGGGAATATTCAGATGGGTCGCAAAATCAGTGAGGGCTTCGGCCGCGTCGGCACGAATAATGCCATTACCCACCAGGATCAAAGGATTCTTGGCATGGGCGATCGCCTCGGCGGCGCGGTTTAAGCTCCGGCTCGCAGCATAGATTTTTTCGCGACCGTCCCGCCGGAGGGGCTGACCTTCTACGGTCATCGCCGCAATATTTTCGGGGAGATCAATGTGCACCGCCCCTGGTTTTTCCTGTTGGGCAATTTTAAAGGCGCGACGCACCACCTCTGGGGTCGTGTTTGGCCGGACAATTTGTTTATTCCACTTGGTCACGGGGGCAAACATCGCCACCAGATCGAGATATTGGTGGGATTCAATGTGCATCCGGTCGGTGCCCACCTGCCCTGTAATCGCAATCAAAGGAGCACCGTCTAGGTTCGCATCGGCAACCCCGGTCATTAAATTGGTGGCCCCTGGCCCTAGAGTAGACAGGCAGACCCCCGCTTTCCCGGTTAAACGACCATACACATCGGCCATAAAGGCAGCACCCTGTTCATGGCGGACGGTGATAAAGCGAATAGAAGACTCTTTGAGGGCTTCGAGGATATGGAGATTTTCTTCCCCCGGCAGACCAAAAATATACTCTACCCCTTCATTTTCTAAGCATCGGATCAATAATTCTGCGGTATTCACGGGGCCTCCTCAAGCACCAAAATCGTTAGGATAAAATCGGGGGATTATTTCAGCCACACTGTTTTGGCATTCACAAAGGTGCGAATCCCGGCAAGGCCCAATTCTCGCCCATAGCCAGAGCGTTTCGTCCCGCCAAAGGGGAGGCGTGGGTCAGATTTCACCATGCCATTAATAAAGACAGCTCCAGCGTCGAGATCCCGGATAAAGCGTTTTTGTTCTGCTGGATCATTTGTCCAGGCACTGGCCCCTAGACCAAAGGGAATATCATTGGCAAGGGCGATCGCCTGATCGAGATCTTTAACCGTAAACACCATCGCCACCGGCGCAAACAGTTCCTCCTGAAGAATTTTGGCCCCTGGGGGAATCTCCGTCAAAATGGTCGGCGGATAAAAATGACCGGCGCGATCGAGGGGTCGCCCGCCCAACAAAACCTTGGCCCCAGCGGCCACCGCTTGATCCACTTGGCGGCTGATATCCTGCAAAATGCCCTCCGTTGCCAGGGGGCCGATATCCGTCTCTGGTTCCATGGGATTGCCGATCTTGAGACTGGCGAATTTGAGGTGGAGTTTTTCGAGAAATTCGGCGGCGATCGCCTCGTGGAGAATAAACCGTTTTGCCGCAATACAAGATTGGCCATTATTCATGGTGCGGGCCACGGTGCCCACGGCCACAGCCTCATCGAGATCCGCCGACGGAAAGACCACAAAGGGATCACTGCCACCCAGTTCCAAGAGCGTCGGTTTAATTTCTTGGCCCGCGAGACTGGCTAAACTCGCCCCAGCGGGTTCGCTCCCCGTTAAGGTGGCGGCCTTCACCCGGGGATCTTTGATCACCTGCTCTACCTGGGCTGCGCCAATTAACAAGGTTTGAAACACCCCTTCCGGAAACCCCGCCGCCTCTAAAATCGCTTCCACGGCTAGGGCGCACTGGGGCACATTGGACGCATGCTTTAACACCGCCACATTCCCCGCCATTAATGCTGGGGCCGCAAAACGAAAGACTTGCCAGAAGGGAAAATTCCACGGCATCACTGCAAGCAGAATGCCCAAGGGCTGATAGCAAACATAACTTTCTGTGGCCTGGGTTTCTGTATATTCATTGGCCAAAAACTGCTCGCCATGTTCGGCATAGTAGCGACACACTAAAGCAGATTTTTCGGCTTCGGCGATCGCACTTTTATGGGTTTTCCCCATCTCCGTGGTGATAATTTCGGCAAATTTACTGGCATCCCGCTCGAGGATCGCCGCCGCATTTTCGAGCCACTGTCGCCGTTGGCTAAAACTGGTGCGCCGATATGCTTGAAATGCCCCCTGGGCCTTGGCTAATTTTGCGTCAATTTCTGCTGGGGTCAGGGCTTTAAAACGCTGACAGATTTCTCCGGTTGTGGGATTGATCGTGGCGATCGCCATAACTCTCTCCTTTGCCGCTGCGGGCTTGAGGCCTCCACTCTTCTCAGTGTAAGCGGGAATTTTGGCAATTTTTGGCGAGACAGATAAACCTAAACAATCCGTGACATACGCCCAACACGGAATACTTTTTATACCAGGGAGATTTTTTAAGACCGCAAATTTGGCCCGAATCCCTAGAGGCGCGTTTCTAAATATTGCGCGATCATCAGTTCTTGTCCCGCACGGGAAGTAATAGTTTGGCGTGTGCGGTGTTTATTCCCAACAAATTTAATTTCTTCTTCAAAACTTGCGCCGTCATAGGCGGTCTGGAGTCGCATAACGTGGGGTTGAATCAATTCAAATTCGGCAACAATCGGTGCAGTTGTCGAAAAACCACGGTCGCGGTACATGAACTGATCCCGGATCCCAAAGATCGTTTCTCCTTTTAGGGGTTTGCGTTGCACATTGGTGTAGGTGCTTTCCCAGGTTACTTTCGCCCCACATTGAAAGGCCTGATCAGAGGGTAATTTGTGGGCGATCGCCAAGGGTTTCAGGTGAGGGTGCTCGGCGGGCAAAAAGACGACTTCGATTTCTGAAATGGCCTCCAGGGGCTCCTGGTCACTGTTGAGGGTGTAGTAGCGGCGCTGGGAATGCCACCGACCGGCGGAGCGCTGAAAAAAGGCGGTGCTGGCACTGGGCGAAGTCGCAAGTAAATTCATGGGCGAAGAGCTTCGAGAGCTGCTGCAAATGTCAATGCTTAGTTTATATATTGTTACATTCTAGTGTGGTTCTGGGCAAGGCAAGGGCGATCGCCTTACCCAGCAGAGACCCTACTTTACGTACTGCCACTGATTGCGAATGAGGGAAAGAAAGGTGGCATACCCCGCAGAGGTAGACGGAAAATCAGGTTTGTAAAATTCCGGAAACTCCGTATAGGGACGCCAGGGGTCAAAGGCTTTTAACCTAAGATGTAGTACCCCTTCAGACGCACCACCGTTGGGACTCCAGGTCATTTGGCCAGCTGCTTGCATGGTTTTTACTCCTTAATTGAAATAGTCAATGAGTATTTATAACTATTTATTTTGAGGAAATGACCCAGAGTTTCCGTGGGATTTGTTACGGGATCGGGGAGAAATATGCGCAAGTGTTAACTTTTTGTAATATTTTCACCCAAGTTGGCGATCGCCTTTTTCTTTTCTCTGAGAAATTAATTTGGCTTAAATCGGTTCCTCCGTCAGTTGGGCCATGATTGCGACAGGAGCCTGGGTGGTATCTAGGGTTTTAACCAGGGGGCGCTCCTCTGGGGCAAATGGGTCAAACTGCTCCTGTTGGCTAGTAAGCAGATCTGCCGTTGCATCGGAAATATCGTTGGTGCGGGTTGTTAACCGTTGGGCTAAAACCGGCAATGGTGCTTGGCAGTGGAAAATTTCTAAGGGAATATCTTGGTCGGCACAGGCTTTAATCACATTTTTACGGTAGACAAGTTTGTCATACTTGGCATCGAGAATCACCGTAAAACCTTGTTTTGCTAACAGTAAACCCAGCTCCTGTAGACGGGCGTAAGTTTGCTCATTCATCGCTTCACTGTAGAGGCTGTCATCTCCTTTCGCCTCTAAAGCTAGACCCGCTAAATGTTTGCGCACGGCATCGGAGCGCAGTTGAATTCCATTCCATTGGCGGGCCGCCACGCGAGCCACCGTTGATTTGCCAGCACCAGACAAGCCGCACATCACAATCACTTTTCCCTGGGGACGTTGGGTATAACGCCAGGCTAAGTCGTAGTAATCGGAAGCGGTGGCCGCAGCCTGAATTTTTGCTTCTGGGGCGATCGCCGGATCATCCAAAAGGAATGACGTCACCTTTGCTCGCACATAGGCCTGACGACTCAGATATAGGGGTAAAACCTGGAGCCCTTCCCAATCTCCGGTACGTTCGACATAGGTGTTGAGAAAAGCATTCCCCAGTTCCTTAGCGCCCCGAGCATCCAGATCCATCACCGTGAAAGCCACGTCATACATGGTATCCACGAACCGAAAAGGCTCATTAAATTCAATGCGGTCAAACAATTGAATCTGATCCTGCCAAAAACAAATATTGCGCAGGTGCAGATCGCCATGGCATTCTTTGATTTTTTCTTCGCGGCGGCGTTTGGCAAAAATTTCCTCCCGACTAGCAAAGAAATTGTCTGTAAATTGCTTGGTTTGCTCGAAGCGATCCTGGGTCTGGACAGTACCAATATATTTAGCTGTTTGGGCGTAGTTTTCATCAATGGCCTGACGGATTTTGGCAATTTCCCCAAAGCCGAGGATGTAATCATTAGTAGTCGCCCGTTGGTGGAAATCAGCGACGGCTTTTCCCAGTTGCACCATGTGATCTTCGGTGAGAGTGCCTGCAGTAAACATTTCACTCAACAGATTCTCTTGGGGGAATTGACGCATTTTCACGGCATATTCCACCACTTCCCCTGCCCCGTCAAAGGCGTAGGTTTGGCCGTCATAGGTAATGGGCAGCACTTCTAAGTACAGATCAGCAGCCAGGGCGCGATTTAGCTCTAGTTCTACTTCGCAGAAATGGTGACGCTTGTCTAGGGTCGAAAAATCCAGGAAGCCAAAATTAACCGCTTTTTTGATTTTGTAGGCATAGTCCCCGGTCAAAAATACGTAGGACACATGGGTTTGCACTAAGGCGATCGCCCCTTGGGTCGGGTGGGGATACATCGCAGGCTGTTGTAGCGCTTCAATCAAGGCTGAGATCGAATGGTACATCTAAAAATTTCACCGTAGAAGATATTGAGGTTTATTGTGCCATCTTGCTTCGGTTCCCTCTGCCCACAGTCTGGCTGAATTTCATTTTGTCTAAATTAATTTAGTATTTTTATGAAGCAGTGCTTGGTTAACGTTGAATTTGAATCATTTGAAAAGTAGGTGCTGACAGGGCCTCAAAAAAGTCCTTAAATGAAAAGCACAGATCCTAAGACAGAGCATAGAGGCGTTGAGGATGAAAATCGGTGTCCCCAAGGAAATCAAAGACCAAGAATTTCGGGTTGGTTTATCACCGAGCAGTGTGCAAGTCCTCGCCAGTGCCGGTCATCATATTTTTGTTGAAGTAGGGGCGGGCCTCGGTTCTGGGTTTACGGATGCGGAATACCAACAGGCCGGAGCCGAAATAGTGACCACGGCAGCGATCGCCTGGGAGCAAGACCTGGTCGTTAAAGTCAAAGAACCGCTCCCCTCAGAATATGATTTGTTGCGGCCTGGACAAATCCTATTTACCTATCTCCATTTGGCAGCCGACCGCCACCTCACAGAACATTTAATGCAATCAGGCGTGACGGCGATCGCCTATGAAACAGTCACCGATAGTAAAGGTAATTTACCGTTACTTGCGCCGATGAGTGTCATTGCTGGACGCTTGGCAGTGCAGTTTGGGGCCCGCTATCTCGAAAAACAGCAAGGGGGCAAAGGTGTTTTACTGGGGGGCGTCCCTGGCGTTGGGCCAGGTCGGGTGATGATTCTTGGTGGGGGCACTGTTGGCACCGAAGCGGCAAAAATGGCCGTGGGTCTTGGGGCTCAGGTACAGATCCTCGACATTAATGTGGATCGCCTCAGTTATTTAGAAACGCTCTTTGGCTCCCGGGTGGAGCTACTCTACAGCACACCAACCCAAATTCAACGCTGGTTACCCCTCGCTGATCTGGTAATTGGGGCAGTGCTCTTACCGGGCAAACGCGCACCGATTTTAGTGTCCCGCGCCGCCGTTAAACAGATGCAATGGGGATCTGTGATTATCGATGTGGCCGTAGACCAAGGGGGCTGCATCGAAACTCTCCGACCCACCAGCCACAGCGCTCCCACTTATTTAGAGGAAGGGGTCGTTCATTTTGGGGTGCCAAATATGCCGGGCGCTGTACCTTGGACAGCAACCCAAGCCCTCAATAACAGCACTTTGCCCTATGTTCTTCAACTGGCTAATCAAGGTCTGGGAGCCATCAAACAAAATCCGGCGATCGCCCAGGGATTAAATATTGCCGAGCGGCGTTTGGTACATCCTTCGGTGCGAGAAGTTTTTCCCGATTTAGCAGACTAAAGGTTGTAGGAAGATTTCTAAATCAGATTTGCCAAGAGGTCTGTAATTTCCCCTTGTACATCCCTACGATTATCGTCATAAATCATCAAGGTATTGAGATCCGCATGGCGAGAAAATTTTTGTACTTTACGCACATCCCCATTGGTTGCATCAAGGGCGGCTGTAATCCCAGAGTGGCGAATGCGGTGGGGCGATAATAATTTTGTGACGCCGGCGGCCTTGGCTGTAGTCCGGACTAACTGGTAAATGGCAGTCCCCGTGAGACGGTGGCCCAGGTGGGCACGATCCAGGGCAATAAATAAGGGTTGAATTTTACTTTTAGATCCAGGGCGGACAGCCAACCAAGCTTTGAGGGCCGTAATTGTCGCTGCCGAGAGAGTCACCCACTGTTTTTGGCGACCTTTTCCCTTGCCTAAAATGGCTAGCGATCGCCGTTCGAGATCTAAATCTTCTAAATTGGTTTGGACAATTTCATTCCGTCGCAGCGCATTATCCCAGAGCAATCTCAAAATAGCGTAATCACGCTTGCCCTTAATGGTCTTCTGGTTGGGGATTTTTAAAATTTGTCGATAAACAGTTTGTGAAATCCCGGTGGTATCTCGATAGCGACTGACCTTTTCTCCTTTGATGCCACTGAGGGTGTAGCGACATTGCCCTAACTGATTCGCCAAACGAACCAATGCTTTGAGGGCCGCGAGACGGCGGTTAATGGTGGCTTCCTTGAGGCAACGGACATCCCGCAGATGATTTTTATAGCGCAATACGAGGGCAAGGGCTTGGGGCTGCTCCAGATTTAGAAAGGCTTCGACCAAGAGCGGCGTGGCTTCATTGGCATCGGCCACGAACCGAAAAAAATCACGAATATCTTTTTTGTAAGCCCGCCAGGTATGGGGAGATTTTTGGTTTTCAAGGAGTTGGCTCAGGATATCAGGATTGTCCGCAGGGACAGAAAAAGGGCCAAGGCTAGCCAGGGATGTTTCCATAATCGGCGATCGCTCAAATCTTGAATTTAACTACATTTTAGAAGTTTAGCTTACGATAATCATAGTTTCCTTAAGCTTATTTTAATTGCATTTATCAATGGCCCCAACCTCACCCCAACTATCTAAATTGAGACTGAGTAGAGGTGTTTTAGGAAGAAGAGCGACGGTCAAAGAGTAGCCACCAAGCCACACCAAAAAATGGCACAAAACGCAGGGTTTGCCAGACGCTATCCTTGGTAGTGAGATCGCCCATGAGGAAAATTTGGATAAACCAAAAACAGAGGAGGTCTACCATAAAGGCAACGGTGAGGCGGCTATCCCCCAGGCGCAGGAAAAAATAATCAAGGCGATCGCCGAGGAGACCAAATTCAGGGCGAGCCAGACCAAACCAACCAATGGCAATAATCCCAACGCAGATTCCGACCCAGGCGAAAAGACGAGTAAACCAGGGTTTAGGCAAGAAAGGTTGAGGAGAAATAGAGCGCCGGAGTGCCATATAGGGCAGCAAAAAAACATTGGTGAGAAACATCCCCAAACCCCAGAAGGCGAAGTATGGCAAATGTTGACCCTTGCGATCGCCCGCCATGACTGGCAGAAAAAGCCACATCCAAGCAACGGCAAAATTAAAGAGAGCTTCATCTACAGGATTGAGCACCGGGGTCAAAGGCGATCGCCAACCGAAATAATTTAAAATCGGCAGCACAAAAAAGAAATTAAGCGATTCTTGTTTTACCTCGGTCAACGTCGCCGGTTGTAGTTGCCACAAAGGTTCGCCGCCGAAGGGAAAATGACTCGGAGCGAGGAGTAAAGAACCCACATAAAGCAGCCAAAAACCCCAAAAAAAGTTTAATTTTAGATTCATTACCATCAAGATATTATTTTTTCTGTTTCACCCTAGAATACTGGCGCAGGCATCGCTATGGTCAGAGGTAATGGTTCGATATTGGAGATAATTCGCTGCAATTAAAGAATCCTTTCTTTCTGTCTCGTACGCCCCAAAAGCTCGTTAGGATCAAAACGGAAAATTTAATCCTTATATTGAGCTTCAGTAAGTAAAAATTCTTATGCCTACATTACAAGATTTTTTTCAAACCAATCATTTAACCAGTAACGATTATTGTGTTTTTGGGGTCGCCAGTTGTTTTGTCCGGGAGGAAGGCGAAACCCAGGCGGTTTCAATTCTAGAACCGATTCCTTCGGCCGCCCTCGAAGCACTTCTAAAAGGAATTCCCACATCTTACCGAGTTGCCCAAGCTCTACCCCTTGGGGATGTTATCCAAGCAGATCAAATCACTTTGCCCACAGCCCTAGGCGATCGCCTCCAAATTCCCGATGACTTTTTAGAACGCACTGCCGCCGCCGCCCGCACCTACAAACGCCGCCCCGAAGCCCAAGGCCACATTCCCCTAGGGACACTCCACGAAGAGTTTAACCATTCCACCGCGAAAAAGCGCGTCCTCAATCAGGTTAATATCGTCAACACAGAGGACAATGTGAAACAACATGCCCATACCCACAAAGTTCTCTAGATGAATTTATTGGCCGAACAAAAACTTCCATTATGCTGAAACTCTATGGTGGGGCGCGTAGCCGTGCCTCAATTGTGCGTTGGTACCTCGAAGAGCTCGGTGCTGACTATGAATTTGTCCTCCTCGATATGCAGGCGGGCGAACACAAGCAACCGGATTTCCTGTCCCTAAATCCCTTTGGGAAAGTGCCTGTCTTAACCGATGGCGAGGTCACTCTGTTTGAATCCGGTGCTATTCTGCTTTACCTTGCGGAAAAATTTGGCCACCTCGGTACTTCCCCGGCAGATAAGGCGATCGCCTACCAATGGGTGTTATTTGCCAACTCGACCTTTGCCATGGGACTCACCCCGGCTGAAAATCGCAATGAAGTCATGGCCCGTTACTTACAGCCGCTGAATGATATTTTGCAAGACACATCTTTTCTCTTAGGGGAAGCGTTTACCGTAGCGGATGTGGCCGTCGGTTCGATCCTCGCTTACATTCCTTTGATGTTCCAAGATGTGGATCTCAGCGCCTACCCAGCCCTCCAAGCTTACTTAAAACGATTAGGCGATCGCCCCGCTTTCCAAAAAGCGATTATGAATCGCGGTTAATTCTCGTTACATTTAGTTACAAAAAACAAAAAAGCATCCTTTCGGGGATGCTTAATCAATTTCTTTTTTAAATAATTCAAAAATGGTGTTTATTTGAAGCCCACTGCCGCTTGCCATACAAATGCCAACAGCAAGAAGAACAAAGGAATTAGAGGCAAAACATCCACGAGGGGATCGAAAATTGAGTAGGCCTCAGGTAATTTCGCAAGTAATAATGCCGCTTCCATATATTTCCTTGTTGAACTGATTTTTCTTATGGTTTGCAGTCAATCCTAGCATGAGTTGGTTCGGGTTCTAGCCATTCGCCGAATTCTTCCACGAAGCGATCGCCAAGGATTGATTCACGAATTCTCACGGTAAATTGAATCAATTCTGTAACGTTATGTAAAGAAAGTAGCATGTAGGCTAACATTTCTTTCGCCTTAATTAAATGGTGCAAATAGGCCCGCGTAAAATTCTGGCATGTATAACAAGGGCAACTTTCATCCAGGGGGCGGAAATCTTCTTTAAATTGAGCATTTTTTAAATTCCAGCGATCGCCTTGCACCAGGGCCGCACCATGGCGACCTAACCGCGTGGGAATCACACAATCAAACACATCAATCCCAGCGGCGATCGCCTGGGCCATTTCCCGGTAGGTGCCCACTCCCATCAAATAACGGATCTTATTTTTCGGCAGTAACGGTGCTGTATGCTGCACCACTTTGCGAATATTTTCTGGCGATTCCCCCACACTGACCCCCCCAATGGCATAACCCGGTAGGTCTAATTTCGTTAAATCCGTCACCGCTTGGGAGCGTAAATCCAAGAAAATCCCCCCCTGGACAATCCCAAACAACGCCTGATCCTCCCGTTCATGGGCCACAATACAGCGCTCTAGCCAACGATAGGTTCGGGCCGTTGCCGCTGCCACTGCCTCCCGACCCGCATCCCCCGGCGGACATTCATCAAAGGCCATGATCACATCGGCTCCCAGGGCATTTTGAATCTGAATCGACCGCTCTGGGGTCATATCAATCAAACGTCCATCTCTCGGCGACCGGAAAACCACCCCCTCCTCACGAATCTTGCGCATTTCACTAAGACTAAAGACCTGGAATCCCCCAGAATCCGTAAGAATCGGCCCATCCCAAGCCATAAACCGATGGAGTCCCCCGGCTTTCTGAACAATTTCTTCCCCTGGTTGCAAATGGAGGTGGTAAGTATTCGACAAGACCATCTGGGCCTGGGCCTGGACTAGATGGTCTGGCGTGATGCCTTTCACATTCGCAAGGGTACCCACGGGCATAAATCGGGGCGTTTCCACAATTCCGTGGGGCGTATGAAACACGCCGACCCGGGCATTTGTATGGCAACATTCCTTATGCAGCGAAAAATGAAAATGGCTCACAGATGACTTTCCGACGATCAACAAAAAATAAAAACGGAGGCCGAAGCCCCCGCTTATTCTACCGAGTTCAGGAAACAGAACCTAGAAATTAAAATTTTCATCGTCATCCAGATGGACATCCCAGCGGGCCGATAAAACCTGAGTCACCATTTCTTCTAGGGTGCTTTCGGGGACTGCCTTCGGGTTAAAAGGATTAGCATGGGGATTTTCCGCTACTTCCAAACGTAAAACGCGATTATCCTGCACGAGTTCAAAATAAGTCTTACCCGCTTCAGCCTGTTTAAGGGCAAGGTAATCGAAGCTATGCAAATTCAAATATAAAGACTGATTAACCACTAAAGTGGCCTGTTGTTCGTCATCAAAAACTTCCACAATCCAACCTTCGCCCTGTGTTTTGACTTCGCCATCAAGGTAATGGGAATAGCGAACCCACGCGAGATCTTGGAGTAGACGTTTCATGTCACATTTGTTGACAAGAATACCGGTAGAGACCACGCAAGGAGCGGGCAAGGAAGTGGGATGACATTGATGACTCATGGGAATTAACTAAGGGTAAACAAAAATATGACAGACTGAAGGTAAATCATCCATAACACCGCTTAGACAAGACAAACAAATGAGCGCCATCACATCAGGATGAGCTTATGCGATTGTCATTTTACTTGTACAAAAGCTAGAACCCAAGGACAAAGACCGTGTTTGACAGCGTTGTCTTGGTGTTATGGCGGAGGATGTTTATTAATGGTTTCCAATGCCTCGCCATAATCTTAACTTAAGGTTTGAATTTTGACATCTGAAAACCTGTAATCCATCTAACTTCAATCATCTCAATCGGCTTATGGTTCGTTTTTTATCAGGTTTGGTGCAGCTATGGCGATCGCTCTTGGGGGCGATTCTTTTTTATACGATGTTACCGCTGCCCAAGGGAGTGCAACCTAGTTTTAACCGCATTGCTCGTTGGTGTCCTTGGGTGGGTGTCATCATTGGGAGCATATTGCTGGGAGTTTTTTGGGGTTTAGAGAGTTTAAATATTTCTGCTTTACTCAGGAGTGCGATTTTAGTGGCCCTTTGGTTGGGTCTGACGGGCGGCCTACATTTAGACGGGGCAATGGATACGGCCGATGGTTTAGCAGTGACCGAACCGAAACACCGTTTAGCGGTGATGGCTGATAGCGTCTCTGGGGCATTTGGGGTGATGGCCGGGATCTTAATCCTGTTGCTCAAGGTCACCGCCCTCGAAAGTTTCGGGTTAGAGACTGGGTATTTTTTGGTTGTGATACCAGCTTGGGGGCGTTGGTCTCAGGTGGTGGCGATCGCCTTTTATCCCTATCTAAAAGCCGAAGGCAAAGGAGCATTCCACAAACAGCAGTTCCAGTTATATCCAGATTTGTGCTGGAGTATCTGCCCCATGCTCTTGTTTTTACTCTTGAGCTATTTTGTCCTGCCGCTTAGTCAATGGTTAAGTATTTTGCTCAGTGATCTTTGGTTTATGACAGTGGCGATCGCCGTCAGTGCTTGGTTTGGCCAGAAATTTCAGGGCCATACAGGCGATACCTACGGTGCCACTGTGGAATGGACCGAAGTCGCCTGTCTCATTAGCACTGCTTTATTCACGAATGGGTTGTAAGCGCGTTACCTTGAGCGAAAAATCACCATTGCCTGTTTCCCCAAAGGCCCGTACCCGCACAATATAGCGTCCTGTTTCATTAATTCGCACAAATAGTAATGAATTCGTGGAACCATCGGCAGCATCATCATTTTCGGCAATCGTCGAACCATCCGCCGCCAGCAGCAGCACAATCGTATCAAAGTCATCCGAAAGCAAATCAATGGCAACTTGATCGCCCGCTTGGAGAGTAATCGCATAATCCCTAGCAAACCCCCCTTCACCCGTGGGGATATCCTGATCCGAAAGTCGCTGATTAATCTCCTGACCAGAGCGAATTCCGAGGGGTCGATACATCATCTCGTTGGCGATCGCTTGATTTGCCTGTCCTAACACACTAAAAAGTCCGAATATACAACCCCAGTAAATCCGATTCATTCAAATACCTATCAATTTATTGACTTACTCTTCATACTCTACAACACTACCCAACGAAGCAATGCCGCTTTACTTACGAAGAAAAAATAAAGAAAAAAATAAAGCCCCCAACAATGAGTTGAGAGCTTTGATTAGAATATAGAGTTGAAGAATAAAATATTCAGTTTTTCATAAGAGAGAGAAGCTTGGCATTGAGCTATTTTCCCGGTAGGCTACCCCACAGGTATCGTCGCCGCTATAGCGTTTCACATCTGAGTTCGGGATGGAGTCAGTGTGGTTCCACTATGCTAGAAACACCAAGCAGTGGTGTGGTCTCACACCCTCAAGACTGCACAAAATACTTATTAGTTTATCGAAATACTTAGTCTAACCATCTGTTTAAGGACAAGCCCTCGGTCTGTTAGGACATCTCGGCTCCATATGTTGCCACACTTCCACCTAATGCCTATTAACGGGTGTTCTTCCCGTGACCTTACTGGATTAACTCCATGAGAGTACTCATCTTGAGGTGGGCTTCCCACTTAGATGCTTTCAGCGGTTATCCTCTCCGCACTTGGCTACCCTGCGTTTACCGTTGGCACGATAACAGGTACACCAGCGGTGCGTCCTTCCCGGTCCTCTCGTACTAAGGAAGACTCCTCTCAATACTCTTACGCCTGCACCGGATATGGACCGAACTGTCTCACGACGTTCTGAACCCAGCTCACGTACCGCTTTAATGGGCGAACAGCCCAACCCTTGGGACCTACTTCAGCCCCAGGTTGCGATGAGCCGACATCGAGGTGCCAAACCTCCCCGTCGATGTGAACTCTTGGGGGAGATCAGCCTGTTATCCCTAGAGTAACTTTTATCCGTTGAGCGACGGCCCTTCCACGCAGCGCCGTCGGATCACTAAAACCGACTTTCGTCCCTGCTTGACTTGTAGGTCTCGCAGTCAAGCTCCCTTCTGCTTTTGCACTCGATGGCTGATTTCCAACCAGCCTGAGGGAACCTTTGTGCGCCTCCGTTATCGTTTAGGAGGCGACCGCCCCAGTCAAACTGCCCACCTGATACTGTCCTCTCACCGGCTTCACGGTTTAGAGTTAGAATTCTAGCCTTGTTAGAGTGGTATCTCACCAGTGACTCCATTACCCCCACAAGGGCAATCTCAACGTCTCCCACCTATCCTGCGCAAACAAAGCCCGAACCCAATACCAAGCTACAGTAAAGCTTCATAGGGTCTTTCTGTCCAGGTGCAGGTAGTCCGTATCTTCACAGACAATCCTATTTCGCCGAGCCTCTCTCCGAGACAGTGCCCAGATCGTTACGCCTTTCGTGCGGGTCGGAACTTACCCGACAAGGAATTTCGCTACCTTAGGACCGTTATAGTTACGGCCGCCGTTCACCGGGGCTTCGGTCGTTAGCTTCGCCTAAGCTAACCAACTTCCTTAACCTTCCGGCACTGGGCAGGCGTCAGCCCCTATACTTCCTCTTACGAGTTTGCAGAGACCTGTGTTTTTGGTAAACAGTCGCCTGGGCCTCTTCACTGCGACCAGCTCTCGCTGGCACTCCTTCTCCCAAAGTTACGGAGCAATTTTGCCGAGTTCCTTAGAGAGAGTTACCTCGCGCCCCTCGGTATACTCTACCACCCTACCTGTGTCGGTTTCGGGTACGGGTCCTATGCTTTCAACACATAATTAGTTTTTCTAGGCACTATCCTTTACTACGCAGAGACCGTAGTCTCCTCCCAATCCATTCAGGGTGTAGCTATCTTTCATGCGTCATAATTATGCTCCCACATAAGAGTTGAGGAATATTAACCTCATGTCCATCGACTACGCCTTTCGGCCTCGCCTTAGGTCCCGACTAACCCTCCGCGGACGAGCCTTCCGGAGGAACCCTTAGGGTTTCGGGGTATGTGATTCTCACACATATTTTCGCTACTTAAGCCGACATTCTCACTTCTATACAGTCCACATCTGCTCACCGCTAATGCTTCACACCATATAGAACGCTCCCCTACCACTCTTTCGAGTCCGCAGCTTCGGTAACTTGCTTAGCCCCGTTCATTTTCGGCGCAGGAGCGCTTGACCAGTGAGCTATTACGCACTCTTTCAAGGATTGCTGCTTCTAGGCAAACCTCCTGGTTGTCTATGCACTCCCACCTCCTTTATCACTTAGCAAGTATTTTGGGACCTTAGCTGGCGGTCTGGGCTGTTTCCCTTTCGACGATGAAGCTTATCCCCCACCGTCTTACTGGTTGCTTTTTGTACAGTATTCTTAGTTTGTCTCACTTTGGTACCGCTCTCGCAGCCCGCAGCGAAACAGTGCTTTACCCCTGTACAAGCTTTTATCAACCGCTGCGCCTAAACACATTTCGGGGAGAACCAGCTAGCTCCGGGTTCGATTGGCATTTCACCCCTAACCACAGCTCATCCGCTCCTTTTTCAACAGAAGTCGGTTCGGACCTCCACTTGGTATTACCCAAGCTTCATCCTGGCCATGGTTAGATCACCCGGGTTCGGGTCTACAAACTGTGACTAACGCCCTTTTCAGACTCGTTTTCACTTTGGCTTCGGCTTTTCACCTTAACCTGCCACAGCCTGTAAGTCGCCGGCTCATTCTTCAACAGGCACACGGTCAGACGTTAAATCGTCCTCCCATTGCTTGTAGGCTAACGGTTTCATGTTCTATTTCACTCCCCTCCCGGGGTTCTTTTCACCTTTCCCTCGCGGTACTTTTACACTATCGGTCACACAGTAGTATTTAGCCTTACGAGGTGGTCCTCGCTGATTCAACCGGAATTTCACGTGCTCCGGCCTACTCGGGATACAGTTAGGCTACTTTGATTTTCGACTACAGGACTTTCACCTTCTTTGGTGTAGCTTTCAACTACTTCGTCTAACCTCTATAGTCCATATCACTGTCCCACAACCCCAACCGCCTAAGCAGTTGGTTTAGGCTCTTCCCGCTTCGCTCGCCGCTACTAAGGGAATCGATTTTTCTTTCTCTTCCTTCAGCTACTAAGATGTTTCAATTCGCTGAGTTGGCTCATACCATCCTATATATTCAGATGGCTGTATTTAGGGTTGCCCCATTCGGAAACCTCCGGCTCAATGCTTGCTTCCAGCTCCCCGGAGTATATCGTCGGTAACCACGTCCTTCTTCGCCTCTGTGTGCCTAGGTATCCACCGTTAGCCCTTTGTAGCTTGACCTTTCTTCGAGGTCAGACTCTTGGCTATTTTTGGATTGTTTGTACTTTCGTACTTTCCTACCTAGCTATTATTTCGACTATCTAATATTCTTTTGTGCAGTTTTCAAGGTGCTTTACTGAAATTTCTTTCAGCATTCAACAACACTATTTACCTAATGGCAAATTTATGGTGCTGATGCCAAATTCGTTTCATTATTTCGTGGTCTTGGTGGAGGTAAGCGGACTCGAACCGCTGACATCCTGCTTGCAAAGCAGGCGCTCTACCAACTGAGCTATACCCCCATTGACATCAACAATTGATGATTATCAACGGTTGATAAGTGGGCCATCCTGGACTTGAACCAGGGACCTCACCCTTATCAGGGGTGCGCTCTAACCACCTGAGCTAATAGCCCATGTCCACGAACCTAAATTTGAAAATGACTTCCGTTATTCCCCCTCGCACGACCTTCGAGATGACCTTACTGCGTTCTATTTGCTGATTGCTTTCAAACTTCAGTAGGTTAGGTCTCCCTAAAAGGAGGTGATCCAGCCACACCTTCCGGTACGGCTACCTTGTTACGACTTCACCCCAGTCACTAGCACTGCCTTCGGCGCCCTCCTCCGCGAACGGTTAGAGTAACGACTTCGGGCGTTGCCAGCTTCCATGGTGTGACGGGCGGTGTGTACAAGGCCCGGGAACGGATTCACCGCAGTATGCTGACCTGCGATTACTAGCGATTCCTCCTTCATGCAGGCGAGTTGCAGCCTGCAATCTGAACTGAGGCCGGGTTTGATGAGATTCGCTTGCCCTCGCGGGGTTGCTGCCCTTTGTCCCGACCATTGTAGTACGTGTGTAGCCCAAAATGTAAGGGGCATGATGACTTGACGTCATCCCCACCTTCCTCCGAGTTGTCCCCGGCAGTCTCCCTAGAGTGCCCAACTTAATGCTGGCAACTAAGGACGAGGGTTGCGCTCGTTGCGGGACTTAACCCAACATCTCACGACACGAGCTGACGACAGCCATGCACCACCTGTCTCCGTGCTCCCGAAGGCACTCTCGCATCTCTGCAAGATTCACGGGATGTCAAATCTTGGTAAGGTTCTTCGCGTTGCATCGAATTAAACCACATACTCCACCGCTTGTGCGGGCCCCCGTCAATTCCTTTGAGTTTCACACTTGCGTGCGTACTCCCCAGGCGGGATACTTAACGCGTTAGCTTCGGCACTGTCCGGGTCGATACAGACAACGCCTAGTATCCATCGTTTACGGCTAAGACTACAGGGGTATCTAATCCCTTTCGCTACCTTAGCTTTCGTCCCTCAGTGTCAGTTACGGTCCAGTAGAGCGCTTTCGCCACCGGTGTTCTTCCCAATATCTACGCATTTCACCGCTACACTGGGAATTCCCTCTACCCCTACCGTACTCAAGTCACACAGTTTCCACCGCCGATCCACAGTTAAGCTGTGGGCTTTGACAGCAGACTTGCATGACCACCTACGGACTCTTTACGCCCAATAATTCCGGATAACGCTTGCACCCTCCGTATTACCGCGGCTGCTGGCACGGAGTTAGCCGGTGCTTATTCCTCAAGTACCGTCATTTATTCTTCCTTGAGAAAAGAGGTTTACAATCCAAAGACCTTCCTCCCTCACGCGGTATTGCTCCGTCAGGCTTTCGCCCATTGCGGAAAATTCCCCACTGCTGCCTCCCGTAGGAGTCTGGGCCGTGTCTCAGTCCCAGTGTGGCTGCTCATCCTCTCAGACCAGCTACTGATCGTCGCCTTGGTGGTCCCTTACACCACCAACTAGCTAATCAGACGCGAGCTCATCTTCAGGCGAAAAAACTTTTCACCTCTCGGCATATCGGGTATTAGCAGTCGTTTCCAACTGTTGTCCCCGTCCTGAAGGCAGATTCTCACGCGTTACTCACCCGTCCGCCACTAAGCCCGAAGGCTTCGTTCGACTTGCATGTGTTAGGCATACCGCCAGCGTTCATCCTGAGCCAGGATCAAACTCTCCATATTAGATTCTTTACTCATTCCTTAGAACTTTCTTTCCTCTTATTAAGAGATATTTTTTTAAGGCTCTCTTTATCCTTAACTAAGTTCCTTGGTATCGATTGTTTCAATCTCAACCAGCTCACTTGTTATAATCTTGTTAAAACAAGGGGGCGGATAGTCACTTTCAAATTCTATTCTTTTGTCTCGGTTCGGGGCGTCGGTTCAGTGCGTCTGTCTCAACCGCGCTTAACTATATTAACCAGACAACCTGGAGATGTCAACACCTTTTTCCAGCTTTTTTTGATATTTCTTGGGCGGAATCCCTGGAATCAAGTTAGGGCAAGGCTTCGACAAATAAAAAAAATTTGGATCCCCCCCTGCCTTAAGGCTTTCTCTTATATGCAAGAGGGAAATAAGATACACACATCAGGGATTTGGCAACCAAATCCCTACGTTAATTGTTTAGATTGAGTTAGGTGAGGATTTCGGCGAGTTGGTTTTGCTCCCAGAGTTGTTTGTAGAGTCCCTCTTGGTTGATTAGGGCTTCGTGGATGCCAGTTTGGACGATTTTGCCGTGATCCATGACGAAAATGCGATCGCCTTTGGCGGCGGCAGAAAGTTGGTGGGTGATAAAGATAACGGTTTTGTTTTGGGGGGAGTG
This sequence comes from Picosynechococcus sp. PCC 7003, assembly GCF_001693255.1. NCBI lineage: Bacteria > Bacillati > Cyanobacteriota > Cyanophyceae > Chroococcales > Geminocystaceae > Picosynechococcus > Picosynechococcus sp. PCC 7003. Next base: position 2,956,801 of record NZ_CP016474.1, read on the forward strand.
GGAAAGATAGTCGAGAATTTCGGTGGCAGTTTTGTTATCGACGCTAGAGAGAGCATCATCGAGGATGAGGACAGGGGCATCGATCATAAAAGCCCGGGCCAGGGAGCTACGCTGGCGCTGTCCACCGGAAAGGGTGATGCCGCGTTCACCGACAAGGGTGTTGTATTGCCGGGGGAAGTTCAAGATTTCGTGGTGGATTTGCGCCTGTTGGGCGGAGGATTCAATTTCGGGTTGGTCGCTACCAGGTAATCCGTAGGCGATGTTGTCACGGATTTGACTGCTGAAGAGAAAACTTTCTTGGGGAACATAGGCGATCGCCTGGCGCAGATCTTGAAGGCGAATGTCGGTGAGGTCTTGGCCGTCGAGGAACAGTTGGCCAGGTTCAATATCAATCAGGCGCGGCAAAGCATTGGCTAGGGTCGATTTCCCTGCACCAATAGATCCCACAATGGCGATGATTTCACCGGGGTTAATGGTGAAGTTGAGATCATCTAGGGCTGGACGATTGTCGCCGGGGTAAGTAAAAGAAAGATGCTTGGCAACAATTTGGCCTTCGACCTGATGACGATCCAGGGGATGGGCGGTGGTGTGGTCTTGGATGAGGGGTTGATTGTCAAGGATGGCTTCAATGCGATCAATGCTCACTTCACCCCGTTGATAGGACGTAATCGTGAAACCCAGTAGAGCCGTAGGCACCACCAAGCGTTCGACTAATAAAATGAGGGCGATAAAATTCCCCACTGTCAGTTCATCAGCGGTAATAGCCCTCGTCCCAAAGATCAGCAGGATCAATAGGCTGATATAAGAAATTCCTTCGATAATCGGAAAGAGTAAATTCCGAATCCGGGCCAGGCCAAGATTGGCTTGTAGCAACTTCTGATTTTGCTTGTCAAAGGCTTGGCGTTCGTTGGCTTCCTGGGCATAGATTTTGATCAAAGAAATGCCACTCATGTCTTCTTGGATCAATTGACTGAGCTCTGAAAGCTCCTCTTGGACTTCTTTTTGTTCGTCCCGCAACCGACCACTAAACAGTTGTACCGTGAGTAGCATGGCTGGATAAACGGCGATCGCCATCACACTGAGCTTGCCATGGAGCGACAACATCACAGGTAAGGTCATCGCGTAGGCAAACACCGTATTGGCTAAACTAAGCACCGAAAAACCCAGGAGACGGCGCACATTATCCACATCACTGGTGGCCCGGTTGATTAAATCTCCGGAGGACTGATTGGCAAAATATGCAGGCTCTAGGGTGAGGAGATGTTGGAAAATTTTTTGCTTTAGATCAAACTCCACTTGCCGACCCACACCGAAAATCGCAATGCGAGAGAGCATCCGAATTCCCCACATAACCGAGGCGAGGAGCAACATTAACAAAACAGCACGGGTTAAATTACCTAGGCCGACATCTGTTTGGAGGGAATCTACTGTATTACTGAGGATAATCGGCAGATAAACGCCCAGGCCATTGACAAGAATAAGGGCGCCAATCCCTAGCCAGATGTCCCGTTGATAGGGTTTGAGGTAGGCCAGAAGTCGGCGCAAGCGAGAGGGAGCAGCCATAGCAGGTGTGTGATTCTAAAACATGGACAATTCTTCTATTGTGACGGATCGGCTCCAACGCTTCATCGAAATGAAGAATTTCTGCATCTTAAAGGTTGGGTAATAATAAAGTGGCGATCGCCTCAGTGGGGAACATAATCTATGCGTGTGATTGGTTTAATGAGCGGCACTTCAGTCGATGGCATTGATGCGGCCCTGGTAGAGATTCAGGGGGAAGCCGACGCTATTGAAATTGAACTACTCGGCTTTACGACCTATTCTTATCCGTCTGAACTCCGGGAAAAAATCCTCGCAGTGTGTGCCGGAGAAAAACTCAGTGCCTTGGAATTTGCGGCCCTTGATGACGAAATTGCCCACAGTTTTGCTACTGCGGCAAGGCAACTTCAAGAACGCTACGGCAAAGCAGAATTAATCGGTTCCCACGGCCAAACCATTTTTCATCGTCCTCCCAATGGCAACTTGGGTTTGAGTTGGCAACTGGGTCGTGGTGAGGCGATCGCCCAACAAACAAACTTGCCAACGGTCAGTAATTTTCGCCGGGCAGATCTTGCCGCCGGGGGACAGGGCGCGCCGCTTGTGCCGAAGGTCGATGCCTATCTTTTGGCTGACTCGACGAAACACCGCTGTATTCAAAACCTGGGAGGCATTGGTAATGTCACCTATTTGCCGCCCAAAAACCAGGCTGATTGGGAAAATTACGTGATCGGTTGGGATACTGGCCCTGGCAATGTGCTGTTGGATTTAGCGATTCAAAAATTAACCAACGGTACCCAAGCCTACGACCAAGATGGAATTTGGGCGTCCCAGGGAACACCCCACTTAGATTTAGTCCAACGCTGGCTAGGGGATCCTTTTGTGGAGCAGTTGCCGCCAAAGTCTACGGGTCGAGAATATTTCGGGGTGGATTTTTTGGAAAAATGTTGGCACGACGCCCAGGCGTTCCAACTTACAGAGGCGGATTGGCTCGCAAGTTTGACGGAATTTACGGCGCTAACAGTGCAGCGAAACTATGAACTCTTTTTACCCCAACTGCCCGACGAAATTTTTCTGTGTGGTGGTGGGTGCCGCAATAGTTATCTCAGAGAACGTCTACAAGTTGCGTTCGGAAATCAGATTCCCGTCAGAAGCACCGACGACCTGGATTTAAACCACGATGCCAAAGAGGCGATCGCCTTTGCGGTATTAGCCTACTGGCGCACGAAAGAATTTCCGGGAAATCTGCCAAAGGTAACGGGGGCAAAATGTCCGGCGCTCCTTGGTGAAATTCATCTGCCCTATTGAACGAAAGGTTCGAGGGTGGCCACCACTGATTCCGCCAAGGATTGGAGATGATAGCCCCCTTCTAGGGCAAACATTATTGGACAAGGTAACTGCTGGCAAAATTCGCTAAAAACTTTGTAATCCTGGGGTTGGAGATTCATTCCCGCTAAAGGATCTTTGGCGGTGGCATCGTAGCCTGCACTGACGATTAATAGATCCGGTTGAAACTTTTGCAGGTAGGGTAAAACCACGTCCTGGAATTTTTGGACATAGATCCTTTGATCTGCGCCGGGTTTGAGGGGGATATTTAAAATATTTTGGTGGCTGCCGTGATGGTGGGCCTGGCCAGTGCCCGGATAAGCCGGATCCTGATGGAGAGAACAATAAAAAATCTGGGGATTTTCCTCGACTAAATATTCTGTGCCGTTGCCATGGTGGACATCCCAATCGAGGATCGCCACTTTTTTAACGCCCGCTAAACCCAAGGCATAATGGGCGGCGGTCGCCACATTTCCTAACAGGCAAAATCCCATCCCTGTGCTGCGGGTGGCGTGATGACCGGGGGGCCGCACCAAGGCAAATACAGGCTCCTTTGTTTGAAGCGCTAAATCCACCCCATCTAAACAAGCATTGACCGCCAAAAGTGCCGCATTAAAACTTTGGGGTGAAACGGGGGTATCCGGATCCCAATAGCCGCCCCCGGATGCCGCTAATTTTTCCAGTTGTTTCAGGTAATAGTCATCATGTAATTGGTGTACCCAGTGCAAGGGATCCCGTGAGGCGATCGCCGTTGGTTCATGCCACTGAATTTGGTTCGCCCAGGAGACTGTTTTCAGGGCTTGGGCGATCGCCGTTAACCGTCGCGCACTTTCTGGGTGGGAGCGCCCCGTGTTGTGGTCAAGAAATTGATCGGAATAAATTACATGGATCATGGTATTCGCTACACTAAAATATCATTAGGAACAAAAAACAATGAAATTTCTCGGTAAAGTGGTCGGCCTTGGCTTAATCCTCTTGGGTGTTTATTTCCTGGGCAAAAATATTTTCTTCACGACCGGCGGTTATGGCTATTCTTTTTGGCGGGGTCTTTCGGCGGATCTAGCGGTGATGACCTTAGCTGGGGGTGTCGTTTCCCTCTTTACACTCCCAGAAAATAACCGTGTATTGGGTTGGATTTTGATCGGTGCCTCAATTCTCTTGATCTTTGCGGGAGGTCGAGCCGTTTTGGCCCCCGTGAGCCTTTGGCACCTGTTTATTTCCCTCGCCTCTATGACTTCCGGTTATCAACTGCTGCGCACTGGCCGAATTAACTTTTAGCATACTGAGATTTTCAGCTTGCCTGAGTCATTTTGTAAGGAAATCTTAGAATTCTACAGGCCACCAAAAAAGGCGGTTGCTTTATGGAAACATCCGCCTCTCAGGATTTTGAAGAGTTTTATTGGGAGTCTAGCCGTCCAGCAGCGCTTCAACAAATTCGTAGCTAGAGAAAGGACGGAGATCCTCAATGCCTTCCCCAGCACCGATAAAGCGAATTGGTAAACCGAGTTGCTGACTTACGGCGAGGGCTACCCCACCCCGGGCCGTGCCATCTAATTTCGTTAGGACAACGCCACTGAGTTTTGCCGCTTCTGAAAAGACCTGGGCTTGACGCAGACCGTTTTGGCCGAGGGTTGCATCCAAGACTAAGAGGGATTCCACCTGGGCATCGGGGGCTTTTTTATCAACGATCCGCCGAATTTTCGCTAACTCATCCATCAAGTTTTTCTTATTTTGTAGACGGCCAGCGGTATCGACGAGCAAAATTTGCGCTTGCCTTGCTTGGGCTGCGGTAATGCCATCAAAAACGACCGCAGCGGGATCCGTATTTTTGCCGGGGTTAGCGATCACGGGGGTATCTGTTCTTTCGCCCCAGACTTTTACTTGTTCGACGGCAGCGGCCCGGAAAGTGTCTGCCGCAGCAATTACACAGCTATAGCCCGATTGATTGGCAAGGTGAGCCAGTTTCCCAATAGTGGTGGTTTTTCCGGCACCATTGACGCCAGTGAGCATCCAGACATTGAGTTTGTCGGCTTCAGGGGCAAATTCGGTGCTGGGTAGTTTCGCGAGGGGTTTATCGAGGATGTCCCGCAGAATTTCTTTGAGATAGGCGATCGCCGCTTCGGGGGGGAGGGCTTCCTGGCGGAGTCGTTCTTGGAGGGTTTCGATGATGTAATCAGTGGCCTCAATGCCCACATCGGCCTGGAGCAGAAGTGATTCAATTTCTAATACAGCTTCGTCATTGAGCGGCCCTTGACCGACCACAGCCTTGAGTTGATTGACTAAGCTGCGGCGGGTTTTACCGAGACCATCCCGGAGCTTTTTGAGCCATTCAATTTCTTCGAGGGAAATATCACTGGCATCACGCCCTTGATCGGCAAGCACCTTGGCAGACCAGAGGAAATTTTCGTCAAACTCTAGCCCTTCGGTATCAATCGCCGTTTCCTTGAGCTTTTCGAGGCCATCGGACTTTTTCATCCAGGCGGGCGTGGTGGCTGTGGCGGTTTCTGGTTCCGGTGCGGCTACTGTCTCGCTATCTGGGGCATTCTCTGCTTCGGCAGCAATAACTTCTGGTGCTGGCTCTGGAGCAACAGGTGTAACGGTTTCGGTTGCTTCGATCTCGGCTGGTTCACTCTCTGGTTCTGGGGGAGTTACTTCTGCTGGGGCTTCTGGTTGAGGAGCGATCTCTTCGGTGGTTTCTAGGGCCGTTGCCGTGGGTTCAGGGGCTGGTGTTTCTGGTTCGGTCTCGGCGGCAATAACTTCTGGTTCTGGCTCCTGGGGTTCTGCGGTCTCAGTTTGAGGAGCTTCCGTTGTTTCAATACCCTTTTTTTCTTGGATATTTTTGTAGGCGGATTTCGCCCAGTTTAGGTAGTCAATTTCTGGGGTTGATGGCGTCTCTGGTTCGGGGACAGCAGCTTCCTCCGTGGGAGATTCTGGCACCTGTTCTTCTGTAACGGTTGGTTCAGAAGTGTCTTGGGATTTGTCAGTTGTCTTGCGCCGAAACCAATCAAAGATAGCCACAGAAATTCCTAGGAGAGTAAATGAACTGTTTTCATTATTATGGCTTGATCGGGGTTTGTAAACGGAGGGTTTCCCGACGCCACAGACTTTTGAGCCGAACCTTGTTAGTTAGATTATGCGTCACGGAATAGCAACGAACTTTTCCGCTAGCATAGGCACGTGGTACTTTGGCAATATCGGGAGCAAAGGCATGAAAATCTGGCTACGGTGCAGTAGCATCCTTGGGATTTTACTGGGGGGAATGTTACAAAAGCCATTGCCCGCCCAAGCTCAACGAGACTATGGTTTCCTACGCACCTGTGAGCAGGTTCGCCGTTACCGAACTCAAAATCGTGCTAATGATCTAGAGTTACTTACCCTGGAATATCGGTACTGTGCACTGGAAAATCCGAGTTTTTTGGTGCAGCGCCGTTTCCCATCCCTGCTTATTACTATTCCACCAGCTTCAGCGTCTCAGGATTGTCTGGATACAACGGTTCTAGCGCGATTGGCGATCGCCCAGGATTCCTATGGTTCAGTTGCAAGGGAAACATCAGGTTTGCAGCAAGTTTTGTGTGCATTACCGGGGACAAATCAAAGCAGACGACTGGAATGGCGCAATGGCCGCAACGCGAAGTTTGGCAACTCTTGGTACTATGCCAATGGCCAGAGTGCAAAGTTTGGTAATTCCTGGTATTACCCCAATGGTCAAAATGCAAAGTTTGGGCGCTCTTGGTATTATCCTAATGGTCGCAATGCAAAATTTGGTAGCTTTTGGTATTTTCCCGATGGCGATCGCACCAGTTTAGAATCGCTTTTGGCCTGGTCTTGTAGCGTTTTAAGTCCCTTCATTTGCCAAGATCGCTTAGCGGAGTTACAGACTTCAGAAGGGTTTTGGTATGATTTAGCAGTGGTAGAATTGGCAAGTCGTGCCTTTAATGAGTTGGAATTTTATCAGCACTCTACAGCAAATTTCTCAACATTTTAGCCACTTAATTTTATTGTACGATCGCCTTTTCCCAGCCTATGAATTTACCGAAGGATGATTTACTCAAGGGCGTTGAAAACCGCGCGGAACTCAGTCGGCTGCTCGACCAAGCGGATCAGGCGATTCGCACTTGGGAAATTGTCCAGACGGATTTTCTCTCACCGCCGGTGCTCTACGAAGCTCTAGAAATTTTTGGCAAGCTCACGGAAGTCCAGGTTGTCCATGGGGGGGGCTACCCTCAAGCGGAACGACAACGGTTGGCGATCGCCCGCGAAGAAATTCCCCTCGATGCCAGCCATGTGGAAATTGCCGCCTTGGACATTGCCGGTAATTTTTTGTTTGATACAGCGACCCACCGGGATTTCTTGGGTTCGCTCCTCGGCACAGGTCTCGTGCGGGACAAAGTCGGTGACATTCTCGTCTTAGGCGATCGCGGTGCCCAGGCCTTGGTGATTCCGGAACTGGTGCCCTTTTTAGAAACATCCCTGGTGCAGGTGCGCTCTGTCCCAGTGAAAACGCGGCCGATCCCCATCGAAGAATTAAAAGTACGCCCACCAAAAAAGAAAGAACTCACCACCGTTGAAGCCTCTCTCCGTTTGGATGCCATTGGGTCGGCTGGTTTAGGGATGTCCCGGGCGAAAATGGCCGAGGTGATCGCCGGCGGCAATGTGCGGGTGAACTGGAAAACCATTACCCAAAGCAGCTACAACGTCAAAGCAGGCGATCTAATTTCCCTCAGGGGTAAAGGTCGGGTCGAAGTTGGTGAGATCAACATGACCAAAAAAGAACGCTATCGCGTTAATCTCACCCGTTTTGTTTAGGCTTTGTCTTTAACTAATTTATAGAGGCGCTTAAATTCCCGCTGCCGTACCCGGTGCTCCACAATCGGTTCCGGATAGTTGTACTGCTGACAGAGTAAACGGGGAATTTGACCTGTAAGTAAAACCTGGGTATCTAAACTCCTTAAATTGGGCAACCAGTGGCGAATATAGTCTGCTTCGGGGTCAAACTTTTGAGCTTGGGTATAGGGATTAAAAATTCGCAGGGGTTTGGGATCCATGCCACTAGAAGCACTCCACTGCCAACCGCCATTATTCGCGGAGAGATCCCCATCGACGAGGGTTTGCATGAAATATTTTTCGCCCCAACGCCAGTCGATAATCAAATCTTTGGTGAGAAAACTGGCGACAATCATCCGGCAGCGATTGTGCATCCAGCCCGTTTCGTTCAGTTGGCGCATCGCCGCATCAATAATTGGATAGCCCGTTGCACCTGCGCACCAGGCTTGGAATTTCTGTGCGTCATTTTCCCAGGGAAAATCTTTAAACTCTTCCCGGTATGGCCCCTGGGCAAGTTCCGGAAAGAAAAAGAGACAGTGTTGATAAAATTCTCGCCAGGCTAATTCCTGCTGCCAGGTGGTGACGCCAGCTTCTGCTTCTTTACTGCGGCAATGTTCTAGGGCGGTTTCCGTGGCTTGCCAAACCGTCCGAATGCCGATCGCCCCAAATTTCAACGCAGCACTCAGGCGGGAGGTGCCATCGGTGGCCGGAAAGTTGCGATCGCCATCGTATTTTTCAATCAAATTTTCCGTAAAACGAGTGAGTTGTTCCAGGCTCGCCGCTTCCCCCACGGGCACAGTAAAAGGCTTATCCCAACTAAAACCCAGATCAGCCAAACTCGGTAAGGCGATCGCCCCTAGTTTTTTTGCTAGTTTCTGTTCTGCATTGCTCAATCCTTGGCAATCTTTTAGGGCGGCAACGGGCGCGGCTTTTGTCTTTTGTGACCAGTTTTTCCAGAACGGCGAATAAACGCTGTAGGGCTTTTTCGATTGGGTGAAGACCTTCCCCGGTGCATGGAGGAGCTGATCCCAAAAGGTTTCTACCTTGGCCCCCACCTGACGCAAGGTGATCGCCATTTGGTGATCCCGCTGTTGGGCGTAGGGTTCTACGTCCAGATTCCAGTAGACCGTATGGGCTTTGAGAGATTCTGCGACTTTCGGCAATACTTCTAGGGGATTCCCCTGGAAAATCAACAGTTGACTACCCGCTTTTTGGTAATTTTCTGCCAACTCCGCCAGGCAAGCTAACAGATACTTTACCCGTGCCGGGGCCACATCTTCTTTTTCTAAAATGGCTGGATCGAAGCAGAAAATGCCGATCACCTTAGCCGACTGCTGCCGTGCTTCTGCCAAGGCCACATTATCCTGTAGCCGCAAATCTCGCCGATGCCAATGTAAAACGAGTTCACCCATCCTGAAAAAATTGCCCCATTCGCTGCGGCTTATATCCTAATCGAGCCACAAAAAAGGAGCAAGGTTAAACCCTACTCCTCATCTCGATTTCACTAACAAGTTCTAGGCAAAGTTTCCCTAGCGATCTTTAGCCTTCATTCAAACCCATCATGTGGGCATTGCTCTTGCCGGGGATGACCATCGGATAGCAGTTTTCATCTTTTTTCACCCGCACATCCAACAATACGGGGCCGTCATGGGCCAACATTTCGGCGATCGCCCCCGACAGATCGTCCGGATGATCCACCACCATCCCCTTCACGCCAAAGGCCTGGGCGAGCAGTTCAAAGTTCGGCATCCCCGCTTCCATGTTGGAGGAAGAATAACGCTGGCCGTAGAAGTTTTGTTGCCACTGGCGCACCATCCCCTGCCAGCCGTTGTTGAGGATCACCGTCTTCACCTTGATTTGGTATTGGGCCAGGGTTGCCAACTCTTGCAAACACATCTGGAAACTGGCATCTCCACTGATACAAATCACCTCTTCATCGGCGATCGCCACCTTTGCCCCCAGAGCCGCCGGAAGGCCAAAGCCCATGGTGCCCAAGCCTGCACTGGAGATCCAGCGGCGGGGGCTATTTTTCAGGAACTGGGCAGCCCACATCTGGTGTTGACCCACATCCGTTGTGTAGTAGGCATGGGGAGCCTGGCGGTCTAACTCCACGATCACCGACTGGGGCGAGATCGAATCCGCAAAGCGAGGCGCGACCAAAGGATGTTTTTCTTTCCAGCCTTGAATCTTATTGAGCCATTCTTCCGTGGGCTTATTACCGAGGGGTAAACCTTTACCACCCAGTTGCTGCAACATCTCGATCAACACATGGCGCACATCACCAACAATGGCCACTTCCGGTAAACGATTTTTACCCACCTCAGCGGGGTCAATATCGATGTGAATCACCTTCGCTTCTGAGGCAAACTCATCTAATTTGCCAGTTACCCGGTCATCAAAACGGGCTCCCACCGCAATCAGCAGATCACATTCACTCACGGCGAAGTTGGCATAGGCCGAACCATGCATCCCCAACATCCCAACCGATAAGGGGTTATGCTCGTCAAAAGCGCCCAAGCCCATCAGAGTGGTAGTGACGGGAATTTGGAACTGTTCAGCTAATTCTTTAATTTCTGCGTGGGCACCAGAGGTAATGGCACCGCCCCCGACGTAAAGTAACGGCTTACGGGATTCAGAGATCAGACGTACCGCTTCCCCAATTTTAGAGGTGTCTCCTTCGGTGCGGGGTTTGTAACCAGGGATATCCACGTCACCGGGTTCAACGGGAACATACTCACATAGTTCCAGACCGACATCCTTGGGGACATCCACTAATACAGGGCCGGGCCGACCTGTGCTTGCAATGTAAAAGGCTTCGGCAACGATCCGCGCCATATCCTTCGGATCCCGCACTACGTAGGAATGTTTCACTACGGGTAGGGTAATGCCAAAAATATCTGTCTCCTGGAAGGCATCTGTACCGATCGCCGCGCGGGTGACTTGGCCTGTAATCACGACCATCGGGATTGAGTCCATATGGGCTGTGGCAATTCCCGTGACGAGGTTTGTTGCTCCGGGGCCAGAGGTACCAAAACAAACCCCCACTTTGCCGGTGGCACGGGCATAGCCATCGGCTGCGTGGGAAGCTCCCTGTTCATGGCGCACAAGGATGTGCTTAATTTCTCCCCGTTCTTCCACTGGGTGTAGGGCATCGTAGATGGGCAGGATCGCACCACCGGGATAGCCAAAAATGTATTCGACACCATGGCGCTTGAGGCTATCGATCAAGATATATGCACCAGAACGAACCTCTGAACGGACAGCAGTCTCAGTTGCTGCGGGGGAAGTTGTTGAAACCACGGGAGTTACCTAAGGAATAACTTAAAGGACGAAGAATACACCAGAAATAAGAGCTCTGCTTCCCTATAATTTTTTCCAATAGGGGGATAGATTATTTTGGCGTTTTGTTGTATTGAAGCCTACATTTTAAAAGAATTCATGCAGACTGTCGAGATACTGTATCATAGGCTGCTTTTAACTTAGATCAGCTTATTTTTCAGAAGCAATCCCCTGTAAAGGGTTTGTTACATGGATGTCAGCGAACAATCATGATTGGGACACCCCTCTAGCTCCTCTCATAGGGGAGAATGGCACCCTCCGCCTGCGGTACCTCCCTCAAGGGACACCCCCTCTCGCTCCCCTCATAGGGGAGAAGTTCATCGGACTCGCCAGCATACCCGCCAACTGTTCCCCTCTTGAGAGGGGTTAGGGGAGTGTCAATCAGCAGCCTATTGAGAACACCCCTCTAACTCCCCTCGCAGGGGAGAATGGCACCCTCCGGCCTAGCGGCCACCTCCCTCAAGGGAGGATTGGAGGCATTCTTGGGTGGCTTGAATGAGGGGATAGAGGGGGCCAAGCTGTTCACTGCCGTTGGTGCCAAAATCACTGTGGCACAGATAAATTTGGGTATCGGCGCGGGCGAGGAGGTCTTGGATAATATCCTGGAGCCGTTGGCGATCGCCTTGTTGTTCGAGCGCCAGAGACCAAGGTTCCCCTTGCCAACTACGTTGAAATACGCCATAGCCAAACAAGGTTGCCGCACCACCTTTTTCCCAAAGACGAGATCCCGCATCCAGCCAAAACTGATAGGGGTGGTGGCGACGGGCGGAGCGGTATTGAAAAATAGTTGCGAGCGTAATGGAATTAGAGGGTTGGTGGTTGAAGTTGTACTGGGGTCGGGGATTGGCGGTAATGGTTTCTGCTTGGATGAGTTGCAGCAGGTCGGCAAGCTGGGCTGTGATCGTATCTTGAGACTCCAGGCGATCGCCACATTGCCAAAAGTGCTGGGCCGTCTCGCTGAGTTCCCGCAGGGTTGCCAGTTGACCATAGTTGGGGGCAAGTTTTTGGAGGTAAAAGGTTTGGATTGCTTGGTTCAGGGTCTGCAAAATGCCCTGGGGAGTTATTTGATGGGTGGCCTGGGTTTGCTCGATCCACTGACGAATTGCTTCATAGGCTTGGGTGGCTTGGTAGCCGAGGCGATCGCCCCTGGGCATCGTTGTCGCCGGGAGCAATTGCGGCCGCTCCGGATCGGGCTGAAAACAATAGTCCACCAAGAGACCAGCCCGCACGGGATCGATTAGCAGCTTTTCGGTGGCGGTCTGGGACAACATCATGAGCATTTCCGCCACAGCTTGGCTCTGGATCAGACGCCCACTACCGGGATAAATCAACGCCAACAAGGTCAGTAGCGATCGCCCCCAGGGAGAACTCGCGATGGGTCGTTGTTCCCGCAGCGGTTCCAGGGGAATTTGGGCGACGGCAAGATTCTCCATCAGGGTGTAACGGGCCACTTCATCCAGTCCAGGGGCAATAATTGCAATGTCCGCCGGCGCAACCCCCTGATCTTTCACTAAGAATTGGATTTGTTCACCGACCCGGGCCAGCAGTTGGGCGCGGGCAACAGTTTGAATGGATTGGATGGTTGCGGGTAGTTGTCCCCCAAACTGGGGTTGGGTCACGGTCTTTTGAATTTGCGCTGTGAGGGTGTCCCCCAGGCCCGCTGGTCGTTCTAAATGAATCACCTGGCACCGTTGCGCCAATTGGCCCCAATGGTCAGGATCACCACTGAGGCCGAGGCGAATTCTCCCGACGGGATTTTCTGTAAAGACCCCGGTACAGCCTTGATCTAACAAAACCTCAGCCAAATCCTTGGCGATCGCCGGATAATCTTGCCCATCATCGGCGAAAATTGCCCCAAACCGTTGCCCTAGGGAAGTTTGGTATTGTTCATTTTTCAATAAACATTGCCCATAGAGATCGTAAATAATGCCATAGGTCAAGAAACCTCGTCCTAGGCACCAATCTCGCCACTGTTGGATCAGTTTTTCCGCCGTTTCTGTAAATTCTTCGTGGTTGGTCTCTGCACCAGTGGCCACCGTCCCCGTCAGTAGAGATAACTGCCCCGCCATGAGCCGTTGGGGAATCTCTGCTAGGGCGATGCCCGCCGCTCCCGCCAGCAACAAAATATCCAATAGCCGTCGCACCAAGCGATTCTGAAACCGTTCATTGGGCAGTAACTCCCAGGTGGCTAGGGTGTCGGCCCACAGTTCCCGCGCCAACTTTTGTTCCATCTCTGGCCGCAACCGTAGGGGAAATCGGGGGGCGATCGCCAACTGTTCACAGATTAACGGGAAAAATAATTCCACCTCATCAGCCATAAACGCCACTGGCGTTTTACTCACAAAGGGATAGCTACCGCGAATGTCTTGGTGAATCAAGTCTGCCAGCCGCCGCTGATTTTGATTATTCGCCGCTAAGACCAATAATCCCGGTACCAATACCGCCTGGGGATCCTGTCCTTCCACCCAAGCTTTTAGTCGTGCCACCAATGCCGTCGTTTTCCCAGACCGCGATTGACCCCGTAACCAAATTGCTCCCATCAAACCCCCAAACAATCTCATCTACTTCGATTACAATAACCAACTAACACAAAACAAAAAAGATCCTCCCTTGAGGGAGGTGGCCGTCAGGCCGGAGGGTGTCTTCTCCCCTGGAGGGGAGTTAGAGGGGTATCCCTTGAGGGAGGTGCCGCAGGCGGAGGGTGTCTGCCCAGGCCATACAGAAACATTTAAACCCAATGAATCTAACCAACTTCATCAAAAAAGCCCGCCGCTGGTTTTACGACACCCCAGACCGTGCCCTGGAGCAGGCCTACCGTGCCGCCCTCAATATCCAAGCCATTGAACTCGAACACTTTGGCGGCAAACCCGTTTCTGGCCGCAATGCCGACTATAGCGACAGTGTGATCGGCTATTTTCAGCGGGAAGTACGCAAACAACTCAAAATTATCGAGGTGCGCCTGCGAGAATTTCGTTCCTTTAATACCGTCGTTCCCGTTTCCGAAGAAACGCTCCAAAAAAAAGCGAGCAATATCTACTATCCGGATGCCGCCGACAAGCCGACGCTCATTATCGAAAAACTGCGCTTCATTGACGAAGTCACCGGACGCTATGGCCGTGGCCTGTCGAAACAATCCGTTGCCCTTATCCCCCTCGATGGCCCAGAGGCTCCCAAAACCAATGGCGGCCCCGACAGCAAACCCAAAGTAGAGACAGTATCGGACAAAACGGGTCTCGTGCCCCGCTCCATCATGCGGACATTCTCCCGCATCCAGCAGGAGATCGATCCCAAGTCCAACGAAGCAGAAGCCGAGGTGGTGACAAAATTCCGGCGATCGCGCAACAAAACCGCTGTTTCGATCAAGTTTCTGCTCACCCTCGTCATTGTGCCCTTATTGGTGCATCAGCTCGCAAAAATTGCGATTACGCCTTTCGTGGAAGAGCATTTTTTCACCGAGGCGAGTCCAGCCTTGTTTGCGAACCCCGATCTAGAAAACGAAGCCTTTGAGGAATTAGAACATTACCGAGCGACCCTGGAAATGCGCCAGTTAGTGGGGTTAGCGCCAGCCCTCACGGAGGCGGAAATTACTGAAAAAATTCAAGAAAAAGCAACAGAAATTGCCCAGGATTATCGTGCCGAAAGTTACAACGCCTACGAAAATATTTTTTCTGATATTTTTAGCTTTTTTGCTTTTGTAGGAATTTTGTTAATCAGTAAGCGCGAAATTGCGATGTTAAAGGGCTTTTTAGATGAGATTGTCTATGGTCTGAGTGACTCAGCAAAGGCATTTTTAATTATTTTGTTCACGGATATTTTTGTGGGTTATCACTCGCCCCATGGCTGGGAAATTATCCTCGAAAATGTGGCGAAACATTTTGGCATTGCGGAGAGCCGAGATTTTAATTTCCTTTTTATTGCAACCTTTCCGGTGATCCTCGATACGGTCTTAAAGTATTGGATTTTCCGTTATCTCAATCGTATTTCGCCTTCTGCCGTCGCCACGTACCGCAACATGAACGAGTAAAAAATCCTCCCTAGAGGGAGGTGCCGCAGGTGAGAAAAAAGATTAGCGGTCTGTGAAGATTAGCGGTCTGTGAGAACGGTTTTGTAGTGGGTACCATCACAGCGCACGGCATCGGCATCAAAATTTGCAGCAGGATCGAGCTGCATTCCTCCAGTCGTAAAACTACCAGAACCATCAATTACTTCTAGGGCAATATTAGCTGATGGATTTTGTTCTTCGCAGACGATGGATTTTAGGGTCACAACACCATTATTAACATACAAAACAACACCACTCGCATAATTTTTAACGGCTAAAGGATCTTGAGGATTCGCAAATAAATATGTAGCGTAGGGAATTGCTGTATTCTCAATTAATCCTGGTACACCACCAGAGTAAGTATTTGTATAGCTATAGTTATCGCTGACGACTCTAATCCCAAAAACAAGCTCGGAAATAGACTCAGCAAAGCGACTATTTTCTTGATAAAAACCAAGTTGACTACGATTTACAATTCCTAACACATTTCGCGCCTCTGTTTGGCGGGCTTTAGCGGACATACTCAAATAAGTAGGCCAGGCGATACTTGACAAAATTGAAATCATAACCATTGCAATCAGTAGTTCAAGAACAGTCAACCCTTGAGTCGAAGACAGCCTTGGATTTTTATGATTAGTATTTCGTTGATATTTCTGCTTGGTAAAGCATAGACGAATAATCATATATCATCACTTCAAAAGATTTTGAATTAAACGTTTAACCCAAGTTAGATATTAAGTAAAGAAGCCAGCTTTATAACAACAATAGTAAAGCTGGCTTAAGTTTGGAGCTGTTTTTTTTAATTTTCCTAAAGAATACTTTTTCAAGCAAACAAAAAATATTCCCTAAGAGCGCTATAAAAGTAGCTACATGGTGATTATTTCAACACTCTTCGAAAATTTAGAGAGGGTCAGAGTTAGCACAAGCAACCGCTGCATCAGGAGTTGTTGCTGTAGGTGTAAGGGTAATATCTGCAGTCGTGGCAGCAGCCGCAGTTCTGAATGTAGCGTCATTTTCTTCACAGAGACCTGTGGTAGTGGTTGTATTTCCATCCTCTGTGAATATGACTGCCCCAGCCACATAATCTCTTACTGCCTGTTGATCACTAGAGATTGCGAAAATCGTAGCATCACTATCCGTCGTATCAAAATTAGCATTACCTGCACCTGCAGCATTAGCCGCAGTAGCTCCATAGGAGTAGTTTTCTGTTCCACCAGAAAGGCCAAGGCCAAGACGACCAATTGTGTCGGAGAACTCTTGTTCCTCTAAATAGTAAGCTTGCTGAGCTTTGTTCAAAGAAGCAAGAGCCTGTTTTGCTTCAGATTGACGTGCTTTAGCAGCCTGGTTCAAGAATGCAGGTAGGGCGATAGCAGACAGAATACCGATGATGATGATAACAACGAGCAGTTCAATCAGAGTAAAACCTTTGTCAGCTTTCTTCTTGTTGAGTTGTTGCAGAAGTTTGAAAGTAAAATTTTTCATTTGGGGGCATCTCCTTATCCCGGCTTCAACCGGAATCATTTATCCGTTAACCCTAAATTACCCACCCACTTTCTTTTCCTATCACCCCCCCAAAAAAAATCCTCCCTTGAGGGAGGTGGCCGATAGGCCGGAGGGTGTCTTCCCCTCATAGGGGAGTTAGAGGGGTGTCCCTTCGGGGGGAGGTGCCGTCAGGCAGAGGGTGCCATTCCCCTCACAGGGGAGTTAGAGTGGTGCTCTCAATAGGCTGCTGGTTGACACTCCCCTAACCCCTCTCAAGAGGGGAACAGTTGGCGGGTATGCTGGCGAGTCCTAAAAATCCTCCCTTGAGGGAGGTGGCCGCTAGGCCGGAGGGTGTTGACGGTGGGCTACGCAATCGGTCGATAACCCTCCCCTAGCCCCTCTCGTGGAGGGGAACAAGAAGAGGCGGAGGTGTTGGATAAGATTATGGAAAAACAGTGTCTTGCCATGCCCCGCAAAATACATCCATATAATCCCATCCTGAAAGAACGCGCCCGCCAACTCCGCAAAACCATGACCAGAGGCGAAGTAATCCTCTGGCAACACCTCCGCAAAAAACAAATCCTCGGTGTCAGCTTTCTACGCCAACGTCCCATCGACCAATTTATCGTTGACTTCTATTGCAAAGATTGGATGCTCGCTATCGAAATTGACGGCAGTAGCCACGATAGCCTCGCTGCCCAAGAACGAGACGCTTATCGCCAAGCTAAACTTGAAGCCCTAGGCGTTTCTTTTCTCCGCTTCAGCGAATACGATGCCCAAAATCACCCAGAGGCAATTGTTGAAACAATTACAGAATGGCTTCTCGCCCACCCCAAAAAATCCTCCCTAGAGGGAGGTGGTCGAAGACCGGAGGGTGCCATTCTCCCTTATGAGGGGAACTAGAGGGGTGTCCCTAGAGGGGAGTTAGATGGGCATTCTCAGTAGGTTGCTGGTTAACACTCCCCTAACCCCTCTCAAGAGGGGAACAGTTGGCGGGTATCCTGGCAAGACCTATGAACTTCTCCCCTCATAGGGGAGCTAGAGGGGTGTACCTAGAGGGGAGTTAGATGGGTATTCTCAGTAGGTTACTGGTTAACACTCCCCTAACCCCTCTCAAGAGGGGAACAGTTGGCGGGTATGCTGGCGAGTCCTAAAAATCTTCCCTAGAGGGAGGTGGCCGCTAGGCCGGAGGGCGTCTCTTGAAGGGGAAGGTTGTCAGCATTCTGTGATAGCAGCAAAAGTCCGGTTTTTTCAAGCTTTTTCCAGGGCAGTGTCAAGCTATAATCTGCCTTGATTCATCTATATACGGTATTTAAACTATGGGTCGCGCAGAAAAAGTTGTCCTCGCCTATTCCGGCGGTGTCGATACATCCGTTTGTATTCCCTATCTCATGCACGAATGGGGCGTAAAGGAAGTAATTACCCTTGCCGCAGATTTAGGACAGGGCGAGGAGCTAGGCCCGATTAAACAAAAAGCCTTAGATTCTGGGGCTGTGATTTCCCTCGTTGAAGATGGCCGCGAAGAATTTATTACCGATTACGCTTTCCCCGCGATTAAAGCCAATGCCCTCTACGAAAATCGCTATCCCCTGGCTACCGCTTTAGCGCGTCCCCTCATTGCGAAAATGCTCGTCCGTGCCGCCGAAAAATATGGGGCTGATGCCGTAGCGCACGGTTGTACCGCCAAAGGGAATGACCAAGTGCGGTTTGATTTGGGTATTTTGGCGCAGAATCCTGAAATCAAAGTGCTCGCACCCGCGCGGGAATGGGGCATGAGTCGGGAAGAGACGATCGCCTACGGTGAAAAATTTGGTATTCCGTCTCCGGTGAAAAAGTCTTCTCCTTTCAGTATCGATAAAAACTTGCTCGGTCGCAGTATTGAAGCTGGCCCCCTCGAAGATCCCATGTGCGAACCCCCCGAAGAAGTTTTTGAAATGGTAAAAGCCATTTCTGACACCCCCGACGAACCGGAATATTTAGAGATTGGCTTTGAAAAAGGTGCCCCAGTGACGGTGAATGGCGAAGCCCTTGGCCCTGTAGATTTGATTGCGAAATTGAATGAAATCGTCGGTAATCACGGTGTTGGTCGCATTGACATGATCGAAAACCGTGTTGTGGGGATTAAATCCCGCGAAATTTATGAATCCCCGGCGATGTGTGTGCTTGTGGATGCCCACCGTGATTTAGAGAGTTTAACCCTCACCGCCGATGTGACCCAATATAAGCGCGGCATGGAGCAAACTTATTCTGAGTTAATTTATCGCGGTTTGTGGTTCTCGCCCCTGAAGCAAGCGGTGGATGCGTTTATCGAGCAAACTCAAGAACGGGTTACGGGCGTTGTTCGTCTCAAACTCCACAAAGGAACAGCGCGGATTGTCGGTCGTCGTTCTGAGAAATCTATTTATACGCCGGATTTGGCAACCTACGGGGCGGACGACAAGTTTAACCACGAGTCGGCGGAAGGGTTTATTTATATTTGGGGGCTGCCTACCCGCGTTTGGGCCCAGGCGAATAAGTAACGGACACCCTCCGCCTAGGGACACCCCTCTAGCTCCCCTCATAGGGGAGAAGTTCATAGGTCTTGCCAGCATACCCGCCAACTGTTCCCCTCTTGAGAGGGGTTAGGGGAGTGTTAACCAGCAACCTACTGAGAATACCCATCTAACTCCCCTCTAGGGACACCCCTCTAGCTCCCCTCATAAGGGAGAGACACCCTCCGGTCTACGACCACCTCCCTCTAGGGAGGATTTTTAGGACTCGCCAGCATACCCGCCAACTGTTCCCCTCTTGAGAGGGGTTAGGGGAATAGCACCCTCCGGCCTAACGGGCACCTCCCTCAAGGGAGGATTTTTTTTGGCCACTTTGCTTCTGGGGAAGATTTATGATGGATAGGATGTAGGTTATGGGCGATCGCCTCAACAGAAATCACCTGAATGGAAATCACATTTTTAGGAACCAGTTCTGGCGTGCCGACGCGGGCGCGAAATGTATCGAGTGTGGCGTTGAGATTACCACAGCGGGCCGAGGCATGGCTCTTTGACTGTGGCGAAGGGACGCAACATCAACTTTTAAGAAGTGATATTCGTTCATCCCAAATTAGCCGCATTTTTATCACTCACATGCACGGCGATCATATCTTTGGGCTAATGGGTTTGATCGCCAGCATGGGCCTCGCGGGAACGGGACATCCCTTAGAAATTTATGGCCCCCCCGGTTTAGAGGCATATCTCCGGGCCTGCGAAAAATATTCTTACATGCGCATTGGCGATCGCCTGCGCGTCCATCAAGTCAAACCCGGTTTAGTCTTTGAAGATAAAGAGTTTCGAGTAAGCTGTTTACCCCTCAAACATCGCGTCACCGCCTTTGGCTATCGCGTTGCTGAAAAGGATCGTCCTGGCAAATTTAACCTCCCTAAAGCACAAAAGTTAGGGATTCCTCCCGGCCCTGTTTATGGCGATCTGAAAAAAGGAAAAATCGTTACCCTCGACGATGGCAGAATTATTAACGGCTCTGAGCTTTGTGGTCAACCGGAAATTGGCCGCAAGATGGTCTATTGTACTGACACCGTTTTTTGTGAGGCGGCGGTGGAGTTGGCCCAGGATGCTGATGTCCTAATTCACGAGGCAACTTTCGCCCACAAGGATGCAGAGATGGCCTTTGATCGTCTCCATTCCACCTCGACAATGGCCGCCCAGGTGGCGCTTTTAGCCCAAGTGAAGCAACTGATCATGACCCACTTTAGTCCCCGTTACATGCCGGGGAATGAGCTAACCCTAGATGATCTTTTAGCTGAGGCCCAGGCCATTTTTCCGAATACAATCATGGCGAAGGATTTTTTAAACTATGCGATTCCGCGTCGCAAGGCTTTAGTCCAGAGCTTACATTAGGGTGAGGATGCGGATTTTTGAAAGTTTCTCGGCTGCTAAACCCTCTAATTCTTGCAGCTCTAACCAGCCTTCTTTGATTAACTGGGCGAAGGTGAAGACGAGGCTTTCAGGGCTGAAATCGTATTTGCCATCTAGATAATGCCGTCGGGCACTCAAGAAATCGTTAAGTTGCCAGAGATCAGTGGGGTCTTCGGCGAGGGTCGCCTGGCGTTTTGCTTCGGCCATCACTGCGGCAATTTCCCGGCGGTAGGATAAGTCAAACGCTTTCTTGGCGACGGTTTTCTCTTGCAGTGACCATTGAGTGTTCGCAGTGGGCATCGTTAGCATGGGTAATTGAAAAAGTGAGTTTCAAAATAAATATCGTTTTGACTTTAGTAAGTTCAAACTAATGGGGCTGATTATAATAAGTTATGTATCAAAAGCGCAGTCTGGATTCTCATAATCCCGCACTTTGGGGGCGATCGCCTGGGCAAAAACACTGCTCAAAATAAGTGCCCGTAGGAATTTAAGGTTTTTATTACAATTTTGTTAAGAAATACCGTGACCCGGCAGCCTAAACCAAGGTTTGTGGGGATGACGATGGTGTTCTTCATGGAACGTGCCGAAATGGTAACAGCTTAAAAATGACCAAATTCGCCACCCAAGCGACGGTTTAATGCTGGGTTTAGGCAGAGAGCGGCGATCGCGGTGGGGCAGATAAGTCCCAAAGAAAAATAGTTGCCAAGAACTCAGAAAAATCGGCAGCAGACAAAACACAAAAAAATTTTCGTAGGGCACATGGCCCAGCACATTTAACGGCAAGGCGATCGCCCCGAAAATTAGCACAAACCCCCAGAATTGTCGCCACGCTAAATATTTCCCCATAAAATGCCAGTACCACAGCAGCAGGTGGCGGTGCCGTCCATTATGAAAATCTGGATCCCCCGGTTGAGCAGGGTGGCGATGGTGTTGGGCATGGTTGCGGATACAGTCTTGGTAGGACAAACAGGCATACAGATTGACCCCCCAATGCCCCAGACGATGGTTCCAACGGGGAGAACTCGGCAACAAATTACCGTGCATGGCATCGTGGGCCAAAATAAATAAACCCGTATGGAAAAAGGTTCTGACGCAAATTCCTGCAACAATTCCAGGCCAGGAAAGTGCCATTAACGGATGGCTTAACCAATACACAGCACTTCCCAGCCAAGCCGAGAAAATGGCGATCGCCCATAATAATCCCAGACCCTCTTCTTGCCGCATCAATTTCAAAATATTGCCTCCAACCACGCCATACTGACAAAAAAACGCCCCAATTGGGACGTTACCAGGGATGAATTTATTCGGAATTAAAGCAATTCATCCAAGCATTCACTACTTGCGCACAAGGTTGAGGAGTTCCTTCGCAGATGCGAGCAAATCAACGGCCACAAAGAAAATTTTTCCTTCAGGATTGAGGAGGAAGCGCCAAGCAATATTCATGCCCACTTCTGCACCAAACCAAGGCGTTTGACAGGTGCCAGTCACTTTAATCTGGGTATAGCCATCGTCAGTGGGCTCAACAACCCCTTTCTTCGGATTGAGTTTTAGGTTTTGACATTCCTCTTGGAAGAAGCGTAATACCGCATCTTTGCCGACAATCGGACGCTGGAACGGCGGCTGTAGCGCACCATCTTCAGCAAAGAGACTGATCAATGCCGAAAAATCATTGGCATTGAGGTTGGTCATGTACTGGTTAATCGTGGGGTTATCGACACCTTCAATTTCGATTTTTTCCCGCTGGGCAATTTCCGTCGGCACAACAACCGGCTCAGAAACACGCTGATAGCCTTCCATCTTGGCTGGGTCAAAACCCATATCAACGACGGCATTTCTCAGAACCGTAATTTGTTGACCAGGTTCAAGGCTACGAATCGTATCTAAAACCGCAGAAGCATTGGCAGACAGCTTATAACCAGAAGGAATCGGCGCGACACTACCTTCTTCCATCCATTCACCGAGGCGATACCAGAAACCGAGCTTAATATTTACAGACCAAGTCGCATAGGTGCGGTTAATGGGCGTATCGATACGGTTGGCTAAGTCGCACATTACCTGGGCTTGATCTTTAAAAGAGAGCTGCTTGATTTGCAAAAGAGTAGATTCTGCAAACTGCATATTTGCCGCACCAGGAGCAGCAATGGTAATTGACTTACCCATTTCCAGGTAAGCAAACCAAATTAATGCCAGTTGATCCTCTGCACTCAGCTGACTAAACCGAGCACTGGTGGCCGGCACAACATCCGCAGTTAATGTACTGGGGAAAATGTTTCTTGCTGCATCGAGAGTATAAGGCATACAAATGTGCTCCGTGATAATTGAGTTTTTGTCCTTGAGTCAAGGTTAACACACAAAAACTTAACAATTGTTTACATCTTGGATAAGAATATGTTGGCAATGGCATTACTTTTGATTAGTTGAAGCGAAAAACCGAGACAAAGCCAGTCTTTAGGTTCGCCTTAGCACTTTACTCAATAAGCCAAGGTCAATGTCAAAATTGGTTTATGTTCAGGGTTTAGATCAAAGGGCAAAAGTGATGGAAACGATTTTGGCTGGGTACAAGGATCAATTGACGGATTTGATCCAACAGTATAAAAATCAGGTGGATTTTTTGTCGATCCGTTTGGAACAAGCGGCCGGTAGCAGTATTGTTTTGCGGTCAAATAAGATCGAGACCCTCAGTGAAAGTACTTCCCTTGGGGGCCAGGTGCGGGTCTGCCATAAAGGGGGTTGGGGGTTCGCGGCCTTTAATAATTTAGAAAATCTTAAACTCCGCATTGAAGAGGCGATCGCCGCCGCGATTTTAATCGGTGACGACGAAACCATTTTGGCTCCCATTGACCCAATCCAAGCGGTTTGCACTCTACCCCTAAGCGGCACCGACCCCCGCCAAATCCCACTCCAACGGAAAAAAGAATTATGCGATCGCTACAGTGATCTTCTCTTGAGCCACAGCGGCAAAATTGCCAGTACCAAGGTGAGCTATGGCGACAGCACCCAGCATATAATTCTGGCGACTTCAGAAGGCACCCTCATCGAACAGTCCTGGGTTGATCTGGAAATGCGTTTTTCGGCCACAGCCCGTAATGGTGAAACGGTTCAAACCGGGCGAGAAACCACCGGCTCCCGCAAAGCCTACGAAGATCTCGAAAACCTTGATGCACAGGTCAAAGGCGCAGCCCAGCGGGCCGTTAATTCATTGACCCTCCCCGCAGCCAAAGGCGGCACCTATACCGTTGTCATTGACCCAATTTTGACCGGGCTATTTGTCCACGAAGCTTTTGGCCATCTTTCCGAGGCAGATATGGCCTACGAAAACCCCGACCTCCTCGAAACCATGAGCATGGGCCGGCAATTTGGTGGGGAGGATCTCCAGATTTTTGACGGAGCCGCACCGGAAGGCCATCGCGGCAGTTATTCATATGATGACGAAGGTGTTCCTGCCAGCACGACGCAATTGATCAAAGACGGTAAACTCGTGGGCCGCCTTCATTCCCGCGAAACCGCTGGCAAACTCGACGAACAGCCCACCGGCAACGCTCGCTGCTTGAACTATCACTATCCGCCCATCGTCCGCATGACAAATACCTGGATCGAACGGGGTCAAACGCCCGTTGCTGATTTGCCCACGGACATCAAAGAAGGGGTGTATGCGAAAAACTGGCTTGGCGGCATGACCAACGGCGAAATGTTTACCTTTAGTGCTGGAGAAGCCTGGATGATTCGCGATGGCAAAATTGCTGAACCCGTCAAGGATGTGACCCTCTCTGGCAACGTCTTTAAAACCTTAAAAAATATTGAGGCGATCGCCGACGATTTTTACTGGGACGAATCCGGCGGTTGCGGCAAAGGCGGCCAAAGTGGTTTGCCCGTCGGTTGTGGTGGCTCTTCCCTGCGCATCCGTGATGTCGTCGTCGGCTAAAAATCCTCCCTTGAGGGAGGTGCCGAAGGCGGAGGGGACCATTCTCCCCTCATAGGGGAGTTAGATGGGTATTCTCAGTAGGTTGCTGGTTAACACTCCCCTAACCCCTCTCAAGAGGGGAACAGTTGGCGGGTATGCTGGCAAGACCTATGAACTTCTCCCCTATGAGGGGAGTTAGAGGGGTGTTTGTCTCTCCCTTGAGGGAGGTACCGCAGGCGGAGGGTGTCTCTCCCCTCTAGGGGAGCTAGAGGGTTGTACAAGTTGAATTTTCAAAATGCTTGTGCCAGCATAAAAGAGTTCTACCGGATAAAACCTGCCGGAGAATAGGAGGTGATGCCCATGAATGACAGTAGTAACAACATGGGTCTCACAGTTAAAGTAAATCGGCTGTGTGCCGGGGCTGTTCTCTAAAATTTTGCTTGCTCTTTGAGTGAGTTAAGAGAGTCGGAGTTCCTTCCGGCAGTCAGATTTTAACTAAAGAGACCCGACTAGACCGCCCTTGCTTCGTTATCGTAGAGATAACCCTAGTAAGGGCGGATAGTTTTTTATAGGAGGTTTTCTCCATGGCAACCCGATTGACCGACACCGAAATCCAAGCGCAACTGAGCCAATTTTCTGAATGGTCACAAGTTGATAACAAAATCCAGCGTCTCTTCAAATTCAAAAACTTTGTTGAGGCCGTTGACTTTGTGAACCAACTCGTCGAACCTGCCGAAGCCGCTGACCACCACCCCGACATCGAAATTTCCTACAACAAAGTTACTGTAAACCTCACCACCCATGACGCTGGTGGCCTCACCCAGAAAGATTTTGATCTTGCCGGAACCTTCAATCAACTGTAAACGTCGAAGGCCGCCAACACCTCAAATAAAACTTTAAGAAAAGACATCTGGGAAGTTTGCAGATTTTCTCTCTCAAAAAAGAATCCAGTAAAGACGATCTATCGTCTAAAGATTTAGGGGACAATGCTGTAACATTTCTGACAAAACTTCTCAGGTAACGTTTACTTAATGGATAGGTAAAGGAATCATCAAAAAATTCTTATGACGAATCCATTCCCAATCCAAAATTTTGAGCTAATATGATTGATACAAAGGCCTAATCTGAATCCAGAACTTAGTGCCTTTAATGTGTGAGGAAAAACAAATGAAAACATCTCTCTGGAAATCTTTATCCATTGCTTCTGCTGCTGTCGGCGTCTCTGTTGCCACTGCTGGCACCGCCCAGGCACAAGCAAATAACAGCGAACTTCTCAATCAAATCAACACCTACAGCCAAGGTGACATTGCTCAGGTAAACAGCGTTTTCCAACTCAGCGATGTTTCTCCTTCCGACTGGGCTTTTGATGCGCTTCGTAATCTAGTCGAAAACTACAACTGTATTGTTGGTTATCCCGATGGCACCTTCCGTGGTAGCCGCCCCCTCAGCCGTTACGAATTTGCGGCTGGTCTGAACGCTTGTTTACAGCAGATCGAGCGGATGATCCAAAGCGGTGGTTCTGAAGTAACCGCCGAAGATCTTGCTGCGCTACGTCGCTTGATCAACGAATTTGAAGCGGAACTTGCTACCCTCGGTGCTCGCGTTGATGACCTCGAAGGCCGTGTTGAGTTCCTCGAAGATCACCAATTCTCCACCACCACCAAACTAAGCGGTGAAGTTGTTTTTGCAATTCAAGATAGCTTTGGTGACAGTAATGCTGTTGATGGCCTTGATGAGGATTTCACCGAAACGACATTCAGTGATCGCGTTCGTCTCACCCTTGAAACTAGCTTTACTGGAAAGGATACTTTAATTACCCGCTTAACAGCCGGGAATTCTTCTCCTCTATCTCCTGTAGATCAAGAATTAGGCAGTGGTTTGGATGGCGTTGGCTTTCAAACCTTTAACCTTGATACCGGTGCTAACGACGTTGTTATCGATTGGTTAGCCTACTATTTCCCTCTCCGCAGAGCGAATGTCTACCTCGCAGCTTTTGGCGGTCTCCATAGCGATTACACCAGCACAACTTTTGGCGCGGCAGGTCTTGAAGACTTCACTGGCGGCAGTGGTTCTCTAACACAACTCGCCGCATCTAGCCCGATCTACACTATCAGTGGTGGTTCCGGTCTTGGTTTTAACATGCCTCTCGGCCCCGTTGACATCTCCTTAGGTTATTTAGCTGAGGACGCAAGTTCTTCTGCCGAAGGTGCGGGTTTATTCAACGGTGACTATGGTGCTTTAGCACAGATTGCTTTTAATCTTGGCGAGCGTGCAGAGCTTGGTGTAACTTATGTAAATAGTTACCAGCAAGATGGCCCTATCTACAACTTCGGCGGCACTGCAGCTGTGAATGGTACAGCTTGGGCAAACTCTCTTCCAGCTATCGGAGCGACAGAAGCTAATACCTACGGTGTTCAAGGTAAGTTCTCTCTCACTGATAAAATTGATATTGCTGCCTACGGTATGTACACCGATGCAGACGTTTCTGACTTTGGCAGCGTAGACATTTACAGCTATGGCTTAGGTCTTTCCTTCTCTGACCTCGGCAAAGAAGGTAATGTTTTGGGCATCTTTGCCGGTGTCCCCCCTTATGTTGAATCTGGTAATGCCGAAGGCGTAGCTCTCGGCGACCGAATCAGTGCAAACAAAACTCCCTTACAGATCGAGGGTTTCTATAAGTATCAATTGACCGATGGTATCTCCATCACCCCTGGTGTGATTTGGTTGAATAACTCGGCAGAAGGTGCATTTGATGAAGAAAGTACTTTCATTGGTACTCTCCGCACTACTTTCACTTTCTAAGTTGATTAGCTCTATTTAGACTGGTTAACGCTCACACTTTTTGATTTTAAGAAAGACCTCACCTCCGGGTGGGGTTTTCTTTTGGACACCCTCCAGCCTGACGGCCACCTCCCTCAAGGGAGGATTGTTAGGAGTTGCCAGCATACCAGCCAACTGTTCCCCTCTTGAGAGGGGCTAGGGGAGTGTTAACCAGCAACCTAATGAGAGTACCTCTCTCACTCCCTCAAGGGACACCCCTCTAACTCCCCTCTAGGGGAGAAGAACACCCTCCGGCCTCACGGCCACCTCCCTCAAGGGAGGATAATTAGGGGAAGATGGTGAAGTTAGATATTTGGAAGTGAGTTTGTATGAGAATTAGTGTTTTTGGGATGGGACTAATGGGAGCACCGATCGCCTCGAAATTGGCCCAGGAAAATTTTTCGGTGATCGCCTACAATCGCACAGCGGCAAAACTGCATCCCTTAAAAGAACAAGGTTTAACAACAACGACAGATCCCAAAATGGCGATCGCCAACAGTGATTATTTAATTTTGACCCTCAGTGATGCGGCGGCAATCCAAGCGGTCTTATTTGAAAATCCAGACATTTCCTTTGCGGAAAAAATCATTATTCAGATGGGAACCATTGCCCCAGAAGAAAGCAAGGCGATCGCCGAAGAAGTTCAGCGGCGTCAAGGCCAGTATTTAGAAGCGCCGGTGCTGGGCAGTATCCCCGAAGCGAAAAAAGGGACATTGCTCGTAATGGTGGGGGGCGAAGAAACATTGTTCCAAGTCTGTTTGCCGATTTTTAAAACCCTGGGGCAAGACCCGAAATATATCGGCGCAGTCGGTCAGGCAGCTGCCCTGAAATTGGCTTTAAATCAGTTGATTGCAGGTTTAACAGCTAGTTTTTCCTTGAGTCTAGGCTTGATTCAGCGAGAAAAAGTCGATCTTGATAAATTTATGGGAATTTTGCGTGATAGTGCCCTCTATGCCCCGACCTTTGATAAAAAACTACCCCGCATGGGCGATCGCACCTTTGAAAATCCCAACTTCCCAACGAAGCATTTGCTCAAAGACACCAGGCTCTTTTTGACCGCCGCAAAAACCGTCGGCCTCGATACGACTGGCCTAGAAGGCATTCGAGAAATTATCGAGCAGGCGATCGCCTTTAATCTCGCCGAAGCAGACTATTCTGCCATTTATCAAGTGATCAACCCTGATCCCACACCTTAGCGACCATTTGATTCCGGCCCCGGGCCTTGGCTTCATACAGCGCACCATCCGCTAGGGCGACGAATTTTTCTGGACTCGCTACACAGCCCGGTTCCATGGATGCGATCCCCAAACTAACCGTAACAATGGGGGCCACTGGGGAAGCGCAATGGGGCATCGCCAAACTTTGAATCTGAGCAATAATTCGTTCTCCCACTAACTGAGCCCCCTCCCCGGGAGTATCCGGCAAAATGACGATCATTTCTTCGCCACCATAACGGGCAACCAAATCCGTGGGCCGTTGGATCTGGGAGGCGATCGCCTGGGCCACCTCAAACAAACAATGATCACCTGCCTGGTGACCATAGGTATCATTGTAATTTTTAAAAAAATCTACATCAATAAAAATCAACGATAAAGGAATTTGATTCCGGAGCATCAACCGCCATTGCCGCTCTAAGACCAAATCAAAAACCCGACGATTCGCCAGTTGGGTTAAAGGATCCAAAGCCGCTAACCGTTGCAATTGCACATTAGTCGCTTCCAAACGCTGGTAGAGCTTTGCCTGGTAAATGAGATGGCGCACCCGTTGGCGCAAAATCGTCCAGTGGATCGGTTTGGTGATGAAGTCCGTTGCTCCGGCGGCAAAGGCTTGCGTAACCGATTCATCATCCTCCCGGGCCGTAATCATTAGAATGGGTGTCCGGGCAATTTTCGTCAGTAACTCTTCTGCCTGGAGATAGGCCGTCAACTCTCGATAGGGAGGAACAGAGTACTGTGGTTGTGTTTCCGTGGTTTTTAATAGTGCAATTCCCGCCTTCGCTTGTAACTCTCGAAACGCCTTACAAAACGCCAAGCCATCCATGACAGGCATCATAAAATCCAACAGGATAATATCTGGCATGGTTTTTTGGAACACCTCTAGTCCCTCTTGGCCATTGACTGCTTCAGCGACGACATAACCTTCTTTTTCCATCCAAAAACGAATCAGACGACGCGAAATTGGATCATCATCAATAACAAGAATTAGCGGTTGATCATCCTGCATTGAGGCAGAATCAGCGGTCATAGATTCTAGGCGCAAAAAGAACTATATAGTTATTCTAACGGGTTACTGCCCTAGCAATCGGCCCTCTAATGTTAATTTGACGACCTTTCAGAGATTCTCAGTATGATCACTTAGTCTACTATTCCTGCTCGATTTGGGTGACGCGGCGCACATTCAAGGTGTCACTCATATTTTTAATTTGATTAATGCTGTGGCCCAGTTGTTGGGCGTTACGAATTTCAATCCGCAAAGAAATAATCGCCGGTTGGCCGTGGCTGGTTTTTACATTGGTACTCCGCACGTTGATGTGCTGGTCGCTTAGGCGTGACAAAATATCCCGCAGCACCCCTACCCGGTCAATGACTTCAATGCGGAGATCCACGGGGTAAACAGGGGCGTGTTTTTGGTCGATGCTGGGATTCCAACTCACGGGAATTAGGCGATCGCCATCAAAATTTTGCACATTAGCGCAGTTGCGGTGGTGAATAGAAATTCCTTTGTGGCTGCGGGTGACAATGCCAATAATCGGTTCTCCGGGCAAGGGCGCACAACAATTGGCGATGGTATAAACCAACCCTTCAATGCCAGCAATGGGATATTTATGGCCATCTTGGAGGGGCTTAGGGGGTTTTGTCGCTGTGTTTAGAGAAGCTTCTAGCTCCAGTTGGGGCAGATGTTCTTCTTCCTGGTCGCGCACTTGATCCCGCCAGCGGTTGACCACCTGGTTGAGGGTCACTTCGCCATAGCCCAGGGCGGCCAATAGATCCTCTGTATTTTGGTAATTGCACTTGTGAGCAACGGTTTGCATCGCCTCGGATTTGAGGATCGAATCGAGGCCCGTTTTCCCTAGTTCTTTTTCGAGTAAACTGCGGCCCCGGGTGAGATTTTCATCCCGCCGCGATCGCTTAAACCATTGGCGAATCCTATTTTTAGCGCTAGGAGTGACCACATAATTGAGCCAATCAAGGCTAGGGTGGGCATTTTTCTGGGTGATAATTTCGACAATATCGCCATTGCGGAGCTTCTTTTCTAACACTGACCAACGGCCATTGATCCGCGCCCCTTTCATGTGATTTCCCACCTCGGTGTGAATGCGGTAGGCGAAGTCGATGGAAGTTGCGCCTTTGGCCAGGGCCACCACATCGCCGTTGGGGGTAAAGACATACACATCATCTTCAAAGAGATTGTCCTTGAGGTTGTCGATGTATTCTTCGGCATCCTTGAGATCGCTTTGCCATTCGATCAGTTGCCGCAACCAGGTGAATTTTTCGTCTTCGGAGGTGAAACTGGCGGCGGAATGACCAGCTTCTTTATATTTCCAGTGGGCGGCAATCCCGTATTCGGCGATGTGGTGCATTTCCATGGTGCGAATTTGCACTTCGAGGGGGCGACCATTTAAGCCGACAACGGTGGTGTGGAGGGATTGGTAGCGGTTGGGCTTGGGGAGGCCAATGTAGTCTTTAAAGCGTCCAGGAATCGGTTTAAAAGCATCGTGAATCACCGCCAGGGCGCGGTAACATTCGTCATTGGTTTCGACGATAATCCTAATTCCTGCAATGTCGAAGATTTCGTCAAATTCTTTGTGTTGCCGTTGCATCTTGTGATAGATGCTATAGAGGTGTTTCGGGCGACCTTTGATTTCCCAGACATGGAGGCCCAGGTGACGTAGGCGATCGCGAATTAGTTCGATGGCTTCTTCGAGTTTGGCTTCCCGCTCGGTGCGTTTTTCGGAAATATGTTTTTGCATCGAACGGTAGGCTTCCCGCTCTAGATACTTGAAACAGAGATCTTCGAGTTCCCACTTAAAGCGCCAAATCCCTAAACGGTTGGCCAGGGGCGCAAAGATTTCGCGGGTTTCGAGGGCAATGCGCTCTTGTTTGTCGGGGCGCAGGTGTTCGAGGGTGCGCATATTGTGGAGGCGATCGGCGAGTTTCACCACGATCACCCGGATATCCTCGGCCATGGAGAGGAACATCCGCCGGAAATTTTCGGCCTGACGTTCTGTTTTGCTCGAAAAGGTAAACTTGGTGAGTTTGGTGACCCCTTCGACGAGCTTGCGGGTTTCGGTACCAAAGCGTTCTTCGATTTCTTCGGGACTGACTTCTGTGTCTTCGACCACATCATGGAGAAAGCCCGCCGCAATCATCGCGCCATTACCCCCTAGATCGAGCAATAGCCCTGCTACGGCAATGGGATGGGCAATATAAGGTTCGCCGGATTTGCGGGTTTGGCCTTCGTGGAGGGCATGGGCAAAGCGAAAGGCTTCACCGATGAGTTGGCGATCGCCTTCGGAGACCCCGACCAATTGCTCTGGCTGGTAGAGGTAATTTTTCAACCAAGCGGGCAACGGCACATCAAATTTTTCTGTTTCGGATGCGGCAGTTAATTGAACGGAAGGGGCAGTCATAGGAACACAGGGGGGAACAACAACAACAACGACAGCGGACTCGATAAAGAAGCTGTAATCAAAGGCGATGCTTGGGAAAACCTTAGCCCACACTCCGAGGTGGTCAAGGGAAAGCGAGGGGCCGACTCCTGAGAACAGAAGGATGAAGCGGAAAACTTCAACAATAAGCTTTAAACGGAGATTAAGTTTATTTTAAATACCTTAATTCTCACTGAAAAGTTTAGGTTTGCACAAAATATTTTCGGAAAGATTAATTTTGATACAGTTTTGATGGCTTTTTTGTTCTCTAAATTTGCACGATCTCCCCGATGAATTTTTCCGCCTATCAACAATTAAAAATCCATTTGCAAGCCCTCGCCACGGATTTAACCCACCTCCAACAGGAACCAGGGGCTTTAGTCCGTCAGGGACAGCAGTTTCTCAGCTTTTGGGAAATCCAGTTGGCCCCCCTCACCGGGGAACAGCTACCCGAAGAAATCTATAGCGCTTGGCGATCGCTCCACACGGAATTGTATCGGGGGTTGCGGCTCCTCAATACCGATTTAATCTTTCTCCAGGGCAGTCGCACCCCCAGCACCCAAAGCCAAAAACAACAACAGATCCAAGCCCGTCTGACCCAACTCGATCAATATTGCACGGAAATACTTAAGCTTGGCGATCGCCCGATACCGGAAGCGTAAAATGAAACTCACTGCCCTGGCCTGGGCTACTATCAACCCAAATGCGGCCTTGGTGGGCGTGAATAATTTGCCGACAGACAGCCAGACCTAAACCATAGCCCTCTTGGGTGGCGTCCCGCTTCAGGCGAAAATGTCCCTCAAAGATTTTTTCTTGTTCCTCTTCAGGGATACCATGGCCTGTGTCAATCACGCTCACCTGCACCTGTTGGAGGGTACGATGGAGGCCCACAAGACGCACTCGCCCGCCTTCGGGACTATATTTGATGGCGTTGTCCAACAAATTGACAATCACCTGCCGGATCAGTTCCCGGTCTCCATAAACCTCCGGCAGATCCCGGGGCATATCCAAAACCAACTGAATCGATTTGCGCTGAAACCGCTCCTGAATTTGCTCTGTAATTTGTTGGCACAGGGTACTCAGGGCCATCGGCTGGGGCTTAACATCTAACTTTGTCAGCAGTTGCCGTGACTCTTGGAGCAGTTCTGTGATCATCCGGTTCATGATCTGGAGCTGATTTTTCGCCTGCTGGTAGAGCTGACCCCGCAAGCCAATTGTTTTTTCCGTTTCCGGGCGTTTTGAAAGAATTTCTAGGGTTTCAATGGCGATGGAAGTTCCAGTGAGGGGACTCCGTAGATCATGGGCGAGCATCGCCAAAATCTGATCCTTAAATTCGATCTGCTTGAGGAGGGCTTCTTTTTCCCGTTGCAATTGAAAGATTTCGTCGGACAGGCGCATCACTTCCTTCGAATGCTCTGTCTGGGACGCAGCCAAGCGGCGATCGCATTGTTCTACCTCAACCAATTGGCGATCGCCAAACTGTTTTTTTAAGGCCGCCACCGTATCCAGCCACTGCCCCCACCAGCGCTCTAGGTCTGGCAAAATATTGCTCCCCGCAAACACCTGCAACGGCTCCGGGAAAACCTTCACGAGAGAAGGCGTCGCCACCAAACGATACAATTCCACCAGTTGGGGTTGATCTTTGATGCTGATAATTTCTAAAGAAAAGTCCGTTTCTTGCCGCAAACGCTCAAGACAATCTTGTACCCGCTTGATCTCACCCCGATGGGCCAAACGCTCATCCGTGAACAACAACAATCGCAGTTGTATATCAGTCGTAACAGGTGCAAGTTGAGATTGATCTTCAGCAGACACAGGCAGTTCAAACAAGACAAATTCGCCCCCAGAAAGTAAGTGATCCCCAATCTGTCTACCATGCACAATCTAAGGGAAAAGAACAGTTTATGGTGAGCTTACTCCAAAACCCATTGTAATCCGTAGAGGACCAATTACCCCATGTTCCCAGCGCCTCAAACTTGAGTTAGATGCGGTGCATTGACCAAATCGTTTTAGAATCTAATGGACATTGACACCGACTCTTCAAAATCGTTCAGCAAGCGACTCTTTTTAAGGAAGGAATACCACTATGGCTTTAGGCTACGTTGCCCTCGTTCTCCATGCCCACCTCCCCTTTGTCCGTCACCCCGAGAGTGATTTTGTCCTTGAAGAAGAGTGGTTATTTGAAGCAATTACCGAAACCTATATCCCCCTGCTCCATGTATTTGAAGGGCTAAAGCGAGACGGGATCGACTTTAAAATTACGATGAGTATGACCCCGCCTTTGGTTGCCATGCTCCGGGATCCCCTCCTCCAAGACCGCTACGACGCCCACATGAAGCTGTTGATGGAGCTGGTTGAAAAGGAAATTGTTCATAACAAATACAACGGTCACATTAAATATTTAGCGGAGTATTACCACAAAGAATTTAGTGCCATTCTCGAAACTTGGGAACGCTATGACCGGGATCTCGTTACAGCCTTTAAGCAATTCCAAGACAGCAATAACCTCGAAATCATCACCTGTGGCGCTACCCATGGCTACCTCCCCTTGATGAAAATGTACCCCCAAGCGGTTTGGGCGCAACTCCAGGTGGCCTGCGAAAGTTATGAGGAGAATTTTGGGCGTCCTCCCAAGGGCATTTGGTTACCCGAATGTGCCTACTATGAAGGTTTAGAGCGGATGCTCGCCGATGCGGGATTACGGTACTTTCTCACCGATGGCCATGGCATTCTCTACGCACGCCCCCGTCCCCGCTACGGCAACTATGCGCCGATTTTTACCGAAACAGGGGTGGCCGCCTTTGGCCGGGATCACGAGTCTTCCCAGCAGGTGTGGTCATCGAAGGTGGGCTATCCGGGCGATGTCTGTTACCGGGAGTTTTACAAAGATCTGGGTTGGGAAGCGGACTACGAATACATCAAGCCCTACATCATGCCCAACGGCCAGCGGAAAAATACGGGGATCAAATACCACAAGATCACCAGTCGCGATGGTGGCTTGTCAGAAAAAGGACTTTATGATCCCTACTGGGCTAGGGAAAAAGCCGCCGAACATGCGGGTAACTTCATGTACAACCGGGAACAGCAGATTGGCCGCTTGAATAAGATGATGGGGCGTCATCCGATTGTGGTGTCTCCCTATGATGCGGAATTGTTTGGCCACTGGTGGTACGAAGGCCCTTGGTTCTTAGATTATTTTTTCCGCAAGTCTTGGTATGACCAAGGTACATACCAGATGACCCACTTGGCGGATTATCTAAAAATGGAACCGACGCAACAAGTAGCGGTGCCGTCCCAGTCGAGTTGGGGATACAAAGGCTTCCATGAATATTGGCTTAACCAGACAAACGCTTGGATTTACCCTTATCTCCACAAGGCTGCGGAACGCATGATTGAGCTTTCGACACGGGAACCGGCAGATGAACTAGAGGAACGGGCCTTGAACCAAGCAGCCCGAGAATTGCTGTTGGCACAGTCATCGGACTGGGCGTTTATTATGCGCACGGGAACGATGGTGCCCTATGCAGAACGGCGCACAAAGAGCCATGTGTTACGCCTCGAAAAAATCTATGAGGATGTAAAAGTCGGCAAGATTGATGCGGGTTGGCTTGAAAAGATTGAAAAGATGGACAACATTTTCCCGAATATTGATTACCGGGTTTATCGGCCTTTGTAGTTAGACACCCCTCTAGCTCCCCTCAAGGGGAGAAGACACCCTCCGGCCTGACGGCCACCTCCCTCAAGGGAGGATTTTTTTGGACAGTTTAAGAAGTGGCACAGGGTAAAAAAATTTTTGGGGTTGGGTCGCCACAATGGTGATCAGAAAGGCGATCGCCTCAGGAGATTTTCGTCATGGTCAGTTACAGTTTTGTAAGTTTTGGGTTTGGGTCTGGATTTCTCGCCCTAGTGGTCTTTTTTATTTTGCAGTGGCTCCAGATTCCGGCGGGAAGTTTAGTGGATTGGCTTGTGGGCATCGCTAGTTTTTGGTGGCTGTTGGCGGTAGTGACGATTCCCTGGAATATTTACTTCGAAGCGGAGGAAACGAAGGCCGAGGCCGTCATTTCTCGCCAGAAAAAGATTCCCGTTGATGCCCAACAATTGGCCTATGTGGCGAAGGTCGCCCGGTTTGGTTTGCTGCTGGCGATCGCCCTCCATGTATTTTCAGCTTTGGGGCTATATGGTCTTGCGGCCTGGGGCATTAGTCCAGTGGGGTATGTGACAGGAGGAGCGATGTTATTGCTCACGGTGTTGCGGCCAGCAGTGCGGGCTTACCAATTCATCGCGAGGCGCTTAATGTCGATTCGCAAACAAATTCAATATCCCCGGGAAGATGTGGTGGAATTGCGTCATCGGGTTGTGACCCTAGAAACAGGGATGAAAAATCTCCAAACGACTACGGAAAGAAATACCCAAACCCACCAGGAAGAATGGCATAGTCTCCGGCGCGATTTAGCAAAAATGCGTGCTGCCCTCGAACAACTAGAAGCCACCAATGAAGCCGCCCACCGACAACTCGCCAGAGAAGCCACAACGGCGATCGCCCAACTCAGTGAAGATAGCCAAGTGCTGAACCATGTGCGGGAAATTATTCACTTCTGGAAACAAGCTTAGGCCCAGGGTTTGAGCCGCTGCGCCTTAATGGTCAAAAAGTCCCGATAGAATAGGAACAAAATATCATCCCCGCAATCACTATGCCTCAGTTTTTGTTGACCTGGTTCGCGACGGCTGGCTCCCTCTTTCTCACGGCGACCATTGTCCCTGGTTTAGAAATTAATGGTAATGGCCTGACCACAGCCTTGATCGGGGCGATCGCCCTTGGGTTTGTCAATGCCATTGTTAAACCAATTTTGATCCTCTTTACCCTGCCTCTAACCATTCTGACCCTCGGTTTGTTTCTCCTCGTCGTCAATGCGATCGCCTTGGGGTTAGTCGGCTACCTAACACCAGGTTTAGAAGTCAATGGCTTTTTCCCAGCGGTGATTGGTTCCTTGGTACTGACCTTTATTTCGAGCTTAATCAATCAACTCCTCGGTCAAGACGACGAACTCACCGAATAATCTTTTTTCGTCACTCATGCCATGAAAAATTCCGCCTCCTAGTAGTGAACCAGGGGGCAATTTGCTTTTATGCTTAGGGAGAAAATTGGCAACCTTTACCCAAAATCTATGGCAACTGCGGAAAATCTCTTGGTCGTAAATGACGTCCATGCAGGATATATCAAAGATCTAAATATTCTCCAGGGCATTAACTTTCGGATCGCTCCCGGAGAATTGGTAGTGGTCATTGGCCCCAATGGCGCAGGAAAATCGACCCTCGCTAAAACTATTTTTGGTCTCTTGACCCCCAACCAAGGCAGCATCACGTTTAAAGGAAAATCCATTACCGACCTCCGTCCCAACCAAATTGTGCAACGGGGTATGTGTTACGTCCCCCAGATTCAAAACGTCTTTGCCAACCTGAGTATCGAAGAAAATTTAGAAATGGGGGCCTTTGTGCGGTCTGGCTCCTTAGAAAATCTCAAGGAACAAATTTATACGATGTTCCCCGTCCTCAAACAACGGCGCAAACAACGGGCAGGCACCCTCTCTGGGGGCGAAAGACAAATGTTAGCGATGGGTCGGGCTTTGATGTTAGACCCGGACCTCTTAGTCCTGGATGAACCTT
Organism: Picosynechococcus sp. PCC 7003; assembly: GCF_001693255.1. Taxonomy (NCBI): domain Bacteria; kingdom Bacillati; phylum Cyanobacteriota; class Cyanophyceae; order Chroococcales; family Geminocystaceae; genus Picosynechococcus; species Picosynechococcus sp. PCC 7003. The sequence continues at coordinate 2,994,288 of NZ_CP016474.1, forward strand.
CGGCGGCCCTTTCACCGATCCTTGTGGCCAGTGTTTTTGAACAAATCAAAGCGGTTAATCAATTGGGCAAGGCGATTATGCTCGTGGAACAGAACGCGAAAAAAGCGTTGGAATTTGCTGATCGGGGCTATGTTTTAGAAAGTGGTTGCGATCGCTTCGAGGGCACAGGTCAAGATTTACTGACGAACCCAAAGGTCGGAGAACTCTACCTCGGTGCCGCCTACAAAGAGACTTAGATTCGCTACAGTAAAAATTAGAGCTTGGGTAATGGCGGTCGTGGTGAAGTTTCTGGACAATCTGAAAACCTCTTGGCAGCAATGGCGGCGATCGCCAGAGACCCCGGACGTGATCGACGTGACCGCAGAACCCATCGAAGCGCCACCCCAAGCATCCTCCCCTAAGCCTTGGCAAAAGATTATTGAGAGATTCCGCCCAGCCCAGCCAGCAGCCACGACTCTCCACGACGACCTCGAAGAACAGGTTAAGGCAAATTTACGGGAGCAAAATAAAACCCGCATTGCCCAGGTATTCCAACGGTTTGCCCAGGGGGTAACGCCAGCGGATATTGAAAAAATTAAAGCTCATCTAGGGGAGATGCGCCGGGGGCCAATCAAAGATATTTGGCAAAAGGTACAAGGCCTCGCCCAACTGATTAAAGATCCGAATGTGGCATGGCGGTCAAAAACAATGGCGATCGCCGCATTACTGTATTTAGTTTCGCCCCTCGATGCGGTGCCGGATGCGATTCCTTTTGCGGGGTTGGCCGATGATGCGGCGGTAATTATTGCAGTGGGTTCGACCCTCGCCTTCGAGTTAGAAAAATACATGACCCGTCAGGCAGAGAAAAAGGCCGAAATTGAAATCAAAAAGCACACCACCAACGTCAGAATCACGCTTCTCGGTAGTATTGCCGCAGCGGCGATCGCCATTATCGTCAAATTAATTCTCAATTATTTAGCTTAATCATTTATTAATCATAAAAACGACGAATTCAGCAAACACTTATTATGCAAGCTTAGAGCTAATTTATAAAGCCCTCCGCCCCCAGTCTAGGATGGATTTTTAGTCAATTAATGGAATCAAAGTCCCCCATTTTACCGGAGCTTTAGTGAGGAGATTTAGGGGGTAAACCAATAAATTTATTTACTTTATAAATAGCCTTCTACAGTGAAGAATGACTATGATCATTGCGTAGACGAACATCAAAAACTGGTGATTCAACCAAATGAACAGTAGTAGAAGCAATACTGACCTGTCCTTGTGTTTTCGTGAACGCATCAAGGATTTGCGTAAACAGTTGATCTTTGATGGAGCGGCGCTGTTTATAGTTCACCACGTATCGCAAAGTAAATTCCATCCAATTATCTGTCAGAAAAAGTGTCACCCTTGGTTCAATTTTGGCGTTTTCGATTAAATATTTCTTAAGCATTTTCTGCCAATATTTTTTTGCAGACAATACTATCTCCTCACTTACCACTTCATTTAATACGCGATCCAAGATTTCTCTAGCTAACTGAGGATTGCTACCATATTTTACTGGGATCTTTATTTCATCCCAGAGAAATGGAAAATCTCCTGAATAGTTAAATACAGGTTCCTTAAAGACAAAGCTATTGGCAATACGTACAATTCTTCCGGTATAAAGATCAGAGTCTACCCATTCACCCAATTCCATAACCGTAGTACGCAAAATCCCAATATCAATTACATCTCCTTTAATGCCACCCAGTTGAACACGGTCACCCGGTTTATAAAAATCCCCAAACGAAATCGCAATCCAGCCTGCAATGCTACTGATAACTTCCTGTAAAGCAAATGTAATGCCGGCACTGGCAACCCCAACTGCAACGGTAAGTCCTCCTAGTCGATCTTTAAAAACAATCGTAATAAAAACAAAGCCAGCAAGATAACCCAAAAAAGCGACAAGTTTACGGGCATAGTATCGACCATCAGAATCTTTGAGATAGCGAGTTAGTGAATATTGAAAAAAACGAATCAAAAAGCTGATTGTTATGATCCCAACAATCGCAAATGTGAACTTGATAAGCATTGGGTCGCGATACAAAGACTGGATCAACTCGATTAGCTGTGCCATTGCATTCACATCTCAATCAAAAAAGAATAATTTTATTATGCCCATCAGATCATATTTTTGACTGCCGACTTTACATTTATACTTGATTAAATAAAAAGAGACTTAACGTATTGAACAATATTTACTAAAAAATATTTCATTGAATTTAAGGAAATGTTCGCTATCGCCATTAGCATCTTGAATGTTTTGTCATCTTAAGCAACAAGCTTTACGAAAAAAATACACATATACAGGCATTCCTAAAACTTTGAGGGGTGGTTATTGACCCCAGATAATTTCTTGCAACCGATCCACCATTTCCAGCACAAATAATTTCTCTCCTGTTTCCTGACAAACCCTAGCCGGTACATTTTCCAGGATGTAAACTTTCCCAGCAATTTCCTCAGAATAGGTCACAAAAGCATCAACAAACGTTTTCTGAAAATCAGTGTCGTCCATCTACCAATTTCCTGTAGGAACTTCCCCATTTTGCAAAGCACTACATCTGCTTGAGGTAATCTTCATAACCAATTGCCGTTAATTGAGTTTGTTTATCGAGCACCATATCCTTAAGGCTCTGGCGATAGGCTTGCACCTGTTTCAGTAGCTCTGGATCGAAAGCACCTAACATTTGTACTGCCAACAAACCTGCATTGGTCGCATTGCCAATCGCCACCGTCGCCACCGGAATACCACGGGGCATTTGCACGATGGAGTAGAGAGAATCCACGCCACTGAGGGTACTGGTTTTGACGGGCACCCCAATCACCGGCAAAGGCGTCAGAGCGGCGACCATCCCCGGTAAGTGCGCAGCTCCACCTGCCCCCGCAATAATCACCTTTAAACCCCGTTCATGGGCTGTTTGGGCATATTCCACCATGCGCTCCGGGGTACGATGGGCAGACACAATGCCAACCTCGTGGGGAATATTAAATTGTCTACAGATGGCGATCGCCGCTTCCATCGTGGGAAGATCAGAATCGCTCCCCATAATGATGCCAACCAGGGGATTAATTACACTCATAGGTTTTTAGCTCATGTATGTCATGCCGACTACCCATCATAAACAAAGGGAGAACTCTGCACAAACCCTGATTAGGGCGCGTCTTGTCGGTTTAGAAGGTCAATTTTGGTTGCGATTAGATGCAAATCGTTGTTTAACGCACCTAGAGCCAATGGAAACCGAAATCCCTCTCGAATTTCAAGAAAATACCCAGGATATTGCCGGAGATTTATTATCCCTGGGGGGAGTGGACTTACAGATTAACGGTGGCCTAGGTTTAGCGTTTCCGGAAGTGACCCAGGCGGATCTGCCAGAACTCCAAGCAATTTGTGATTATCTTTGGGGCCAGGGCATTGACGCTTTTTGTCCGACCATCGTTACCACTTCTTTAGAAAATATCCGGCGATCGCTGGCTGTTTTTGCTGAACTTTGGAGAGACCCGAAACCCAATACAGCAAAAATCCTAGGGATACATTTAGAAGGGCCATTTCTCAATTACGAAAAACGAGGTGCCCACCCGGCACAATATCTACAACCCTTGACCCTGAAAAATGTGCAAGAAGTCATCGGTGAATTTGCCCCGATGATCAAAATCATTACCCTTGCTCCGGAACTCGACCCCACCAATAAATGTGTGGAATATCTGCGCTCGTTGGGAATTGTTGTTAGTTTGGGTCACTCCCTCGCTACAGAAACAGAAGCCAATCAAGCCTTTGCCCATGGCGCAACGATGATCACCCACGCCTTTAACGCGATGCCCAGTTTGCATCACCGGGAGGCCGGTTTATTAGGAACAGCGATGGTTAACCCTAATGTTCACTGTGGTTTTATCGCCGATGGCCAGCACGTCAATCCCACGATGTTAGAAATTTTTTTGCGGGCCGCGAAACACCCTTTTTTAGTCAGCGATGCCCTCGCGCCCATTGGTCTACCCGATGGGGTATATCCCTGGGACGATCGCCAAATTACAGTTACCCATGGCACGGCTCGCCTGGATAATGGCACCCTGTCCGGCACGACGTTACCGCTATTTGAAGGGGTCAAAAATCTTGTCCAGTGGGGGATTTGTGATTTAGAAAAGGCGATCGCCTTAGCCACCCTCGCCCCCAGAAAAGCCCTGGGCATACCGACTTGGACGACGGGCAAACCCATCAACCTTTTGCGCTGGCAAGCAGTGGATGACACCATTGAATTTAGCTGGCTTTAGTGAATTTTTTCGACGTGCCAACCGGTTTGGGCACCAATCCTACCTGCTTTGATAAACCGCCAATTGCCCCGCTCAAAGCTCTTTTTCCCTTTTTTTAGGCTGGGTTGAACGCCGATTAACTGGGCCACTTCATCCGTCGAAATCATCCAACCTGCCGTCGCCGCCTGTTCTAAAATGCTGAGATAAGCCAGGGGATTTGAAGCTTGACGGGAGTCCGAAACAGCTGCTTCTACTCTGGCGAGATGTTGGGCGATCGCCATCATTTGCGTTCTCATTTCTGCCAGTTGATCCCTTAGATCTTGCACAGTCTCTTCTAAAGAAATTGTTGTCGCTGCCGATGTGTCCCTTGGCGTAGGATTCACTGTTTCCGGCTCTGCTACGGCTTCGGGCTGGGGTGGCGGAACAGTTGAGAGCGGTTCAGGAGAATTTGCTGACGTTGCTGGTGGTGCATCATCCCAAGGATCTGGGGCCAACTGATTCGCCTTCTGCAGATTCGGCTGAAAATCATGGGTTTGAATCCAAGTGCGATTGACAGCAGTGGCCAAATCCTGGAGATAGGCTGCCGTTTGGGGTTTGCCTTGCTCTTCAAATTGTTTAGCCACTTCCTTCATCAACTTCACCAGATCTGGGGTAATCAGCTGTTGATTCGCAGCTAAAATTTGCTGCTCTTCTCCCCGACGACAATGCAAAAGCGCTTCGATCAATTGGGCATAGGCTTGGGTGGTGGCATCGGGTTGGGGCGCGACCGAATTCGGCTGGGTGAGAATATGATGTAATTTGCCCGCCCAGTTGTGGAGGTAGCGAGCCCCATTCAGTTCACCTTCCGCCGCAAGGTAGTTGGCCACCTGTTCCATCACTTCAATAAATTGGGCATCCACAAGCTGCTCATTTTGCCGGAGGACAATCCACTCTTCACCCCGGCGGCAGTTTAAGAGTTTTTGTACCAAGTCAAGGTAAGCTTTCAGATTTTTCTGTTCCATGGGGAATGGACTCAAAAATAGAACCACATATATTTACCCATTGTGTCCTATTTTGGTGACATTTTAGCCAAGCGATTAAGACTTTACAGAGCTAAACAAATCAATGCGAAACACTTCATAATTCTCCTAAGGATAAACTTGGGGATAGTTAATAGGTTCGATGTAGTCACCATCACATTCATCCTTTAGGAGAAACCGATCGAGACTGAGATCTGTACCTGTAAATTGGTAAAATCCTAAACTACCGCAATCCCCTAAACCTCTGCCTTTTGTAAAAATGCTAATAGTTTGGGTACTTGGATCATATTCTGAATAGCCAGCCCGGGTTACTTCTGTTTCTTTAATTAATTGTTGATCCGCATCTTGGTAGAAATAGGTAATCGGCAATGGCGTTAGATCAAACTGATCGCCGTCTCTTTGGTATAAAAAATAATCCTGGAGCAGTTGATAGGCCGTCGAGCCACAAACAAGGTGAACAAGATATTCATTTTCGCCTACACGGTAAACATTAGATGCAGCCTCTGTAAGCTCCGATTCAAATCTAAACTCTTGGCAAAGCCCCAAGTTTTCCCGATTTTCTATGAGCTCCGGAATAATTTGTGCACGAATGTCGGGAGAGAGATAATCATTAGAATTTGTCTCTGATACTTCCTTTGTATCCGCTCCTTGAGAATTGACTAGAGGCAATGGTTCAGCGGGGACAGGAATCGGTTTTTCTGTAATATCGGTAGTTGTAGTTCCGTCGGGTTCAGGGGCAATGGGTTCAGAGCGATTTTGGCAACTGCTCAACCCCAAGCCAAAGCTCACTAGGGTACTACAAACGATATATTTAAACCTCATGTATCCGACCTCCATTGACGAAACCACAAGAAAATTTCCGAGTTTTTTAGAGGGCAAGGGAAGAACTTAATTTTGCAAAGATCATCCGCCCCGCAGAAGTTTGCAAAGATGAGGTAACGGTTACAGCAACATCAGAGCCCATAAATTCTTTTCCTTCTTCGACAACAACCATAGTGCCGTCTTCTAAATAACCAACCCCTTGTTTTTCCTCCTTCCCTTGCTTGAGGATTTTGACATCTAAATTATCCCCAGGGAGATAGATAGGCCGAATCGCTTGGGCGAGGTCATTAATATTTAAAATCTCAACTTTTTGGAGATTGGCAACTTTTTGGAGGTTGTAATCGTTAGTTAATAAAATGCCATTAATCTCCTGGGCCAGATGGACTAATTTTGCATCAACGGTATTAATATCATCGTAGTCTGCAGGGTTTACAGAAACCCGTTTCGGAAAACGATTTTGCATACTCTGGAGAATATCTAGGCCCCTTCTACCCTTCGCTCGCTTTTGGTCGTTGCTGGCGTCGGCGAGTTGCTGTAATTCGTTGAGGACAAAGATTGGAATCAGAATTTGTCCTTCGATAAAACCTGTTTTGAGGAGTTCTTCTAGGCGACCGTCAATGATACAGCTTGTGTCGATGATTTTTGTGGGGGAAGGACGGAGGGTGCCTTCGGCAACGAGGAGGGTATCTAAACTATTGGGGTTGATCAGCCGCAGAAAAGTACGTCCATGGACATCGGCGAGGCTCACACCAAGGTACGCAAAGGTGATACTACCGAGAATGGCAAAGGTGGGTTTCAGGAAACCAAACTCCGAAGGAATCGGCAACAGAAAAATGGGGGCAAGCATGAGATTTGCCACCAAAAGCCCAATCACTAAACCGACGGCCCGGGTAACGATAATTTCGATGGGGGTGCGCCGAAATTGTTGTTCGAAGCGGCGATAGGTACTTTGGGCTAGGAGACCGATGGAGAGACCCAGTAGGGAAGCAAAACCTGCTCCAACCCACCGGAGCGCTTCAATGTTGGAGGCTTGGTCACGCACGGAGGCAGGGAGTAAATCAATGACATCAAATCCCACAAGGGCGATCGCCACCACAAAGATCAGAACAAGGAAAATATCGAACATAGGTCTTACCCGGCTATAAGTCCCAGTTTTAGGGGGAATTTGGGGTTTAGGATAATGGAGAATAATGCCCTCATTATATCGGTGGGCCTTCCATTCCTTCGCGCCTCTGGGAATTAACAAAATTTGTTGATTTTTCCCCAAATTTTCCAGCTAAATGCTCCCTATCCTCCATTGAGGTTGTTCTACCTTGATTACCAGTGCCTATCTCCATCTCCCCTTTTGTTTACGTCGCTGTTTTTACTGTGATTTTCCGATTACGGTGACGGGGGAAAAACAAACGGCGGGCATTCGCGCCCAAATGGAAGTATATGGGGCCTGGCTCTGTCGGGAAATTCAGACAACACCGATCCTAGGGGGCAAGTTACAGACAATTTTCTTTGGGGGGGGTACGCCTTCTTTATTTCCGGTTGACCTCTTGGAGAAAGTTTTAAGTACCCTTGATCAGCGATTTGGTATTGCCCAGGGGGCCGAAATTTCCTTAGAGATCGACCCAGGCACATTTTCTTTAGAACAATTGATCTGGTACAAAAATATTGGCATTTCCCGTTTAAGCCTTGGGGTACAAGCTTTTCAGGATAATTTACTGGCCAACTGTGGGCGATCGCACAGGGTAATAAATATATTTACTGCGTGTGATCACCTGGAGCGATCGCAGATCCCCTGGAGTTTGGATCTGATCTCCGGATTACCGGATCAGACCCTCGATGATTGGCAGGCTTCCCTTGATCAGGCGATCGCCCTCAACCCCCACCACATTTCCTGCTATGACCTGGTGATCGAACCCCAAACCCCCTTTGGCAAACAATACGAACCCGGTGAAGGCCCGCTCCCTTCCGATGAAAATACTGCCGCCATGTATCGCCTCGCCAGTGAAACCCTCCAGCGGGCGGGTTATGACCACTACGAAATATCCAACTACGCCAAACCGGATTACCAATGTCGCCATAATCGCGTGTATTGGGAAAATCGCCCCTACTACGGTTTTGGCATGGGGGCTGCCAGCTTTACCCAAAACCAACGCTTTTCTCGGCCCCGCACCCGCGCTGCATACTACGCCTGGGTTGAACAATATGAAGACAATCACGGCATCTTAAATGTGGAGCCTTTAACAAAAGGCGATCGCCTCCTTGAAACCTTAATGCTGGGTCTGCGTTTAACGGAGGGTTTAGACCTATCTCAACTGATCACAGAGTTCGGCCAGAGCAATGTGGATCGAATTCTAGAAATCCTGAAACCTGCTTTTCAGAAAGACTGGGCTGTCCTTTCCCCCACAACGCCACCGCGCCTTGCCCTGAGCGATCCAGAAGGGTTACTGTTCTCCAACACGATTCTCGCGGAACTTTTTCACCACCTCGACCCAGAAAACCCCGTAGAATAATCACGCCTTCCCCTTTCTCTTTCCCTAACTATGATTGATCTTTTCCAGAAAAAAATCCTTGTCACTGGTGGTGCCGGCTTCCTTGGTCAACAGGTAATTCAGCAACTGATCCAAGCAGGGGCTCAACCCGAAAATATTGCTGTTCCCCGTTCCTCAAATTGTGACCTCCGCCAACTAGAAGCCTGTCAAAAAGCCGTTCACGGCCAAGATATCGTCATTCACCTGGCTGCCCACGTGGGGGGGATTGGCCTCAACCGCGAGAAACCTGCGGAACTTTTTTATGACAACTTAATGATGGGCACCCAACTGATCCACAGTGCCTACGAAGCCGGGATCGAAAAGTTTGTCTGTGTCGGAACAATTTGCGCTTACCCAAAATTCACCCCTGTACCCTTTAAGGAAGAAGACCTTTGGGCCGGCTATCCTGAAGAAACCAATGCGCCCTACGGCATTGCGAAAAAAGCACTCCTCGTTCAATTAGAAGCCTACCGTCTGCAATATGGTTTCAATGGTATTTACCTACTCCCAGTTAATCTCTATGGCCCTGGGGATAACTTCAAACCGGAAAGCTCCCATGTGATCCCTGCTTTAATCCGTAAAGTCTATGAAGCGCAACAGGCAGGAATTAAACAGCTCAAGGTTTGGGGAGATGGCAGCCCGACCAGAGAATTTCTCCACGCGACGGATGCGGCACGGGGCATTGTCTTAGGTACGCAAAAATATAACGAGGCAGCATCAATCAACCTCGGAACCAATACAGAAATCTCGATCAAGGATTTGGTGGAGTTAATTTGTGAACTGATGGCCTTTGACGGAGAGCTTATCTGGGAGACAGATCAGCCCAATGGACAACCCCGCCGTTGCCTAGATACCCAGAAAGCCAAGGAGAAATTTGGTTTCGAGGCAGCGATTGGTTTACAGCAGGGTTTACAGGAAACGATTGATTGGTATCGTCAAAATCCTGGGTAATTTTTTTCAGATCATCTTTCCCCAAAGGAACAGTGGCTCAGAATTCTCCCAGGCTAAAAAAATCTCCCCTTCAGGGGAGATAAATCAAAACTATCGATTCATTGCACCGTGGAGGTCTGCTTGGTTTGGTTGTTTGAGTTTACTGGCCAATCCTATACGTTCTAGTAAACGGATAAAGGAATAGGTAAAGTCTGGTAAGTATTTCACCTCACCTTTTTGGATTGTGATCCCGTGGCGCACCGACCAACCAAAGGCATGGTGTAGATTATGCCAACCTTCTCCGAGGGCCAGAACCGCAACCCAAGCGTTATTACGGCTGTGGTCAGTGGTTTGAAAGGGCTGGTCGCCCCACTTGTGACAGACGGAATTTACTAAGGCAACCCCGTGAAACAGGAGGGTGGTGCTGATGAAAAATGCTGCCAAATATTCCAGGCCACCGACCCAGTAGGACAAAGCTCCCAGGGTAATAAGGGGGACAAAATGAAAGCGATCAATCAGCTTGAGGATCGGATCTCGCTCAATGTCGGCGGGTAATTTTTTCGGGAAGGTATTGGGAGAAATGAGCCAGCGGTAATGGGCCCACCAAAACCCTTCCTCAGAGCTGTGGGGATCACCTGGATGATCGCTAAAACGGTGGTGATCTTCGTGGTGAGCTTTCCACCAACTAGGCCCCATTTGACCGGCAGAGGCCGTGATAAAGCTGCCGATCCATTTCACCCAAGGGGAAGCTTGGTAGGCTTTGTGGGTGAGGAGACGGTGGTAAATGGCGGTGGTGCCGAGCATTCTCAGCCAGTACCAAAAAACAATCCAGAGTACAGCCCCCCAACTGAGACCAGTGAAAAAGGCGATCGCCATGCCGAGATGACAAAGGATAATCCAAATTGGGCCAGTGGCATAGCTAAGGAGAGTTAGCCTAGAGTAGTTGCGGGGACGATTAGGTTGTGGTGGTGTAGAGGGAATCGGGTCAAGAACGTTGCTGTGATGCGTCAAAATACTTTCCTAACGAGTTGAGAATATCTTCTATAAAACCGTGCTTTTACATAACTTTACAACTCATGAGTTGCGAATCCGTTACAGCCAAGTTAAATAAATTCGGAAATATCTTCGTCACAGTCATCGGCCAAGTAAGACAGGGAGCGGAAACGGAGGCCGACCAATTGTTCATAGAGAGGGTTCAGTTTGCACATCGGCGGAATATGGACAATTTTCTTGCCAAATAGCTTGATGTCGCGCTCAAAGGGGCATTGGGGCGGCACCATTTTGCAGATGAAGCGGGCGACACGGGGATCGTCAATGTCCATGCCATCGAGCCAGTTACGGATCGGTTTGAGAGCGTCAAGGTGGACTTCAGGTTGGGGGGTTTCGGTGGTGACAGTTTCCGGGTCGTAGAGGGTCTTTTCGAGGTTGTGGAGGGCACTGAGATTGACCCCAAGGGCTTGCCCAAAGGCTTTGATCTGGTCGGCTTCGACAAGGGAATAAACACCATCGGCGATCGCCATCATGACCGCTGTCCGGAGAAAGTTTTCGCGGATATTCGGCTCTTCTCCAAGATCCGCCGCCAACTCTTGACCCGTAATTGGCTCTAAGTCCCCTAAGCTGCTATGGGGCGCAAGCTCATCCTGAGTCAGCTGGACAATGAGCTCTTGCTCCTCGCTATCAAAATGACCATCGGCCCAGGCAATGGTCAGCAGTCCCCGTAACCAAGCCGTGATTTGGCGATCGCTGTAGACAGTTGTGCTCGCAGAACTCATAGCTGTTTCAAAAATCTGTAACTCTCCCCCCATTGTAGGCAAGAAATTAAGAAGCCATAGAAAAATACGCCCAAATTAACCCATAGCTAAATAAAATCAAGCTTTAATTATCAATATTCTAGGATGATTTATGTCAATCTATCAAGTAATTTCTGCAGTTTTATAAATTTATAACGATCTAATTTCCTGAAAACTATTTTGTGATTAATAGAGTGACTTTTTACGTATTTGTTGGGGGCATTTCAAAACCTAAAGTAAAACAAAACTTAGCACCTTGATCAACTTGTGGTTCGGCCCAGATTTGTCCCCGGTGTACTTCAATAATGCGCCTAACGATTGCTAAACCAACTCCCGTTCCTTCAAATTCAGATCGGGTGTGCAGTCGCTTAAATGGCAAAAAAATATCTTCTAAGTGCTCTGCGTTAAAACCAACACCATTATCTTCGAGACAATAGATTTGGGAATCAATTTTATAAAATTTTATTTGGGGATTTGTGACTTTACTGGTGTATTTCCAGGCATTTTCAAATAGGTTCTCAAAAGCCATCTTGAGCAGCGGGCGATCGCCTATCGTGATCACACCTGGCTCGATTTTAACTTCTATCGATCGATCGGGTGTTTCGCCTTGGAGATCCTGAACAATTTCTGTGGCAATTTCACTTAAATTAATCATCTCAAGGGTCAATTGCTTTTCTTTAATTTCTGCAAGGCGCATCAGGTCAGAAATAATATTATTCATCTCCTTCGCGGAATTCGCAATAATATCTAAAGACTCTAAGGTGTCTGCATCAAACGTATTAACATCACCTAAAAGAAAGTCACAAAACCCTAATAATTTCGTTAATGGGCGCCGCAAATCATGGGAAACCATATAGTTAAAGGATTTTAGATCTTGATTAATTTGAGCTAACTGTTTGTTCTTTTCTTCAAGCTCCTGGGCATTACGAAGAATCTTAAGTTGATTTTCAACGCGAACAAGCACTTCATACATATCAAAGGGCTTATTAATATAGTCAACGCCTCCTAAGGAAAAGGCCTTTACTTTGTCGAAAACATCATTTAACGCGCTAATGAAAATGATTGGAATTTTTGCGGTGACTGGGTCAGCCTTTAACCGTTGACAAACGCCATAACCATCCAGGATAGGCATTTTAATATCCAATAGGATCAAATCGGGAGGATCGACTGCAACTGCTTTGAGGGCTTGTTTGCCATTAATAACTTGTCGCACTTCATGGCCCTTTTCAACTAAAATTTCTGAAAGGAGTTGTAGATTTTCAGGAACATCGTCAACAATTAATATATCGCCCCGGTGCTTCAGATAAGAATCTTGAATCATAATGCTTAAAGCTCACCACATTGGCTTTGGAATCGCCATTAGTATGATGCCATTGAAATGATTAGAATTGTGTGCGTTAAAATATTGATTTCTGTTAAATTTTTGTCTTCCTTTAATTATTTTAGAAAAATATAAAGAGTTCAAAAAGTATGCCAGATGGATTGAACAATAATCATTTTAGCGATACAAACGTTAAAATTCTGCAGCGCTACGAATTGTGTGTGAATTTTTAGTGGTGGGATGAACAAAAGTTAAGGCCGTGGCCTGGAGATGGAGACGGGGGGCGGCATGGTTGCCATAGAGGCGATCGCCTAGGATCGGATTATTTAACCCGTCGGGGTGGGCGCAATGTACCCGCAGCTGGTGGGTGCGGCCTGTAATCGGCTTGAGTTTGAGGCGATGGGAGTCTAATTTGTGGAAATGGGTTTCGCTGGGTTTACCCCGTTGGGCATCTACTTTTTGTCGGGGGCGATCGCCAGGGTCAGCCCAGAGAGGGAGAGTAATCATTCCTGCCGAAAGCTGAATTTTTTCCTCTAGTAAGGCTTCATATTCTTTGTGGATCTGGCGGCGGCGAAACTGGGTTTGGAGATCCTGTTGGGCAGTGGCATTTTTCGCAAACAAAAGAATCCCGGAAGTGTCTTGATCGAGGCGATGGACGAGAAAAATATTCTGATAATCGCGGCGTAACCGGGAAAAAGCGCTGTCATAGGTCTGGCTACTGCGCCCTGGAATCGACGGGAGGCCAGCAGGTTTATGGATGGCGATTAAACTTTGGTCTTCGTAGATAATTTTTAGGGGAATTTCCGGGGTCGTCAAAATATCTTGAAAAGACTTTCCCCCCAAGCCAGATAACAAAAAGCCGAGGATCGGCTGGCAGCGTTCTTCGCAGGCGAGATAGAATTCTCCCGCTTGTTTGTCGGTACTGTTTTTTCCCCACCAAAATTCTGCCATCGCGATCGGTTTAAGCTGGTGTTTCGCGGCGTAATTGAGAAGTTTGGGGGCGCAACAATCGCCGGTGCCGGTGGGTAGGCCAGTGGGAAAGAGATCGGCGATCGCCTTTGATTCCCCGTTGAAATTTTTGAGACGATAGACTTGGTGCATCCGTTTTTGGAGGGTGCGAGACAGGGTTTGGCGGCGTTGGCGGAGGCTCTGTAAATCTTGATCAGCCTGGTGAATGATCGCGGCGAGGGGGTCAATTTCTTGATCCCTTGCTTGTTTGAGGTCGCGCTTGTGGTTACTTTCCTGGCGACTTTCTTCCTCTAAAGCGGTGAGCACTTGCGCTAATTCAGACCCAGTTAAATTAGCTTGGGAAACCTCTCGTTTTTGACGGCGAGCTTGTTTTTTTTGGCGGCGTTCTGCGTTGAACTGCTCAATTTTTGCTTGCCATTGTTGCTGGAGAGTTTGATATTTTTTCCGTTCTGGTAAGGTTTCGAGGCGCTGTATTTCCCGACGGATCTGGCGTAACTGGGCGAGGATTTCTTGTTCTTCTAAAATCAGGCGATCGCCTCCATCCATCGGCGGCACCCAACCGGGGAGAACTTTTTGGCCTTTGAGCAGTCCCGAAAATGCCTTGAGAAATACCCGTTGCCCGGTGGCCGTTTCTGCTAGCAATACCCCATACATTTTCCCTTCCCAACTGAAATCCGGATTTTCCCGAAGCTCTGCCATTAACCCTTGGGCGATCGCCTCGGCATTTTGGGTGCGGGGTAGGCGGCAAAGTTGTTTCGTCGCTGGACAAATTCCCTCATACCAAGCGGTGACAACATCAGGCTCAAATTGCGGTTGATAAGGGAACAGGGGCGAAGACATCGAAGCGCTAAAGAGTAAGGAGTGTGGCCCTCTATTTTAGTGGAAAGTAGAAATTTCCCAGAGGTTCAAGCCAGCGACCTAAACCTGAGGCTCCACCATGACACCAGAGCGAGTTTGGAGGTGCTGTTGGAGCTTGCGGGGATGATCAGTAATGAAATAGTCGATATTTTGTGCAGTGAGGCGATCAATTTGGGCTAATTCTTGGGCGAACTTTTTCGGGTTTTTGTGGGGCGGCGAAAAAATTGTCCAAGCACCAACGGCCAATTGGTGTTGATGGAGTCGCTGAATGGTTTGTTTTTTAAACAGATTAACATTGAGACTGACTAAGCTGGCATCGAGAATTTTTTCTAAAATGCGACTTTCGGTAAATTTGCGAACAAGTAGATTTTTAGTTACTAAAGGCGAGTAGAGAATGCCTGTTTCAATGGGGTGATGGGTGAATTTAAGCCACATCAAAGCCCAAATACTAAAGGATGTGACAAATACCTCCTGTTGCAGCTCCATTTTTTCGATCAGTTGGGCAACGGCAATACCTGTTTTCCGTTGTTGGAGGTTGAGGCGGGGCGCTTTCATCTCGATGTTGATCAACAATTTGCCCCGCAGTTCACCCAGGACATCTTCAAGGAGGGGAATTTTTTCGCGTTGGGGATAGGTATAGGTTTGTTTGCCGATTTTGAGGGAATCTTTAATGTGTAGGGTTTGGATTTCTGGCCAGGTCATTTCCGTAATTTTCCCCGTGACCCCTGTCAGCCGCTTGGTATAAAGGTCATGGAAAACCACTAATTTGCCATCTTTTGTGAGGAAAGTATCGAGTTCAATGCCGTCTAAACCCAAGGCGATCGCCTTTTGGAAACCCGCCATGGTATTTTCTTGGTGATCGGTCACAACCCCCCGATGGCCGAAGATTAGGGGACGTGCGGACGGCTGAAAAAATCTCGATTGCATCGCGGAAAAATCCTCTAATCACTGCTTCCACGGTAAAAAGTAACGGCGCGACAGGGCATAATGGGAACGGTAAACTTTACAAACAGTTACAAATTCCATGACATCTGCGGCGGTTTCCCTCGATAAAGTCACCAAGATTTTTAGCAAAGTCCCGGTGGTCAATGAACTTTCCTTTGAGATTCAAGCCGGGGAAATGTATGGTCTGTTGGGGCCGAATGGCGCAGGGAAATCGACCACGATCCGGATGCTGATCACCCTTACTGAACCTACCGGGGGCAAAATCTACATCGCCGGGGAAGACGTCATGCAAAATCGCGCCCATGCCAAACGCAACATTGGCGTGGTGCTGCAACAGATGAGCGTTGATGTTGATCTCACGGTTTGGGAAAATCTGGAGTTCCATGGTCGTCTACACCATATTCCTAACCCCCGCCGGCAACGCTTAATTCGTCAGTCCCTAGAGTATGTGGAACTGAGCGATCGCCGCGATGCGATGGTCAAAACCCTTTCAGGGGGCATGAAACGTCGCGTCCAAATTGCCCGGGCTTTGTTGCATGAGCCGAAAATTTTGTTTCTGGATGAACCCACCGTTGGCCTCGATCCCCAAACCCGTCGCCGCCTCTGGGAAATTATTCGCGACCTCAACAAAAATGGGATGACGATTCTCCTCACCACCCACTACATGGAGGAAGCCGCTACCCTTTGCGATCGCATTGGCATTATGGAAGCAGGTCGCCTGATCGACGAAGGCACTTTTGAAGAACTGCAAGCAAAACACGGTAAGGGTTTAGTGGTTAAACAAAAAGGTGATCGCTGGGAATACAAATTTTTCCCGACTCTCCAGGAAGCAGAACATTACCTCGACAGCTTGCCAGATAAGACCAGCATGATGGTGCGGGAATCAAACCTCGAAGATATTTTCGTGGAACTCACCGGGCGGCAGTTGGACTAAGGTTTGGACTGAGTAAACACTTACCAAATGGTACTCAAATCTAACTGAAAATTCGGCAATACAGTTTCACCATCGAGAAAATCCGGTTGCTCTAAAATCTCCATGGGTTGGCCAATGCGATACACTTCAACTTGCCGAGTTTGACGATTAATCAGCCAGCCCAGCCGTGACCCATTGTCGATAAATTCCTGTAATTTCGCTTGGGTGCGGGGCAGGGAATCCGTGGGTGACAATAGCTCGACAACAAAATCTGGACAGAGGGGTAGAAATCTTGTTTTTACTTCTGGGGCGAGGGCTTCCCAACGGGCGAGGGGAATCCAGGCAGCATCGGGCGATCGCATCGCACCATTGGGCAAGATAAACCCTCCGGAAGAATCAAAGGCCATACCTAGTTTTGTGCGACGGTTCCAAGCCTGCAGTTGATAGGACAAATCAATATTGCGGTTGCTGGTTTCGCCGCCGGTGGGGGACATAATCGCTAAATCTCCTTGGGCATTCCGCTCGAAACGAAAATTTTTATTTTGTTGACAGAGTTGAAAGAATTGTTCATCGCTGAAATTGCAATTTTCGAGGTTCAACTCAACTAAAGGAAGGGTCATGTCCATTACCTTATCTCCCACCAATGGGTCACTACTGCTATTGTAATGGGCTTGTTCGAGGCTCGAATTCACCTCCTATTTTTCGGTTCGGTTTGCGGCGGCTTGCTGAAAGAGGGCGGTGTATTGTTCAAAACCGCCCGGAAAAGCGACGTTAATTTTTAACGGATCGGCCGGATCGGTGATGCCTTCAAGGACTTGGGTTTGACCATTGATTGTCCCTAGTTTTAAGGGAATCCGGTTTTTTAATTCCCCCTGGGAGCTGTCAATATAAACAACAAGATTGCCACTGTTGGCCCATTTACCAATATCTTGCACAAGTTGTAGAAACAGGCGATCGCTCCCGCCCCGTCGGACTTGATCGCCTTCGGTATGACTCGTGACTGTATCGCCGACGCCAACAATTAACGGCATGAATTGCGGATCAAATTTATCTTGCACAAGTTGCAACAATTCCTCGTGGTTTTGGGGTGCTTGGCGGGCGTTAAAGGTTTCACCGAGGGGATAGTTTCCTGTGCGTTGGGCATAGTAATAATTCAGCAGCACTAAAACACCCGCTTCTTTGACAGCGCCGCGCACCATAAACTGAAAATCTGTGGTGCCCGAATCTTTGGCCGTGGCAAAGCGGACAATTTCTTTACCGGCATTATCTCTCCCTAAATTGGGCGCATAGTGTACAAAAAAGCCATTGTCTAAACCCTGTTGACTGGCTTTGGTGAGCAAATCATTCATTAGGGTTTTCATGGTGTGCTGGAGATCTTGGTAAATCTCTAGGCGATCGCCCAAATATTCTGCGAGGACATTTAAATTTGCGGTCGGCGAAACGAGATTATCTAAAACCGAAGCATGGATCAGCTCAGGTTGCAGATCAGCGGGAAAAATATCAGCATATTTAGTAAAAAATTGCCCTAAACATTGACCAATCAAATCCGGCACCGTCCCAAGGAAATCCAGTTCTGCTTGGCTAACACCGGGATGGGAAATTTGGCCATGATCCGTCTGCCACTGCACGCCCCCTGCCGCTAAACCAGGTAAATAGCTCGTTTCATCTTTGGCCTCAATATTCCGAAATGCTCGTTCTACAATGCGGTTTACGCCTCTGCGGCCTTCATGTTCACCGTTGGTAAGGACGAAAAAATGATCCTTAAACTTGCGCGTGGCGCGGATATAGTCAGGGTCAATTTTGCGGGTTAGGGGGTCTTTGACTAACCCCATACAAACGCCATCAAGATCCTGAATAATCAGTAAATTTTCCGTATCGCTGAGCGTTGAAAGAAAGGCTTCATGATCAAGGGAGTAATGTTGGTCATGGAGCGGTAAAACAGTCATAAATCCTTTTTTAATTCAATAGGTTTACAGTTAATCCCCCTAAATCTCCTCACTAAAGCTCCGGCTTCAGAAGGGGGACTTGTTTTCGGCAGAGGGGATTAGGCCCAATTTTTTGCTCGCTCTACGGCTTTTTGCCAGATTTTAAAATGGGCTTGAGCTTGGGAGGCGTTGGCACTGGGTTTAAAGACGTAATCAATCTTGCGGTTTTGCACCAGGGTTTGGTAGTCATCCCAAAAACCGACGGCTAACCCGGCAGCAAAGGCAGCCCCTTGGGCCGTGGCATCGAGGACAGCGGGACGTTCCACAGGAATACCCAATACATCGGCCTGGAATTGCATCAGAAAATCGTTATTGCACGCGCCACCATCGACTTTTAATTCTTGGATCGGGGTGCCAGAATCTTGGTTAATCGCTTCGACCACTTCTTTGGCTTGGTAGGCGATCGCCTCTAGGACAGCTCGCACCATGTGTTCTTTTTTGACGCCTCTTGTTAAACCAAGAAATGCGCCCCTCGCACTCATGTCCCAGTGGGGCGCCCCCAAGCCACTCAGGGCAGGAACAAAGTAAGCACCACCGTTATCATCTACCCCTTGGGCGAGGTCATCAGTTTCGGCCGCCGTTTCAATAATTTGCAGACCATCGCGCAACCATTGAATACAAGCACCAGCCGTAAACATACTCCCTTCGAGGGCATAACCAACATCAAGATTTGCGCCATCATTATGGGTTTGGGTGCAGGCGATGGTCGTTAAGAGTTGATGTTTGGAGCGTTTAATTTCGTCGCCCGTATGGGCCACCAAAAACGCCCCTGTGCCATAGGTGCATTTCAACAAACCAGGGCGATCGCATCCATGGGCATAGAGGGCCGCCTGTTGATCCCCAAAGATGGCAGTGATTGGAATTGCGGCCCCTAATAAACTAGGATCAGTTTTACCAAATTCCCCCAGGCTCGACTGCACCGTTGGCATTATCTGGCGGGGAATGTCGAATAAATCCAACAAATCCGGATCCCAGTCTTTGTGATTGAGATTCAGTAACATTGTCCGGCTGGCGTTGCTGTGGTCTGTGGCGTGGACTTTACCCCCTGTGAGATTCCACAAGGCCCAGGTATCAATGGTTCCAGCAAGGACATTATTGGGGTTAACGGCGCTATTTTCCTTGGCCCAACTTAATAACCAATTCAGTTTCGTTGCCGAGAAATAAGCATCCAGCACCAAGCCTGTTTTGTCGTAAATTTCTGCCGCTTTTCCTGCGGCACTGAGGGTTTGACAGAGGGGGGCCGTCCGCCGATCCTGCCAAACAATCGCTTTATGGAGGGGTTTACCGGTGGTTTTATCCCAGAGGACGCAGGTTTCTCGCTGTACTGTGAGGCCGATTGCCGCGATGTCTTGGGCAGCAATACTGCTATTGTTCACCACCTGTTGCATCACAGCTTTGGTGTCGTTCCAAATTTCCGCCGCATCATGTTCGACCCAACCCGGTTGGGGATAATATTGGGTTAATTCTTTGTAGGCTTGGGCAACGATATCACCTTTGTGATTAAACAAAAGGGCACGATTGCCGGTAGTGCCAAGGTCTAGGGCAAGGATGTATTTTTGATGGGCCATGGTCATTGTTAAATAAGGTTTTTAAAAGAGATTAAGTGAGTTTAAAAGACGTGTTTTTTAAGGTGATTTTGATTTAGGAGCCATCACCTATGGAGGGATTTCAGATAGGAGAAAACCTTCGCCATTGTGCAGGTGAATTTCGGCTAGATCATGAATTGTGTTGATCTTTAGAGTCGGGGTGGCGATCGCCACCTGCCAGCGGTTTAAATCGAGGGCAAGCCATTTGCCGATCTCGACGGTTTTCGGTGCCCCGGCCATGTGCGCCACTAAAACAAGCCGTTGTTGGGTGTCTGGATTTTGCCGCATCCCATAGAAAATGGTGCGTTGGTGATCGGACCAATGATGCAGGCGATCGCCCCCTGAAAAATCGAGATGATGCCGCAGCCAAGGTTGGGCCTGGCGATATTGCCGCAAGCGCAAATTAAAGCTCGCCCGCTCATCTGGCACAGCCCCACAATAATGGGAGACCCGACAGGCTTCGTGGCCGTCCTCCATAAAGGCGATCGCTATTTCCTTCAGGTTTGTGATTGTAATGGGTCTTAAAAAATCAAATTGCCCATCTAATTCGGCCTGGAGAACAACAGTAAGCCTTGGCAGATCATAGCCAATTTTTTCAATAGCTTGCTCCACTGCTTTAAAGAACCGTCGCGTTAACAGGAGGTCATAAAACCCCATGGCTTTAAACCGTCGAAATGCCCAAGATTGCCGATAAATTTCCGGTGTGATTTGCCAATAGAGAAAGCCAATTTCTTCCGCCATGATTTTGACGGCATACTGATCATCTGTATTGCGAAAAAAGCCCCAGGGGGTATGCATTAATGCGTTTAAAAAATCCATCGGAATCCCTGGACTAAAGCCGTGGATCCACAATTGGGTTGCCGGGTTATCGTAGGCATTTTGCAAAATTTCTGGCAAAGAATTCCCTAAATATTCATTAATGCGAATTGCGGCGGTATTAATGTGATTGCCCTTACGTACCGTGTCATGGTTGGCACAACCAGTCACCCAGCGATCGCCATGGGCCATAATTTTGCACACATCCCGCCATTCCCGTTGCCAAAATCCCTGCAAAGTGGGCGTATTGTGCTCAAAGATCAACGGACTCCACTGGAAACAATCGGGCTTGAGGTAAATTAAATCTAAATGGGTGGCCATATCTTCCCAACCGACATTGGGCCAGGGACGACCATCTTCATAAATGGTGTACAACTCGCGGGTGGCCGTGCCAACGGTTTGGGGCACTGCGGCCATTTTTAACAGAAAATCGTCGTCATACTCTAATTTGCCCGAAACTGCGTTAGAAACCTGAAAATCTTGACCCCCATCAACCCGGATGCCGTCGGCGCCCAGATTAATTTTCCGCCGCTGTAACTCTAATAGGACAGCCCGCACCATGGGGTTTTGCTGATTTGTATCATGGCCATACATATTCGCTCCCCGGAAAAATTGCCCGTTAATTAGCCCCAGGGCTTGGTGGTGGATGTGGCCATAGACCAGATCAAAAATAATCTGGATCGGGCGGGCAAAGGCGGTGTGGAGCGTGGCAACAAACTCCACAACTTCGGCGGGTCTGAGGGTACTGAGGAGGGCAGGACTGGTGGCCGCTGCCCCTAAAATTAAATCGTCGTAGCCCCAATTTTGGGTGTCTGGTTTTTTCAGGTGAACTTGCACTTCTTGGTTGGCGATCGCCCGAATTTGCCAAAAAGCATGGCACGTTTCATTATCTGCGGGCCGAAATTCCACCGTGGGTTCAATGGGTAACAGTTCAATTGCATCAAAGCCCACATAGTTTTTTTCGGCGGCGCTGAGGGGATGGCCATTGGCTAATTTCCGGGCGAGGTCACTGTAAATGCGAGTGAGTCCAGCGAGGGTGCCCGTTGGGGAAGCGGTACCAACATGGATTTGTAAAATATTGCGGGGCGGTGTTACCCAAGTTTCCTGGTGAAAATAGTCTCGGTCAGCCCTCTCTCGTTCCAGTTGGGCCATGTCGTAAAGCTCGGCGGGCGCAAACACACCGTAGGGCAGGGAGTGGGCAAAGACATCGCGAATAATCTGCTCACCACTGCGCAACCAGTAAAACGATCCCGCTTGGGTACGGGTTCCGGCTTTTAGGCCCGCCACAACACCCCAGGCAAATTCCCCTTGGCGCGGTAGCTCTAGCACCTCCCGACGGAACGAAATGACTTGATCAGCAAGGCGAAAATCGATCGCCTCCATGGGGGTAAACACTTCGAGGTAAACCGGGCGATCGCCCACCTCCGGGATCCAGAATCCCACTTGGGTCAGGCCGTCGCTGCCGTAGGTTGCGCCCAATTTCTGACTCAGTTGTTGCCCCCGTTGAAACGGATCTGGGGTGCCCGTGGCGATCGCCTCAGCCCAGGTCAATAAAGCTTGGGTGGGGGCTTCGACAAGTTGAATGGGGGGTGAAATATTCACTCGAACCTTAGGGCAAAACTGTCATTGACAATTTACCCGTGCTTGCTACAGTCGCCATTTTACTATGCTGATCTTAGTGACAAAAAATTCCAAAGTTAGTTTGTCACAGTAAAGTTGATCGATGCAGTGTTCCCAATTATGGGATAGAAAATTTTTTTGACTGTGGCAATCGCCTAAAGATGATCGGAATAATAATCGCCAATGTTGCCGCCACAATCAGGCTAAAAGCAAGGTTAACGACTTGGGTAGAGGCTTTTTGGTATGTATCGACGCGGTCATTAATAATCCGCACATCACCATCTAACTTGCCGACCTTATCGCCAAGGGAACTGATTTCAGAACCCAATTTTTCCAAAGTAGCTTCAATTCGGTCTAGTTTTTCACTGGTGCCACTTTCAGGCATGGGCATCATTGCTTAGGATAATTTCATTTTACACTGCCCAGTAAAGTGGCTAAAAAACCATCAAGGGCATCGGCTCTGAGCAAATAGTGTTAGTTTTTAGCTAATCGCGGGGAAGCCCCGCGTTGTAATTTTAATTCAGCGTCGGGATGAGGAGCAGTGAGTTGCAGCAACGCGGAGACGAACAATTCTAGGGAGCTAGAAATTATCCCTAAGTTCATGGTAGAATACTCATATGATCAATCTGACTTATGAATACAGAATTTATCCGACCAGGGATCAACTTTCTCTTATGGAAGAGTGGCTTGATACCTGCCGCCGTGTATATAACTATGCACTAGCAGAACGTCGTGATTGGATTCAGTCTCGTAAGTGCCCAATTAATGCTTGCAGTATTCAGCGGGAGTTTATTTACCCAATGGATGCTGAGAAACCTACCTATTACTGCCAAAAGCGGAATCTAACTGCAGCCCGAAAAGACAACTCTTTTCTGCAAAATGTGCATTCTCAAGTGCTTCAGGAGGTGATAGGCCGGCTAGAGAAAGCATTTAACGCCCTGTGGAATAGTGGGTTTGGCTTCCCACGGTTTAAGAAGCGTTTTCGCAGCTTTAACTTTCCGCAGTTGGGCAAAAACCCAATCGGCGACAATCAAATTAAGTTGCCTGTATTTGGTTGGGTGAAGACCGTGATGCACCGTCCGATCCCAGTAGGGTTTGAAGCGAAGCAAGCACGGGTAGTAAAACGCGCTTCTGGCTGGTATATCCAGCTAGTAATCCAAAGTGACGTTAAAATCCCAGAGCCACCAATCAAGGGTTATGCGATTGGCATTGATATGGGATTGACTGATTTTGTGGCGACATCAGAAGGCGAGTTGATTGCGAGACCCCGATTCTTTGTGGAGGCACAACACAGGCTGAAAGTGCTGAACCGTGCCGTTGCCAGAAAGCAAAAAGGGTCAAAGAACCAGCAAAAAGCGCGTCAACGAGTCGCAAGATTTTACGAACGAATTGCGAACCGGCGCAAGGATTTCCACCGTAAACTAGCCCATCATCTCTGCGACCAAGCAGGCATGATATTTGCGGAGGAGTTGAACCTAAAGGGACTGGCCAAAGGAATGCTCGGTAAGCATTGCCTGGATGCTGGTTGGGGACAGTTCCTGGATACGCTGAGATGGGTCTGCTTCAAGCGGGGTGTGCATTTCCAAAAGGTTAAAGCCGCTGGCACAAGCCAAGAATGCCCAGCCTGTGGAGTAGCGGTGAGGAAAGATTTGTCTGTGCGTCGGCATGAATGCCCGGAATGTGGTTACATCACCAATCGAGATGTGGCTAGCGGACAAGTGATTCGCAATCGTGGATTAATCGCGGTTGGGCAGACCGTTCAATCCTGTGGAGCGATACCCGATAGGGAGGCTTTGAAGCAGGAATATCTTAAAGCGATTTAAGAAGCCCGCGCTCTACCGATAGGTGAGCGTCGGGAGTATGTCACACTGTTGCGTGAACTTGTTAATGTCCAATTCGTCTTCTAACCTGCCCCATCAAGCCCTCGCCCCCCTCAAACTCAGCACCCAACTGGCCTATGGTGCAGGTACCGTTGGGGTTTCTATGACTGGGAATATCCTGGTCTTTTTTGTCTTATTTTTCTTTACGGATGTGGCGGGTTTACCACCGGATAAAAGTGCCTTAATCCTGATGGTGGGCAAGGTGATGGATGCGATTAGTGACCCCGTTGTGGGCTGGTTGAGCGATCACACCACTTCCCGTTGGGGCCGACGCTTTCCCTGGATGATCTTTGGGGTGGTTCCGTTTGCGTTGTGCTTCGTGGCCATGTGGGGCATTCCTACTACGAATACCCAGTGGTTGTTGATCTATTACATTACCTTGGCGCTGATTTTTAATACGGCCTACACAGTAATTTTTCTCCCCTACGTCGCCCTCACCCCAGAGTTAACGTCTGATTATAATGAGCGCACCCAACTGAATAGTTTTCGGTTTAGCTTTGCCATCGGGAGCAGCATTTTGGCGCTGGCTCTGGCCCAGGTGGTCTTTCGAGTTGTGCCGGTGGTTTCCCAGCGTTATCTTGTGCTGGCGGTAATCACAGCGGCGATCGCCTTGGGCAGTATGTATTGGTGTGTGCGTGGGACCTGGCAGCGGGTGCAGTTCATGGAGCAGTATCGCCAGCAGCATCAACAGCGCCACCAACCGCGTTTATCTTTGGTGCAGCAACTGCAGATTGTCTTTAATAACCGACCGTTTCTGCTGGTGATGGGCATTTATCTCTGTTCTTGGCTGGGGGCGCAACTCACGGCAGTGGTGATGCAATACTTTGTGGTGAGTTGGCTGGGGCTTTCGGATTTTGTCTTTACTCAGTTTGCCCTGGTGGTGCAGGGAACCGCCCTACTGATGTTATTTGTCTGGAGTCGCCTCAGTCGCCGTTGGGGTAAACGCACTGTTTATGCCCTGGGGATGGGGTTCTGGATTGTCGCCCAAGCAGGTCTATTTTTCCTGCAACCGGGTCAAGAAAAGTGGCTGTTTTTGTTAGGTTTTATGGCGGGCCTGGGGGTTTCAACGGCCTATTTGATTCCTTGGTCGATGTTGCCGGATGTGATCGAACTAGATGAACTACGCACTGGGCAGCGGCGAGAAGGGGTTTTCTATGCGTTTATGGTAATGCTCCAAAAGCTGGGCATTGCCTTTGGGATTTATATTGTCGGTAAAGCCCTCGATTGGGCGGGTTACATTGAGCGGGTACCGGGAGGCCCCCCGGCGGTACAGCCAGATTCTGCTCTCTGGGTGATTCGGTTGGTGATTGGCCCTCTAGGGACAGTGTTGCTCATCGGGGGATTGATCCTGGCTTATTTTTATCCGATTACCCAAGGGTTTCACGCTGAAATTCGTCGCAAACTCCAAGCGGGCGATCGCCTCTCAAGTCAGATTAAAGAAAACAGCATTCACGACATCCAATAAACACTCAGTTTTTAAGCGGAAGATTGCAAGATGTAAGGCTTTTGTTGCGGCCTAAATGTTCTTCGCTATGGTGAAAAAAATTGTGGCGACATCGAACAACTTTATGGCAACCAAACGGCTCAATATTCTTTGGCGACGGGTAATGGCGATCGCCGCAATCCAGGCGGCAATTACTTTAATGTGGATTGCCTATCGTGCCTATCTCGGTACCTTGTTGGGCGGGTGGGGGTTTTCAGAGGAGTTTACAGCGCAACTGTTGACAGTAGAAGTTTTCCTGGCGGTGGTAATGGAGCCGGTGTTTGGGGCCTTGAGCGATCGCCAACAGCGTTTTCTGGGGAGTCGCCTGCCTTTGATCAGTTTGGGGGTGATTTTAGCGGCGGCTATTTTTATTGGCTTGCCGATCTTGGGAGTGTTTCAATTGCCATTGCGCTGGGTATTGCCCGCAGTTGCCATTGCTTGGGCCTTGGCGATGACGATGTTTCGCACCCCGATTTATGTGCTACTGCTCAAAAGTACCCCCAGCCGTGCCGAGTTACCTCTGGCCATTTCGGTCTTGACCATGGTGATTGGGGTGATGGGCGTCCTAAAACCCAGTATTCAAAATGGGTTGTTAGCGGTGGGGGCGTTGCCAGCGTTCTTGGCGGGATCAGTAACGTTGTTAATTGCCTCCTTGTGTTTAGGGTTGATTCTACCGAAGCCTACTGCCCCTCTGATTGATGAAGCTCCAGCCCCAAGCCCCTTACCCTGGTTGGGTTTTTTGCAAACGATCCTCATGGCGATCGCCCTTACATGGGGAAGTGCAATCGTTTTACAGCGGTGGCTCGGTTTATTTGGTTCAATTCCGTTGACGTTAGGGCTCACCGTCGGCCAAGGCTTAAATTTGCTGGTGGCGCTCTTGGCAATTCCTGTAGGTTGGTTAACGCTCCGGTGGCGGCGGTATCCCCTTTTGGGTGTTGCCTTCGGTTGGTTGACTGTCATTCTCTTGTTGCTGTTGGGAGCGCCCGCCCAGGATGGTGGTTATGTGGTCATCGCTCTCCTCTGGGCCTGGGCCTTTGCGACCGTCAGAAACGGCACCTTGCCCTACATTTTCAATACAATTCCGGGGGATTGGGCTGGTTTGGGCATCGGCATCTTTTTTGGGATTTCTGGCCTCGCGGCGATGGTTTTGCCCCAATGGATACCGGCAGACGCAACCCTTTTGCAAGGATTTATCGGCGTGATTTGTTTGGCGATCGCCACGGTTCTGGCCCTCATTTCCCAACAGAAAAAGGCGATCGCAACTCTATCTAGTGAAGTCTCAAAACTATAGCCATGGCAATTCTGGCTAATTGTTGCTCCAATTTTTTTCTTTTTTCCTGGGTCAAAACCAACTTTCTGCAACAGAGAATTTCAACTTTGAAAATGCCATGAGAAAAAAACTGAAAGTAAGATTGGGAATGGTGCTTTTGGCGATCGCCGCTGTTGTCTTTGTCTTACGCCTGAGAAGTCCAAGCGGAGAGTTTGTCCCCGTTGAGTACAATAGCGCCGTTGCCTACTTTAGCAACACCATTAAAACAGAGTGGATTCGCGCCACTGATCCAGAGGCTTCAAGACAATTTCGGTTATTAGAGCCCGTTGAATATATCGCTTCAAATCAAAGTATCTGGCAAGCACAAGCAGGCTCCATTATTGATGGGGCTTCAATCCCACGGGCCTTCTGGACGATTGTCGGTGCCCCGACCACCGGCCCCTATCGCGATGCCTCGGTTATCCATGATGTTTACTGCGATCGCAAAGAGCGTTCTTGGGAGGAGACCCACTGGGTTTTTCGGGATGCCTGTCGAGCCGCAGGCTTAGGCCCGTGGCAAGCGAATCTACTATATTTAGCTGTATTTCATTACGGCCCGATCTGGACGGATGATGGCACTCTACAACAGAATACGATTCAAATTGATGAAAAAACTGCGGCAAAAATGGCCGAATTTTGTCAAGAGAACCCAGATCTTTCAATAGACGAATTGCAAAATTTAGATCCCAAGATCTGGGAAGGCCTATAAGAAATATTTCAATACAAGCTATTCTGTAAAACAGAATACTTTTTTGCTGTAATATGCAGCTTTAGGATGCAAAAGTAATGGCGTTACTTGAATTTGCTTGCATTAAGCTTAAATAAAACGACTTAATGCTCTAAGCCAAGATACAAGTTTTTTAAAGTTTTCCCCACTGAATCTTAATAATCTTCTTTGGATATAAGGCAGATTATATGTGATGTCTATATTCAATGATTAGAATCGAACTTTTCTGAAGCTCTCTTTTAGCAGTAGTTTCGAGGCTTCATTAATAATAATTCCAGTTCATAATCATCAAAAACTGCATAGGCCAATTTTTTTTATAACTACTACCTTGCAACTGATTCATAACTGACTAACTTTTTACAAAGACTAAGAACTATGTTTAATTTTGATTCCTCTCCTCTCCTCAAAAAAGCGGCTCTTGGGAGCTTACTGACTCTGGGATTAGTGGGCACAGTCCAACCCGCCCAAGCCCAAAGCACCATTCCCTACTGTATCTCTGTCAAAACTTACACCGATTCTGGTTCTGGTACAGATAATCCCATTTACATGACGATGCATGGCGAGAACGGCACCAGTGAACAATTCGCCCTCCAAGGTAGCCATGAAAATAATGATTTAGATGAATTTGAACATGAAACTCTGGACATTGGCCTTATCAATAGAGTCACCATTGATGTAGAAGGCTGGCTAGCCGATAAGTGGGCCGCCAACTATGTCCGGGTTTACCGCGATACCGCCTGTAATCGTAAAGGTGACGCAGACGGATGGTCTGAATTCTCAATTCGCAAATTTTTAGATTATGATCCTGTCTCCTTTAATCGCACAGGAGGAGCACTCCCCAGGGTAACAGTCACGCCCGCTGGCCCTGTTGTGAATAACCCCATCAGAATTACTTTGGCTCAATTCAGCGATAACCCAGGCCCCATTGACCAGGAAGTAATGCGCGTTACAGAAAGCTGGAGTAGAGTTGATGGCGTTTCTGTTTCTAAAGATACGACTAATACTGTCGGCGCTGGAATTTCAGTCACCTATGAAAGTCCGGAAACCGTTGCTGGAACCTTTGGGGCAGAGGCCCGTGCAGAATGGCAACGTTCTATCAATGAAGCAAGCTCTGAATCCCAGGAAAAAATGAGTGCTTCGGAATTTAATTGGGCATTTATGGCCCCAGCCCGAACAGCAATCATACGCAAGGTGACGTTTGAGGTTCCTTACGCTGAGCAAGTGTATCGCTCCTCTACGGGCGAGAGTCGTGCTATCCGCAAAGTTGGTGCGCAAATTCGTCCCGTTAGTTCAGGTGATTTTCTCGTTCTCCCTCAGCGCAACGAAGATGGTTCAATCACGACGATTGGCTTAGATACCCTAGAGGATGAATGGTTTGAATATCTTGATCCTGAGCAAGTCAATACGATTCGTCGCCAATATTTACCCAAGTGGTTGCAAGCAGGTTGGGTTGTCTCTGGTCAAGGCGGTCAAGTCATCGGCCAAACACCATCCACGCCAACACCTCCCACAAACCCGACGCCCCCGGTAAATCCAACAACTCCTACACCGAATGCCGTAGATGGAACCCTGATCAAATTTGCAAATGGCTATCTACAAGAAACAAGTCCTGGGGTTTGGCAAGAATTCAATGCGAACGGTCAAGTAACATTCACTTTCCGCGAAACAGGCCGAGACGACTGGTCTGTTTATCTCAATGACTCTTCTCGAAATGTTCAACTCCAACTAGATTTGTACCGTAAGATGATCTCCTATGGACAAAATAATGGCCCGAAGCGTGATTTATATCCAATTACGGCTTCTGACATCACCCTAGCGAGATTTGCGAACGGTCATCTACAAGAAACAAGTCCTGGGGTTTGGCAAGAATTCAATGCGAATGGTCAAGTAACATTCACCTTCCAGGAAACAGGACGCGACGACTGGTCTGTTTATCTCAATGATTCCTCCCGGAATGTTCAGCTTCAGTTGGATGTTTACCGCAAGATGATCTCCTATGGACAAAGCAATGGTCCGAAGCGCGACTTATATTCTGTGACTTCTTTCTACCGCTAACACCGGATATAACGATGGACGAATTGGCAACATGCAGGCTTCAAAACAAGGAGCCTGTTTTACTATCAAGTATTTTACGGCAAACATCAAAAACACAAAATAATAAAAACGAACATTATTTTGGGCAAATCAAATTCAAAAATCAATCTCAGTAAAACAATAAAATCACCTATCAGAACTTCAAAAATTATGTTTAACAAACTTTCTCGCTTCTCTTTTTTGGCAACTTCAACGATCAGCTTCATTTTTTCTTTGAGTTTACCCGCAAGTGCAAATACGACTCGTGCCGTTGAAGCCGGGCCTATTTGGAATCAAAATGATGCGAATGTAAAATGTCCCAGATTAGCCCAAGAAGAAGGAGGAACTTGGACGGGTCAGTGGTGGACAACCATTTCAGGAGTTATGTCTGTTTGCCAGCTAGAATTTCTAAATAATCTTGAGACCAAAAGCTTCTCTCTTCTCAATTATAATGTAATGCTCTTAAGCCGGAATATTCCTAGTCAAGGTAATCTCATGCAAGATTATCGCGCCCAAGAAATTGCTACAGCGATCCGTAATTCAGACCCATGGGATGTCATTGTCATCAATGAAGCCTTCGATAATGAAGCGAGAAACAAGCTATCGCGCCGTTTAAAAGAAGTGGGATATTCTTTTATCACTGAAGTAGTAGATACAAATAATGGCAAGCTAGAAGATGGTGGCGTATATCTGCAAAGTCGTTGGCCAATTATGGCAACTGACCAGATTATTTTTTCGGCTTGTAATGGCTTTGATTGTCAATCCAATAAAGGTGCTGTGTACGCCAAAATTGATAAAGAAGGGATAATTTATCATATTTTTGGCACCCATCTACAGGCAGATGCGGGAAATAGAAATATTAGAGCAAATCAGTTGAGACAATTAGAGACTTTTATTAACCAAAAAACAGAAGGCGCATCATCACGAGGGGAAGCAATCATTATTGCTGGTGATCTAAACTTCGATTATCAAACTGCTGAATATGACGATGCTCTTGAGACTTTAAACGCTCAATTTTTAGGGGATATTCCTCAAGATTATACTTTTGATCCCAGAAGCAATGATCTTGCAAAATACCGCTATCCGAATGATTCACCTGAATGGCTAGATTATGTATTAATCGGCAACGAAGGAATCCAACCGAACAGGACAACACTTGATATTGAAAAGTTTCGTACAGCTTCCCAATATGAGCTTCCAGGAAAGGGCGATTTCTTGAATTTGTTTGGTGGAACCATGGTGCGCGACCTCTCAGATCACTATGGATTATCTACAAGCTACATTTTCAATGCTCATTCTTTGGAAGAAAGTGTGAACAGTGACAATATTCGTCTTGCCAGATTCGCCAATGGCTATCTACAACAAACAAGTTCCGGCATATGGACGGAATTTGATACCAATGGTGGTGTCGCATTTACTTTCCAGGAAACCGGGCGAGATAATAGTTCGGTTTATCTCAATGATCCCACTCGAAATCTCCAACTTCAAATTGATGTTGATCGTCGAATGATTTCTTTTGGGATGAATAATGGCCCTAAGAGAGATCTCTATTCAATCACATCAGTTTCTCAATGATTCTCTTTTGAAATGGTCATTTTAATGAATTTTAGTCAACTTTAATCCTCAAATTTGGGAGTCTAAATAAAAATTGATTATATTTCCATGATGATTAATTTTTATTCGTCAGAAATTCGCTCAAGGATGAGGCCCTGGCTATCTTTTAATTCAAAGATCTTCAGCTCATCCTCTGTTTTGCCAATGTCTAAACCAGGGGTGGCGATCGCCACGCGCCATTCAGAGAGATCCAACTGGAGCCAATCACCAAGGGTAATGGTGGTTGGTTCGCCGCCCATGTGGGCCACCATCACAATCTGTTCTAGGGTCTGGTCACTGTCATCATCGAGGGGTTCCGTGCGTAAACCATAAAAAATAGTATGTTCCTCATTGCTGAGGCGATTAAAGCGATCGCCTTCCTGGAGATTTTCCCGGAGCCAAGGGTGGGCGCGACGGTATTCCCGCAGGGCTAAATTAAATTCCGCCTGGGCTGGATTGACTCGGTCGAGATAATGGGAAACCCGACAGGTTTCGTGGCCATCCTCCATAAACGCCATGGCGATGGTCTTCAGTTTTGGCACCGTTAAATGGTCGAGGAAAGCCTGGTGATCGGATTCTCCAATTTCTTTCATGGGCTGAACTTCACAGACCCCATCAGGATTACCGATGCAACGTTGGCACAGATCAGCGGTTTTTTGCAAATCATAATCCGTGACGATCATCGCCTCATTCAAGGCCCGCATAAAACGCTTTAGAAAATCGAGATCCTCAAACCCCAACTGCTTGAGCTGCCGGAAAGCCCAGGGTTTAGCAAATAATTCCGGAGTAATCTGCCAGTCCAAAAAGCCCACTTCCTCCGCCGCGACTTTGACCCCATAGAGTTCGTCGGTGTTGCGGAAAAAGCCCCAGGGTGCCCGCATCAAAGAATTAATAAAATCCATCGGTAGGCCGGGCATAAAGCCATAGACCCAAAGGGTGGTCGCCGGATTATCGTAGGCATTTAAAATCACTTCGTTGAGGGTCGCGCCCAAATGCCAGTTAATGGCGGCGGCTTGGGCATCGATTTGGTTCCCTCGACGCACTGTATCGTGGTTGGCACAACCTGTAATCCAGCGATCGCCTTGGAACATCACCTCAATAATGCGGTTCCATTTGTAATCCCAGAAGCCTTCGATGGTGGGCGTATTGTGGGCAAAGATCAATGGCCCCCACTGGTAGGACTCAGGGCGCAGTTCGATCAGATCGCGGTAGGTCGAAGAAGTTTCCCAGCCTTCTTCGGGCCAGGGCCGACCATCTTCAAAAATCGTGAAGAGTAGCCGTTGGCGATCGCCAATATCCTGGATCACATCACTCATGGCCAGCAGATAAGCATCATCTTGCTCCACCCGGCCAGAGAGGGGGTTAAAGAAGCGGAAATCCTGCCCGCCGTCAATGCGAATACCATCAGCCCCGGAGTTGATCCGTCGCCGTTGCAGCTCTAACAGGATCGCCCGCACCTGGGGAAGTTGGTGGTTGAGATCCTGGCCGTACATATTGGGGCCTTTGAGGTACTGGTTGTTCAGGAGCTCCAACGATTGATTGTCCGCATGGCCATAGACCAGGTCATAAATAATCTGGATCGGCCCCCCCGCAAAATTATGGAGGGTACTGATAAAGTCCACCAGTTCATCGGGACGGAGGCTACTCAGGATCGTGGGGTTGGTGGCCGCTGAGCCTAAAATCGGCACATCGTAACCCCAATTTTGGGTTTTAGCTTTGCGTAGGGTGACTTCTACTTCGAGGCCACAGGCCATTTCCCCGGTTTCAATTGTCTCATTGGGGGCGATCGCAAAAAATTCGTGGTGGCGGTTGTCCCCCTCAAGGCGATATTCAATGGTGGGTTCAATGGGGAGCAACTGCAGCGCATCGTAACCAACATAATTTTGTTCGGCGGCAGTGAGGGATTCCCCGGCGGCAATCTTTTCCGAGAGGCGTTGGTAAACCTGGGTTAGGCCCGCTAGGGTCCCTTCCGGGGAGGCTGTTTTGAGGTGGACTTGCAAAATATTTAAGGGAGCGGGCACCCGGGGCAACACCTCATCGGCATTATCGAGGATGGGACGTTCCCAGGGGGCTTGGTCGGGATCGAGGGGCGTCGAATGGGCCTCAAAATAGGCCAGGTCTGTTCGTTGCTGCTGGAGGCTGTCCATGTCGTAGAGTTCTGCTGGCCCAAACACCCCATAGGGCAGAGAATAGGCCAAAACATCGCGGATGATCGAAATTTCATCCTGGAGGCGATCGCAGTAGCGCAACCAGTACATAGAACCCATTTGTTTCCTGGTGCCTGGGCGCATCCCCGCAACCACACCCCAACAAAATTCCCCCTGCTGTTTGAGTTCCACACAGTCCCGGCGGCATTTAATGGTTTGGCTGGGAGCACTAAAGTCCACCGCTTCGAGGGGGGTAAAGACTTCCAAGAAAATATCGCGGTTTGTTTGGATCACTTCCCCCGCCAGTTCCGGCGTCCAGAAACCGATCTCCGTGAGGCCATCCGCCCGGTAATGGGCCCCCAAGCGTTTGGCGAGGCGTTGCCCCTTGTGGAAATAACTTTCATTGGAATGGGTCACTTGGGCTGCCCAATCTAACAAAATTCGGGTGTCTGCTTCGCTAAGCTGAATTTGAGAGGCCGTATTCACTATCTAAGTAACCGTAACAACAACTGATTCATCGGATTGGGTGCCTGGGGCGATCGCCCTTTACCAACACATCCATCCTCGCATCTGCCAAATGACTTATCTTTTGATCGCAAACCAGCAAAGATAACTGATGAGTCGATTAGATAAATCAATATATCCTGACAGAATTAAATTATTTTGTCGGCTATCAATTTATCGGCGATCGCCCCCCAAAAAATCACTTTAAAATGCGGCTATTTATACCTTGATTACTTAAGAAAGTATTAGGAATCTTTGTTATGCATCGATTTTTTGAGCTTAAAACCACCTTAATTTAAGATTAAGTTTTGCCCGAAAGATTAGCCTTCCGACGGGCTTTCACCCCGCAGATAACCGTTTAAATAAAAAGTCTCACCTATAATAAATCATTCTCTTTCCCTCCGGCAAGCCATCACTAACTCAGCCAAAAACATAAACTGAGAAAAATGCTATAATGAAAAAGTGTCCAATTGAATATAGTAGCCATTTAATCAACCATATTTGTCGTTTTTACGGCCCATGAAACAACCCCTCGGCAGTTTTGAAACCCAGTTTCCCCAGGTGAATTCCCCCCACTAAATTTGCTGTTCGTCGGGAAATAATGGCAACGCCCTTTGCACTGGGCCTCTGAATATTTGTTGGCGAGGATTGCCCCAGCCCAGTGTTGTATCTCTAGTTGTGGGAGTGAATTCAAGGCCAGAATCAATGGTTGATTTGGGTACCGTGGCCAGGGCGATCGCCAACGGTTTGCCCCCCAAGATCCAGGCCACAACCGCCAATGGACACAGGCCCATTGCCACCGCAAGCGGCCTTTTTTTATCTGAACCATACCAACCCCTGGAGGTCTTAATGAAATCTTCTCTCGTCATTCTCTACCATAGGGAACCCTATGATGAGGTGCGCGAAAACGGTAAAACCTTCTACCGTGACAAAACAAGCCCTAACGGGATCATGCCGACCCTCAAAAGCTTCTTTGCCAATGCCGAACAAAGCACCTGGGTCGCTTGGAAACAAATCTCTGGCAAACAACAAGAGAAGTTCCAGACCAAGATGGCATTTCCCGGTCAGGAAAACTCCGTGGTTCACCGCATCCCCCTGTCCGCAGACCAGGTCAAAAACTTCTATCACATCACCTCAAAAGAAGCCTTCTGGCCGATTCTGCACTCCTTCCCCTGGCAGTTTACCTACGACTCCTCAGACTGGGAAAACTTCAAGCAAATCAACGAAATGTTTGCTGATGCTGCCTGCGAAGATGCCGATGATGACGCTTTGTTTTGGGTCCACGACTACAATCTCTGGCTGACCCCCTACTTCATCCGCCAGAAGAAACCCAACGCTAAAATTGCCTTTTTCCACCACACGCCATTTCCGAGTGTTGATATTTTTAACATTCTGCCGTGGCGTGAAGCAATCGTAGATAGTCTCCTCTGCTGTGACCTGTGCGGTTTCCATTTGCCCCGCTACGTGCAAAATTTTGTCGCCGTTGCCCGGAGTTTGCGCAAGGTCGAAATTACCCGCCAAGTGCCCGTCGATGAGCACGCCTTTACTGCCGTAGGCACCGCCCTCGCAGAACCCGAAATTACCACCCAGTTGAAATATAAAGATCACCTGGTGAATTTGGATGCTTTCCCCGTGGGCACAAACCCCACCCAGATCCGCGCCCAGGTAGAGAAAGCCAGTACCCAGGAGCGAATCCGCAAAATCCGGGAAGAACTGGGCAGCAACAAGCTCATTTTGTCCGCTGGCCGGGTGGATTACGTTAAAGGCACCAAGGAAATGTTGGTCTGCTATGAACGTCTGTTAGAACGGCGACCGGAGTTGCAAACCAAAGTAAATCTGGTGGTTGCTGCCGCCAAGGCTGCTTCTGGGATGCGGGTTTACAAAAACGCCCAAAGTGAAATTGAGCGGCTCGTGGGTCGGATCAATGGTCGCTTCGCCAAGTTGAACTGGACACCGATTTTACTCTTTACCAGTGCCCTCTCCTATGAGGAACTGCTTGGTTTCTTTGGGGCCGCAGATATTGCCTGGATTACGCCGCTACGGGATGGCTTAAATCTCGTGGCGAAAGAGTATGTGGTCGCCCATGGTTGCGATGATGGGGTTTTGATCCTGTCGGAATTTGCCGGATCAGCGGTGGAACTACCCGATGCGATCCTCACCAACCCCTACGCAGCGAAACGGATGGATGAATCCATTGATCAAGCCCTGGCCATGCCCGTCGAGGAACAACAGCGACGCATGAAAAATATGTACCAGTCGATCCAGCGCTATGACGTGCAGCAGTGGGCGAATCACATGTTCCGGGAAGCCAAGGCAACGGCGGTCCTGGGCAAGGAACCGACCCCCGTCTAGGTCGTTTTTCTGCTTAACCTGGGGGAGGGGCGATCGCCGCCACAAAAATCCCCTGGGTTAGGGAGCGGTACGGAACGGTGGATCGCACCGGTCATGGCCCAAGCCAACTAACTGCACACAAGTTTGACCCTAATTCCCAACCTGAATAATGCGAGATTTTCAAACCATTCAAAACACAACCTACGATCTAATCATCATTGGTGGCGGCATTAATGGTGCTGGGATTGCCCGGGACGGGGCCTTACGGGGCTTAAAAACCTTACTCATTGAAAAGGAAGATTTTGCCAGTGGCACCACCAGTTGGTCTACCCGTCTGATCCATGGGGGCCTCCGTTACCTAGAGTATTTAGAATTTCATTTGGTGCGGGAGTCCCTCCATGAGCGAGAGGTGCTCCTGCGTACCGCGCCCCACCTGGTGCAACCGCTACAAATGACGATCCCCCTCTACAAAGGGGCGGCCCGGGGCTACTGGCTCATCCAAGCGGGGATGTTGCTCTATGACATTCTCAGTTTTGATAAAACGGTGCCTTCCCACCGGATGTTGAGCGCCCGCAAGTTTCAGAATCTTTTTCGCACGGTGCGATCGCAGGATGTGGTGGGGGCGGCCCAATATTATGACGGCCAGGTAGAATACGCCGAACGACTCTGTTTAGAAAATATTTTAGATGCCCAAGCGGCGGGGGCAACGGTTTTAAACTACACCGCCGTGACTGCCCTCCAACGGGATGAGAGCACCGCCACAATCCAGGCGATCGCCTGTGAAGATCAACTCACGGGTCAAACCTTTACCGTCCAAGCCAAGGGCAGCATGGTTGTGAATACCTCCGGCCCCTGGGTCGATGAAATTTGTCACTTGGGTCGCGCCGCCGGAAAAGCCAAACCCATTGGCACAGAACAAAAAATGGGCGGCACCAAGGGGAGTCATATTGTCGTGGATCCGTTCCCTGGCGCTCCCCAGGCTGCTCTCTATGTGGAAGCCGCCAGCGATAATCGCCCCTATTTCATCATTCCCTGGCTGGGTAAATATCTCATTGGCACCACGGATCTGAAATATACCGGAAGCCTAGATCATGTGAAGGCCGACAACGACGAAATCGATTATCTCCTCGCCGAAACCAATCGAGTCTTACCGTCCGCCCAGCTCAGTCGGGACGATATTCGCTTTACCTATTCAGGGGTACGGCCCTTACCCTATGTGGGCGATAAAAAACCCGGCAGCATTACCCGCAGTCATATTCTGTTTGACCACAGTGCTGAAGGGGCGAGAAATCTCATTTCCTTAATTGGCGGGAAACTGACCACCTACCGCCAGGTGGGTGAAGAAATGGTGGATTTGGTTTATCGCAAGTTGAATCGTCCGGTTCCCCCTTGTCCCACCCGCAAACGGACTTTACCGGGGGCGATCGCCGCTGATTCCCACACCATTGAAACAATGATCCGTCGCTATACGCCCACCGTTGGTCGCACCACGATTCAACATTTGTTCCGGATGTATGGCGCTAAAGCCCCGGAAGTCCTGGCCCTGGTGGATGAAGCCCCCGATCTGGGCGATCGCCTGGTGCCCTATCTACCGGATATTAAAGCCCAAGCGGTCTATGCCCTGCGCTCTGAGTTGGCCCATAACCTCAAAGATATTTGCCGCCGGCGCACTACCCTCTCAATGTTGGCGAACTATGGCTATGATGCCCTGCCGACCCTCGTGGATACCCTCAAAACCCACTGCGGTTGGGATGATGCCGAAGGCGATCGCCAAGTGGCTGATTACAAAACCTTCATCGAACAGAACTGTCTACCCGACTATCGCATCGATGCACAGGCCCAAGCCTCGAAAACAGAAGTTTATTCCTGACGGTTTTTCTGTAGATCCTTACCTACACTGAACCCGAAGACCCTGGGAGCTATTTCCATTCCCGACTCAAGTTTGTTAGACCCGATTTTTTTGAGAAGATAGATGACAACCATTTCTCCCAATGGCCTTGACCAAGACGCCCAATCCCTTAATACTGTTGTCCCGACAATACGTCTAAAGTCTGTGAATACAAACCGTAAAACCATTGCCATGCTTGGGTCTGGGGCCTGGGGTTCCGCCCTCGCCACCCTCGCCGCCGTGAATGACCATGATCTACGGCTCTGGTCGCGCCGGGGTGAACTGTCCCTCAAAGAGGCGATCGCCGACGCCGACATCATCATTTCAGCCATCTCCATGAAAGGGGTGTCCGATGTGGCAGAGCAACTCAAGACGATTTCCCTCCCGGCCCAGGCAATTATTGTGACGGCCACCAAGGGTTTAGACCCCAAGACGACCCGTACCCCATCTCAAATTTGGCAAGAAACCTTCCCTGACCATCCGGTGGTCGTATTATCGGGGCCGAACCTCTCGAAGGAAATTGAAGCCGGTTTACCCGCCGCAACGGTGGTCGCCAGCACTGACCTAGAGGCCGCCGAAACCGTTCAAGAAGTATTTGCCTCTGACTGTTTCCGGGTCTATACCAACAATGATCCCCTGGGGACTGAATTGGGTGGCACCCTGAAAAATGTGATGGCGATCGCCGTGGGGGTCTGCGAAGGTCTCAAACTCGGCACCAATGCCAAATCAGCTCTAATTACGAGAGCCTTGCCGGAGATGATTCGGGTGGGAGCACACCTGGGCGCCCAGCCAGAAACTTTCCTGGGCCTTGCGGGGCTGGGGGATATGCTTGCCACTTGTACCAGTCCCCTCAGCCGCAACTATCGCGTCGGTTATGGTCTGGCCCAGGGTAAATCCCTCGAACAGATTCTCGAAGAGTTGGGCAGTACCGCCGAAGGGGTAAATACCACCGCTGTCCTGCTCGATCTGGCTAATCGTGAGGAGATCCCCATTCCCATTTCCCGGCAGGTTTATCGTCTCCTCAAGGGCAAAGTTACGCCCATGGAAGCGGTGACAATGTTGATGGAACGGGATTTAAAGCCGGAAGCGTGCGACATCTTGGAATAGATCCGTCGCTAATTTAAAAAAGATACTGAGGTGGGGCGATCGCCGCCTCTTTTTTTGCGACGTTATGCTAAATTCGCACCATGGTTGTTGGCATAGGGAACTTTCATGCGGATTAAAATTTGTGGACTCACCCAGGTGGCCCAGGCCCAGGCGATCGCCAATGTGGGGGTAACGGATCTGGGATTTATTTGTGTCCAAAAATCGCCCCGGTATGTGACGCCAACTCAACTAGCAACCCTGACAGCCGCCTTACCAGGGAACATTGGTAAAGTGGGGGTTTTCGCGAACCAAACGGTCTCCGAAATGCTCGAATTTATTAACCAAGGCCACCTCACCACCGCCCAACTCCACGGTGATGAATCCCCAGAGCTATGTCAGCAACTCCGTCAGCAACGGCCCGACATCGAAATTATTAAAGCCTTGCGGATCCGCGATCGCCTTTCCCTAGAAGCAGCGAAAAACTATGAAACCGTTGTTGATGCCCTCTTGCTCGATGCCTACCAT
Source organism: Picosynechococcus sp. PCC 7003 (assembly GCF_001693255.1). Taxonomy (NCBI): domain Bacteria; kingdom Bacillati; phylum Cyanobacteriota; class Cyanophyceae; order Chroococcales; family Geminocystaceae; genus Picosynechococcus; species Picosynechococcus sp. PCC 7003. Next base: position 3,034,193 of record NZ_CP016474.1, read on the forward strand.
CCTGAACAATTGGGCGGCACTGGCCATCAAATTAACTGGGAAGATTTACAGCAATTTCGTCCCGCTGTCCCTTGGCTGCTCGCTGGCGGTCTACGGCCTGACAATATCCAAATGGCCCTCAGCCAACTACACCCCGATGGCATTGATCTCTCGAGCGGTGTGGAACTGTCCCCCGGCATTAAAGACTTGACCAAGGTGCAAGCCCTGATGAATGCCCTGCAACCGCTCCATGTCTAGGTCAAAACTGCCGATTTTTATTCTGCTGGGGGGAAAAAGCCAGCGCATGGGTACCGACAAGGCCCTCCTGAACCTCGGTGAGCAGACCATTTTAGAACGCACCCTTGCTCTTGCCACGGCCCTCAGTGACGAAGTTTATCTCTTGACCCCCTGGCGAGATCGCTATCAACCCTATTTCAGCACCACCGTCCGCTGGCTCGACGATCCCGCTCAGCAGGGGGGACTCGTTGCCCTAAACCAAGGTTTAAAAATCCTCAAGCTCCAGGGCTGGGTGTTACTGCTCGCCTGTGACCTGCCCAAGCTTGATCAGGGGCAATTAGAGCAATGGATTCAGCAACTAGACGAAATTCCCACAAGGTACACAGCCGCCCTCGTTAATCAGGGGCAATTTTATGAACCTTGCTGTGGTTTCTATCGAGATACGGCCCAAACTTCGCTCCAACAATTTATCGATCAGGGGGGGCGTTCTTTTCAGAAATGGTTGGCCACTGTGCCTGTTTTTCCATTGGCGATCGCCGACCCAGCAATGCTCTTTAATTGCAACACCCCTGCCGATTTCGCTACCTTGAAGACGCAACCGCCCTCGCCGTAGACAATCCATTGACCGACCCAATGCCATGCAACAAACCGCCCTCAACCTAATCGTCATCGGTGTTTTTCTGATGACCATGACCAGCCTTTTGGGAGGCATTTTTCAGTTATCTCCCTTCGTTCCCGCTGGTATTACCGCTGCAGTGATGGCCTTTGCCACCGTGGATACTTTTAATTGGCAAGGGCGAGGCATGACCCTATTTCTTGATCTGTTTACCCCCGCCGAACAGCGTCAACGTATTTTGCACCACGAAGCGGGCCATTTCCTGGCGGGTTATCTCCTCAGCATTCCGATTACGGGCTATAGCCTCACCCCTTGGGAAGCGATTAAACAGGGACAAACAGGCCAGGGGGGCGTCAGTTTTGACCTCGACAGCGTCGAAGCTTCCCTTAAAAATCCCCAGCAGATGAATTTATTACTCGAACGTCTCAGTACCACCCTCATGGCGGGTATCGCTGCTGAAACGAATCTCTACGGCAAAGCTCTAGGGGGAGCCAACGACCGCGACCAACTCCGCCAACTGTTGGCTAAACTTGGCATTTCTGTTGCCAGCTACCAACAACGGGAGCAATGGGCGCTGCTCCAAGCGAAAAACCTTTTGGATCGCCACCAAGATGCTTACCAAGATTTAGTCACCGCAATGGCTGCCCGCGCTCCCCTAGAAGAGTGCTATCGGCTGCTCAAACCGGATCCGAGCGAGCGATCTGCCTGATCCCCAAGGCCCCTTAGCAGATCCTGAAGGCGATCGCCCCTGCCGCGAAAAGAGCGATCGCCTGATATGATTTGTGCTACTTACCCTTGTCCGTTTACTATCACCATCCATGTCTAAAAAACATCCTATTGTTGCTGTCACTGGATCCTCCGGAGCCGGGACGACCACCGTAAAACGCGCCTTTGAGCATATTTTCCGTCGTGAGCAAATCAACCCCGTTGTCATCGAAGGTGATAGCTACCACAAATATAATCGGGTCGAAATGCGCCGCATGATGGCCCAGGCTTCCGCCGCCGGGAAAAATTTTAGTCACTTCGGCCTTGGGGCAAACGTCCTCGATAAACTCGAAGCTCTCTTCAAAGAATATGGCGAACAGGGTTCTGGACAACAACGCTACTATCTCCACAGCCCCGAAGAAGCCGAGCACCACAACGAAAGACTCGGTGTCAACTGTCAGCCCGGAGAATTTACCCCCTGGGAAGACATCAAACCCAACAGCGATATGCTCTTTTATGAAGGGCTCCATGGGGGCGCCGTGGGTAATGGCATCGATGTCGCCCAGCACGTTGACCTCTTGGTGGGGGTTGTGCCCATCGTCAACCTAGAGTGGATCCAAAAGATTTCTCGCGATAATGCCGAGCGTGGCTACAGTGCCGAAACCATCGTTGATACGATTTTGCGCCGGATGCCCGACTATGTGAATTACATCACCCCCCAATTTTCCCGGACCCACATTAATTTCCAACGGGTCGCAACGGTTGATACGTCTAATCCGTTCATTGCGCGGGATATTCCCACCCCCGATGAGAGCTTTGTGATTGTCCACACCAATCGCTGCTTCTACGAGAGATTTTCCATTGATTTTCCTTACCTGCTCAGTATGATTCCGGGTTCTTTTATGTCCCGCCATACGACCCTGGTTGTTCCTGGTGGAAAAATGGGCTTTGCCATGGAAATTATTCTGTCGCCGCTCATTGATCAAATGGTTGAAGAAGCCCGGAAAATTCGTTAGGGATTGTCCTCAGGTTTCTGAAGCTTGAAATGAATCATGGGTTAACCAATCGCCTCCGCCGCTGGTGGGGGCGTTTGCTTAGGGGCCAGCAACCGTAACAAAATCTGCGGTTTATGCTGGGGCGACTCGGCCAAAGGATAAGATAGAAACCGCTGTGCTTTCCCTGAAATGGCAATGGTTTTTTCGTCAGTATCCGCAACGCAACAACGAGATTGGCCCTGGATTCGGCGGCGACTGGTGGAAATTGTCGGGCGGGATGGGGTTGTCCGGCGCAAAGAAGAAATTCTTACTTACGAATGTGATGGCCTCAGTGCCTACCGTAAACGCCCCGCCTTGGTGGTGCTCCCCAGAACCACTGCAGAAATTGCGGCGATCGCCAAATTTTGCCACGAGCAAGAAATCCCCTGGGTGGCGCGGGGGGCTGGGACAGGGCTATCGGGGGGCGCTTTGCCTTTAGAAGAAGGAATTCTCATCGTGACCGCGCGGATGCGAGAAATCCTGAATGTGGATCTCGCCAATCAGCAGATCACCGTGCAGCCAGGCGTGATCAATAATTGGGTGACCCAGGCGGTCAGTGGGGCCGGTTTTTACTATGCCCCCGACCCTTCGAGTCAGACGGTTTGCTCTATCGGTGGCAATGTGGCGGAAAATTCCGGCGGTGTCCATTGTTTTAAATATGGCGTCACCACGAACCATGTGCTCCAACTCAAGGTTGTTACACCCACGGGGGATGTGGTCACCCTCGGCGGCGTTGTGCCAGAAATGCCGGGCTATGACTTGATGGGGGTTTTTGTTGGGTCGGAGGGTACCCTCGGCATTGCCACGGAAATTACCCTCAAAATTTTGAAGCGACCGGAAGCGGTTTGCGTTCTCCTGGCGGATTATACGTCTATCGAGGCGGCGGGAAATTCGGTGGCGGCGATCGTCAGTGCGGGGATTATTCCAGCGGGCATGGAGATTATGGACAACTTCAGCATTAATGCGGTGGAAGACATCGTGAAGCTGAATTGTTATCCCCGTGATGCGGCGGCCATTCTGCTGATCGAAATCGATGGGATGGCGGCGGAGGTCAAGGCAGCGAAGGAACGGATCAAAGAAATTTGCTTGGCCCAGGGAGCGCGGCAGATTACCAGCGCCAGTGATCCAGAAACCCGCATGAAATTGTGGAAAGGGCGTAAATCAGCCTTTGCGGCGGCGGGCAATATTAGTCCCGATTATTTTGTGCAGGATGGGGTGATTCCCCGGACAAAGTTAGCCGAAGTCCTGACCGAGATTAATGCCATTGGCGATCGCCACGGGTACAAAATTGCCAATGTTTTCCATGCCGGGGATGGTAACTTGCATCCGTTAATTCTGTACAACAGTTCCATTCCGGGGGATTTAGAAGCCGTGGAAAAAGTTGGCGGCGAAATCCTCAAGCTCTGTGTTGCGAAGGGAGGCAGCATCTCCGGAGAACATGGCATCGGTGCGGATAAGAAAATGTATATGCCAGACATGTTTAACGACGCCGATCTCGAAACCATGGGCTATGTGCGGGAAGCGTTTAATCCAAAAGGATTAGCAAATCCCGGTAAGCTTTTTCCAACTCCCCGCACCTGTGGCGAGTCTGCCAAGATGACCAATGTGGCAGACCTAAAAAATAGCGAAATTTTTTGATTCGTTAGCGTAGGCTAGCTGCACCCAAAAGTGCTGGGAGATGATTCCTTCGCTGAGTCTAGCGAGGCAAGACAAATCCCTTGCGGGCCAGTTGACTCCGCAGGGCTTGGATCATCACGTAGTCGAGGGTGTCTTTGGCGTCTTCATCGGTGGGCAAACTGCTGAGATAGGCTTCCCGTTGGGCCGTCAGATCGCGAATTTGGGCCTGAATTTGTTCCCGTTCCGTTTGAATGTCGGCAATATAGGCTTCTTGCTCCGCTAAACTTAATCCTTGTAATTCCTCTGGTAGGGCTGTTTCTGCGAGGGTTTCGAGGCTTACTTCTGCTTCGGCGATCGCATCGACGAGATCCCAAGAACTATTGCGGTAGTAGGCCGAACTTTTCGAGATCCCCCGCGTGACAATGGCGGCACCAGCATTCGCATCCTGGACTAATTGCCGCTCTAATCCCTGCTCACCCAGGCTGCCGTAGGGAAGATAGGTTTGGTTTAGTTCATCGTTCAGGCGACGAATCTCTGCGTCATAGGGAGAGGGTTGAATCACCACAGCACGATTTTGGTCGATGTTAAAGTTGGCCCCATCCCCCAAATCGGCCCCTGCGGCCCACAGATCCCGCTCGCGGCTTTCGGCATTACCGCAGTAGATCGTATTCACCAGCACATCTTGGTTTTTCGCGAGATTTACCGCCTCAGCCCAGTTGACACTGCCTTGATCGAAAGGTTCGTTCCCCGCAATAAAAATCGTCCGGAAATCTTCGGGGTCGCTGTCCCAATTGAGTTGATTAATGGCATCTTGGATCACCCAGCCGCTATATTCCTGGCCGCCGTTGGTGCGAATCGTAAATAATGCTTCTGAGACCCCATCCAGTTCCGTCGTGAAATCTGTCAGTTGACGGTTAAAGCCTTCGTCGGGAGGTAAAGAATCGTTGCCATAGTGGTACAGGGCCACCTCTAGGTTGGGGATCTCGCCATCTTTGCGCACATCCGTCAGGGCATTGACCACCGTCCACAATTGGCGTCGGGTCTGATCAATGAGGCCATCCATACTGTTACTCGAATCCAGCAAAATCGCGATTTGAATGGTGGGTTTTTCTGCGGCCCAAACTCCCCCGGTGATCATGGTTAGGCTAGTGGCGATCACCCCTACCGATAACGCTCGTTTGTACTGAAACATCTTTATCTTCTCCCCGTCAAATGTCGTAGACAATGTTTAGTATTTCCTGACGTAAAGCCCCCTCATTTTGTTCAATATCAGTAGAGTGAAGGTTTGGGGAGTCTTTCTGATTCATCAGCTAATCATCTTCTGCTAGAAGGAACTAAGGGAGAGACACCCTCCGGCCTACGGCCACCTCCCTCTAGGGAGGATTTTTAGAACGTTCCGGAACATCGGCCAATTATCCCCTCCTGGGAGGGGTTAGGGGTGGGTTGATCAGTAACCGACTGAGGACCCCCCTCTAGCTCCCCTCAAGGGGAGAATGTCGGTGCTTTCCAGGGAACTCTCCCACCAACTGTTCCCCTCTTGAGAGGGGTTAGGGAGTGTAAACATCCTCAGGCCTGGATGGTCTAGGAGATTGGCTACAATAACAATGGATAAGTCCTATCATTCCCCGCCAAGTTAGGTCACACAATGGTACAAGCACTCAATCGAATTACTTTTGATCCAAATATCATGGGTGGTAAAGCTTGCATCCGGGGAATGCGCATACCGGTTTCCCTGATTCTGAACTTGTTAGCAAATGGCAAAAGTTCAGCCGAGATTATGGATGATTATCCTTACCTAGAACCAGAAGATATTCAGCAGGCGATGCTCTATGCGGCCTGGTTAAGTGAGGACAAAATTATCCCCATGGGGCAACCCAAGGCTTCATGAAATTTCTGGCAGACATGGGAATTTCGCCAAAGACAGTAAGCTGGCTACGCAACCAAGGTCATGATGCCATACACCTCCTAGAGCAAGGTTTAGAAAAGCTTACCGATGCACAAATTTTAGAAAAAGCTCGTCAGGAAAATCGCATTATCTTGACCGTTGATCTCGACTTTGGAACGTTGTTGGCGCTTTCAAAAGCGAAGCTACCAAGTGTCGTCATTTTTCGCCTGGGGAACGCCAACCGTGAGGTCATTGAAGACCGTTTAGCATTCGTTTTAGAACAATGTTCCACAGAATTGCGACAAGGGGTTGCAATATCGGTTGATGATGAAAAAATTCGGCTCCGTTCTTTACCAATGTAGATTGCTTTAGGGCCACCCCTCTAACTCCCCTCAAGGGGACACCCCTCTAACTCCCCTCAAGGGGAGAATGCCCTCCGGCCTTGCGGCCACCTCCCTCCAGGGAGGATTTGGGGAGGTTTCCAGCACACCGGCCAACTGTTCCCCTCTTGAGAGGGGTTAGGGGAGTGTAAAAACTCTCCGGCCTTGCGGCCACCTCTCTCTAGGGAGGATGGTTCGGGGTGGTGGTAAAGGCGATAGACTGAAGGCTGTATTTATTCATGAGATCAGCCCGTCCCTATGAGTCTGTTTGCGGAACCCCCTGTCATCCCCGATTGTGCCTGGAAACGTCCCCTTGGTTTGGGATGGGACGAACCCTACACCGTCCGCTATGGCAGTAATTTAGATGATGGCCCCTGGCATGGGATGCCCCTTGGTGGGTTTGGGGCGGGTTGCATCGGGCGATCGCCCCGGGGAGATTTTAATCTGTGGCATTTAGATGCGGGGGAACACACGTTTCGCAATGCAGGCGCTTGTCAGTTTAGTGTCTTTGAGCAGCCAGAGGGAGAAGACGCCCAAGCCTACGCGATGAGTACCGTTGCTCCAGAGGATGGCACCCTGGACAGTTGGCAATGGTATCCCGCCGAAAAAGGCACCTATGCCGCCCTATACCCACGCAGTTGGTATGAATATAGAGGTGTTTTTAGCGCAGAGCTGACCTGCGAGCAGTTTTCACCAATTATTGCCCAAAATTACCAAGAAACCAGTTACCCTGTCGCCGTGTTTGAGTGGACGGCCCATAACCCTACCGATAAGCCGATCACCGTCAGTATTATGATGACTTGGCAAAATATGGTGGGGTGGTTTACCAAGGCCCAAAAAACGCCGGAGGTGGTGCTGCGGGATGATGGCTCTCCCGTGTACGAATACCAATCCCGTTGGGGAGACAGCACTGGCAACTTAAACCAATGGGTACAAGACCGCTATCGGGTGGGCTGTTTGCTGAATCGAGTGCGTCCCCATGCGGATCTCAGCGAAGGGGAAGGCCAACTGTGCTTTGCGACGGTGACAAATCCGACCCTGGAAGTTTTTTATCACAACCGTTGGAACCCTGCAGGGGATGGGCGCGATGTGTGGGATTATTTTGCGGGGGATGGCTCCCTGCCGGACATTGAAGATGAAACCCCTGCGGCCCCAGGGGAACAAATTGCCGGGGCGATCGCCGTCCGTTTTACGCTCCGACCTGGCAAAACGAAGAAAATTCCCTTCTTTTTGGCCTGGGATTTACCGGTGATGGAGTTTTCACCCCAGACGACCTATTTTCGTCGCTACACAGATTTTTTTGGCCGCAGTGGGAATAATGTCTGGACGATGATCCGCACGGCGATGAAACACAGCGACCTCTGGAAGGAACGGATTGCTGACTGGCAACAACCGATCCTGGGGCGAGATGACCTGCCGGATTGGCTAAAAATGGCCTTATTTAATGAGCTGTATCTGTTAACCCAGGGGGGAAGCCTCTGGACGGCAGCCACAGAAAATGATCCCGTCGGTCAGTTTGGGGTTTTAGAATGCCTCGACTACTGCTGGTACGAAAGCCTCGATGTGCGGATGTATGGTTCGTTTGGTTTGACGATGCTCTGGCCGCGATTGGATAAAGCAGTGCTAGAAGCCTTTGCCCGCGCCATTCCCAGCAGTGACGCTACCCAGCGGATGATCGGCTACAACAAGACCATGGCCACCCGCAAAGTCGCCGGGGCAACGCCCCATGACCTGGGGGCACCAAACGAGCACCCCTGGGAAGCCACCAATTACACCGCCTACCAAGATTGCAACCTCTGGAAAGATTTGGGGTCGGATTTTGTCCTGCAAGTGTATCGGGATTTTGTGATGACGGGGGCTGAGGACACGGAATTTCTTTGGAGCTGTTGGGGGAGTGTTGTAACGGCCCTTGATTACCTCAAGACCTTTGACCTAGATGGTGATGGTATTCCCGAAAACGGGGGCGCACCGGATCAAACCTTTGATGACTGGAAACTCAAAGGGATCAGTGCCTACTGTGGGGGGCTATGGATTGCGGCCCTCGAAGCGGCGATCGCCATGGCAAAAATCCTCCAACAAAGCCCCAGTCACTTCGAGGAACACCAAAATCAAGTCTCCGTAACCGAATTCGAGCAGGCGATCGCCACCTACCAAACCTGGCTCGACCAGGCCCGTCCCCTCTACCAGGATACCCTCTGGAACGGCAGCTACTACACCCTAGATACCGGTAGCAATTCCCGCGTCGTGATGGCGGATCAATTGTGCGGTCAATACTATACCCAACTGCTGCGTCTTCCGAATGTGAACCCCGGCGATCGCACCGCCACGACCCTCGCCACCATTTATTCTGCTTGTTTTGAAAAATTCCATGGCGGTCAATTTGGCGCAGCCAATGGCCTCAACCCCGACGGCACCCCCGAAAAGGAAAACGATACCCATCCCCTTGAAGTGTGGACAGGGATTAACTTTGGCATTGCGGCGCTGATGATCCGTAACGGCATGCAAACCGAAGCCTTACGGATGGTAGAAGCCGTGGTAAAACAAGTCTACGACAATGGGTTACAGTTCCGCACTCCTGAAGCGATTACGGCCAATGGCACTTTCCGCGCTTGCCACTACCTGCGGGCCATGGGCATCTGGGCGATCTACGATGCCATTGGGGTGATCTAATGCCTCAACTAGGGGAAAAATAAAAAATCATCATTAAATTTTTCCCTGATCCCTGCTGGTTTTTACGGGCGGAAGGGACACAATAGAAATAGCGGGCAAAAATTAAACTGTGCTTACCTCCCCCCCCTGGCCCGTGGAACTTTAGGCTGCTGATGAAATGCTTCCCCTTTACCCAAGCCCTTATTTATCTTGGTGCTGCCTCGGTCTGTACCCTGGGAATTACTGTGATCTTAGGCTGGTATTTGCGCCTGCCGGAAATCATCCAGCTTTATCCTACTTTTGTGCCGATGCAGTTTAATACAGCCCTGGGGTTTGTGTTGGTGGGGCTCGCGATGTTTGCCCTAGGGCCGATGAAAAGAGTGGCGATCGCCTTGGCGGTTCTCATCGGTTTATTGGGAGGATTGACCCTGGCTGAATATATCTTTGGCCTAAATCTCCCCCTGGATGAACTCTTCATGCGCCATTACATTGTTGTCGCGACGTCCCATCCAGGACGCATGGCCCCAAATACCGCCCTCTGTTTTTTACTGACGAGCATTGCCTTGTTCTTGATTGCGCAGCCGCAACACAAAAGAAATTTGCTGGGGGGAAGTTTTTTGGGGGCGTCGGTGATGGGGTTGGGGACGGTGGCTTGTTTGGGCTATCTTGCGAATATTGAGGCCACCTACGGTTGGGGGAAGCTGACGCAAATGGCGGTTCATACCTCCGCTAGTTTTATGGTGGTGGGTCTGGTCGTCATTCTCCAGGCGCGCCAGTTGAGTTTACAAATTCACCGTCGGGTATCCACTTTTTTCTTTCCTGTGGCGTTGTTATGGCTGGGGTTAACCTTGACGATTGCCCTGTGGCAAGCCTTTTTTTCTGAGAGATTACTGGCTGAGGACAAGGCCCAGAGTTTATTTGAGCATCCGGTGGCTTTGGGAATCTTGATTTTAGGGAGTTCTTTATCTTTGGTATTGGCGATCGCCGTGTGGTTTGCGATCCGTTTACAGGCCCAGGTCGAGGCGTTAAAACAAGCCCAGCAGGAAATTTTAGGTTTAAATCAGCAGCTCGAGGAACTTTCCCACTTGGATGGGTTAACGGGCATTGGTAACCGCCGCTTATTTGACCTCACTCTAACGAAGGAGTGGCAGCGGGCGGGGCGGTATCAGTATCCCCTAGCCCTGATGATGATCGACATTGATTTTTTTAAAAACTACAACGATCACTATGGACACCAAAAGGGGGATGAACGTATTCAACAGGTGGCCTCCTGGGTCAGTTCGATGGCCCGTCGCCCGACGGATTTGGCGGCTCGTTATGGGGGAGAAGAGTTTGTACTGTTGTTGACCAATGTTGATTTTTCGAGCGCGAAGCATATTGCCCAGGAATTGATCAAGGCGATCGCCAGGGCAAAGATTCCCCATCCAAAGTCACCGATTAGTGAATTTATCACCATCAGCATCGGTCTCCATGTGGCCCAACCCCAACCCCAGGCGGATATGGGGCACTTCATTTTTCAGGCCGACAAAGCTTTATATCAAGCGAAACATGAAGGGCGCAATCGCATTGTGACATCGAGGGTTTCGGGGTAGGACACCTCTGACTTGATCGCCACCTTCCTCAAGGATCACCCCTCTAGCTCCCCTCCAGGGGAGAAATTCATGGGCCTTGTCAGCTCACCGACCAACTGTTCCCCTCTTGAGAGGGGTTAGGGGAGTGTTAGCTCCAGGGCCACCTTCCCCAGGGAAGGTGCTATTTGGTGGGGGGATGGGCCATTTTTGTTTGGACTTCGGCAGCACGGCTAAACCAACGCACCAACATCCCCGCTAGGCGTTCGTGGTTGTGGCGGACATAGCCTGTGTCTGGATCTTCGTCCATGATGTTGGCAATCACCACCCGTCGCCTCAGTCGTCCCACTTCTTCGCGGTCAAGAAATACGGGATGGGAACGTTCGAGGGCATATTTACGGAGGGCTGCTTCCGAGGGCGATCGCTGGTGGACAAGAACCGCATCAAAGAGTTTTTTGCCACAGGCGCGGTCAATGGCCTTGATGTGGTCAGCGACGGTGTAGCCATCGGTTTCCCCCGGTTGGGTCATGATATTGCAGACGTAAATGCGGGGGGCCCCACTACGGGCGATCGCCTCGCGGATTTCCGGGACTAAAAGGTTAGGGATCACGCTGGTGTAGAGACTCCCCGGCCCCATGATAATAAAATCGGCTTCTTCAATGGCCTTGACTGCTGCGGGGAGCGCCGGGGGATTTTCGGGCCAACAACCCAGTTCCATAATGTGTCCCCCGGCCTCTGGGATATTAGATTCGCCTTCAATGACCCGACCATCGGCCATCCTCGCCCAAAGCTTCACATCACTGAGGGTCGCTGGCAAAACCCGACCGCGAATCGCTAAAACCTTGGAACTAGCCAGCACCGCCTGTTCTAGATCCCCGGTAATTTCGCTCATGGCCGTGAGAAATAAATTGCCAAAGCTATGGCCCACCAAGCCATCGCCCGCCTTAAAGCGATATTGAAATAATTCCGTGAGGAGTCTTTCTTCGTCCGCAAAGGCTGCTAGACAGTTGCGGATATCCCCCGGCGGTAGGACGCCAATTTCCCGTCGTAGTCGTCCCGAAGATCCGCCATCGTCGGCCACGGTCACCACGGCGGTAATATTGCTGCTGTATTTTTTGAGGCCCCGTAGCAGGGTAGAGAGACCCGTCCCCCCACCAATGGCGACAATTTTTGGCCCCTTGTTTAAGCGCCGATGGTTGTGGAGCATATCGACTAATTCTTCGTCCCCATCGGGATTTAGTACCGTGGTAATTGCCCCAAAGGTACGGTTTTGGCCCCAGAAAATTAGGCTCAAACCGGCGGCGATCGCCACTGGCCCAGAAATATTACTCGGAACCACCGCTGTTAACCATTGCAGGAGTGCCCCCATCAGAGCAAGCAACCGGGAAACGGGAGTTAAATTGAGCCAAATCGCTAACCCCAACGCCGTAAACAGCACTCCCAAAGCACTCATCAAGAGCCATCGCTTGACCGAGAGGCCCGGCATCATCCATTTCAGCCAATGGTTAAGACGATACTGTGGGTGATTTTTAGTGACTGCCATTGGTCGCGGATAGGCCCGGAGGTTTTTGCGGAAAGTACGACGAAATGGGTTGATCAGCATAATGGTGCATGGTTAAACAGCAGAGTCACCTCAGGGGGAGCATTGCTTAGGGTCGTAAAAAAAAAGAACACCCCAAGATCAAACAGGAAAAGAACCCATTTTTTACAAAAATCTTCAGAATTTTTGCCTAGGTCTACCATAGGGGGGAATGGTGCTTCTGAATGTAACAAACTCCACTCCTGTACCCTTGAGTTGCGAGGAAACAGCTAAATGATGGGATGAATGATCGTCTGAAATTGTCCCGTCACCCTGAGTATAGGCATTCAATGGGGGGAGTCGAGGGGAAATCTCCCCCACAAGCTTAAAAAAAGCCTAAAATTTTCTATTGATAAATTACTTTTTAGTGATATACTTATATTTAACGACCAGCTTAGTCACTCAGCTGCTGTCTTTGTGAACCATGCTCTTTCGCCAACTTTTTGACTACGAAACCTATACCTATACTTACCTTGTGGCTGATCCTGACAGTGGTGAGGCGGCCTTAATCGACCCTGTGATTGAGCAAGTGGATCGGGATCTCAAGCTTCTGCAAGAATTGGGTTTGACGTTAAAGTATTGTTTTGAAACCCATGTCCATGCTGACCATGTGACGGGGACGAGTCGGCTCCGGGAGAAAACGAACTGTTTAGGGGTTGTCCCCCAGGGGGCAGAAGTGGCCTGTGCGGATCGTTCCGTTGCCGATGGGGAAGTGCTCAAGGTTGGTGCCATCGAAATTAAGGCGATCGCCACCCCAGGCCACACCGATAGTCACATGGCATTTTTGGCCGATGGCACCCATCTTTTCACGGGGGATGCCTTGTTTATCCGGGGTTGTGGCCGCACAGATTTCCAGAGTGGCGATGCGGGCACCCTCTACGATTCGATTCAAAAACTGTTTAATTTACCGCCCGCAACCTTGGTTTATCCGGGCCATGACTACCGGGGCCAAGTGGTTTCGACCATCGCCGAAGAAAAGCAATTTAACCCCCGACTCAAGGGCGATCGCCAAGCCTTTATTCACCTCATGGATAACCTCAACCTTCCTAACCCGAAAAAGATTATGGAAGCAGTGCCCGCTAACCAAGCCTGTGGCAATGTTTAAAATGTTTAAGTCTTGTTCCCCTAGCAAGCGCGCCATTTTTTGTTCTGGATTACACCCAATCATCACCATTTTTTCTTAGTGCAATGACAACTACTCAACAACAACAATTACTTGAACTTTCCCCTGCTGAGTTTGCTGCCCAGGTAAATTCCCCCAATACCATCGTTTTCGACGTGCGCGAACAGGCTGAATACGCCAGAGAACATGTAGCGGGGTCACAAAATATCCCCCTGTCTCGCTTAACCGTAGATACCGTCCCCCAGACAACGAAAAATGTGATCCTCTATTGTCAAAGTGGCAATCGCTCCCGACGGGCAGCAGAACTCTTTTTTGCGGCGGGTTATTACCAAGTGGCCCATTTTGACGGTGGGTTTACGGCCTGGAAAGGCGCTAACTTGCCTTACAACGAAAATAAAAAAGCGCCCTTGCCGATGATGCGCCAGGTACAAATCGTTGCCGGGGGCCTAGTCCTCGCAGGCACATTGTTAAGTGCATTTGTCTCCCCTTGGTTTTTGCTCCTCACCGGATTTGTCGGCTCTGGGTTGATGTTTGCGGGCTTTACGGGCTTCTGCGGCATGGCAAAGATTTTGGCCCGTCTTCCCTACAACCGCGTCAAATAAGTTTAACGAACGACATTGCTCCCCACAGTTGCTGGGGGCTTTTTTTTTGGAGGATATGATGCAGATCTTGGGATATTTTTTAGCGGCCTGTATTGGTATTAGTTTGGGTTTGATGGGGGGCGGTGGTTCGGTGTTGGCGGTGCCGATCTTAGTCTATGTGATGGGGGTTGACCCCAAAAGTGCGATCGCCATGACATTGTTTATTGTCGGCATTGTCAGTGCGGTGGGTTTGGTCCCCCACTGGCGGCAGGGCAACATTAATTTGAAAAAAGCAGGGATTTTCGGCTCGGCGACGATGGTTGGGGCGTTCCTCGGTGCGCAGTTAACTCGGTTGCCTGTAATTACAGGGACGGTGCAATTGCTGCTGTTTGCGGTGATGATGCTGATCGCGGCGATTTTTATGATTCGTAAAAGTAGTCAGGCGATCGCCCACCCAGCCAATGAACCGCATCTCGAGGATTATCCGGCTCCTGTGTGCCGCTACTGTTGGCTATGGTTGCTCACGGAGGGCTTAGGGATTGGCGTTTTGACGGGGTTAGTGGGGGTTGGTGGTGGCTTTGCGATTGTGCCGGCCCTGGTACTGCTCGGCAAGACGGAAATGAAAGAGGCGGTGGGTACGTCCCTGGTGATTATTGTGATGAATGCGATCGCCGGATTTTTGGGATATTTTGGCCAAGCCGATGTGGTTTTTGATTGGCAGTTAATGGTGAATTTTACCTTTGTGGCCAGCGTTGGCATTTTAGCTGGGGGATATAGCTCGCGGTACGTCAAAGCCAAACAACTCCAAAAGGGCTTTGGGTATTTTCTCTTGGCGGTGGCGGCTTTTATTTTGTTTCAACAGCGCGATCGCCTACCCCGTTTTGGCTCCACCGATATACCCCCTACCCTTGTCCAAACCGAAGCACATTCCCTCCGGAGGAGATAAGACGCAGATTTAACTGATACGAGCGGGAATTTCCCTTCCTCGCACACAGTACTGTGACGAGCAGGGAGGGGAGGAAAGCGAGTTAGACTCATGCTACTGTAAGTTTGTCTTGACCACTTCTCCCTAAGCGAAAGCCAAGCTAAACGGGCAGTGTTGCAAAAAAAGAATTTTGGCCTTCGGAACGAGGGTTTTCCGCCTATCGCCAGAATGTTAAGACTCGCTATTCTTCGGAGTAGAAAGCAGTTCTTTGCGTAGAAAGCTCCTTCCTCGCTTTAGCAGGGAGGAGTAGTTCACAATATTTGCCTTTTGTTGATGCCTGTGTTACATTTCTTTACATGTAACGCTCGATTTTTCATACTTGCAAACCAATATGAGTATTTCTGCCCTCCAAAGGATTATTCCGTTACACTCTAGGCACCAGTTGGTCACCGGGCAAAATTTCCTGAGGATTTATAAGAAATATCACAACAGTGAAAACTAATGAATTTCAAGTATTTTAAGCAATAAACTGATTACAAGCAGGCTCAGTCAACATTCTGAATAAGTATTATTTTCTTTTGCCGATTTTAAAATCAACAATAAACATTTTCCCCAATACTGATCCAAGCCCCTAACCTTTTTGAGTTCAAACTTTATAGACCTACGCACTAGTGGTCACCGGAGTAACCCTATGCATCCTGAAAAAAACCATAAAGAATTAACGACAATTTTGGTTATCGAAGATGACAACATTCTCCGCAAACTGACGTGCAGAATCCTTTCCAGTAGTGGCTATATCGTCATCGAAGCCAAAGACGGTGTCCAGGGCATTGAAGTAGCAACAGAATGCTTACCTGATCTGATCATCTGCGACGTAATGCTGCCCTACCTCAGCGGTTACGACGTCCTCGAAAAACTCCAACAAAGCGAAGCAACCGAAAGAATTCCCTTTATTTTCCTAACAGCCCAATCGGAAACCAGACAACTCCGCCAGGGCATGGCTTCCGGCGCAGACGATTACCTCACCAAGCCCGTCCAAGCGGCAGAATTACTCAAGGCCATAGAAGTACGACTCAGCAAACAGGCCCGGGTCACCCAATACTATTCCGAAAAAATCCATCAACTCCGCGAAAAAGATGGCCTCACCGGTCTACCCAACCAAAACAAAATTGCCGATGCCTTTGAGGCGGTCATTGCGGACTTACCACCAGAACAAGACAGTGAGACCGTCCCGCCAATCGCCATTTTTTCCATTGGCCTCGATCGCTTCCAACTCCTCAATGAGTACCTGGGACATGGCGCAGTCAGTTTGCTGCTCAAACAGGTGGCCGAAAGACTCCAGCAGGTATTGAAAAAATATGGCATGGTCGCCAGTCTTAATACTTCAGAATTTTGTGCCATTCTTCGTCCTGTAGAACACAAACATGAAGTTGTAAACATTGCCCAAGAACTGCTCACTGCCTTTGAATCCCCCTTCACCTTATTAGAAAATAAGCAAGACGTATTTATCAGTTTAAGTATTGGGATCGCCTTTTACATGAGAGATGGTCTAGCACTCCCCGAAATTTTAGGGAATGCCCACACAGCAATGGTGCAAGTCCAGAAACAGGGAGGTAGTCAATACTCTTTCTACTCCGTGGCGATGAATATTGGTCGTTTTAATGCTGTTTCCCTAGAAGCAGATCTGCGTCAGGCTATTGACAACAATGAACTTGAGATTTTTTATCAACCGAAGGTAAATCTGCAAACGGGTAAGGTTGTTGGTGCAGAGGCATTATTGCGTTGGTTCCACCCGACTCGGGGCTTAGTCTCGCCCAGCCAGTTTATTCCCCTCGCAGAGGAAACGGGGCTGATTATTCCCATTGGAGAATATGTCCTCGAAGAAAGCTGCAGTCAGTTGCGGCGGTGGCAGACGGCGGGCTTAAAAGATTTTTATATGTCGGTTAATCTTTCTGCAAAGCAGTTTACCCAACTCAATCTCCACTATCGCTTAAGTCAGATCATTATTAATAATCATCTGCAACCCCAAGATATCCAGTTAGAACTCACGGAAAGTACCCTGGTGAGCAATGGTGGTGCATCGATCCGACGGCTGAAGGCTCTGCGCTCCCTGGGCTTAAAGATTGCTCTCGATGACTTTGGGACAGGCTATTCTTCCTTGAGTTATCTCCAGCAATTTTCTTTTGATACCCTCAAGATCGATTATTCTTTCATCCATAAAATTCACCAAAATCCTGTGAATGCGGCGATTATTACGGCGATTATTGAAATGGCCCATCAACTGAACTTAAAAGTAGTGGCAGAAGGTGTGGAAGAGCAGGCAGAATTAGAATTCTTGACTAAGTTTAATTGTGATGAGGTTCAAGGTTTCTTATTCAGTCGACCCATTAGAGCTGAAGAGTTTTTCAACTCTCCCTTTATTGATCTTGAGAATGCAGCCTTTGCTGATTCTAGGATCACCGCTAACATGTGATAGGTGATTCCTTTCAATTTCAGCGAATAGACTGAGAGCTGATTTATAAAGCCCTTCTGTCCCCAGTCTGGGAGGAATTTTCGGTCAATTAATGGGATCAAAGTCCCCCCAAATGCCGGAGCTTTAGTGAGGAGATTTAGGGGGAAAATCAAGCAATTCATTTACTTTATAAATGGCCTCTAAAGTGAATAGGCCCATTAAGAGGATGTCTGAGAAAATATTGTAAAGATTACGCCAAGCGCCTCAGAAGGATGCGAATGGATGCTAGATATATCCACGCTTCCGCACTCCTCGTATTACATTCATAGTCTCGACTCAAACGGCGGCACCAGTAAAACCAGCCAAAGGTTCTCTCCACTACCCATCGCCTTGGTAATGCTGTGAATCCTTTGCACTCCTCCGGACGTAATACTTTCTCCAATATCCAGCCAAACTTGTCCATTACCCAGCGCACAAGACTTTCTCCGTGATACCCCCCATCCACATACAACAGGTAAAAACACTCTAGATTCAGTCCCATCCTTTGGATTCGTGCCAACAATAGCTTTAATCCTTGACCTTCCGCGGTGTTGGCGGCAGTTACCACTACGGCCATCAAAATGCCCAAGCTATCCACCATGATGTGTCGTTTGCGACCTTTAACTTTCTTATTTCCATCAACTCCAACATCCTGATGAATCATTGTTGCTGTATCCACCGATTGAGAATCCACCACCCCATAGCTCGGTGAGGAGGGTGGTCATGACCTGTGGTGCGTTCCCACTGATGGAGAGTTTGGTTAATACGTTCGAGGGTGCCATCGTCACGCCATTGGCGGAAGTAGTGATAGACGGTTTGCCATTTGGGGAAATCATGGGGCAGTAAGCGCCAGGCGATACCACCCATGAGGATATAGAGGAGAGCATTAACGACTTGACGCAGGTCAGTGGAGCGGGGACGACCACCCGATTTAGCTGAGGGAAGTAGGGGTTTAAGGAGAGACCATTGGTCATCGGTGAGGTCTGTCGGATAGGATGTAGACATGATTTTTGAGATTAGAGATTTATGTACTTCTACAGGCTAAATCTCTATTTTTTTATCCGCCATACCCTTCTCAGACATCCTCTAAACGTAAACGATCAATAATTAAGACCGCTGTCAACACCTGTAGAAGGAAATTTGAGCGGTCTTTAGGCTTGTGGGATTCGTTTTTAGCGGGGCGCAACCAAACGCACTTTTTGAACCGCCGGGAGTAGTAAACCAGATTGGGGTTGCGGTGTTGGCGTGACAATGCTGCCGGGTAAGCAGGGGCCGAGCTGGAAATTTACTTCTTGGGGACGGGGTTGCCAACCTTCAGGGCAGGTCAGGGGCTGCGGTTGGGCCTGGTGGGGGCTTGGTAAAGGGCTCGCAATGGTGCCGGGAAGACAAGCGCCCAATTGGAAATTAACTTCCTGGGGACGGGGGAGCCAGCCAGTCGGGCAACCACTAGGGGGCGGCGGCGCCGCATTTGCACTAAAGCCACTTCCCATCAGAATCATTGTGCCGAGCATTAAACTTTTACCAATGGTGCGTTGTGTGATTTTCATTGATTTGTTCTCCGAAGGATATTTTTCATTTCATGGTGCTATGTAGTGGCCGGGCAGTAGACCCTATGCACTTGGCGATCGCCTAACCCACAACCACAGAGGAGAACAAAAAAACTTTGTTGACTTTTGTCCTAGAATTTCAAGGCCTGGGCTGTTTTGACCAGTTGGATAAATTCACTGCGGTAGCCTTCGGGATCTGCCCCTTTGCTGCCCTGGGCGAGTTCTAAAACTTGATCAAAGGAACTTTCGCCGCGATAGGGGGAGTCCCGCAACAGCATCCCAAATTCCGCCACTGCTGCCGCAAACCGGAAATCGGGAGAGGCTTGATCTAAGGGTTTACCGTCATTGGCGATCGCCTGGGTGATCAGTTCTGAATTATCCCCAGTGGGGGGCTTGTAGCGGAGCTTTAGTTGCAGCAATTCCCCCGCAAAATTTCCCGAATTGGGTTGTGTTTCTTGGTATTTCAAATCATCCACGGTCGGCAGCTCAACGGGCGAATCAACACCCACCGGTACAATTTCATAGAGGGCCGTCACTGTATGACCAGCGCCCAGTTCCCCCGCATCTTTCGTGTCGTCGTTAAAATCCTGGGCTGCCAACAGGCGATTTTCGTAACCTAACAATCGGTAAGCTTGCACCTGGGCCGGATTAAATTCCACCTGAATTTTCACATCCTTCGCCAAAGTTAAAAGCGTACCGCCCATTTCTGTTACCAATACTTTTTTCGCTTCGAGGATGTTGTCGATGTAGGCATAATTTCCATTACCGTTATTAGCCAGTTGCTCCATCTTGGCATCCTTGAGATTGCCTGTACCAAAGCCCAACACCGTTAGAAAAATATCCTGTTCCCGCTTTTGTTCGATCAGACGAATCAACTCTGCATCGCTGGACATGCCCACATTAAAATCACCATCGGTGGCCAGGATAATCCGGTTATTGCCATTGTCGAGGAAATTTTCCGCCGCCTCTTGGTAGGCCAGTTCAATGCCTTCACCACCCGCCGTGGAGCCACCTGCCTCTAAATTATCTAAAGCCGCGAGAATGGTCTCTTTTTCGGCCCCGGACGTAGAGGGCAAGACTAAACCCGCTGCCCCGGCATACACCACAATGGAAACGCGGTCCTCCGGGCGCAACTCGTTCACCAATAATCGAAAAGCTGACTTGAGGAGGGGGAGTTTATCAGGATCATTCATCGACCCCGACACGTCAAAGAGAAACACCAAATTGCTGGGGGGGAGGGCTTCATTTTCAATTTCTTTCCCTTTAATGCCAATACGGAGGAGTTGGTGCTGGGGTTGCCAAGGGGCTTGGGAGAGTTCAGTGTTAATGGCGAAGGGTTGATTGTCTGGAGCGGGATAGTCGTAGGTGAAATAGTTAATCATCTCCTCCAGGCGCACCGCATCGGCGGGGGGGAGTTGACCATCATCTAAAAAGCGGCGCACATTACTATAGGCGCCGGAGTCTACATCCAGAGCAAAGGTCGAAAGGGGTTCGGTGCGCACCAGTTGGAAAGGATTATCACGGATGAGGTTGTAGTCCTCTTGGGATAAATCTGGAACTTCTTGAGGAATTTCGCCATCGAAGGGAGGACTCGTAGGGGGCATCGCTTCTGTTTCGGTAATCTGGGGCGCTGTGGCGCTATCCATACCCGTTTCTAAATTCCTCTGGGAGGCCATCTGACAACCGGCGAGAATTTGTCCCCCTAACAAACAACCACTAAGCAGTAATGTGAGGGAACGCTGGGAAAACGGTTTACAGGATGATGAAGTGGCCATGGGCTGACCTCCAGGAGAAGAATTACCTTCAACCTAACACCGTCTCAAGGGGCGATCGCCTAGGTTCAAAAAACTGTAACGACAGGACTCAATGGGGATTGAATTCTCTGGGCAATCGTGGGTTAGAATGAAACACGCTCAACGCCAGTGCTTACCATGTCCCTCAGTCTTTACAACACCCTCCACCGCCGTTCTGAACCCTTTGAACCCCTCGAAAATAATCGGGTGCGGATGTACTGCTGTGGGATTACGGTGTATGACTATTGCCATCTGGGTCACGCACGAACCTGTTTGATTTGGGATGTGGTGCGACGTTACTTGCAATGGTCGGGCTACGAGGTGCATTACATCCAAAATTTCACCGACATTGACGACAAAATTCTCAATCGGGCGCGGGCGGAAAAAAGTTCCATGGGGGCGATCGCCGAAAAATTCATCGAAGCCTATTTCGAGGATATGGAAGCGCTCCACATTCAACCCGCCGACGAATATCCCCGGGCGACCCACAGTTTAGATGGGATTCAGAAGCTGATCCACGACCTAGAACAACGGGGTTTTGCCTATGCCTCCCAGGGAGATGTGTACTATGCCGTGCGTAAGTTTGACGGTTATGGGAAACTCTCTGGCCGCAAATTAGACGATATGCAAGCAGGGGCCAGCGGTCGGGTCACAGAAGACCCTGATGCGCCGAAAAAACATGATCCCTTTGATTTTGCCCTCTGGAAAGCCGCTAAAGAAGGTGAACCCGCCTGGGATTCCCCCTGGGGTTCCGGTCGTCCCGGTTGGCACATCGAATGTTCGGCAATGGTGCGCGATCGCCTCGGAGAAACCATTGATATCCATGTGGGGGGCAGTGATTTAATTTTCCCGCACCACGAAAACGAGATCGCCCAATCGGAAGCGGCTACCGGCCAACCCCTCGCAAAATATTGGCTGCACAATGGCATGGTGAAAGTAGAAGGGGAAAAAATGTCCAAATCCCTCGGCAACTTCATCACGATCCGTGAGCTGTTGCAAAAATATGACCCGATGGCCGTGCGCTTGTTTATCCTCCAGGCCCACTACACCAAGCCCCTGGACTTCACCGACGAAGCCCTCACCGCTGCCACCAAGGGCTGGGAAACCCTCAACGATGCGCTTTTGTTCGGGGCAGAACATTTGGATACGAACAATATCACTGCGGACAAGGGCATCCTGGCGAAATTTAAGGCGATTGTTGACAATGACCTGAATTTTTCCGGCGGACTAGCGATTCTTTTTGAACTGGCGAAGGAACTGAAAAAAGAAAAAAATATCCTCGTCCACGAAGGCAAGCTCCAGCAAAATCCGCAAATTCTCGCATCCCTCTGGCTCACCCTCAAGGAATTGGCCGATATCCTTGGTTTTGTCCCGGAAACGAAGCAACAGGCCGCTGGTTTAACCGATGCCGAAATTGAAAGCCTGATCCAACAACGTAAAGACGCCCGCGCCAATAAGAACTATGCAGAAGGCGATCGCCTCCGAGATTTACTCACCGCAAAAGGCATTGTGTTGGTGGACAAACCAGGCGGCATTACCGAGTGGCACCGTGAATAAAAAAGAACTCTTAGTCCCCTTTCATAAGGGGGATTTAGGGGGATGTAAATCCCCAAGCTAACCCAACATGATTATGTATATTTTCAGTGAGGCAAAATCCCATGACAGATTTCTTTGGGTTCGAGCAGGACTTCATTGCATCCTTGCGTTGCATCCCGATGATCATCCGCTACAAACTCGATACCTGCGGCGTCAAAATGAAACTCGACCATTGGCATAAACTCACAGAGGCCGAGAAAACGCAATTGATCCAAATGCCCTGTGAAACCCCTGCTGAGGTGCAGCACTACCACGAAACGCTCCAAGGTCTGATTACAGAGAAAACAGGCACACCAGCTAAAGTCCTCGATATCGACCCAAATCCTCCCTGGTTACAGACCGAAATTCCCGCCCAAATCCTCGAAAAAGCCCAAGATTGCGCTGTCGAAATGACTCCAGATCAATGGCAAGCCCTAACACCCCTGCAACGATTTGCCCTGCTTAAACTAAGTCGTCCCAGCCACGAAAATCACAACTTTATCCCGGCCCTACGAGAATTTGGAGTACTGCCAGGGGTTCAAGCTGAGAAAAATTGAGCTACATTGAAAAGCCCAACCCTCTTCTGTTCCCGTCTATTTTGTAGGATCAATTACG